>NZ_JAWIIP010000004.1:0-179028 GCF_034683865.1 Pseudomonas sp. C11
GTGGCGTCCCCTAGGGGACTCGAACCCCTGTTACCGCCGTGAAAGGGCGGTGTCCTAGGCCACTAGACGAAGGGGACACACCCCGGAACATCAAGCAACTTTCCGGCTTCCTTCGCTTCGCTTTAGGCTTTGCGCTGGAAGTGGCGCGCATTCTATGGAGGCTTTTAGAGGTCGTCAACCTCTCTCTAAAAAATTTTTAAAATCAAAGACTTCAAGCCTGAAATGGAGTTAGCGCTAGGAGCCTCGCAAGCAAGCCACTACACTCGGGCGAAAAGCCAGTAGTCGAGAGGTTCCAAGCAGTGTCCCCACTCGTGATAACCCTGCTGATCGTCGGTGGCATCGCCCTGCTGATGGTGATCGCGTACGTCAATCATGCTGTCGAGAATGGCAAGCTCGAGAAGGCCCGCCAGCGCGCCGACCTGCTCGACCGCATTCGCCGCTGCCAGGATCTGTCCGAGCGCATGCCCGGTCAGTTGATGACTCCGCGCCTCAAGCTGCTGCTCTGCCAGTTGCAATTGCAGCTCAGCGAGCGCCTGCAAACGCTGGATAAACAGAACACCGAACTGGGCAAGAGCATCGAAGCGCTACGCGCCCTGGTCGTGCAGGGAGAATCGATCAGCGTAAACAACCCGCCGCAGCCGATCCTCAACGAAGCCAAGGCCAAGGAAGTACGCTTCATCCTGGAAAACCTGCAAGGCCTGATCACCGGCTCGGTGCAGATCAATCTGCTGCCCATGGGCGAAGGCAAGCTCTGGCTCAAGCAGATTCGCCAGATGCTGGTGCAGGTCTATATAGAGTGCTTCAACACGCTCGGCCAGAGCGCCATGCAGCAGAATCGCCCCGGCCAGGCCCGCCTGGCATTCGAGCGCGCGGTGCAATACTTGCGCAAGCAACCCGAACCCGCGCTGTATCAGACCCAGCTCAAGCGTTTCGAGGAACTCCTGGCTCGTGCCAATGCCATGGTGCTCAACGCTCCGCCACCGGCCGTAGACGAGACCAGCGAACTGACCGAAGGCCTGAAAGGCCTGGACGACGAAGACTGGAAGAAGAAGAACATCTATGACTGAGCGCCGCTGACCGCGCTCGGCCCTCTAATTCCAAAAGCAGACGACGAGGCCAGACTCCATGAGCATGACCGTATACGGCGCCCCCCTCTCTCCGTTCGTTCGCAAGCTGTGCCTGTGCCTGATCGAGAAAGGCCTGGCTTACGATCTCGAACCAGTCATGCCGTTCAACCAGCCCGATTGGTTCCGCGAGCTCAACCCACTGGGCCGTATTCCCGCCTTTCGCGACGGAGATCTCACGCTCGCCGACTCCAGCGTGATCTGCCAATACCTCGAAGAACACTATCCGCAGAGTCAGCATCTCTATGGGGAAGATGCCAAGCAGCGCGCCACGGTACGCTGGCTGGAGAAGTACGCCGACTACGAACTCGCACCGCTGTGCACCTTCAGCGTGTTCCGCAACCGCGTACTGAAAACCAGCATGGGCCAGCAGTGCGACGAAGATCAGGTGCAGCAGACCCTCAGGGACAAACTGCCGAAGCACTTCGATTACCTGCAGGCGACCCTCGGCGAGGGGCCATATTTCCTCGGCGAGCAGTGCTCCATGGCAGACCTGGCGCTGGCCTGCCAACTGATCAACATGGAGCACGGTGGCGAAACCCTCGACGCGAGCCGCTGGCCAGCACTGGCCGCGCACTATCAGCGCGTCAAGGCACGCCCTTCGGTACAGCAGGTGCTGCCGCGCGAGCTGCGTACGCTGGAGAAGCTCGGCATCAAGCGCTGATCAACCGGCGCCCCCAACTCAGCAATCGCTGGCCGCGAGGAAGATTGCGGCCAGCGCTTCGATGCCGGCCTGATCGACCTCACTGAAACGCCCGACCTGCGGGCTGTCCAGATCCAGCACACCGACCAGACGCCCCTCCTTGATCAGCGGCACCACCAGCTCGCTGTTGGACGCACTGTCGCAGGCGATATGCCCCGCGAAAGCATGCACATCCTCCACGCGCTGGGTCTGCAGACTGGCAGCCGCGGCCCCACAGACACCACGGCCGAAGGGAATGCGCACGCACGCCACCTTGCCCTGGAACGGGCCAAGCACCAGCTCGCCCTCCTTGGCCAGGTAGAAACCGGCCCAGTTAAGGTCGGCCAGTTCGTGAAAGATAAACGCAGAAAACTGCGCCGCATTGGCGATGAAGTCACGCTCGCCACTGAGCAGCGCCTGTAATTGCGCACTGAGCAAACCATAGCCCTGCAGGCCGGCTCCGCTTTCGGAAAGATCGATCATGCGCGCTGCTCCAGCAGTTGCAGGCCAACCCAGTGGCGGGCGAACTGATAGGCACAGCGCCCATTGCGATTGCCACGCCCCAGCGCCCAGCGGATTGCCGCCTTTTCCAATGCCTCGTCCCATTCCCAGGCCAGCCCGACCTGCCGCGCCTGAGCCGTCACCCAGTGGCGCACCACGATCAGGTAATGCTCCTGGCTGAACGGATAGAAGGACAGCCACAGGCCGAAGCGGTCGGATAAGGCGATCTTGTCCTCGACAGCCTCGTTCGGATGCAGCTCGCCATCGACCATCTTCCAGTTGTCGTTGTCGCTCTGGCGCTCGGGCACCAGATGACGGCGGTTCGAAGTGGCATACAGCAGCACGTTGTCCGGCGCCTGTTCCAGCGAACCATCGAGCACGCTCTTGAGCACGCGATAATCGCCCTCGCCCGCCTCGAACGACAGATCGTCGCAGAACAGCACAAAACGCTGCTCCAGCCCCGCCAGGCATTCCACCACACGCGGCAGGTCGGCCAGGTGATCACGCTCGATCTCGATCAGGCGCAGGCCCGCCGCCGCATGCTCGGCCAGCAGCGCACGTACCAACGACGACTTGCCGGTACCACGCGCGCCCCACAGCAAGGCATGGTTGGCCGGCAGCCCGGTGACGAATTGCCGCGTATTGCGCGCCAGTTGCTCACGCTGCGCATCTACGCCAAGCAAATCGCTCAACGCCAGGTCGAGGCTGACGTCCAGCGGCTGCAGAAAACCACTGCGCCCGTCACGCACCCAACGCGCCGCCACGCAGTGGCTCCAGTCCACGTGCGGGCGCAGGGCCGGCAGCAGGGGCTCGATGCGCTCCAGCACCTGTTCGGCGCGGGTGAGAAAATCCAGCAATCGGGAATCCACGATCTACTACTCCTTTTGCGCAGAGCCGCACGTTGCAGGCTCTGCCGGTACAGGGTCGCTATCAGCTATGCTTGGCAAGCGCCCAAGGATCAGAGACGACGCACACATTCATGGATATTTCGCTCACCCATCGCCTGTCATTCAAACAGGCCGGCTTGACCGTTCTGGTGGCGTTCATCCTTGGCACGTTGCTCAGCATCATCCAGGTGGCGATCGATTATGCCAGCGAGGACGCCTCCATCAACCGCGAGATTCGTGCGCTGCTGGAAATCAGCCACAATCCGGCAGCCCGTATCGCCTACAACATCGACGCCGAACTGGCCCAGGAGCTGGTGCTCGGCCTGTTGCGTTCACCGGCCGTCACTCGCGCCGAACTGATCGACAGCAACGGGCAGATGCTCGCCAGCGTCAGCCGTCCACGCGCCGAGAGTCGCTATCGCGTCTTCAGTGACAGCCTGTTCGGCGCGCAGCGCGTATTCCAGGATCCGCTCTATGTCGCCCATTCGCCCAGCGAAGCGCTGGGTGTCCTGCGCCTGGAAGTCGACACCTTCGCCTTCGGCAATCACTTCCTAGAGCGTTCGCTGCTCACCCTGCTCACCGGTTTCGCCCGCAGCCTGTTGCTCTCGCTGATCCTGCTGGTGCTGTTCTACTTCATGCTGACGCGCCCGCTGGTGGACGTGATCGGCGCCCTGAGCCGGCGCAACCCGCAGGACACCGAACACAAACCCGTGCCCTGCCCCAAGGGCCACGAGCGCGACGAAATCGGCATCCTGGTGCAGGTCACCAATCGTCAGTTGTCGAACATCGCCGAGGAAATCGAGCAACGGCGCAGCGCGGAAGATCGCCTTACCCAGTACCTCGGCGAGCTGGAGAACATCGTTTCGGCGCGTACCGCCGAACTCAAGGCCACCAACGTCCGCCTCAGCCAGTCCAACCGCGAGCTGGAAGCGGCGCGCACCACAGCGCTGAACATGGCGCAGGCGCGCTCGGCCTTTTTGGCCAACATGAGCCATGAGATCCGCACCCCGCTCAATGGCCTGCTGGGTATGCTGGCCCTGGCGCTGGACGGCCCGCTCAGCGCCGAGCAGCGCCAGCAACTGGGCATTGCCCATGACTCGGGCAAGGTACTGGTCGAGCTGCTCAACGATATTCTCGACCTGTCCAAGTTCGAGGCCGGCCAGCTCGAGCTGGAAGCCATTCCCTTCGACCTCGGCGTACTGGTCGAGGAAACCGCCAGCCTGCTGTCGCAGAACGCCGCCGCTGCCGTCGAGCTCACCTGCCTGGTCGACCCGAGGCTACCGCCCCAGGTGGTCGGCGACCCGACCCGCGTACGCCAGATCGTCAGCAACCTGCTATCCAATGCGCTCAAGTTCACTCGCTTCGGCCGTGTCGACCTGCTGGTCGAGCATGACGCGGCCGGCATTCGCATCCGTGTTCGCGATACCGGCATCGGCATTGCCGAGGATGCCCAGGCGCGCATCTTCCAGCCCTTCGCCCAGGCCGAGGTGGGGATTACCCGAGAGTTCGGCGGCACCGGCCTCGGCCTGGCCCTGACTCGCCGCCTGTGCGAAGCGATGCACGGCAGCCTGACGCTGCAGTCGAAGGAAGGCTTCGGCAGCGAGTTCTGCGCCCTGCTGCCGCTCGCCGGGCAAGGCCAGCCGGCCAGCGTTCGACTCGGCGGCGATATCGTGGCGATGACCCCCAGCAGCAGCGGCCTGCACCAGATGCTCGAACGCTGGCTACCCGTCTGGGGCCTGAACTACCGACGCCTGGACACCGACGCCAGCCTGTTCGGCGTCCAGACCGACCTCTTGATCAGCGACTGCCCAGAGTGCCTGCTCGGCCTGCGCCCGACGCTGGACATTCCGATTCTGCTGGTCACCGCCTATGGCAACTTCCTGCCGCAGGAGCAGGCGCAACGCCTCGCCCCTCTGCAGCAGATCGCCCGCCCATTGGCTCGCAGCAGCCTGCTGCAGGCGCTGCGCCATGGTTTGCAGCACGACGCAACGGACAACCCGGCACCACACGCCAGCGACAGCCTGGAGAAACGTCGTGCACGCGTGTTGCTGGTCGAAGACAACCCGGTCAATCAAATGGTGGCCAAGGGCATGCTGGCCAAGCTCGGCTGCGAAGTGCTGGTCGCCAGCCACGGCGGCGAAGCCCTGGAGCAACTCGAACAGGAGCCCATCGACCTGGTGCTGATGGACTGCAACATGCCGGTGATGGACGGTTACGAAGCCACGCGGCGCATCCGCCTCAACGGGCGCTGGCCAGAACTGCCGGTCATCGCCCTGACCGCCAATGCCCTGTCGGACGAACGCGAACGCTGTCGCGCCGCCGGCATGAGCGACTACCTGGCCAAACCCTTCCGCCGCGAGGAACTGGCCAGCCTGCTGGAGAGCTGGCTACCCGCCTGACGCATCGAGACGCGCCAGCAGCCGATCCAGGCGCTGGCGCAACCCTTCCAGCTCGACCAGTTCGGCCTCTTCGATCTGACAGATCAACTGCGCCTTGAGCGGCATGACCTGCGCATGCAACGCTGCGCCGTGCTCACTCAGCGCCAGATGCACTTCGCGCTCATCCAGCGCGGCGCGGCGGCGCAGCACCAAGCCGAGGGATTCCAGACGCTTGAGCAAAGGCGTCAGTGTGCCGGAATCGAGCTGCAGGCGTTGCCCCAATGCCTTGAGCGTCGGCTGCGCCGGAGGCTGCGCCTGCCACTCCCACAGCACCAGCATGACCAGATACTGCGGGTAGGTCAGGCCGAGCCCATCGAGCATCGGCTTGTAGGCGCGGATCACCGCACGGGACGCGGCGTAAAGCTTGAAGCACAGCTGGTTGTCCAGTTGCAGCCCGGCGCTATCGAAAGCAGTCATTTCAACAGGGCTTCAATCTCGCTGCTCAGCTCTTCGGGCTTGGTGGTCGGGGCGAAACGCTTGACCACCTTGCCGTCCTCGCCAATCAGGAACTTGGTGAAATTCCACTTGATGCCCTGGCTGCCCAGCAGGCCTGGCGCGCGCTTCTTCAGTTGCACGAACAGCGGGTGAGCATCGCTGCCGTTGACGTCGACCTTCTTGAACAGCGGGAAGCTCACGCCGAAATTCAGCTCACAGAACTCGGAGATGGCGCCCTCGTCACCCGGCTCCTGCTTGCCGAACTGATTGCAGGGGAAGCCGAGCACCACCAGCCCCTTGTCCTTGTACTGCTGCCAGACGCTTTCCAGGCCCTTGTACTGCGGGGTAAACCCGCATTTGCTGGCGGTATTGACCACCAGCACGGCCTTGCCGCCGAAATCGGCCAGGGTCTTCTGCTCGCCCTTGATGGTGGTAACCGGGATATCGAAAAGCGCATTGCTCATGGGGAATCGTCCTGAATGGGCTGAAAGTGACGAACAAAGTAGCGAGCAATTAAATTGCATGCAATTTAATTGCTGCAAAATAAGGCACGCGAATGCATGCCATTCCGTAGGGTGGGTTAGCGGCGCCGAACACCGGACTTCAAGACCAGATGAAGGTGGTGCGCCGCGTAACCCTCCAGGCGGTGTGTCGCGCTGCACCGCTGGTGGGCCCGGCATAGCGAGCTGATCGACAACCGCGACAGGCGGTCTACGAAACAGTGGCGCCCAAGGCTCGCACCAGAGCCGCCAACGGCGCTGAATCCCCCTCAATACGCACCCGCAGCCCATCGATCTCACGGCGCATCGGGTAATGCTTGCGCAAGCGGTCGAAGGCCACACGACGCGCCTCGGCATCCCCCACCAGACTGCGACGAAAATCCGCATCATCGCGGCGCGGGTCATACACCGCACGGCACAGGCTGGCCAGCGCCCAGGCGGGATCGGCGCCGCCATCCACCGTCATCTCACTCAGCCAGGGCGCCGGCAGAAGATCGTCCAGACGCACCTGCTCGGGCACACCGAGCGCCCGGCAGCAGGCCTGGTAGATCTGCGCCGTGCCACGCAGCTTGCCGTCCAGGCTGTAACCGGCGATATGCGGCGTTGCCAATTGGCACAGTCCGGCCAGCTCGACATCGGCCTGCGGCTCGCCCTCCCAGACATCCAGGACGGCCTTCAGGTCGGTGCGTTGCAGCAACCGCGCACGCAGGGCAGCGTTGTCCACCACCGCGCCACGGCTGGCATTGATCAGCCAGGTGCCGGGTTTGAGCGCAGCCAGGCGCGCCGCATCGAACAGGTGTCGCGTCGATGTGTCCAGCGGTGTATGCAGGCTGATTACATCGCACTCATTGATGATCTGCTCCAGGCTGACGAAATCGCCCGCCTCGGTCGCCTGCCGCGGCGGGTCGCATACCCGCACCTCCCAGCCCAGGCCACGCAGCACTTCGACCAGACGCCCTCCCACCTGCCCGGCACCGACCACGCCGTAGATACGCCCGGCCGGGTCGACGCCTTCGCGCTCGGCCAGGGTAAGCACGCTGCCCAGCACGTAATCCACTACGCCACGGGCGTTGCAGCCTGGTGCGCTGCTCCAGGCGATGCCCGCCTCGGCGAAGTAATCGAGATCCAGGTGATCGGTGCCGATGGTGCAAGTGCCGACGAAGCGCACGCGGCTGCCCGCCAGCAGCGCCCGATCCACACGGGTTACCGAGCGCACCAGCAACAGATCGGCATCTCGTACATCCTGCGCGCTGATGGCACGGCCCGGCAGACGGCGGATTGCCCCGAAACCGGCAAAGAATTCATCGAGCAGGGGAATGTTTTCGTCAGCGACTATCAGCATGAGGCAGCTCCACGGCAAGGCGCGCATTGTACGCGAGGCGCCAGGCAACGTCGCATTCAGACTTTTCTGACCGGGGCGTCAAGGCGTAAACTGCGCGGTCTTCCGCCTCCCACGAAGACACGAAATGCCCAGCGAAAGCCGCCTGGGGCGCGTGCGCACGGAATTGCGTAACCTGCTCATTCTGGCCACCCCGATCATCATTGCCCAACTGGCGCACACCGCCATGGGTTTCGTCGACACCCTGATGGCCGGGCGCGTCAGCCCGCAGGATCTGGCCGCCGTCGCCCTGGGCAACTCGATCTGGGTGCCGGTGTTCCTGCTGATGACCGGCATTCTCCTGGCCACCACGCCCAAGGTGGCGCAGCGCTTCGGCGCCGGTGACGAAGCGGCCATCGGCCCACTGGTACGCCAGGCATTGTGGCTGGCCCTGGCCGTCGGCGGCAGCGCCGCGGCCTTGCTGTGGAACACCGAGGTCGTCCTGCATGTGATGAATGTCGACCCGGCGCTGGTCAACCCGGCCATGGGCTACCTGCGCGCCGTGGCCTGCGGCTTCCCGGCCGTGGCGCTGTATCACGTGCTGCGCTGCTGCAGCGATGGCCTCGGCCACACCCGCCCGAGCATGGTGCTGGGTATCCTCGGCCTGCTGCTGAACATCCCGGCCAACTACATCTTCATCTACGGCAAGTTCGGCCTGCCGGCCATGGGCGGCGTCGGTTGCGGCTGGGCGACGGCTCTGGTGATGATCTTCATGCTGCTCGGCATGCTGGTGTGGGTGAAGTGGGCGCCCTACTACCGCGCCAGCGCCCTGTTCGCCCGTTTCGACTGGCCGCAATGGGTGGTGATCAAGCGCCTGCTGAGCATTGGCGTGCCGATTGGCGTGGCGGTGTTCGCCGAATCGAGCATCTTCGCGGTGATCGCCCTGCTCATCGGCGGCCTCGGCGCCACCGTGGTGGCCGGCCACCAGATCGCGCTGAACTTCAGCTCCATGGTGTTCATGATCCCCTACTCCCTGGCGATGGCGGCCACCGTGCGCGTCGGCCAGGCGCTGGGCCGGGGTCAGCCGCGCGAGGCGCGCTTCGCCGCCGGAGTGAGCATGGGCGCGGCACTGGCCTACGCCTGTCTGTCGGCCAGCCTGATGTTTCTGCTGCGCGAACAGATCGCGCAGATCTACACACCGGACAAGGCCGTGATCGCAGTCGCTGCGACACTGATCGTCTATTCGGCGCTGTTCCAGTTCTCCGACGCCATCCAGGTCACCGCCGCCGGCGCCCTGCGCGGCTATCAGGACACCCGCATCACCATGCTGCTGACCCTGTTCGCCTACTGGGGCATTGGTCTGCCGGTGGGCTATGCGCTGGGGCTGTCTGAGCTGTTCGGCGAGCCCAGTGGTCCGAGCGGTCTGTGGCAAGGCCTGGTGGTCGGCCTGACCTGCGCCGCCGCGATGCTCACCCTGCGCCTGGCGCGCAGCGCGCGCAAACGTATTCGCCGCGCCACCTGAGCGCCACTTGGAGCCGGCAATGACGGCGTCTAGACTGGCGACATGACTCGCCTCTTATTCCTGATCAGCCTTTGCCTGCTGGCCGCCTGCCGCCCGGGTGACGACGGCCTGGCGCTGCAGGACGACTACCTGCAGCGGCTAGACAACGCGTTGGAAACCGATGGTTTCGCCGCGTTCGAGCCAAGCAGCCTGAGCCATTACCGCCTGCCGCCACGCCGCGAACGCCTGATCGACGTGCCCGAGCTGCGCATCAGCCTGCTCGACCTGGTCATCGACGCCCATAGCTGCCCTCGCCTGCAGCAACTGATCAGCCAACGCAACAGCAGCCTCGGCAAGCAACTGGTGCCCAGCCAACGCCTGGGCTACGAGGGCGATCTGCTGCGCGCCATCGACGACTGCCTGCCCGCGCTGCCGCCCGACACGGCGCTCCGCAACACCTTGCAGCAACTGGCAGGCGACAAGCGTCAGCAATTGCCGGCCGTGTTCTGGAATGCGCTCAACGGCAGCCAGGAGTTCGAGCGCTACCTGCGCTTTGCCGACCAGGCCCTGGCCGTCACGCCAAGCGAAGACAGTGCTGCACTCGACGCCCTGGAGCAACTGGCGCGCATCGGCGCCGCGCTGCCCGAGCGCCTGCCGCCCTCGGCCGGCGAGCTGGAGCCCTTGTTCTTCGCCCTCTATGCCAGCGAACAGGGCGGCCAACTGATCACCAGCCTGGCCAGCCTGCGCCACAGCCTCGACAGCGGCAGCGAGCTGCTGGAGCAACGCCAATCGCGCCGACCGATCTGCCCGCAGGGGCGGCCAACCCCAAGTGGCCGCATCCTGCAGAACATCTTCGTCAAGTTCTACGCCGGCGGCCTGCAGCCCTACCTGGCGCAGGTCGATCAGCGTGGCCAGCGCTGGCAGACGGCGCTGCAGCACCTGCAGGCCGTGGACGGCATTCCGCCGACCACGCGCGATTACCTGGAGCGCCTGGCGGGCGAGCAGGATTCGTTATGGCAGGATTTCCGAGCCGCCACGGCACGGCACGTCAAGGCCTGGCAGACGCTGCTCAACAGCTGCGGCCTGGCGCCGGGGCAGGCAGGATGGAATCGCGAGAGCTAACAAACCGTAGGTCGGGTGCAACCCGCCATCACGACCAACGACATCCGCTATTTGGCGGGTTGCACCCGCCCTACGAAAGCCGACGAAGCGAACAGCCCGCCAAAGCTGCCTAATCCGCCTTCTTGCGAATCCAGTACAGGTAGGTGCCGTCTTCCTCGGCCTGGCCGAGCAACTCGTGACCGAGAAACACGCAGAACTTGGGAATATCGCGACGGGTCGAGGGATCGGTGGCGATCACCTTGAGCAGCCCGCCAGGGGACAGGTCACGCACCTTGTTGTGCAGCATCATCACCGGCTCGGGGCAATTCAGGCCGCTGGCGTCGAGCAGGTCATCGTGATTGAGGGTCAGGGCTTCGGACATAAAGGGCTCCACAGGCAGGCGCGCATTGTCGCGCAAAGGAGCCCTGGCGGTCACCTGATGCGCACAACCTTGGATGGGCAGCGCCACCCAGGCATCTGAGGCAAGCTGCCTGCGCTCCAGCCTGCCAGGACGGCGCGCACGCCAGTACCGGGAGGAACCCGGTGCGAAGCGGGAGCCCGGGCCGGACAACGTCCGCGCCCGGCCAGTTACCTCACTTGCCGAGCCGGCGCAGGTGACAGGTCACTTCCTCGCGGTCGTGATAGAGCTGCTTGCAGCCGATGCTGACCTTCATGCCGCGCTCTGCCAGCCCCGCCTCGACGCGGTCGAGCAAGCGCCGTACCTCGGCGTAGCGCTGCTTCATCGGCAGCTTGAGGTTGACCACCGCCTCTCGACACAGCCCTTCACCCAACCAGGCCTCCATCATCGCCGCCGTGCGCGCCGGCTTCTCGACGATGTCGCAGACCATCCAATGCACCGGATGGCGTGGGCGGAAGGTGAAGCCATCGGCACGCTGGTGCACCACGAAACCCGAATACATCAGGCTTTCTGCCATCGGCCCGTTGTCCACGGCGGTGACGCGGATTTCCCGGTTGACCAGCTGCCAAGTCCAGCCGCCGGGCGCGGCGCCCAGGTCGACAGCGGTCATGCCGGCGGCCAGGCGCTGATCCCACTGATCACGCGGGATAAAGTGGTGCCAGGCCTCCTCCAGCTTGAGCGTGGAGCGGCTCGGTGCTTCACGCGGGAACTTCAGGCGCGGAATGCCCATCGGCCACATTGCCAGGTTGTCTGCCTCGGCGATGCCGGCGAACACCTCACGGCCGCTCTTGAAGGTCAGCAGCAGACGCGGCTTCTTCGCATCGTCCACCAGCTTGCCGGCCTTGAGCAGCGCCTTGCGCAGCGGCGCTTCGAACTTCTTGCAGAAGGTCGACAGCTCCTTGCCGTCGTTGGTGTCGAGCACCTCCAGCCACAGACTGCCGCACACCGGGTAATCGGCCAGGGCTTCGAGCAAAACGCTGATGCGGTCGCTTTCCGGCAGGCTGACGAAAGCACCGCGTGCCCACTGACGGGGGAAGATCAGGCGGTTGAAACGCGTCTGACGCATCAGACGCTCGGCACCATCGTCCTCGCTGCAAACGAACTCGGCGCAGGCGCTGCCGGGCTTGCTCTTGGGGTAGCCGGCGACCTCCAGCTGGGCAGCGAGGTCGGCGATCTCAGCGCACACCTCGCCCTCGAAACCGGGCCGGCAATGCAGAAACAGGGTATTCATCGAACGGACTCCTTGGGCCGGCCATGATACCCGAGGCGGGAACCTAGAGCCTGCTAACCTGTCCAGTGACTATGTGCCAGCAACCTTTGCCACGACGCTGGAACACCATGAAAGGATAAGGCTGCCTGGCGTTCTTGAGCCAAACAGCCACCGACCACGGCCCGAACCGTGTGGGCCTAAGGAGACGTGCAATGCCCTCCCTCAACAGCCTGAACTGCCGCCGCGAGCTGAAGATCGGCGACGCCACCTACCACTATTTCAGCCTGCCGGAAGCCGCGCAGCGCCTCGGCAACATCGACCGCCTGCCCAAATCGCTCAAGGTGCTGCTGGAAAACCTGCTGCGCAACGAAGACGGCCAGACCGTAATGCCGCAAGACCTGCAGGCCATGGTCGACTGGCTGGACAAGCGCGCCTCCGACCGCGAGATCCAGTACCGCCCGGCGCGCGTGCTGATGCAGGACTTCACCGGCGTACCGGCGGTGGTCGACCTGGCCGCCATGCGCGATGCCATGGCCAAGGCCGGCGGCGACCCACAACGAATCAACCCGCTGTCGCCGGTGGATCTGGTCATCGACCACTCGGTGATGGTCGACCGCTACGCCTCCTCCAGCGCCTTTGCCGACAACGTCGAGCTGGAAATGCAGCGCAACGGCGAGCGCTACGCCTTCCTCCGTTGGGGCCAACATGCCTTCGACAACTTCAGCGTGGTGCCACCGGGCACCGGCATCTGCCACCAGGTCAACTTGGAATACCTGGCGCGCACCGTGTGGACGAAGGAAGAGGACGGCATCACCCTCGCCTATCCGGACACATTGGTCGGCACCGACTCGCACACCACCATGATCAACGGCCTCGGCGTACTCGGCTGGGGCGTCGGCGGCATCGAGGCAGAAGCGGCGATGCTCGGCCAGCCAGTGTCGATGCTGATTCCCGAGGTGATCGGCTTCAAGCTCAGCGGCAAGCTGAAAGAAGGCATCACCGCCACCGACCTGGTGCTGACCGTCACCCAGATGCTGCGCAAGAAGGGCGTGGTGGGCAAATTCGTCGAATTCTACGGCGACGGCCTGGCCGACCTGCCGCTGGCCGACCGCGCCACCATCGCCAACATGGCCCCGGAATACGGCGCCACCTGCGGCTTCTTCCCGGTCGACGACATCACCCTCGGTTACCTGCGCCTGTCCGGCCGTCCGGACGCCACCGTGCAACTGGTCGAGGCCTACAGCAAGGCGCAGGGCCTGTGGCGCGAACCCGGCGACGAGCCGTTGTTCACCGACAGCCTGAGCCTGGACATGGGCAGCGTCGAAGCCAGCCTGGCCGGGCCCAAGCGCCCGCAAGATCGCGTCGCCCTCAGCCAGGTTCATCAGGCCTTCGACGACTTCGTCGGCCTGCAACTCAAGCCTGCGGCAAAGGAAGAAGGCCGCATGCTCAGCGAGGGCGGCGGCGGTACTGCCGTCGGTGGCGACCAGCAGAGCGGCGGTATCGACTACGAAGACGATGGCCACACTCATCGCCTGCAGGACGGCGCCGTGGTGATTGCCGCCATCACCTCTTGCACCAACACTTCCAACCCCAGCGTGATGATGGCCGCCGGCCTGCTGGCCAAGAAGGCGGTGGAAAAAGGCTTGCAACGCCAGCCCTGGGTGAAAAGTTCGCTGGCGCCCGGCTCCAAGGTGGTCACCGAATACTTCGACGCAGCTGGCCTGACGCCCTATCTGGAGAAACTCGGTTTCGACCTGGTGGGCTACGGCTGCACCACCTGCATCGGCAACTCCGGGCCGCTGCGCGAGCCCATCGAAAAGGCCATCGCCAAGGCCGACCTCACCGTCGCTTCGGTGCTCTCCGGTAACCGCAACTTCGAGGGCCGCGTGCACCCGCTGGTGAAAACCAACTGGCTGGCCTCGCCGCCGCTCGTGGTGGCCTATGCCCTGGCCGGCAGCGTACGCCTCGATCTGACCCGCGATGCCCTCGGCACCGGCAAGGACGGCCAGCCGGTGTATCTCAAGGACATCTGGCCGACTCAGGCCGAGATCGCCGACGCCATCGCCAAGGTCGATACCGCCATGTTCCGCAAGGAATACGCCGAAGTCTTCGCCGGCGACGAGAAATGGCAGGCCATCGCCGTGCCCAAGGCCGACACCTATGCCTGGCAAGGCGATTCCACCTATATCCAGCATCCGCCGTTCTTCGAGAACATCGCCGGTGACCCGCCGCGCATCACCGATATCCGCGAAGCGCGCATCCTCGCCCTGCTTGGCGACTCGGTGACCACCGACCACATCTCGCCAGCCGGCAACATCAAGGCCGACAGCCCCGCCGGGCGTTACCTGAGCGAACACGGCGTGGACAAGGCCGACTTCAACTCCTACGGCTCGCGCCGCGGTAACCATGAAGTGATGATGCGCGGCACCTTTGCCAACATCCGCATCCGCAACGAGATGCTCGGCGGCGAGGAAGGCGGCAACACCCTGCACGTACCCAGTGGGGAGAAGCTGGCGATCTACGACGCAGCCATGCGCTACCAGGCCGAAGGCACGCCACTGCTGATCATCGCCGGCAAGGAATACGGCACTGGCTCCAGCCGCGACTGGGCGGCCAAGGGCACCAACCTGCTGGGGGTCAAGGCGGTGATCGCCGAGAGCTTCGAGCGCATCCACCGCTCCAACCTGGTGGGCATGGGCGTGCTGCCGCTGCAGTTCAAGCCGGGCACCGACCGCAACAGCCTGAAACTCACCGGTAAGGAAGTGCTGGCCATCGAGGGTTTGGAAGGCGTGGAACTGCGCCCGCATATGCCGCTGACGCTGATCATCACCCGTGAAGACGGCCAGCAGGAGAAAGTCGAAGTGCTGTGCCGCATCGACACCCTGAACGAGGTCGAGTACTTCAAGGCCGGCGGCATCCTGCACTACGTGCTGCGCCAGATGATCGCCAGTTGATGCTCTACCCTGCCGCCACGCGGCAGGGGTACGCACCGTCGGGCCAGGGACGGCCGATGTCGCGACAAAAATGTGACGTCATTCAAAAAGCGATTACACTCGCGAAAACGGACTCTGCCCCTCAACTTTACCGTCAGGCGGTCGACTTAAAGGGGCATAACAACGACGGACACTTGCCATGCGTAACAACCAACCGGTCACCCAGCGCGAGAAGACCTTTCCATCGCAGCAACGCTTGATCTCCACCACCGACCTCAAGGGGCAGATCACCTACTGCAACGATGCTTTCGTCGAGATCAGCGGTTTCTCCCGTGAGGAACTGATTCGCGCACCGCACAACCTCGTCCGTCACCCCGACGTACCACCGGCCGTGTTCGACCATATGTGGACGACCCTGAAGAAGGGCCGCCCGTGGATGGGCATCGTCAAGAACCGTTGCAAGAACGGTGATCACTACTGGGTCAACGCCTACGTCACGCCCATCACCGAAGGCGACAAGGTGGTCGGCTACGAGTCCGTGCGGGTCAAACCGACCGCCGAGCAAGTGCGCCGCGCCGAAACGCTGTACGCCCGCATCAATGCCGGCAAATCCGCCATTCCGGCCAGCAACCAGTGGCTACCCATCGTCCAGGCCTGGATGCCCTTCATCCTGGTCAGCCAGATCGGCTTTCTCATCGGCCACTGGATGGGCAGCAACTGGGGCTTCATCCTCGCCGCCTGCCTCTCCGTGCCGCTCGGCCTGGCCGGCATCGCCTGGCAGACACGCGGCATCAAGCGCCTGTTGCGCATCGCCGAACAGACCACCTCCGATCCGCTGATCGCCCAGATGTACACCGACAGCCGCGGCGCCGAAGCGCGCCTGGAAATGGCCATGCTCAGCCAGGATGCGCGGCTGAAAACCTGCCTGACCCGCCTGCAGGACACCGCCGAGCAACTGACCCAGCAGGCCCGCGAAGCCGACAAGCTGGCGCACAACAGCTCAGCCGGCCTCGAACGCCAGCGCAGCGAGACCGAACAGGTCGCCACCGCCGTCAATGAAATGGCCGCTACCACCCTGGAAGTGGCCAGCAACGTCGCCCGTACCGCCATCGCCACCCAGGAGGCCAACCGCCTGACTGGCGAAGGCCGCTCCATCGCCGCCGAAACCCGCGAAGCCATCCAGCGCTTGTCGCAATCGGTGGGCGATACCGGTGAAACCGTCACCCGCCTGGCCCAGGACAGCAACGAAATCGGCGGCGTGGTCGACGTGATCAAAGGTATCGCCGACCAGACCAACCTGCTCGCCCTCAACGCCGCCATCGAAGCCGCACGCGCTGGCGAAATGGGCCGTGGCTTCGCCGTAGTGGCCGATGAAGTACGCTCGCTGGCCCAGCGCACCGCCGAATCCACCGAACAGATCCACGGCCTGATCGCCAAACTGCAACGCACCGCAGAAGAAGCGGTGATGACCATGGAAATCGGCCGCAAACAGGCCGACGAAGGCGTCGAACGAGTACTGAAAGCCGACCAGGCCCTGGCCGGCATCAGCGACGCCGTGGCCAACATCACCGACATGGCCAACCAGATCGCCGCCGCCGCCGAGGAGCAGAGCGCCGTGGCCGACGAGATCAACCAGAACATCACCACCATCGCCCAACTGGCCGACCAGACGGCAGGCGAAGCGCAGAACACCGCCAAACTCAGCCAGGCCCTGACCGGGACGGCGCAGGGGCAATATGCACTGGTGGAGCGGTTTAACCGCTGAAACGAAAGGCGCGGCGGTTAAACCGCTGCGCCTTCCTCTCCCCACTCTGCTTCTGTAGGAGCGAGCTTCCCTACTCTCTTCCAAACTTACCCCGCTTTTGCGTAACTGCCACTTGCCAGCAGTTATCCGACATGGTGTATAACCTGCAAAACACAGCGCCGCCTCACTGCAGTCTGCGAGCTAGTGAACATTCTTGAACATGGCCAGCTATCTACCCCAAATTACCATCTAGGTCATGCGCCATCAGGCATCTATTTATAGTTAGCCTCACGAGTTAGAGATCGAACATGGAAGAAACCTGGGCATCTGGCTCATTAGAATTATTGAGGCATGCTGATTCGCACATTCAGCTTGACACTGCTTTTGATAGCAGAATTGCCTTCATCAGCATTGACAACTCAGTTGAGACCTCTATCAGAACCTTCCTATCTCTCCCTGAAAAAATATCGGGCGTAAAATTTCAACGAAGGGAAGTAGAGGAAGCCGGAAATAGCTTTCCCAAAATGGTTGACCTTCTTTTTAGTAAAGCACGACCAAAACTTACTGGCCTAGATGATGGTGATATTGAGCACTACCACCGCATCAGAAATCAGTTGTATCACAACGGAACTGGCTTAGGCGTGGATCGTCGATATTTGGATGCTTACAGACAAATAGCAGCTGTTCTACTGAATAATCTTTTTGGCGTTAAGACCAACCCGAAAAGCTCAGAGACCACACTAGAAAATCTTATATTTTTATTTAACGAAGTGGAGACATTGATTCGCAAGGCACTCGATGACTCAGGCATTGAAACAGGCCATACATTCAAATGGGAAATAGCAATGCGCGAGGGGATATTAAAAATAGAAGATATCAATCAGCTTACTGAATTACGCACAATTCGAAACAACCAAGTACATTCCACAGCCGAGAATATCGATAAAAAGCGCATCAAACTCGGCATCGAAATTGCTGAGACATTAATCAAAAAACTGAAACCCTAACAAGGTATTACACCGAGCAAGCAGAAAAATTGGGACAGATTTATTTATATCACAGCGCCACTAGCCCAAAAATAAACCTGCTCCCTTTTCCACTCTACAAATATCAGCCACCATGCAATTTCAAAGCCCAGCCGGGATAATAACCCTGCTAAACGAGCCTTCCTATTCGTTCGGCTCTACCGACAATCATCGACAATACCCTATCGAGCAGCTACTTATCTCCTCTCACTCGCCGAATTCTATTCACGGGATTTTGTTAAACGACCGACCACTTATAGTCCTTGGCGATTCAGGCGGATGCACTGGAATTCATGAGCACTCGCTTATGCTGCATAACGAAGCTGTCTACGTGGCAGTTGGCCGTCACGTGGTCAAGCTAATTTTGCGCCCCTTCTCTGTTGCATGGGCCTTGCAGGTAGACGATGCGACTTGCTTCGGCGTATACATCAACGTGGAGCGCAATGCGTTAATGTCGCATGGAGAGATGACTGTATGTCGATTCTCTGAAACCGGTGCAGTCATCTGGTCAACTCACGGCGCCGATATTTTTAGCGAGGGATTTTCATTACACCCTGAGTACGTTCAAGTAATAGACTTCAACCATAACAGCTACAAATTTAGCTATGACCATGGCGATTCATGCTTCTAAGCAATAATTGACTCATAGCATTCACCTAGCGCCTCATGATCGGCTCTACCCGCCTACAACTCAATCACCTGGTGAGAACCCCAGTGCCCTTCCCAACAGAAGAACACCAAGCCCTTTTAAACATTAAAGGCGTAGGCCCAACTGTCGTGCAACGGCTCGAACAGATCGGCATCAACTCGCTTCAGGAATTGGCCGAAGCCAGTGTCAGCGATATTGTCGCTGCGGTAGCCGCTCAGCTTGGCTCGACCTGCTGGAAAAACAGCCCGCAAGCACGTACGGCTATTCAGGCCGCTATCGACCTGGCCAAATCACGTCAGTAATTCCCATTTTTTCATTGCCAAGGAACCCGGCATGCCCGCTCACGAAAAGATCAACTACGTCGAATACCCCACCCGCGACCTGCCCGCCACCAAGGCCTTCTTCCAGGCCGCTTTCGGCTGGCGCTTCACGGACTACGGCCCTGATTACGCCGCCTTTGCCGACGAGGGCCTGGATGGTGGGTTCTTCAGTGCCGAGATGTCCGCGCGCAGCGACAACGGCAGCGCGCTGATCGTGTTCTACAGCGCGCAATTGGAAGACACCCTGGCCAAGGTAGAGGCGGCGGGTGGGGCGATCATCAAACCGATCTTCGCCTTCCCCGGCGGCCGGCGCTTTCACTTCGTCGAGCCGGGCGGCAACGAGTTTGCCGTGTGGTCGGAGCCGGCCGCGAATTAAGCGCGCAGCTGTATCTGTCGATGCATCCGCCGCCGATGCATGCTGTTGCCTTTCATGGCTGAGGAGAGGCGATCATGCAACGCAGCGAACACGTGCAGCAGATGGCGGCTTATAACGCCTGGATGAACGAGCGGCTGTACGAAGCTGCGCGCAGTCTTCCCGACGCGGAGCTGGCGGCTCAGCGCGGCGCCTTCTTTGGTTCGATCTTGGGTACGCTCAACCATCTGGTCGTCGCCGACCGTATCTGGCTCGGGCGTTATGCCCGGCATCCCGCCTGCACAGAGGTGCTGGCGCCAATCGAACGGATCACGCCCGCTGCGCGTCTGGATCAGCCCATGGCCGACGACATTCGCGCGCTGGGCACATTGCGCGCGGGGCTGGACGAACTGATCACACGGCTGGCGCAACACCTGACCGAGGCCGACCTGGACAGCACACTCGCCTACCACAACACCAAGGGCATCGCCGCGCAGAAGAACTTCTTCGCCCTGCTGATGCATCTGTTCAACCACCAGACGCACCATCGCGGGCAAGCCACGACCCTGTTGCGGCAGGCGGGCGTGGATGTGGGCGTGACCGATCTGCTGGCGCTGATAGCGGACGCGCCCTGAGTCTTCAGGCCTGCTGCTTCGCCGCCATGGTGGCGATCAGGCTGCCGGGTGGCGGGCGCTTGCGGAAGTAACCGTCCACCCCGGCGAAGATGGCGTCAGCC
Organism: Pseudomonas sp. C11; assembly: GCF_034683865.1. Lineage (NCBI taxonomy): Bacteria > Pseudomonadati > Pseudomonadota > Gammaproteobacteria > Pseudomonadales > Pseudomonadaceae > Pseudomonas > Pseudomonas sp. C11. Next base: position 19,875 of record NZ_JAWIIP010000004.1, read on the forward strand.
AGGTTGCGCTGGTGACGGGCGTCATGCAGGCGCTGGCAGTCGCCGGTATTGGAGATGAAGCCGGTTTCCACCAGGATCGATGGCACCGCAGCAGACTTGAGCACGGCAAAGCCGGCCTGCTCGACCCGCGATTGATGCACGCCCGCAACCGAGCCCAGCCGCTGCAACACCTGATGCCCCAGATCCAGGCTGGTGGAAATGGTGGCGGTCATGGACATGTCCAGCAGTACGCCGGCCAGCATCGGGGCGCTCTGTTGCATCGCCGCCGGCAAGCCGCCACCGATGAAGTCGGCCTCGTTCTCGCGCTGGGCGATCCAGCGCGCCATCGACGAGGTCGCGCCTCGCTCGGACAGGGCGAACACCGAAGCACCGGAGGCGGTACGCCGTGGCGCGGCATCGGCGTGTACCGAGACGAACAGGTCGGCGTTGAGGCGCTGTGCCAGTTCGGCCCGCTTGCGCAGCGGGATGAACACGTCGCTACTGCGCGTCAGGCGCGCCTTGTAGCCCTTCTGTGCGTTGATTTTCCGAGCCAGCAGGGTGGCGATCTGCAGGGCGACGATCTTCTCCTGCTCACCCTTGGCACCAAGCGCCCCGGGGTCTTTGCCGCCATGGCCGGGGTCGATCACGATCAACAGGTCGCGATCAGTCGGCCGCCCCGCCGGCTGCGTCTGGCTGGCAACGGTCGGGCGCTGGCCGACCACCGGCGTCGATGCAGGCAATTGCAGTTGCAGAGTCGAACCGAGATTCTGCAGCGGCGGGATTGCCGCAAGGGCCTTGGCATCGATCAGATCCAGCACGATGCGCAGATCACCACCAGGCGTCAGCCCGCTGCGCAACGCGGTGATCGGCGTGCCGGCAAGAGGCAGACCATCGAGCGATGCGGCCAGCGTGGCGTTGTGCAGGTCGATCACCAGCCGCGGTGGCGCGTCGAGGCTGAAGCTGTTGGCCTTGACCGGCCCGGAGAGTTCGAGTTGCAGAAGGGTTTTGCCGCCCGCCTGTTGAATCCCGATACGGCGCACGGCCTGGGCGGCCTGAGCGCGGAGCGAGACCGGCAAGGCCAGGCCGGCGAGTAGCAGTTGCAGCAGTTTTCGTCTGTCCATGCAGGTTTCACAGCCTGAATGTGCGGGTGATCAGGGCTTCCCTACTCGGGCCGGGACGGTGACCGAGGAAGCGCCTTCGCAAAAACGCAACTTTATAACATCGTTATCAAAAACGATACGCTCAAGCTGAACGTATGCCAAACTAGCTTAAGCCTTTGAAAAGAAACACTATTAACCCGAATACTCAGAGCCCGGCCAGATTCAGCCAATGCGCATAGAAGCCTTCGGCCACCTGATTCAGCGCTTTCACCTTCTGCGCCAGGTGCACGCGCATTTGTTCGAGGCTCTGCTGGCTGGGCTGACTCGGGTCGAGGAGGTGCGACCAGTCCGTCAGCCATTGTTCGATCAGGGCTTCGGTCATCTCCGGGTGGCCTTGCAAGGCCAGTACCCTGTCACCCCAGGCAATGGCCTGGTTGGCGCACCAGCGGCTGGAGAGCAGCGGTTGCGCGCCCTCCGGAAGGGCGAAGGTGTCGCCATGCCATTGAAAGATTTCCACCTGCTCCGGCAGATGCGCGAGCCAAGGGCTGGACGCTGCATCGGGCAGACGCTGCAGGGGCTGCCAGCCGGATTCGGTGTAAGGCATGCGCGTGACCGGCGCCCCCAATGCACGCGCCAGCAACTGACCGCCCAGGCAATGACCGATGACAGGCACGTCGCGGGCAATCAACTGACGCAGCGCCTCGATTTCATCGGCGATCCACGGCAGCGGGTCGTTGACGCTCATCGGCCCGCCCATCACGGCGACAGCCTTGGGCCGTTGCAGGTCATAGCCCTGCAGCTCGCCGAGATCGACGCGCAGCACGTCATGGGGGATGCCACGGCGATGCAGCACCTCGGCCAGGTGCGCCGGAGGGCAGTAATCGATATGGGTGAGGATGAGAACATCAGACATGCCGCGCAGTGTGCGCGATGGCGAGGGGACAAGTCGAGCGCGCGAATCGGCCAGCAAAGGCCGATCCGCACAACTATCGCTATCTTGCTGGCTGCTGTAGATCCGACTTGCTGGGCCGAATCTCCTGAGTGACACCCCAACCGTCGAGCATGCCCCCCAGCGGGGCGACGATGGACTCCAGGTTCTGCTCGAACGCGCCGATACCGGCCTGGGTGGCGTACATCACTTTACTGATCTGCAGGTGCCAGATCCCGTCCTCGCGGGGCGTGACCTGAGCGTTGAGCGATTCGCCGCGAAACTGCCCGGCTACCATCCGTGCCCGCTCCTCATCGGGGAAGATGGCGTAGAACTCGATGGGGTGAAACTGGGCGAAATCGAAACCGCCCTCCTTCATCCGGCGCAGCACCGAGGTGCTGGCATCTTCATGCAAGGCTGTGCTCATGAAACGACTCCTCTCAGGCGATGGATGGATGTTCCCATTGCAACCGCTCGAACCGAGCGGTGGCGCGGCTGCCAGAGGCGCCGCCCCGAGGATCAAGCTGAACTTGAAGTGTGTTCCGAAGCGCAACGACGACCGCCCGGCGAAAATGCCGGACGGTCATCTACAGACTAGACGCTGCCAGTGAAGTTCGTCCACTCACACCACACAAGAGGCCGGCTGACGTCAGGGTCGACTCAGCCAGGCCATCATTGTGCGGGTAATCGCCGCCGGGGTGATCTGCCCGAGCGCATGGAGCAGGCCGAACTGCACACCGACGGTACGGTGTACGCGATGGTTCTGTACCTGCTGCCAGGCAGCCTCGGCGATATGCTCGGCCTGCAGGCGCACGCCCATGCGCCGAATGATCGGTGGACGCTGGCTTTGGCTGGCAACCATCGGCGTATCGACGAACGGCGGCATCAGATCGCCGACGCGAATGCCGTGAGCGCGCCACTCCAGCTCCAGCGCCTCGGTAAGCCCGCGCACGGCGAACTTGCTGGCCGAATAGCTGGCCATCAACGGTACGCCGTACAGCCCAGAGGCCGAGCCCATGTTGATGACCTGTGCGCCCTGCGCGGCCTTCAGGTAGGGAAAGGCCGCATGGATCAGGTTGAGCAGGCCCAGCACGTTGATCTGCAGCAGGCGCTGGTGTTCTGCCAGGTCGATGCTCTCGAACGCGCCGGTACGCAGGATGCCGGCACCGTTGAACAGTACGCGCAGCCGCCCGTCATGCAACTGGCAGAACGAGGCCAGCGCCTGTCCGACCGCCTGGGCATCAGTGACGTCCAGCACCCGACACCAGACGCCGCCCAGCTCGTCGGCCAGGCGGCCCAGCGCTACGCCATCCATGTCCAGCAGACCGACCTGCCAGCCACGCGCATGAAACAGCCGAGCCGTCGCTGCACCGATACCGGAGGCCGCTCCGGTGATAAGTATATTGTTCATGGCCAACCCCGTTCGTGGAGAAAGTCGACAGCCCGGCCAATGGCCTGATCAGCCGCCTGTAGCAACCCGACATGAGCCTGAAAGACGTGCCATAGCTGCGGGTAGCGCTCCAGACGCACCTCGACGCCAACAGCATGAGCGCTGGCGGCGAGGCGCAGGCTGTCGTTGCACAGCACCTCGTCTTCGCCCACCTGCAGCAGGGTCGGCGGCAAATCGCGCAGATCGGCATAGAGCGGCGATAACGCCGGATCGCCAGGCCTGGTGCCCTTGGGTACGTAGAGAGCGACGGCCTGTTCGAGCCAGCGCGGATGGATCAGCGGGTCGCCGGCAGCCGGCTGGTGCAATTGCCCGCAACCAAGGTCGGTAAAGGGCGAAAAGCACAGCAGCGCAGCCGGTGCCGGCAGGCCCAGTTCGCGGGCTCGCAGACACGCGATCAGGCACAGATTGCCGCCGGCCGAGTCTCCGGCGAAGGCAATCTGCTGCGCGGTATAACCAGCGTCGAGCAGAGCGCGATAGGCCGCCACGGCATCGTCGCGCGCAGCCGGAAAGGGATGTTCCGGTGCCAGGCGATAATCCAGCGCGCAGACCGCGAAGCCGCCGCGACTGGCCAGATGCGCGCAGATGGCGCGATGGGTGTTCGCCCCGCCGATCATGAAGGCGCCACCGTGCAGGTACAGTACCACCCGGTCGTTGCCGGCTGGCGGGCGATGCCATTCGCAGGGCCGTCCAGCCAGGACTTCGGCCGTGCGCTGCACCTTGCCGGGCAGCAGCGTGGCGAACGTGAGCAGGCGCAAGACCAGACGCTGCCCGGCAACCGGCATGGGCGGACGCACCAGGCCACGAAACAGCAGACGCAGCAAACCGCGCAGCACCAGACGCATCACCTTCTGCCCCGGCACGGGCGCGACGAACTCAGCGAACGCAGTCATAGTCGGTCATCTCCGGCATGCGAGTCTGCTGGCGATAGGTGAAGGTGTACCCTGGCCAGTTGTTGGTGTGCTTGCCGGCCGCCGTCTGGTACCAGCTGTGGCAGCCCTGCGCCCAGATGGTGCGCTGCGTTTCGGCCTGCAGATGCTGGTTGTAGCGCCGCTGCGCAGCCGGCTTGAGGTCGAGGTAGCGCAGCCCCTGCCCGCTTAGCGCCCGCAGGCAGCCCAGCACATAGGCGAACTGGCTTTCCAGCATGTACAGAATCGAGTTGTGACCGAGGTTGGTGTTCGGCCCATAGAGCAGGAACAGGTTGGGAAAACCACTGACGCTGATGCCCTTGTAGGCCTCTGCGCCGTCCTGCCACGCCTGGTTCAGTTCCAGGCCATCGAGGCCACGAATACGCATCGGCGCGAGGAAATCGCTGGCAGTGAAGCCGGTGCCGTAGATCAGCACGTCGCACGGGTGCTCACGGCCGTCGGCGGTCACCAGGGCGTGCTCGCGCACCTCGCGAATCGCCGTGTCGACGATCTCGACGTTGCCCTGTGCCAGCGCCGGAAAATAATCGTTGCTGATCAGAATGCGCTTGCAGCCCATGGGGTAATCCGGCTGCAAGCGGGCGCGCTTGGCGGCATCGGGCATCTGCCGCTGCAGGTGATCGGTGAAGCGCCCACGCATCAGGCGCAGCAGCCAAGGCCACTGCACGAAGGCCACTGCACGCGCTTCATGATGCAGATACTGCAGCAGGCGCACGCCGCGCTGCAGCCAGGGCAAGCGGCGCATCAGCGCGATTTCCCAGGCGTGATAGGCGCGATCCGGCTTGGCCAGCACATAAGCCGCCGACCGCTGGAACAGGCTCAGGCTGGCCACCTTGGGCTGGATCTGCGGCACGAACTGGATCGCCGAAGCACCGGTACCAATCACTGCCACGCGCTTGCCGGTCAGGTCGAGGTCATGGCGCCAACGCGCCGAGTGGAAAGCCTCACCTAGAAAGCGCTCCAAGCTAGGCAATTTCGGGTAGGCCGGCCGATTGAGCTGGCCGCAGGCACTGACCAGCGCCTGTGCCTCGATTACCTCGCCACCCGCCAGCTCGACACGCCAGAGGCCACGCTCAGCATCGAATTCGGCGCCGAGCACTTCGCTGTTCAGGCGGATATGCGGGCGCAGCCGATGCTTCTCCACGCACTGCAGGATATAGGCGTGGATTTCCGCCTGCGGCGCGAACTTGCGCGACCAGTCGTGCTTGGGCTCGAAAGAGAACGAATACAGGTACGAAGGCACATCGCAGGCAGCGCCCGGATAACTGTTGTCGCGCCAGGTGCCGCCGACCTCGCCGGCCTTTTCCAGCACCAGGAAATCGTCCTCACCGGCCATGCGCAACTGCATGGCCAGGCCTAGACCGGCAAAACCGCTGCCGATGATCAACACGCGCCAAGGCGCGTTCGTACGGGGATTGTTATGCATTGTAGTAACCCGTTTATGGTGACGAGCCGATGCTACTTGCGCCTCCGCGCTCAAGTTATGGCATAGTCGGCCAGGATATTGTGATTTTCGGACAATCTATGTCAGCCCCCTGGCCCGCCCGACGCAGCATTATCAGCATCCAGTTGCTCACCCAACTGGGGCTCGATCTTGGCCTGAGCCTGGATCGCTGCCTGCATGAAACGGGGCTCAGCCCGGTGCAGTTGGCCAGTTTGAATGGGGAGATCGAAGCGCACCGCGAACTGCAACTGATCGCCAACCTGATCGAGGCGCTACCCGCAGTCGCAGACCTGGGCCTGCAGGCCGGCCGACGCTACCACCTGACCACCTATGGCGCCTGGGGTTACGCCATTCTCAGCAGCGCCACGGTGCGCCAGGCCGCCGAGCTGGGCTTGCGTTATCACGGCCTGACCTATGCCTTCACCCGCATCAGCCTGAGCGTGGATGATGCCGTGGCCAGCCTGAGTTTCGACGACAGCGCCCTGCCCCCGGCGCTGCATGATTTCATCGTGCAGCGCGACATGCTCGGTGCCCTGGTGGTCGTGCGTGAATTGCTCGGCAGCTCGCTGCAATTGCTGACCGTGGAACTGCGCCAAACGGCGCCGGCTGATATGGCACCGTTCATTGCCGCCTTCGGTCAGGCGCCGCGCTTCGGTGCACCTTGCAATCGCATGGGCTTCGCCGCCGAGCTGCTGGACGCCCCACTGCCACGGGCCAACCCACAACTGGTCAGCGCCTGCGAGCAACAATGCCAGGCCTTGCTGGCGCGCCATCAATGGCATCAGGGCCTGGCCGGGCGCGTGCGCCAGTTGCTGTTGCAGTCGCCGGGGCAGATCGCCGATATGGAGCAGGTCGCGGAGCGTCTGCACCTGAGCAGCCGTACTCTGAGGCGCCGCCTGATCGACGAAGGCACCAGCTTTCGCGCCCTGCAGGATGAAGTGCGCCAGGCACTGGCCGAAGAGCTGCTGGCAGGTGGCGGCCTGAGCCTGGAGGAAATTGCCGAACGCCTGGGTTATGGCGAGCTGTCGAACTTCATCCACGCCTTCAAGCGCTGGAAAGGCATGACGCCGGGGCGTTATCAACGGGGGGCGATGGTGTAACCGTAAGCGCTGGTGGACTGTTCGCTACGCTCCTGAGTCCACCCTACGAGCTGGCGCTACGAATGATCGGCATTCAGATCCACCCTATGCTGGAAAGGTATGACGCCGGGGACTTAGATGTAGGGCGTACTCGCGAAGCAGTACGCCATCATGGAGTGGTCGCGGGCCTGCCGAGATTTGAAAGTCATCTTCACGCTGACAAGCCGCAAGCACCGCGCTAGGGTGCCAGCCATGAACATCATCACGCTGCTTCTGCCCTACCAACCTCCCTGGCACTGGCAACAGTTCCATAGCCATTTCGCCCTGCGCGCGATTCCCGGGCTGGAGACGCTGAGTGCGTACAGCTACAGCCGGGGTTTCAGCATCGACGGCACACCCGGCTGGTTCCGAGTTGCCCCGCTGCCGGGGCAGAACGCGCTGGAGTTGCGCTGTCGCCTGGCCTCGCCCGCGCATCTGGATCAACTCGAACGACGCGTACGGCGCATGTTCGATCTCGACAGCGATCCCGAAACCATTGCCTTGCACCTGAGCACTGATGACTTGCTCGCGCCACTGCTGCTGCCCAATCCCGGCCTGCGCCTGCCGGTGGCGTTCGATCCGTTCGAGCAGGCGGTTCGCGCCATCGTCGGTCAGCAGGTCACGGTCAAGGCGGCGGTCACCATCGTCGGGCGCCTGGTGCAGCGTGTCGGCACGCCCATCGAGACACCGGAAACGCTGGGTATCAGCCATCTGTTCCCCTCGCCGCAGGCGCTTGCCGAGTCTGATCTGACCGGCATCGGCATGCCCGGCAAGCGTGTGCAGTGCCTGCAGCATTTCGCTGCACGCATCGCCGATGGCAGCCTGAAACTCGATCTGCAAGACGGCAGTGCGGCGTTGATCGAACGACTCTGCGCCCTGCCCGGTATCGGCCCGTGGACAGCGGAGTACATCGCCCTGCGAGCGTTCGGTGAGGCCGACGCCTTTCCCGCAAGCGACCTAGGTCTACTCAAGGCGCCAGTGTGGGGAACGGAAGGTATCGACGCACGGCGCCTCAAGGCTCACGCCGAGGCCTGGCGTCCGTGGCGCGCTTATGCGGCGGCGCATCTTTGGCACAACTACTCGGGAGGCTGAAGCATGCATTACCGCTACCACGACAGTCCGGTCGGCCCGCTGTTTCTGGCAGCCGACGACAGCGGCCTGCAATTGCTGCTGATGGAGCTGGACAGCCGCCCCTGGCACATTCAAAAAGACTGGCAGCCCGCCGGCCGTGAGCTGGACGCTGTATGCAGCCAGCTGGACGAATACTTCGCCGGCAAGCGTCGCCAGTTCGAAGTGCGCCTGGCGCCCAAGGGCACGGCATTCCAGCAGGCGGTCTGGCAGGCGCTGCAGACCATTCCCTATGGCCGCACCTGCAGCTATTCCGAGCTGGCCAGCGTCATCGGCAGACCGCAGGCCGTGCGTGCGGTGGGAACCGCCAATGGCGCCAACCCGATCTCCATCATCGTGCCCTGCCACCGCGTGATCGGCCGTGACGGCAGCCTCACAGGCTACGCCGGCGGCCTGCCACGCAAGCAGCAATTACTGGAACTGGAAGGCGTGTTGCAGCCGGCGCAGGCGCAACTGGCTTTGTAGCCCTCTCAGGGCGCAGGTATACGTGCCAGTGGCTGAACCCGAGGGCGCAGCGGTAAAGGCAAAATCAGCCCCTCGCCCGAAGCGGGAAAGATGCCCGTCAAGGCAGTGATATTGACCTGATGGGAAACCAGCACCAACGGCGCACCCGCAGGCAACTCGTTGATCTGGCGAATTAGCTCGGCGGTCTGCTCGCTACCCTCCTCTGGCTGACCAAAGAACGAATCCAATGCCGGGAATGGCTGCACCGGGCCGCGCTGCATGGTGCTGGCCGTATCCTGCGCGCGGCACCAGCGACTGCTGAGAAGGCGTGGCTGCTCGATCCCCTGGCTAGCGAGCAACTCGCCCCAACGCCGGGCCTCGGCACGCCCTTGATCGTTCAGGTTGCGCTGGGTTTCGCATTGTCCCAGGCGAAAGTTCGCCGGGTCGCCCGTACCTGGCGCCGTGGCATGGCGCATCAGCAACAGCGCCCGGCCCTCGCGCAGCGCCTGCCAGGCGTCGGCGTTGTCTGCTGCCACACTGAACAGCGGCAGCAGCACGAGGGCCAACAGCCACAGGCGCTTCATATCCTGACGTTGCCGCGCGGCCCCATCAGCGCCCAGATGATCAGGCCGACCACAGGCAGCAGCACGATCAGCAGAATCCATAGAATCTTGATCCCGGTCTCGGCGCTGCTCTTGATCACGTTGAGGATGGCCCAGATATCCAGGGCAAGGATGACCAGGCCAATCAGGCCATTGAACATGGAACCCATGACGACACTCCTGTCTGAGAAGTTGCCTTCATAGGATAGTCAGCGACCGGCGCCGGTTCCCTCAATCGCCGAGGCGGGCAAAACGGCTGGCGATATCGTCATCGGTGCGCACGGGCGCTTGCGCGCTGGCGCTCAGGCGCACCACCAGCGCATGCGGCTCCTCACCCAAGTCGAACCAGTGGCGCGTGCCAGCCGGCAGACTCAGCAGATCGCCGCGCTCACCACGCAGGACATAGACGTAGTCATCCAGGCGCACACTGAGCTGGGCGAAACCACCGATGAACAGCCAGGCACTGGCGCTCGCCTGTGCCTGCTCGTCGAGATGACGTGCGCGCAGCTCCAGCTTCTGCGGATGATTGCGCTGCAGGTTGAACAACTCCTGCTGCACATGGCCTTCCTTGCTCATCAGCGCCTGCAGCCACAGGCCATAAGCCGCATCGAACTCGGCCTGCTCGCAGCCGGGGCGCAATTCGGCCGGCAGCTCCACCTGGCGATAGTCGATACCCTCCGCCGCCAGGGTGCTGGCGATGTCGTCGGCGTGGTTCAGTACCTTGTTCGGCAGTTCCGGAGCGGTGTGCAGATGGACGGCGAGGCTGCTCATGACGGGTTCACTCGATTCAGGGCCGCTCGGGCGGCAAGCGGGTGGCAATGATGAAGGCGGCGAGCAAGGCTACCAGACTGGCGATGGCAAACGTCCAGGCCGAACCCAGGCTCTTCCAGCTGTAACCGGCATATAGCGCACCGAAGGCTCCGCCGATCCCGGCCAGGCTGACATACAGCGCCTGGGCCTGGCCCTGCTGGCGGTCGGCGAAACTGCGCTGCACGAAGTGAATGCAGGCGGCATGGAAGGCGCCAAAGGTAGCGGCGTGCATGCACTGCGCCAGCAGCAGCACCGGCAGGTACTGAGGCAGATTGCCCAGCAGCAGCCAGCGCACGGCGGTGATCAGGAAGCTGGCCAGCAATACCGCACGCAGCGAATAACGCTGCAGCAGCCGCGCCATGATCAGGAACAGCAGAATCTCCGCCACCACTCCCAGCGCCCAGAACAGACCGATAGCGCCGCGGCTGTAGCCGACGCCCTCCAGGTGCAGGGTAAGGAAGGTGTAGTACGGGCCGTTGCTCAGTTGCATCAAGCCAACACTGGCGTAGAACGCGAGGATGCCTGGGCGACGCAGCTGGCGCAGAAAACCCTCCGACTCCAGCGTGCTCGGGCGCAGCACAGGCTGTGCATTGGGCACCCAGAAACTGCTGGCAACGATACCGGCCATGATCACCAGCAGCGCTGCCGGATAGGCATCCAGGCTCAGCCACTCGAAGAGCAGACCGAGGCCGACCACGGCGACGATGAAACCAATGCTGCCCCACAGGCGAATCTGGCTGTAGCGCGCCGCCTGCTCGCGCAGATGGGCCAGGGTAATGACCTCGAACTGCGGCAGCACCGCATGCCAGAAAAAGGCGTGCGTGGCCATGATCAGCGCCAGCCAGGCGTAGCTCTGGCTGAAGAAGATGCCGGCGAAGCAGACCAGGGTGCACAGCGCGCCAAAGCGCACGATCAGCAGGCGCTGACCGGTGTGATCACCCAGCCAGCCCCACAGATTCGGTGCCAGGCAACGCATCAGCATGGGAATGGCGATCAGCTCGCCGATCCGCGCCGGGGAGAAGCCCAGGTGATCGAAGTACAGCGCCAGGAACGGCGCCGTACCCCCGAGCAGGGCGAAGTAGAAGAAATAGAAGCCGGACAGCCGCCAGTACGGCAGGGCCGCGCCCGCCCGGATCACAGTTGCGGCAGCACCGGCGTGGCGACGCGCACGTCGGCGTTCTGCCCACGGTGGCGCAGCAGGTGATCCATCAGCACGATGGCCATCATTGCCTCGGCAATCGGCGTGGCGCGGATGCCGACGCAAGGGTCGTGACGCCCCTTGGTGATCACGTCCACCGGGTTGCCATCGACATCGATGGAGCGCCCCGGCGTGGTGATGCTGGACGTCGGTTTCAGTGCCAGATGGGCAACGATCGGCTGGCCGCTGGAGATGCCGCCGAGGATGCCGCCAGCGTTGTTGGAGAGGAAGCCCTCCGGGGTCAGCTCGTCACGGTGCTCAGTGCCGCGTTGGGCGACGCAGGCGAAGCCGGCGCCGATCTCCACGCCCTTGACCGCGTTGATGCTCATCAGCGCATGGGCCAGTTCGGCATCGAGGCGGTCGAAGATCGGCTCGCCAAGACCCGGCATGACGCCTTCAGCGACCACGGTGATCTTCGCGCCGACCGAATCCTGGTCACGACGCAGTTGATCCATGTAGGCCTCGAGTTCCGGCACCTTGTCCGGATCGGGGCTGAAGAAGGCGTTCTCCTCTACCGAATCCCAGGTTTTGAACGGGATCTCGATGGGGCCGAGCTGGCTCATGTAGCCACGGATGACGATGCCCTGGCTGGCCAGGTACTTCTTGGCGATGGCACCGGCCGCCACGCGCATGGCGGTTTCCCGCGCCGAGCTGCGGCCGCCGCCACGGTAGTCGCGCAGGCCGTACTTGTGGTGATAGGTGTAGTCGGCATGGGCCGGGCGGAACAGATCCTTGATCGCCGAATAGTCCTTGGACTTCTGGTCGGTGTTGCGGATCAGCAGGCCGATGGCGCAACCGGTGGTCTTGCCCTCGAACACACCGGAGAGGATTTCCACCTCGTCGGCCTCCTGGCGCTGCGTGGTGTGGCGGCTGGTGCCCGGCTTGCGACGATCGAGGTCGCGCTGCAGGTCTTCCAGGGAAATCTCGACACCGGGCGGGCAACCGTCGACGATGGCGACCAGCGCCGGGCCATGGCTTTCGCCAGCGGTGGTGACGGTGAACAGCTTGCCGTAGGTATTGCCGGACATGGGAAGACGCTCCGCGAGATTCAGCATCGACCTGCCACTGCGCAGGCCCGATTCACAAGGTGGGCGAGTATACCTGCCGCCTACTTGCAGTTCACCCCGAACGGGCATTTCTAAAAACGTAGGCGAGGCAGTCAGCACAAGGCTGAAAACAGGCGAAAAGCGGAGTTTACAGGCGTAAATGAGCATTTGAGCCTGTTTTCTAACGCAGTGATGACAACGCAGCTAGTTTTTAGAAGTGCCCGAACCTTGGCCGTCCGGACGCGTCCAATGCCAACCTGCCACTACCCTGCCATCATCATGCTGCGAGCCCTGCTCTTGTCCCTCACCCTGATCACCGGCCTGGCCCAGGCCAGCACCACCCGGCAACTGCCCATCAGCCTCGACACCGACCAGGGCACCCTGTACGGCAGCCTGCTGGTGCCACAAAGCGACAAGCCTGTACCGGTGGCGCTGCTGATCGCCGGCTCCGGCCCCACCGACCGCGACGGTAACAACCCCGAAGGCGGCCATAACGATGCCCTGAAGAAGCTGGCCCAGGTGCTGGCGCGCAACGGCATCGCCAGCCTGCGCTACGACAAGCGCGGCGTGGCCGCCAGCCGTGCCGCGACGCCGGATGAGAAAGACCTCAGCGTCGAGCGCTACGTCGCCGATGTCGAAGGTTGGGCGAAGTTGCTCAGGGCAGCCCCACGCTTCAACCGCCTCATTCTCATCGGCCACAGCGAAGGCGCGCTGATCGCCAGCCTGGCCGCGCCCGCCAGCCAGGCCGATGCACTGGTGTCGATCGCCGGCCCCGCCTACCCCATCGGTCAGGTGCTGGACATGCAATTGGCCATGCGCCTGCCGCCGCCTCTGTTGGCCGAAAGCCGGCACATCCTCGCCAATCTGATTCGCGGCAAGCTGCAGCCGCAAGTACCGCAAGAGCTGCAAGCGATCTACCGGCCCAGCGTGCAGCCCTACCTGATCAGCCTGCTGCGCCAGGATCCGGCGGAGAATTTCGCCGCACTGCAGATGCCCGCGCTGATCGTGCAGGGCACTCATGACGCTCAGGTCAGCCCGGACAACGCCGAGTTGCTCAAGCAAGCCAAACCCGATGCCGAGCTGGCGCTGATCCCCGGCATGAACCATGTCATGCGCATCACAGCGGCTGCCTGGAACGAACAGGTAGCGTCCTACAACGATCCAAAGCTACCCTTGGCCCGTGCGCTGGGCGAACGGATAGTTGCCTTCATTCGCTCCAGTGCCGAGGAAAACGGTCGATAACTGACTTGACCACTCCAAGACGCGCACAGGACGCCCATGAGCGAGAACCCAGCCCCGGAGGCTCAAACCACCGAAGCCGCCACAGCAGACGAAACGCCCGTCGCGCATCCCTGGGCTGATCTGCCTGCCGAGCAGTTCAGTCTGCTGCGCCTGGCGCCACTGCCGATCGACCGTGAAACCGGGCCTAGGCCGCTGCGTTTCGTCCAACTGGGCCGCGTGGAGCGTCATGCCAAGGATCTGAGCATGCTGCGTCTGACCCTTCAGGTACCGGGTCAGCGCCTGCATCGGCAGCAGAATCTGCTGGAAGTCTGGGCCGACCATCAGCGCAAGGAAGTACGCTTCGGCCCGGACAAGGGACTGAGCGTGGAGCCGGCCAATCGCGGCCTGGGGCGTTTCCTCATGGCTCAGGGCATCGCCTGGGCACGCAAGCAGTTTGCCCACTACAGCGTGGAGGGCGGCGCGCTGCCGACCAAGGACAACTTCAACGGAGCGGCTCGCGCCCGCCGCGATCACGCCGTCAAGGCGCAGGGCTTCACCATCGAATACAGCGATCCGCTGCAACTCAAGCCCTTCTACAGCGCGCCACGGGTCAGCTCGCTGCATGGCGACTGGCACGCCGAGAAGATACAGATCGTCGAGCTGCTGGATGCCGCCGCGATGCTGCAGCAGGCCGACCAGAACCTGCAGGAGCAAGACGCTGCGCTGCGCAAGCTGCAGGATCGGGTCGACCGCCTCAAGCGCGAGGACAGCGGCCTGCGCTTCACCATCACCTGCCTGGTGGCCTTCAGCCTGTTTCAGGCGGGGTTGCTGATCTGGATTGCAACACGCTGAGCAAGCGAATCACCCAAGCGCACCCGTAGGGTGGATCGCGCTCTATCGGTCCACCGCTGTGGTGGATGTAAAAAGCGACATCCACCCTACGCAACTACGCGCCCCCTGTAGGAGCGGCTTCAGCCGCGAAAAACCTTCCGCTCAGCCCTTCACTCGAGAACGGAACAGCTCCTGATGCTCTCGGCACTGCTTGGCTGCCAGCAGGAACACGCCGTGCCCACCGCGCTGGAAGTCCAGCCAGGTGAAGTCCACTTCCGGGTACAGCGCCTCGACATGCACCTGGCTGTTGCCCACTTCGACGATCAGCACGCCACGCTCGGTGAGGTGATCGGCCGCTTCGGCCAACATGCGTCGCACCAGATCCAGGCCGTCAGCACCACAGGCCAGGCCCATCTCCGGCTCGTGCTGGTATTCGGCGGGCATGTCGGCGAAATCCTCGGCATCGACATAAGGCGGGTTGGACACGATCAGATCGAAACGCTGCCCCGGCAGCTCAGCGAAACCATCGCCCTGCACGCAGTAGACGCGCTCTTCCAGGCCATGACGTTCGATGTTCTGGTTGGCCACCTCCAGCGCGTCGAACGACAGATCGCCCAGCACCACTTCCGCCTCGGGAAACTCGTAGGCGCAGGCGATGCCGATGCAGCCGGAGCCGGTGCACAGGTCGAGAATGCGCGCCGGCTCGGTCGGCAGCCAGGGCGCGAAATGACGGTCGATCAGTTCGGCAATCGGCGAACGCGGCACCAGCACGCGCTCGTCGACGATGAAGGGCAAGCCACAGAACCAGGCTTCGCCCAGCAGATAAGCGGTAGGCACCCGCTCCTCAATCCGACGTTTGAGCAATGCCTGCAGGTGGGCATGCTCGTCGTCTTCCAGGCGGCAGTCGAGGTAGGCATCGGCGATTTCCCAGGGCAGGTGCAGCGCACCGAGCACCAGTTGACGGGCCTCGTCCCACGCGTTGTCGGTGCCGTGACCGAAGAACAGTTGCTCGGCCTGAAAGCGGCTGACAGCCCAGCGAATGTAGTCGCGCAGGGTGCGTAAACGGGTGGTGAGAGCAGTCACAGGCGGCCTCCGGGTGAAAAAGCCCAGCAGTGTAGCCCAAGCCAGGTCGGGCGCACACAGGCCAACGGCGCCGACCGGCCTCAACGAAGCGCGCTACTCCTGCTCGTCTTCGCGGCGCAGCTCACGCCATACCGCGATAGCGACGGCCAGGGAGAACAGCAACCAGAAATACGGCGATATCTGCGAGATCAGTGACATGAGCAACTCCTTTTGCGTGTGACCTTCCATTTTCCCGGCGGGTTCCGGCCATCGGAAGTCTCTACACCAGCAAGTATTGCCGCGCAAGAGGTTCACAGAGCGCGTCAGCAAGCGGACAATGGCACTTCATCACCATCAGCCAGGAGCCCAGAGATGTCTCTTCCGCAAACCATGTTCCAGCTCACCGGTCGCGGCCATGCTCCGGCCTCCCTGGCGAATGCGACCCTGCTGATCATCGATGCTCAGGAAGAATATCGCAGCGGCGTGCTCGCCCTGCCCGGCCTGGATCCGGCGCTGGCCGAGATCGCCAGCCTGCTGGCCGCAGCCCGCGCCGCGGGTACCGACATCGTGCACGTCAAGCATCTCGGCATTCCCGGAGGCCTGCTCGACCCGAGCGGCCCGCGTGGCCGCCAGTTGCCGGAAACCGCACCACTGCTAGGCGAGACCGTGGTGGAAAAACGCCTGCCCAACGCCTTCGCCGGTACCGAGCTGCATGATCGTCTGCAGGCGCTCGGCCATCTGGATCTGATCGTCTGCGGCTTCATGACCCATTCCAGCGTCAGCACCACCGTGCGCGCCGCCAAGGACTATGGCTATCGCTGCACCCTGGTCGAGGCGGCCTGCGCCACTCGCGACCTGCCTGCACCGAACGGCAGCGTGATCGCCGCCGACGAGGTGCATCGCATCGAGATGATCGCCCTGGGCGACAACTTCGCCACCCTGGTGCCGAACGCCAAAGCATTGATCTGAACCGAACGGCTGCCCCCACAGACGGCGAGGAACCGGGGGGCACGCTCGCAGGTCTACCGCCGACAGCCCGCTGAGAGAACCGCCATGAAACTCTCCGACGATTTCGACGCCCGCAGGCTAAGGCCCCGCCAGCCTGGGAGCTGGCGTCTGCGTATCGGTGCCATGTTCGGTGCGCTGTTCGCCGCCTTCGGCATCCTTTTGTCCATGGCCGGCATCGCCTCGCTGGCCGGGCGCGGGCCGACCCTGGGCGCACTCAACGACTCGACAGGCGAGGCCATCGTGATGCTGGCGTTCGGCCTGCTGCTGCTCTGGGCCGGTATCGCCTTCTGGCGTCGCTGCAGACGCCGCCTGCGCCGGCCCGGTGGCCTGGGTCTGTCGCCGCATCTGTTGAAGAAGCGCAACTGAAACAGCGCCAAGACCGCCCCAGCGGGTGACTGCAAGCAGCGGCAACCCCTAAAATGTCTGCCTGTTTCGCGGAGCACTCCCATGCAAGACGACGATTTCTCCCTCTTCCAGGCCGAACTGCGCGGCGTCAAACCGATCAAGTACGACCGCGCCGACACCGGCAAACCCAAGGCTGATCGCAAGCAACTGGGCGCCCTGCGCCAGGCAGCGACCATCAGCCAGGGCGAGATCAAGGTCGATGGCCTGTCCGACCAGTTCGTCATCGACGTCGGCGCCGAGGATGCCCTGTACTGGGCCGCCAACGGCATGCAGGAAGGCCAGATGCGTAAGCTCAAGCTTGGCCAGATCCCCTTCGACGGCAGCCTCGACCTGCATGGCATGAGCGTGGAAAAGGCGCGCGATACGCTGTGGGAGTTCATCGCCGAGGCGACCAAGCTGGAGGTGCGCTGCGTGCGCGTGACCCATGGCAAGGCCGCGCGTATGGACGGCCGCAAGCCGATGATCAAGAGCCACGTCAACACCTGGCTGCGCCAGCACCCCTCGGTGCTCGGCTTCACCTCCTGCCAGGCCAAGCACGGCGGCACCGGCGCGGTTTACGTGATCCTCAAGCGCACGATGATGGACGGCCGCGACGAATACTGACCGAGCGCCCTTGCCAGCCAACCGGCGGCGCCCTACCCTGCGCCCTTCGTTACCCAACAGGAATCTCCATGTCCCTGGAACAACACTACACCGCCATCCTCGGCCAACTCGGCGAGGACGTCTCCCGCGAGGGCCTGCTCGACACGCCCAAGCGCGCTGCCAAGGCCATGCAGTACCTCTGCCGCGGCTACCAGCAGACGTTGGAGGAAGTCACCAACGGTGCGCTGTTCAGCTCCGATAACAGCGAGATGGTGCTGGTCAAGAACATCGAGCTGTACTCGCTGTGCGAGCATCACCTGTTGCCGTTCATCGGCAAGGCGCATGTCGCCTACATTCCCAACGGCAAGGTGCTGGGTCTGTCCAAGGTGGCGCGCATCGTCGACATGTATGCCCGCCGCCTGCAGATTCAGGAAAACCTCAGCCGGCAGATCGCCGAAGCGGTCGAGCAGGTCACCGGCGCCCTGGGTGTGGCGGTGGTCATCGAGGCGCAGCACATGTGCATGATGATGCGCGGCGTGGAGAAGCAGAACTCCTCCATGGTCACCTCGGTGATGCTTGGCGAATTCCGCAGCAACCCGGCGACCCGCGGCGAATTTCTCAACCTGGTTCGCTGAACCACCCCGATAGACGGCCGCTCGCAGCGCGAACGGCCGTCTGCATTTCAGGAGTCCGAACATGTTGCTCAAGGCACTTCGCAATGGCCTCGGCCAGTTGGTGATCTTCGCCGACTGGATCAGTCGCCCCCGCAAACTCAAGCGCACTGCCGAAGCCCAGGCCGAGGTCGAGCGCGCTACTGCCAACCTGGCGCTGTATCAGTTCCGTGCCTGCCCGTTCTGCGTCAAGGTGCGTCGCAGCCTGCATCGCCTCAACCTGCCGGTCGAGCTACGCGACGCCAAGAACGATGCTGGCCATCGCCAGGCGCTCGAACAACATGGCGGCCGGATCAAGGTGCCGTGCCTGCGCATCGAGGAAAACGGCCAGAGCACCTGGCTGTATGAATCCAAGGCGATCATCGCCTATCTGGATCAGCGCTTCGCTGGCTGAACCCTCTCAGCCATGGTTGCGGCGATAGGTCTGTTCGCCCATCGCCGCAATCTGCCCCTCAATCAGGGCGTCGAACGGCCTTAGCAAAGCCTGGAAGCAGCTCGGCGTTTCGAGCGTCTCCAGCGCGCTGACGATGGCCTCGATGGTCGACAACGCCCCCACCTCCGGCGCCTTGCGCAGGCGATAGCGCGACACTGGCGCATCGCTCAGGCTGACGCGCGGCAAGGCTGCCAGCAGCGGGTTGAGATGCAGCAGCTTGCGCGCCTTGCGCCAGGTGCCGTCCGGCACCACCAGCAGCAACGGCAATTCCCCAGCCTGGCGGGGCTGCAGCGGTATGGCAGCTTCGCCAGGAAACAACAGGCAGGCCTGATACCCCGGACGCGTGAGCCATTGCGGCAGTTGTTCGAACACTTCGCCTACCTGCAGCTCGGCATTGCGCAAGCCCAGTGCGGCCAGGCGCGCGGTATTCAGGGCATGAGCGGTCTCGCTCGGATGCTGCAGGATCAGCAACCGAGTCTGGCTATCGAGATCGGGAATCAGCGCGCACAGGCAACGGCTTAGCGGGCGCTGGCAGCGGGAACAGGTCGGGCGTGGCATGCCGCGCAGTGTGCCACGAACCCCGGCGTCCCGCGTAGCCCGGATGCAGTGCGCGCACTGCATCCGCCGGGACAGTCAGCGGTTGAAGCGTTCGGCCAGGCTGTGCAGGTAATCCGCCATTTCCTCCAGTTCACGGCTGATGGAGGCGCCCTGGTGCGCCTGAGCGGCGCTGTTCTCGGAGAGCTGAGCGATACGGGTGATCTGCTGGTTGATGTCCTCGGCCACGTGGCTCTGTTCCTCGGACGCCGCGGCCATCTGCTGACTCATCGAGGAAATACGCGTGACGGCGGCACTGATGCCTTCCAGCGCATTCTTCACCGCCTCCACGCTTTCCACGCTGCCCTTGGAAATCTCCTCCCCTCGCCCGGCGGTCACGACCGCCCGCTCGGCACCGGATCGCAAGGCCGAAATGATCTGATGGATCTGCTCGGTGGACTCACGGGTGCGTGAGGCCAGCGACCGCACTTCGTCGGCAACCACGGCAAAACCTCGCCCCTGCTCGCCAGCGCGCGCAGCTTCGATCGCCGCGTTCAGCGCGAGCAGATTGGTCTGCTCGGCGATCGAGGTGATCACGTCGGCGACACTGCCAATCGACTGAGTCGAGTTGGCCAGTTCGTTCACCGCATGGCCAATGTCATTGACCGCCTTGGCCATCTGCCGCATGGAATCCAGACTGCCCACGGCCAGGTCACGCCCCTCCCGGGCCAGACGATCCGCTTCGTCAGCAGCGTGCGAGGTGCTCTGCACGTTGTGCGTGACCTCCTGGATGGTCGCGGCCATTTCATTGATGGCGGTGGCCGACTGATCCGTCTCGGCACGCTGCTGGTCGAGCAGATTGGCGCCCGCGCTGGATACCGAGGCCGCCTCGGTGGCCCGCCGCTTGACGTTCTCGCCAGCGTCCTCCAAGCGAGTAAGCGCAGTCTGCAAGCGCGCCTCTTCGCTGAACATGGCCATGTCGAGCAGCGCCTGGGCGCCGCGGTTGTCGCTGTAGGTCAACGCCACCAGCTCACTAGTAAAGGCCTTGGGGTGATCATCGAGGGTACGCATGATCAGTGCCCGCGTGCGCTGCAACTGGTAGATGCCAAGCGCGATCATCAATGCAAAGGTAAAACCGATCAGCATCGCGCCACTCATGAAGGTTTCAGCGAACAGAATGATTGCGGCCACCAGGATCAATGGCCAGGAGCGCACCAGGCTGTAAGTCCAGCGCTCAACGGCAGGTACTGCCGGCTTGCCCTCGCGCAGGCGTGCATAGAGCTTCTCCGCCCTGCGCTTCTGCGCCTCTGTCGGTAGCGAGCGCACCGACTCGTAACCGACCATGCGCCCGCCTTCGTAAACGGGGGTGACATAGGCGCTGACCCAGTAGAAATCGCCATTCTTCGCGCGGTTCTTGACGATGCCCATCCAGGGCTTGCCCTGCTTGATGGTGTCCCACATATGGCCGAACACCCCAGGTGGCATGTCCGGGTGGCGCACCAGATTGTGCGGTTGACCAATCAGTTCTTCGCGCGTAAATCCGCTGATCTCGACGAATGCGTCATTGCAGTAGGTGATCCTGCTATCCATATCAGTCGTGGAGATAAGGCGTTCATCTGCTGGGAAGGTACGTTCCCGCTGGGTCACGGGGAGGTTCTGGCGCATGGAGGCGTCTCACGGAGGTGAAGGGTACTGCACTGCAGTAAGTAGTAGCACAGCGCCAGAGACGCGCTAATCGGCGATTAGTCGTAGCGGGTGCGACCGTCTTGTAAGGCTGTCGACCAAGCGGGCCGGGGCTTTAGCCCTCAACTCGCATTGAGTTGCGTCTTGAGCAGATCGCGGAAGGTCTGGATCAGCGGCTCACGTGAGCGCCCGCGACGAAGGATCAACGAAAATGGTGCCTGATAGCCGAAAGTCGCGGGCGATAACACACGCAAGCGCCCCTGATCCGCCCAGTGCTGGGCGTAATGCTCGGGCAGGTAGCCGATATAGGCGCCGGAGAGCACTAGAATCAGTTGCGCCTCCATCGATTCCACCGTCGCCGCACTGTGCTTGAAGCCATGACGAGCCAGCTCGGCCTGGCTCCAGTAGCCGCGGCCGACCATACGCTGCTGAGTGATCAGCTCGATGGGGATACGCCGCTGGTCGAATAGTGGGTGGCGCTCGCTGCAGTACAGCCAATGCTGTTCGCGATACAGCGGCTGGTAGACCAGGCCGTTCATACGTGTGGAGAAGGCGCCGATGGCCAGATCCAGACGGTTATCCAGAACCGCCAACTGCAGTTCGTAGGGGCTCATCACCGACAGGTGCAGGTGTACGCCTGGGTGTTCCTGGCTGTAGGCGCCGATCACCTCGGCCAGCGGCAGGGCCGGATCGCTGACGGTGGAGTCCAGCACGCCGAGGTTGAGGGTGCCGCGCAGCTCGCCCTTGAGCGCCGCCGAGTAGCGCTCGAAACCTTCCAGCTCACCGAGCAGGCGCAGGGTTTCCTGGTGGAACAGCTCACCCTTGCTGGTCAGGCTGAAACCACCACGGCCTCGATGACACAGCACGATACCCAGCTGGCTTTCCAGCTGGCTCATGTAGGTACTGATGGCCGAGGTCGACAGGTTCAGTTCCTGCTGCGCAGCAGCGAAACCCTGGTGACGCACCACGGCAACGAAGATTTTCAGCAGCTTCAGATCAGGCAAGGCAAAGGACATGAGGCACACAGCGGATGAACGGAACGCCAGTGTAGCGTCATGCAAGCACCGCAGATATCCAGGGAATGCGGTGCTCGGGCTCTTTCAGGAGCGGATTTATCCGCGATCATCGCGGCTGAAGCCGCTCCTACGCCCCAGCCAGGATAGTTCAGTAATTACTGAACTAAGTATTTGCTCAACGCGATTTAACCCATTCGCAGGCTGAGCCAACAATGCAGCCATAACCAGGCGCCGGCTCGAACCGGACGCCACCGGGCGATACACCACGCCCCTTTGCCAATCTGCCGCTGACCTTCGCCCTCTCCAGGAGACGGCCATGCGACTGGAAATTTTCCGCACCCTCTGGGGTTATCGCGGCAGTTGGCAGCAAGCGCTCGACGAGGCGCTCGGTGCCGGCTTCGACGGACTCGAAGCGCGTATCCCCGAGACCGCCGCGCAACGCGCCATCAATGCTCGCCTGCTGCGCGAGCAGAACATCCCCTATATCGCCACCCTGTTCACCTCCACCCCGGTGCTGCCACGTCAGAGCGACAGCCCGCAGGTACACCTCGAAGACCTGCGTATGAAGCTCGACTGGGCCGCCGAGCTCGGCCCACGACTGGTCAACGTGCTGCCCGGCAATGATCGCTGGGCACTGAGCGAGCAGGTCGACTTCTTTGCCCACGCCGTCGAGCTAGCCGATGCCAGTGACCTGAAGGTCTGCTTCGAGATTCACCGTGGCCGCTCGCTGTACAGCCCCTGGGTGACCCTCGACCTGATCCGCCAAGTGCCCGAGATGCGCTTCACCAGTGACATCAGCCACTGGCTGGTGACCTGCGAGCGCCTGCTCGACGACCCCGCCGACGACCTTTCCGCGTTTATCGAGCGGGTCGACCACATCCAGGCTCGCGTGGGCTACGACCAAGGCCCGCAGGTGCCGCACCCCGGCGCCCCGGAATACGCCGAGGTACTGGCCTTCCACCAGCGCCACTGGGAAAGCATCTGGAGCAGCCAGGAAAAACGCGGCCTGCAGACCACCACGCTAACCCCCGAGTTCGGCCCCGACGGCTACCTGCACCACCTGCCCTTCACCGACGTGCCGGTGGCCGACCTGTGGCAGCTCAACCTGTGGATGGCGCGCTGCGAGCGCCAGCACTTCCACCGTTTCACCAGTCGCTGAGGAGCCGTGATGAACACCAACGCCAAGCATTTCACCGAAATCCCCGTGGTCGACATCGCCGGCCTGTTCAGCAGTGATCCGGCCGCGCGCCTGGCCGTGGCCGAGAACCTGGGCCGCGCCGCCCGCGAGGTGGGTTTTCTCTACATCAGCGGCCACGGCATCGAGCAGGCGCTGATCGACGGCCTGCACCGTGCCGCCGAGGACTACTTCGCCCAGCCGCTGGACGACAAGATGCGCCATTACATCGGCGCCTCGGTCAGCCACAAGGGCTTCGTGCCCGAGGGCGAGGAGCGTTACGGCACTGGCAAGCCGGATCACAAGGAAGCCTTCGACATCGGCTTCGAAGTCCCCGCCGACAATCCTCTGGTACTGGCTGGCACGCCGCTGTTGGGGCCAAACGACTGGCCCACCCTGCCCAATTTCAAGGAAGCGGTGCAGGCCTACTACGCGCGCATCTTCCAGCTTGGCCGCACGCTGTTTCGCGGCTTCGCCCTGGCCCTCGGCGTGCCGGAAAACACCTTCGACGAGATGGCCAACTTCCCGCCGTCGAAGCTGCGCCTGATCCACTACCCCTTCGATGGCGACGCCCAGGACGCCCCCGGCATCGGCGCCCATACCGATTACGAGTGTTTCACCATCCTGCTCGCCGACCGCCCGGGGCTGGAGGTGATGAACGACCTCGGCCAGTGGATCGACGCACCGCCGCGCGAAGGCACCTTCGTCGTCAACATCGGCGACATGCTCGAGGTGATAAGCGCCGGCACCTTCGTCGCCACCTCGCACCGCGTGCGCAAGGTCAGCCAGGAGCGCTATTCGTTCCCCTTCTTCTATGCCTGCGACTACCACACGCAAATCCGCCCGCTGCCGCAGTTCGAGGCCACCGGCCAGAGCTACGAAACCATCAGCATCGGCGAGCACATGTGGAGCCAGGCGCTGCAGACCTACCAATACCTCAAGAAGCGCGTCGAGGACGGCCAATTACAGTTGCCCGAACGCGCCCGCGCACCGTCGAGCTTCGGCCACCTGAAGCACCAACCGAGCGCGCTGTGACCTTCCCTAAGAAGCCCCCTCTGCCAACACAAAAAACTGATCCGGAGATACGCACAATGGCAAACCCTACCCCGCTGCGCAGCACCGCCCTGGCCCTGGCCTGCACACTTGCCGGCCTGTTCGCCACAGCCCACGCCGCCGATACGCCCAAGACCCTTGCCAGCGGCGAGCTGAAGGTGGGCATGGAAATTACCTACCCACCGTTCGAATACTACGAAGGCGACCAGGTGAAGGGCTTCGACCCGGAAGTGTCGGCCGCCCTGGCCAAGCGTCTGGGCCTGGAGGCGAGCTTCAGCGACATCACCTTCCCCAACCTGATCCTCGGCCTCGACGCCGGCCGCTTCGACACCATCATCTCCGGCATGTACATCCTCCCCGAGCGCCTGGAGAAGGCCGACGCCATCCCCTACGCCAAAACCGGCGCAGCGATCATGGTACGCAGCGACGCCGAGAAGAAACCGGCCACCCCCGAAGAGCTGTGCGGCCTGACCGTCGGCCTGCAGCAGGGCACCTCGTGGATTCCCGCCCTGCAGAAAGTCTCCGACGGCTACTGCAAGGAACAGGGTGCCGGCGCCATCACCATCAACCAGTACCCGACCACCTCGGAAACCTCCCAGGCGTTGCTCTCCGGCCATATCCAGGCGCACCTGGAGATCGACGCCGCCTCGCTGCTGATCGTCGAAAAATCCCGTGGCCGCATCGCTATCAGTTCCAAAGGTTCGATCTACCCGCAGGTGCTGGGCATCTACGTGAAGAAGGGCAACAAGCAGTTGCTCGACGCCCTGAAAGCAGCGCTGGACGAGTTCAAGGCCAGCGGCGAGTACAGCGAACTGCTGAAGAAATACAACCTGGAAGAAGCCTGAAACCAACCCGTGGATGAGCCTTATGGCTCATACACGGGCGCTGCATGGCATGACCGCTTCACCCCGCTGGCCGGTACTCGCTCCGGCCAGCGGCCTTTTTTCGGCTTGAGTCGCAGGTGCCCCATATGCCGTTCGAATGGAGCTATTTCTTCTCCCTGTTTTCCATGCCGGCCTTCTGGGCCGCATGCTGGACGGTGGTCAAACTCAGCAGCCTGGCCTGGCTGCTCGGCCTGGTGCTGGGCTTCGGCCTGGCCAGCGCCAAACAGGCCAACAGCCGCTGGCTCAGCGCGCCCGCTGCAATCTACGTGTGGTTCTTTCGCAGCGTACCGCTGCTGGTGCTGCTGATCTTCGTCTACAACCTGCCGCAGCTCATCCCGGCCAGCGGCAAGGTGTTGTCGAACCCCTTCTATGCCGGCCTGTTCGCCCTGGTGCTGACCGAAGCGGCGTACATGGCGGAGATTCACCGTGGCGGCCTGCTTTCGGTGGCCAAGGGCCAGCGCGAGGCGGCCCGTGCCCTCGGCATCGGCCGGCTCGGCGCGCAGCGGTTGATCGTGGTGCCGCAGGCCTTCCGCATCGCCCTGCCGACCCTGACCAACGAGTACGTCACCATCGTCAAGCTGACCTCGCTGGTCTCGGTGATCTCACTCAGCGAGCTGCTGCTGGTCGGCCAGCGCCTCTATGCGCAGAACTTTCTGGTGCTGGAAACCCTCGGCGCGGTGGCGGTGTACTACGTGCTGATCGTCAGCCTTTTTGGCTGGGGCCTGCAGTACCTGGAGCGTCATCTCGACCTTGGCCGACGTAAACCGAGCACCCTGGGTGAGGCCAAGATGACCGAGCTGCGCAGCAGCCTGCCGCAGGTGACGGCCGGCAGCGCGCAGATTCGCCAGCCCGGCGCTCCGGCTGCGTTGTACCTGAGCAACATCCACAAGCACTATGGCGATCACCATGTGCTCAAGGGCATCGACCTGAGCGTGCAGCCCGGCGAGGTGATTTCCATCATCGGCCCGTCCGGCTCCGGCAAGACCTCGCTGATTCGCACCATCAACGGCCTGGAAAGCATCGACGAAGGCGAGATCGTGCTATTTGGCGAGTCGTTCATCCAGGCCGGCGACCGCCCCGAGAACCGCCGCCAGCGCGAAGGCGTGCGGCGCATCGGCATGGTGTTTCAGAGTTTCAACCTGTTCCCGCATCGCACCATCGTCGACAACGTGCTGCTCGCGCCGCGCTACCACGGCCTGGGCGAGACCGCCGACCTGCGCCAGCAGGCCCTGGCGCTGCTGGACAAGGTCGGCCTGCTGGCCCATGCCGACAAATACCCGCACCTGCTCTCCGGTGGTCAGCAGCAGCGCGTGGCCATCGCCCGCGCCCTGGCGATGAAGCCGGACATCATGCTGTTCGACGAGCCCACCTCGGCGCTCGACCCGGAACTGGTGGGCGACGTGCTCGCGGTGATCCGCGACCTGGCCCGCGAGGGCATGACCATGCTGATCGTCACCCACGAGATGGACTTCGCCCTGTCGATTTCCGACCGAGTGCTGTTCATGGAAAACGGCCACGTCCAGCTCGACGCCTCACCCGACGCCATCCGCACCGGCAATCACGAACGCGTACGCCGCTTCATCGGCCTGGAGAACGCATGAACGACATCGCCACCCTGCGCCGCGACCTGGCCGCGGCCTACCGCCTGGCTGCCCTGTTCGGCTGGGACGACACGCTATACACGCACTTTTCCGTACGCCTGCCGGGCGCTGGCGAGCCGCGCTTTCTGATCAATCCGTTCGGCCTGTTCTTCGAGGAGATTCGCGCCAGCGACCTGATCGTGGTGGACATGCATGGCCAGGTGGTCGAGGGCAATGCCGACTACAACGTTGCCGGTTTCACCATCCACAGCGCCGTGCACATGGCCCGCGATGACGCCCACTGCGTGATCCACACCCATACCCTGGCCGGCATGGCGGTGGCCGCTCAGGATCATGGCCTGCTGCAACTCAACCAGATCAGCACCGAATTCCACGGGCGCCTGGGCTACCACGCCTATGAAGGCGTGGCGCTGGATCTGGACGAACGCGTGCGCATCCAGGCTTCGCTGGGCGACAACATCGCCCTGCTGCTGCGCCACCACGGCCTGCTCAGCGTCGGCGCCAGCGTGGCCGATGCCTTCTATGTCATGCATTACCTGAACCGCGCCTGCGAGATCCAGCTTGCCGCCACCGGCGGCGGCCAGCCCTGCAGGGAGATCCCGGCGCACCTGGCGCAGCACGCCTGCGAGCAGTTACAGGGCGCCGAATGGCAACGTCAGCTGATCTGGCAGGCCTGGTTGCGCAAGCTCGACCGCCTCGATTCTAGCTACCGCTTGTAGGGCGGGTGCAACCCGCCGCATAGGGATGGCGGGTTGCACCCGCCCTACAGCCGCCCAGAAACGGGCACGCCATAAGTTCAAAAAATCCTGAACTAAGTTTTTGCCACCACTGATTCTTCCCGATACCTGACTGGCCGAGAATCCGGCCACAACCAGAACGAGCCTGAGGCCTACCCATGGACAATACCTTTCACCAGCCCCTGGGCGGCAATGAAATGCCCCGCTTCGGCGGCATCGCCACCATGATGCGCCTGCCCCATATCCAGAGCCCCGAGGAAAAACGCCAGCTCGACGTCGCCTTCGTCGGCGTGCCGCTGGACATTGGCACCTCGCTGCGCTCCGGCACCCGCTTCGGCCCGCGCGAGATTCGCGCCCAGTCGGTGATGATCCGCCCGTACAACATGGCCACCGGCGCCGCCCCCTTCGACTCGCTGAACGTGGCCGACATCGGCGACGTGGCGATCAACACCTTCAACCTGCTCGACGCCGTACGCATCATCGAAGAGGCCTACGACGAGATCGTCGAATTCGGCATCAAGCCGCTGACCCTGGGCGGCGACCACACCATCACCCTGCCGATCCTGCGTGCCCTGCACAAGAAGTACGGCAAGATCGGCCTGGTGCATGTCGATGCCCACGCCGACGTGAACGACCACATGTTCGGCGAGAAGATCGCCCACGGCACCACGTTCCGCCGCGCCCAGGAAGAAGGCCTGCTCGACAGCGAGCGCGTGGTGCAGATCGGCCTGCGTGCGCAGGGTTATACCGCCGAGGACTTCAACTGGAGCCGCAAGCAGGGTTTCCGCGTGGTGCAGGCCGAAGAGTGCTGGCACCAGTCGCTGGCGCCGCTGATGGCCGAAGTGCGCGAGAAAGTCGGCGGCGGCCCGGTGTACCTGTCCTTCGACATCGACGGCATCGACCCGGCCTGGGCGCCCGGCACCGGCACCCCGGAGATCGGCGGCCTGACCACCATCCAGGCGATGGAGATCATCCGCGGCTGTCAGGGCCTGGATCTGATCGGCGGCGACCTGGTCGAAGTCTCCCCGCCCTACGACACCACCGGCAACACCTCGTTGCTCGGCGCCAACCTGCTCTACGAAATGCTCTGCGTGCTGCCCGGGGTTCAACGCCGCTAAGGCGCCTCCCCCCAACCCGGCGCCTCGCCTGAGCGCCGGGTAGATCCTTGCTGCTCAGGCCACAACAACTACAAGAACTGGAGAGCCAACATGGCTTTAGATCTATTCGTCGTTCTGCTCTACGTCGCTGCCATGCTCGCGCTCGGCTGGTACGGCATGCGCTGCGCCAAAACCCGTGAAGATTATCTGGTCGCCGGCCGCAACCTAGGCCCTGGCTTCTACCTCGGCACCATGGCCGCCACCGTGCTCGGCGGCGCTTCCACCATCGGCACGGTACGCCTCGGCTACGTGTACGGCATTTCCGGCTTCTGGCTGTGCGCCGCGCTGGGCCTGGGCATCGTCGGTATCAGCCTGCTGCTGGCCAAACCGCTGCTGAAACTGAAGATCTACACCGTCACCCAAGTGCTGGAGCGCCGCTACAACCCGACCGCACGCCACGCCAGCGCCGTCATCATGCTGGTCTACGCGCTGATGATCGCAGCCACCTCGACCATCGCCATCGGCACCGTGATGCAGGTGCTGTTCGGCATGCCGTTCTGGGTCGCCATCCTGGTCGGCGGCGGCATCGTGGTCGCCTACTCGACCATAGGCGGCATGTGGTCGCTGACGCTCACCGATATCGTCCAGTTCCTGATCATGACCGTCGGCCTAGTGTTCATCCTCATGCCGCTGTCGATCAGCGATGCCGGCGGCTGGGATGCCCTGGTCGCCACCCTGCCGGCCAGCTACTTCTCCTTCACCAGCATCGGCTGGGACACCATCGTCACCTACTTCCTGATCTACTTCCTCGGCATCTTCATTGGCCAGGACATCTGGCAACGCGTGTTCACCGCACGTAGCGAACGTGTCGCCCGCATCGCAGGCACCACCGCCGGCCTGTACTGCGTGCTTTATGGCCTGGCCGCCGCGCTGATCGGCATGGCCGCCAAGGTGCTGCTGCCTGAGCTGGACAACGTCAACAACGCCTTCGCCAGCATCGTCCAGCACAGCCTGCCGGACGGCGTCCGTGGACTGGTCATTGCCGCCGCCCTGGCCGCCCTGATGTCCACCGCCAGCGCCGGCCTGCTGGCGGCTTCGACTACCGCCGCGCAGGATCTGTGGCCGCTGTTCGGTGGCCGGGACGAGGACGGCGACGTGCACAAGAACCGCGTGTTTACCCTGCTGCTCGGCGTCGTCGTATTGGCCATCGCCCTGGTCGTCAGTGACGTGATCAGCGCCCTGACCCTGGCCTACAACCTGCTGGTCGGCGGCATGCTGGTGCCCCTGCTGGGCGCGATCTACTTCAAGCGCGCAAGCACCTTCGCCGCCACCCTCAGCATGCTGTGCGGCAGCCTGACTGCGGCGCTGTTCATGTTCCTCGACGGCCTGGATGCCAATACGCCGATCTACTACAGCCTGGCGGTCGGCACCGCGACCTTCTTCGTCGCCAGCCTGCTGTCGCCACGTAGCGCAGCAGTCAGCCATGCGCTCTGAAACGCCTCATGCAATGCCCGCCCTCGGGCGGGATTCGGCGAAGGTGATGCACTCACCTTCGCCCCTTTATCTGTCCCGTGCGGAAGGAAGCAGCCCATGACCACCTGCGGCGAATTTCTCGTCAGGCAACTCGAAGCCTGGGGTGTCGACACCGTGTTCGGCATTCCCGGCGTGCATACCGTGGAGCTCTACCGTGGCCTGCCGGCCAGCGGCATCCGCCATGTCACCCCACGCCACGAACAGGGCGCCGGTTTCATGGCTGACGGCTACGCGCGCGTCTCGGGCAAGCCGGGCGTGTGCTTCATCATCACCGGGCCGGGGATGACCAATATCCTCACCGCCATGGGCCAGGCCTACGCCGACTCGATCCCGATGCTGGTGATCTCCAGCGTCAACGAGCGGTCGCGCCTGGGCCTGGGCAAGGGCTATCTGCACGAATTGCCCAACCAGCGGGCGATGACGGCAGGCGTCACTGCCTTCAGTCACACCCTGATGAGCGTCGAGGAACTGCCCGGTGTGCTGGCCCGTGCCTTCGCCGTATTCGAGGGTGAGCGGCCGCGCCCGGTGCATATCGAGCTGCCGCTGGACATCATCACCGCCGACGCTACGCACATGCCTCTGGCGCCGCGACCGATGCTGCGCCGCCCGGCACCGAACCGCACGCTGATCCGCGAGGCCGCCGGGCTGCTCAAGCAGGCTGAGCGCCCCTTGCTGCTGCTCGGCGGTGGCTGCGTTAGCGCCGAGGCCGAAGCCCGCGCCCTGGCCGCCGCATTGGACGCCCCTACCGCGCTGACCATCAATGCCAAGGGCCTGCTACCGCCGGGCCATCCGCTGCTGCTGGGCAGCAACCAGTCGCTGCGCCCGGTGCGCGACCTGGCGCTGGAGGCCGACGTGGTATTGGCCATCGGCACCGAGCTGGGCGAGACCGACTACGACGTGGTGTTCGACGGCGACTTCCGCCTGCCCGGCCGACTGATCCGCATCGACATCGACGCTCAGCAGCTGCAGCGCAATTTCACCCCACACCTGGCCATTCAGGGCGATGCGCGGGTGGCCATGCGCATGCTACTGGCCGAGTTCGATCCGCGCGGGCCCAATGCAGAAAGCCCTGGCGCCCAGCGTACGGCCGCCGTACAGGCGCGGCTCGATGAAGAATTAGCGGGCTGGACGCACTACCGCCAGTTGTTCGACTGCATCCTCGATGCGCTGCCCGATGCCCGCTTCGTCGGCGACTCGACGCAGACCGTGTACAGCGGCAACCATCTGGTCGAACTGGACGGCGCGCGGCGCTGGTTCAATGCCTCCACCGGCTACGGCACCCTCGGCTACGGCCTGCCGGCAGCCATCGGCGCCAAGCTGGCCGAACCGACGCGACCGGTGATCAGCCTGATGGGCGATGGCGGCATCCAGTTCACCCTCGCCGAGCTGGCCAGCGCCGTGGAAGCGCGGGTCGGCATTATCGTCCTGCTGTGGAACAACGCCGGCTATGGCGAGATCAAGCGCTACATGCAGCGCCGCGATATCACCCCGATTGCCGTCGACATTTACACCCCGGATCTGCTGGCCATCGCCCGTGGTTTTGGCTGCGCCGCCGAGCGTGCGCGCGACCACACCCATCTGGCCGAGCTGCTGCGTAGCGCGCCTGAAGACCGTCCCTTGATCATCGAAGTGCAGGAGGCTGCGCCCTTTCATCCCTGATTACATTGATCGCGGCTAAAGCCCCTCCCACAGGGGAGCCTCGCTTTGCGTGGGAGGGGCTTTAGCCGCGACATCCCGCACCCGGACTGCATCCGGCTACGGGCATAACCACAAGACTCAGCTGCATCACTGACTGCCGTACCAACAACATCAATAATCAAGCATCGGAGAGTCGTTCCATGTTCAAGAATCTCAGCCAGCATTTCGGCCAGGACGGCCTTGCCCCTACCGACCAGGCGCATCGCAGTCTCGGCCTGGGCGGCACCATCGCCCTGTGGCTGGGCGCCAACGTGGTGGTCACCACCATCCTCACCGGCATGCTGCTGGTGCCGGATCTGAAATTCACCCAGGCCATGCTCATCGTGCTGATCGGCTCGGGCATCGGCATCCTGCCACTGGTGCTGGTCGGCCTGATGGGTCAGCGCTCGGGGCTCACCACCATGGTGCTGGCACGCGGCAGCTACGGCTCGCGCGGCGCCAAGCTGCCGTCGCTGGTCAACCTACTGACCCTGCTGGCCTGGAGCTGGATCCAGGCGCTGCTGGCGGGCATGAGCCTCAACTACGCGGTGGAGCACCTGACCGGTTACTCCAACCTGCCGCTGTTCACCATCCTCTGCGAAACCCTGGTGCTGCTGATTGCCCTGCGCGGCCACCTGGGCATCGAGCGGGTCGAGCGCTGGGCCGCCATCGGCATGCTCCTGCTGGCCGGTGCGGTGTTCTACGTGATGGGGCAGAAATTCGAGTTCGGCAGTCTCCTGGCCATGCCCACCGAGCCGCGTAACGAGATCACCCCCGGTGTCGCCTTCGATATCGTCATCGCCACCGCCTTCTCCTGGATTCCGCTGGCCGCCGACTACAACCGCAACTGCCGTAGCCAGGGCGTGGCGGCGGTCGGCACCTGGGCCGGCTATGTCGCCGCCACCCTGCTGGCCATGGGCCTGGGCGCCACGGTATCGGGCTTCTCGGTGCTCACTGGCATGGAACAGACCTATGACCCGGCGGTGCTGCTGGCCGGTTTCGGTTTCGGCTTGCCGGCAGCCATCGTGGTGTTCCTCTCGGTGATGACCACCAACGTCATGTGTGTCTACAGCGCCTCGCTGTCGTACCTCAACATCAGCCCGAAAACCCCGTTCTGGAAACCGGCACTGGCCATCGGCGTGCTGTCGATCCTCGGCTCGCAGATCCCCGGCATCCTCGACAATTTCCAGAGTTTCCTGCTGGTGATCGGCAGCGTGTTCATCCCGGCCTTCGCCGTGCTGATCGCCGACTACTTCCTGATCCACAAGGGCGACTACGCGGTGGACGAACTGCTCAGCGAAGACGGCGGCCGCTACCGTTACCTGAACGGCTTCAACCCGGCGGCCTTCGTTGCCTATGGCCTGGGCGCGGTGCTGGCCTACTACTGGGGCTGGGTCTCGCCGCTGGCCTGGGGGGCTTCGCTGCCGGTGTTCCTGATTACCGCTGCCAGCTACGCGGTATTGCGTCGCTGGGTGCTGGTGCCGCGAGCACAGCTGGCGTAGCGTGATGACAATCGTGGCGGGTTGCACCCGCCCTACCCGCCATACGAATCTGTAGGGGCGGGTGCAACCCGCCAATGAGGCAAGTCCCCGTCATGAAAATCGTCAGTCGCGACCGCTGGTTCGAGGTGGAACACCGCCACGACGGCATCTGCCTGATCCACGAGCCTTACGTGCGTCCCTTCTACCGCTGCAACATGTGGCATGTGCAGGGGCGCGAACATGACGTGCTGATCGACTCCGGCTCCGGCCTGGTCAGCCTGCGCGAGCAACTGCCCTGGCTGACTGAAAAACCGCTGCTGGCGGTGGCCAGCCACTGCCACTTCGACCATATCGCCGGGCATCACGAATTCGATGAGCGTCTGGTGCATCCAGCCGAGGCCGACATTCTGGCCGCGCCGGACGGCACCAATACCCTGGCGACGGACTTCGTCGGCGACGACATGTTCGAGGCGCACCCGGATTGCCCGCTGTGCTACGCCGAATACCGCGTGCGAGCGGCGCCGGCCACGCGCCTGATCGAAGATGGTGACGTGCTGGATCTGGGCAATCGGGTTCTGCAGGTGCTGCACACACCCGGCCATTCACCGGGTGGCATCAGCCTGTGGGAAGCGAGTACGCAGACGCTGTTTTCCGGCGACATCCTCTACGACGGCCCGCTGATCGAGGACGCCTACCATTCGAATCTGGAGGATTACGCGCACAGCCTGACGCGCCTGCGCGAACTACCGGTATGCACCGTACACGGCGGGCATTTCGCGAGTTTTTCGGGGCAGCGGATGCACGAGCTGATAGACGCCTGGTTCGACGCCCATCGGCTCGCCTGAAAAGCTTCAGCGGCGCTGACGCGCTTCGCGCCGCAGGCGCTCCTGCTCGGCCTCGCTGATACGAATGGGCTGGGGCTGCGGGACGAGGCCAAGGGCCTGTAGCAGGGCTTGCAGTTGTTCTTGCAGCTTGGCGAGCATGGATACTACCTCCTGCCAAGTTGAGGGAAGAGCCCGCCGGGCTCACCTAACAGACCGTTGAAAAACTACCTGCGTTGGCAATACTGCGTTAAAAACGTCCTCAAAATGCTCATTTACAACACGTAAACTGCGCTTTTTCGGCCGTTTTTGCCTTGTCTTGCCTGCCTCGCCGACGTTTTTAAACGGTCTGCTAACAGATTAGGTCTGCCAAGGCGGATTTCAACCAGGCCCGGTCAAATTACCGGGCTCTTGCGTCGATACGGGAAGACGTCGATCACCTTGCCTGCACGAATCGCTTCCTGCAATTGCTTCCAGTAATTGGCGTCATAGAGATTGCCATGCAGCTTGCTGAATAGCTGACGCTGCTTGATATCGGCAAACAGGAACGGCGGAAACTCCTCGGGGAACACGTCCATCGGCCCCACCGAGTACCAGGGCTCCGAACTCATCTCATCCTCGGGGAAACGCGGTGGCGGAATGCGGCGGAAATTCACCTCGGTGAGAAAGCAGATCTCGTCGTAGTCGTAGAACACCACACGGCCATGGCGGGTAACGCCGAAGTTCTTCAGCAGCATGTCGCCGGGGAAGATGTTGGCCGCTGCCAGTTGCTTGATGGCCAGGCCGTAATCGTCCAGCGCCTCGCGCACCTGTGGCTCGTTGGCGCTTTCCAGATAGAGGTTGAGCGGGGTCATGCGCCGCTCCGTCCAGCAGTGGCGGACCAGCACGGTATCGCCCTCCACCACCACGGTCGAAGGCGCCACCTCCAGCAGCTCGGCCAGGCATTCCGGCTCGAACTTGGCCCTGGGGAAACGGAAATCGGCGAACTCCTGGGTATCGGCCATGCGCCCTACCCGGTCGACACTTTTCACCAGGCGGTACTTCTCGATCACCGTGTTGCGATCCACCGTCTTGGCATGGGCGAAACGATCCTTGATGATCTTGAATACGGTGTTGAAGCCCGGCAGGGTGAACACGCTCATGACCATGCCGCGCACACCCGGCGCCATGATGAAACGGTCGTCGGTGCTGGCCAGGTGGCCGATCAGCGCGCGGTAGAACTCCGATTTGCCGTGCTTGTAGAAACCGATCGAGGTGTACAGCTCGGCAACGTGCTTACCCGGCAGGATGCGCTTGAGAAAGCCGACGAACTCGGCGGGAACAGCCACGTCGACCATGAAATAGCTGCGGGTGAAGGAGAAGATGATCGACACCTGCGCCTCGTCGGTGATCGCCGCATCGGCCTGGATGCCTTGACCTTCCAGATGCAACAGGGGAATCGCCAGCGGCCACTGTTCATCGCGGGTATAGATGCGCCCGATCAGGTAGGCGCCCTTGTTGCGATAGAGCACCGAAGAGAACAGCTCGATGCACAGCTCGGGATCCTTGCACACCCAATCCGGCAGGCTGGCACGCAGCTGTTCTTCCAGACGTTGCAGATCGCGCGGCAGGTCTTGGTAGGGCACGTCGAAACGATAGTCGTCGAAGATCGCCTGCAGGGTCGCACCCAACTCACCCATGGGCCGGTAGCTGCGGGTCTGGGCGCCACCCGGACGGCCGCGCAACGATGGCCGAGTGGTATGGATGAACATGCAGCCGTCGCTGATCAGGTCATGACTGAACAGGCTGCAGAAGATCGAGTTGAACCAGGTCTCTGCCAGCTCATCGTCGAAACGCAGGTCGATCAGAGTGATGTAGGCACTTTTCACCAACGGCCACTGGCCCACCTCCAGCAATCCGGCTTCGAAGCCCTGCTGCAGCCGATCACGGGTCTGCGCCACCTTCTCTTCGTACAGATTGATGCGCGCCGCCGACGCTTGCTGCGCAGCCTGCCACTGCGCGTGCTCGAAACGGGCACGGGCGCCATCGGTGATCAGCCGAAACTGCTCGCGATAGTCATCGAAACCCTCGAGGATCAACTGAGCGATCTCGCCAGCCGGCCAGTGCTGTCCCATTACCCATGCCTCGTCCGCCATGATCAGCCGAGCTTAGCCGACAACATGGGGCTCGATGCAATCGGCAATCGCCCGTCGCGGCTAAAGCCCCTCCCACGCGCTCCTGCGACAATGCCCTGTGCAGGCATTCAAAAGCGCAATGTGGATTGCCAGCGTCTCGCCCAGCGGCAACACTCTCGCCCCCACCCTGCCGGATACTTCGCCTTGCGTACCGCCGACCTCTTCCGCCTGTTGCTGCTCGCCGCCATCTGGGGCGCCAGCTTCCTCTTCATGCGCGTTGCCGCGCCGGTACTGGGCAGCATGCCAACCGCCTTCTTCCGTGCCAGTTTCGGCACGCTGGGTTTGCTCGCTGTACTCCTGCTGCTGAGAACGGGCTGGGATTTTCGCGGCAAGTTTCGCATCTGCCTGGTGCTCGGCGTGATCAACGCCGGCCTGCCCTCGGCCATGTACTGCCTGGCGGCGCTGATCCTGCCAGCCGGTTATTCGGCGATCTTCAACGCCACCACGCCGCTGATGGGCGTGCTGATCGGTGCGTTGTTCTTCCATGAGGGCATTACCCAGAGCAAGGCCACGGGCGTGTTCATCGGCCTTTTAGGGGTGGCGGTGCTGACCCGCACCGGCCCGGTGGCCTTCGACCTGCAGCTGTTGCTGGGCGCCGGCGCGTGCCTGGTGGCCACCACCTGCTATGGCTTCGCCGGTTTCCTGACCCGGCGCTGGATCGGCCAGCAAGGCGGCCTGGATAACCGCCTGACCGCCTTCGCCAGTCTGCTTGGCGCCAGCCTGTTCCTGCTGCCACTGCTGGCCGGCAGCTTGGCCCTGCAGCCACCAGCAAGCTGGGGTGGTATCGAGGTATGGCTGTCGCTGGCCGGTCTCGGCCTGCTGTGCACGGCCTTCGCCTACGTGCTGTATTTCCGCCTGCTGGCCGATATCGGCCCGATCAAGGCCAGCACCACCACATTTCTGATTCCGCCATTCGGCGTGCTGTGGGGCGCGTTACTGCTGGGCGAGCCACTGAGCTGGGACTACCTGCCCGGCTGCGTGCTGATCGCCCTGGCCCTGTGGCTGGTAGTGCGCCCGAGCGTGGCAAAAACGTAGCCCGGATGAAATCCGGGAAACAAGCGATGAAAAACCAGAGGCCTTGCGGAACCACGAACCTGTAGGAGCGGCGCCCCGCCGCGAATCTGGGCAGCGCGAACTCGAATAGCGTCGCCCCGAGGCGGGGCTCCTACGAAAAGCGGCCATTCAGAACGGGTGGATCGCGCTTTATCGATCCACCCAAGCGGTGGATGTGAAAAGCGACATCCACCCTACGCCTGCACCTACTTACTGCTGCAGCTCCTGCTCGGTGAACATGTCGCTGAACAACATGCTCGACAGGTAACGCTCACCGGAGTCCGGCAGGATCACCACGATGGTCTTGCCCTGCATTTCCGGCCTCTCCGCCAGGCGCACGGCCGCCATCATCGCTGCACCACAGGAAATGCCGCAGAGAATGCCCTCTTCGCGCATCAGGCGCAGGGCCATGGACTTGGCATCGTCATCATTGACCTGCTCGACCCGGTCGACCATGGCCAGGTCGAGGTTCTTCGGCACGAAGCCGGCGCCAATGCCCTGGATCTTGTGCGGCGCCGGCTTGACCTCATCACCGGCCAGGGTCTGGCTGATCACCGGCGAGCCCACCGGCTCCACCGCCACCGAGAGGATCGGCTTGCCCTGGG
Organism: Pseudomonas sp. C11; assembly: GCF_034683865.1. NCBI lineage: Bacteria > Pseudomonadati > Pseudomonadota > Gammaproteobacteria > Pseudomonadales > Pseudomonadaceae > Pseudomonas > Pseudomonas sp. C11. The sequence goes on from NZ_JAWIIP010000004.1 coordinate 57,381, forward strand.
TCTGCTTGATATAGCGCGAAACACCGGTGATGGTGCCGCCGGTGCCGACGCCAGAGACCAGCACGTCGATGGCGCCATCGGTATCACGCCAGATTTCAGGACCGGTGGTCTTCTCGTGGATGGCCGGGTTGGCCGGGTTTTCGAACTGCTGCGGCAGAAAGTAATCGGGGTTGGCGGCAACCAGCTCGTTGGCCTTCTCGATGGCGCCCTTCATGCCCTTGGCCGGCTCGGTCAGTACCAGCTCGGCTCCGAGGGCCTTGAGCACCTTGCGTCGCTCCAGGCTCATCGACGCCGGCATGGTCAGAATCAGCTTGTAGCCGCGCGCGGCAGCGACGAAGGCCAGGCCGATGCCGGTGTTGCCCGAGGTCGGCTCGACGATGGTCATGCCCGGCTTGAGCACGCCGCGATCCTCGGCATCCCAGATCATGCTGGCGCCGATGCGGCACTTCACCGAATACGCCGGGTTACGGCCTTCGATCTTGGCCAGGATGGTCACGCCTTTCGGGCCCAGGCGGTTGATCATCACCAGCGGCGTGTTGCCGATGGCCTGGGCGTTGTCTGCGAAGATACGACTCATGATGGAAGTCCTTGCGGGCAGGAAAAGCTCCAAGCCTATGCCGCGGCCTGACGCGCGTCCAGCCAGCAGACCGAAAGCAGGGTGACTCGCCATTCAGTGACTGAATACTGCGTCTGCGTTCACAGCCACCAAAGCAGCGCGTTATAGTCGCGTTCTGAATTTTTGCTGCGGGCCGGCCCCGCGCGTTACCGTTCCGAGGATTTTCCGATGAAGTTCGAAGGCACCCAGTCCTACGTCGCCACCGACGACCTCAAGCTCGCGGTCAACGCCGCCATCACCCTGCAGCGCCCGTTGCTGGTCAAGGGTGAGCCGGGTACCGGCAAGACCATGCTCGCCGAGCAACTGGCCGAGGCCTTCGGCGCCCGCCTGATCACCTGGCACATCAAATCCACCACCAAGGCACACCAGGGCCTCTACGAATACGATGCGGTCAGCCGCCTGCGCGACTCGCAGCTCGATTCCGACAAGGTTCACGACGTTCGCAACTACATCAAGAAAGGCAAACTGTGGGAGGCGTTCGAGTCCGACGAACGCGTGATCCTGCTGATCGACGAGATCGACAAGGCCGACATCGAGTTCCCCAACGACCTGTTGCAGGAACTCGACAAGATGGAGTTCTACGTTTACGAGACCGACGAGACGATCAAGGCCAAGCAGCGCCCAATCATCATCATCACCTCGAACAACGAGAAGGAGCTGCCGGACGCCTTCCTGCGTCGCTGCTTCTTCCACTACATCGCCTTCCCTGATCGCGACACGCTGAAGAAGATCGTCGACGTGCACTACCCCAACATCAGCGGCGAGCTGGTGGCCGAGGCGCTGGACGTGTTCTTCGACGTGCGCAAGGTGCCGGGCCTGAAGAAGAAGCCCTCGACCAGCGAGCTGGTCGACTGGCTCAAGCTACTGATGGCCGACAACATCGGCGAAGCCGTGCTGCGCGAACGCGACCCGACCAAGGCCATCCCGCCGCTGGCTGGTGCGCTGGTGAAGAACGAGCAGGACGTACAGCTACTCGAGCGCCTGGCCTTCATGACCCGCCGAGCATCCCGATAAACGGGCGGCTGCGCGTCGGCCAGCGCCTTTGTAGGGTGGGTTAGCGAAGCGTAACCCACCAACCAGCCGCCAGGCTGGCAAGCATGATGCCGACGGCATCAACGGATAATTCCGAGGGCACAGATAAATGCTGCTCAACCTGTTCAACGAAATGCGCGCGGCCAAGGTGCCGGTGTCGGTGCGCGAGTTGCTCGACCTGATCAACGCGCTCAAGCACAACGTCGTGTTCGCCGACATGGACGAGTTCTACTACCTGGCACGGGCGATTCTGGTCAAAGACGAACGCCACTTCGACAAGTTCGACCGCGCCTTCGGTGCCTACTTCAATGGCCTGCAGAACCTCAACCAGCACATCGAGGCGATGATTCCCGAGGAGTGGCTGCGCAAGGAATTCGAGCGCCTGCTGACCGACGAGGAAAAGGCGCAGATCCAGAGCCTCGGCGGCCTGGACAAGCTGATCGAGGAGTTCAAGAAGCGCCTCGAAGAGCAGAAGGAAAAGCACGCCGGTGGCAACAAGTGGATCGGCACCGGCGGCACCAGCCCGTTCGGCTCCGGCGGTTTCAACCCGGAAGGCATTCGCGTTGGCGATGCCGGCAAGCGCCAGGGCAAGGCCGTCAAGGTGTGGGATCAGCGCGAGTACAAGAACCTCGACGATCAGGTCGAGCTGGGCACGCGCAACATCAAGGTGGCGCTGCGCCGCCTGCGCAAGTTCGCCCGTCAGGGTGCGGCCGAAGAACTGGATCTGGACGGCACCATCGACCACACGGCGAAAGACGGCGGTCTGCTCAACATCCAGATGCGCCCGGAGCGCCGCAATACGGTCAAGCTCCTGCTGCTGCTGGATATCGGCGGCTCGATGGACGCCCACGTCAAGGTCTGCGAGGAGCTGTTCTCGGCCTGCAAGACCGAGTTCAAGCACCTGGAGTATTTCTACTTCCACAACTTCATCTACGAGAGCGTGTGGAAGAACAACCTGCGCCGCACCAGCGAACGCACCTCGACGATGGATCTGCTGCACAAGTACGGCGCCGACTACAAGGTGGTGTTCGTCGGCGACGCAGCCATGGCGCCCTACGAGATCACCCAGGCGGGCGGCAGCGTCGAGCACTGGAACGAGGAAGCCGGCTACGTCTGGATGAAGCGCTTCACCGAGAAGTTCAAGAAGATCATCTGGATCAACCCCTACCCCAAGGACACCTGGAACTACACCGCCTCCACCGGCCTGGTACGCGAGCTGATCGAAGATCGCATGTACCCGCTGACCCTGCAGGGCCTGGAAGACGGGATGAAGTACCTGTCCAAGTAAGCCCGCCCACAACGAAAAACGCCGCGAATCCTTTACAGGGTTCGCGGCGTTTTTATGGGTTCGAACTCAGCGCTTGTCGGCGTCATCCGGCTTGTTCAGATCCATCACCGTCTGCGCAGGCGCCTGCAGCGGTTCTTCCGGCTTGCTCTCGGCAGCCGCTGCCACGGGCGCGACCGGAGCACTGGCTTGTTCGCTCACGTCTTCCTTCTTGCGCAGGCCCAGGCGCTTGCCCAGCCAGCCGAACAGCAGCACCGGCACGATCCAGAACTTCTTCAACAGCACCAGCAGCATGGCCAGCAGACCGGTCTTGGCGGCTACCTTGCCGGCCACCAGCGCGCCCAGACCATAGGCGGCGACGGTGTCCAGATCGGGGTTGAACTCGGCGTAGCGCTGGCCCGGATTGAATTCGGTCGCAGCCAGTACCGCCGGCACATTGGCTTCGATTTCGGCCAGTTGATCCATATTGGCGACGAAGTTCAGCACCAGTACGCCCTTACGGCCCAGCACGCGAATGTTGTAGTTGAGGGTGTTGGTGTCGCTGTCGCCGAACTTCAGCTCCTTGGCCCAGTGCAGCTTCTTGCCTTCGGCGTCATAGCGCGGCTCGGCGGCCCAACCAATCAGTTGCACCGTCTCGTAGCCGTTTTCCTCACGCCAGGCGTTGGACTCGCGCATGTCGGCCTTCATGTCCTTGAGCATGTCGGCGTAGTCGATATCAGCGGCGTCCTCGTCGGATACGTAGCCGCTCTCTTCGTACTCGACCGTCACACCCCAGGACTCGTCGGCCAGCGGCGAAATGCCAGCCGGCAGGATCATGCCCAGCGGCGGGACGTCATCCGGCGGGTTGCCCCAACCGTCAACCAGCAGGCGCTGAGCGTTCTCGCTATCGAGAAACACCAGCGAGTCGGGCAGGTTGAGGGTCGCAAGATCATTGCCCAGCACAATGCGGCCGTGCTGGAAGTTCAGGCTGGCGACGAAGGCCTCCGGGTCGATGCCCTGTACACCTTCATCGGCCTGTACGCTTTCTTCGACGACGCTGTCCTCGGCTGGCGCATCATCAGCGTGAGCAAAAGACAGGAATGGTAGGAAGGCGGCCAATGCGGCAGCCAGGATCGAATCCTTGATCGACATGGAAACTCCATAACGGCGGGGTGGGTAAATGTAACGAGGCGTTACATTACCACGGCTCGATCCGGCCACAGGCGAACCAGCGCAACTTTTTGCGACCCGCCCGCCATCGCGGCCTGCTGTTTTCTGCGATTAGCGCCAGTGCCGCTGCTGCGTGCGACGTGTACGCCCGGCACCAAACATCCAGCCAACAGCCAGCGCCAGAAGCTCCATGCACCAGGCCAGCAGAAAGGCACTGATTACGCCCCAGGTAATGGCGCCAGGGGTCAGCAGTACCTGATAGCGGTAGGCGTCGAGGGTTTCCTTGAACAGTTCGGTATCCGCTCCGGTCGCCAGATGCCAGGCCTTGGCAAGCTCGCCGCCCTGCATGGCCTGCCATTCCTCGTCGAGCAAGGCCGCACGCTGCACCAGGTTGCCGACGCTGCGGGCGTCGCTCTGCATCACTGGATCGTTGCTGACGCGATAGTGCGCTACCAAGGCATCCAGATCGCCTTTGAAGAAACGCTGCGCCGTGTCACGGAAGCCCTGCAGGCTCTGCTGCGACTCCAGCCGGTGCGCCTCGACACGCTTGGCGTAGTCGTCGATGAAACCCGGCACCTGAACGCCGGCCAGCAGGCCTATCGCGAACAGCACCAACCGCAGGTAACTTCTGAACATCCTTCCCTCCCGAGGAATTTCCACGCGCTATCGATCAGGCCTTACCGCTGGCGATGCACTCGCCACGACGCCAGAGCCGCCATTCGCCCGGCTGATACAGCGACCATTGCTCGTTATCCGTTAAAGGCTCGGTGGCAACCACGGTGACCACGTCGTTGGGCGTGGTTTCCGCCTGGAAGTCCACCTTCAGATCAGCATCCTTCAGTTGCGCCGGCCCAAAGGGCGCACGCCGGGTGATGTGCGCCAGCTTGCTCGAGCAGAAGCTGAACAGCCAGTCGCCATCGCTGAGCAGGCAGTTGAACACGCCAAGTTGACGATAACTGGCGCAAGCGGCCACCAACACCGGCAGCAGCACCTCGACGCCAACCGGCTCGGGGAAGGCGCGGCGCACGCGGTTGAGCAGATCGCAGAACGCCGCCTCGCTATCGGTATCACCCACCGGGCGATAGAAGCTCTGTGCCCCGACCAACCCAGCCAACTGACCGTTGTGCGCGAAGCACCAATGCCGCCCCCAGAGCTCACGGCTGAAGGGATGGGTGTTGACCAGGCAGACCTGGCCGACATTGGCCTGGCGGATATGGCCGATCACCACCTCGCTCTTGATCGGGTAGCGTTGCACCAACTGCGCCACCTCCGATTCACTGCTCGCACGCGGATCCTGGAACAGGCGCAAGCCGCGCCCCTCGTAGAAGCCGATGCCCCAGCCGTCACGGTGCGGGCCAGTACGGCCGCCACGCTGCATCAGCCCGGTGAAGCTGAAGACGATATCGGTGGGGACATTGGCGCTCATGCCGAGCAGTTCGCACATTATTCAGCTCTCCTCAGCCAAGGCCCGGCGCAGGCATTGGGCTTCATTCGACAGGCGCGCCTCGAGACGCTTGCGTCCACCCGGCAGGAAACGCACCAGCAGACGCCAGATCAGCGCCGGCAAGTCGCCTGGGCGACGCGGAATCAGATGCAGATGTACATGGGGAACGTGCTGGTTGGCGTCCGGGCCGTCGTTGATCAGCAGATTGATCCCCGCGCGGCCATACCCTGCACGTCGCAGCGCCGCCGCAACCCGTTCGGACAACGCCAGCAGCCGGTCACGCACCGCTGGCGGCAGGTCACGCAAAAAAGGCGCATGCACACGGCTGACGATCAACACATGGGCCGGGCGCATCGGGAAGATATCCAATAGCACCATGAAGTCGTCGTCCTCGTACAGACGATGGGCCGGCAATTCCTGCTCGGCGATAGCACAGAACACACACGCCATGGTGACCTCCTGTCCACGAGGTCACCATGCTGAACGCCTGCCTGAACAGGCGCAAGGGGCGCAGTGCTAGATACGCGGCTCCAGACGACCGCCGCGCTCACGGGCATAGCCTCGCGGCAGCGGTTCATCCTCGTCATCTTCCATGCGTTCACGCAGGGTTCGCGGATCTTCGTGACCGGTCTCGCCACGCTCATCCCGGCGCCCTTGCCACCAGCGCTCGATAGGCCAGCGGATGGCGACGAACACCAGGTACACGGCAAAGGCGATCAGTGCATAGAGAGTGAGATCGGCGACCGCCCGCCAGGCGTTGTTGCCGACCTTGAGCAGCACATCCATGGCGGTGATGGCGATGGCCGGGGCGAAGAGCTCGCGCGCCGGATCGACGATGGTCGGGCTGAACAGCAGGACGGCCACCATTACGCGCAACGGCTCGCGGGCATAGCGCCACATCCAGCGGGTCATGCGCATCCATACCAGCAGGCAACCCAGGGCTGCGAAGCCATAGGCGGCCCAGGCCAGGAGGTAGTCGTTTTCGTTCATCATAAGCAGGGCCGGCGTGGCAGGTCTGGCAAAGGGGCGCTTATGATAACGGCTTTTGCCCGATGCGGCGCCCCTTCGTTCTGGAGCTCACCATGCCCTCTGCCCCCCTCGCCCGCCAGCAAGCCGGCAACGATCCCTATCGCTGGCTGGAGAACCGTGACAGCGACGAGGTGCTTGCCTATCTGCAGGCAGAAAATGCCTACCTCGAGGCTGTTCTCGCCCCACAGCAGGGGTTGCGTGAGGCCCTGTTCGAAGAGATCAAGGGACGCATCCGCGAAACCGACCTGTCGTTGCCCACTCCCTGGGGCGACTACCTCTACTACCAGCGCACCACAGCCGGCGACGAATATCCTCGGCATTATCGCTGCCGCCGCCCGACGGACGGCTCGCTGACGCCCGACGCCCCCAGCGAAACCCTGCTGCTCGACCCCAACGCCCTGGCAGACGGCGGCTTTCTCTCGGTGGGTGCCTTCAGCATCAGTCCCGACCAGCAGCGCCTGGCCTACAGCCTGGACACCAGCGGCGACGAGATTTATCGCCTGTTCGTCAAGGAACTGGCCAGCGACGAAATCAGCGAACTGCCCTTCGACGACTGCGACGGCAGCATGACCTGGGCGAACGACAGCCAGACCCTGTTCTTCACCGAGTTGGACGACACCCATCGCCCCTACAAGCTGTATCGCCACCGCCTCGGCACACTCGACGCCGAAGCGGTGTTCGAGGAGGCCGATGGGCGCTTCTTCCTGCACTGCTACCGCTCCAGCTCCGAGCGCCAGTTGATCCTGCAACTGGGCAGCAAGACCACCAGCGAAGTCTGGGTGCTGGACGCTGCAACCCCTGAAGCCGCCTTTACCTGCCTGGCGCCGCGCGAGGAAGGCCACGAGTACGACGCTGACCACGGCATGCTCGACGGTCAGTGGTGCTGGCTGATCCGCAGCAACCAGAGCGGCATCAACTTCGCCCTTTACAGTGCCGACGAGACCTCTCCGCAGCGCCCACACTGGCGCGAGATACGCGCTCACGACCCTCAGGTGATGCTCGAAGGCGCCACACTCAGCCAGCGCGCCATCGTCCTCGCCCTGCGCGAGGGCGGCCTGCCTATTCTTGAAGTGCTGCTACAAGGTGCAGCCGCCTACCGCGTGCAACTGCCGGACGCCGCTTACAGCCTGTACGTGCAGGACAGCCTGGAATTTCACAGCCCGGCGATTCGCCTGCGCTACGAAGCGCTCGGCCGTCCGGCACAGATTCGCCAGCTTGAGCTGGCCACGGGCGCACAACAGGTGCTCAAGCAGACCCCGGTGGAAGGCCCGTTCGATGCCGAGGCCTACGAAAGCCGCCGCCTGTGGGCAACGGCAGCCGACGGCACGCAGGTGCCCATCAGCCTGGTGGCGCGCCGCGACGTGTTCGCCGCCGCTCAACCGGCACCGCTCTACCTCTATGGCTATGGCGCCTACGGCGAAAGCCTCGACCCCTGGTTCTCCCACGCCCGCCTGAGCCTCTTGGAGCGCGGCTTCATCTTCGCCATCGCCCATGTACGCGGCGGCGGCGAGATGGGCGAAGCCTGGTATCGCGACGGCAAGCTGGAGCACAAGCAGAACAGCTTCGACGACTTCATCGCCTGCGCCGAACGTCTAATCACAGAAGGCCTGACCACCTCCGCGCAACTGGCGATCAGCGGCGGCAGCGCCGGCGGTCTGCTGATCGGCGCGGTGCTCAACCAGCGCCCCGAGTTATTCGCTGCCGCCATCGCCGAGGTGCCTTTCGTCGACGTGCTCAACACCATGCTCAACCCCGATCTGCCGCTGACGGTGACCGAGTACGACGAATGGGGCGATCCGAACCAGCCAGAAGTCTTCGCGCGCATCAAGGCCTATGCCCCCTACGAGAACGTGCGTGCGCAAGCCTATCCGGCGATCATGGCAGTGGCCGGCTACAACGACAGTCGAGTGCAGTACTGGGAAGCCGCCAAATGGGTCGCCAAGCTGCGCGCGAACAAGACCGACGACAATATGCTGCTGCTCAAGACCGACCTCGGCGCCGGCCACGGTGGCATGAGCGGGCGTTATCAGGGCATCAAGGACGTAGCGCTGGAATATGCGTTTGTGCTTCGTGTGCTTGAGATAGCGCACGCGTAGGAGCGGTTGGGTGCATTCCGCTTCAGTCGCGAAGCCCCGGGATCGCGGCTGAAGCCACTCCTACGTCATTGCCCCTTACGCTGCCCTTCCAGCCCCTGGCTGTTACGACGCAGTTGCTGATCGAGCTGCGGAATCGGCTGATCACCCCTGGACTTCGGCGCGCTGCCGGGGAGCGTTTGCCCCTGGGGCGGCGGCAAAAGAGGTGGCGAGCCCTGGCGCTTGCTCGGCATCGGTATCGACGGCTGGCCATAGGGCTGTGGCGTTGCCGTGCCCGGCGCACCGGGCTGTGCTGAGGAAGGCATGCGCATGGGTTGCTGCGCCCAGGTCAGCGAAGCGAAACTGGACGCCAGGATCATCGCGACGAGAATGGACATACGCATGATGGCTCTCCTGCTCGACTGGCTTTCGTTCTATTCTGGCAACATCTGCAGTCAAGCGTTCACCACCTTTCCGATCACAGGTTCTGCCATGAGCACCAGCAACAACCGCTACTACCTGTCCGCCCAGGCCGAAGAAGGCTACCGGCAGAAAGCGTTGAAAATGTATCCCCACGTCTGCGGTCGCTGCGCACGCGAGTTTTCTGGCAAGCGCCTGAGCGAACTGACCGTGCATCACCGCGATCACAACCACCACAACAACCCGGCCGATGGCTCCAACTGGGAGCTGCTGTGTCTGTTCTGTCATGACAACGAACACTCGCGCTACACCGATCAGCAGTATTTCGCCGAAGGCTCCACTGCCAGCCCGCAGGCTGCCAAATCGACCTACAAGGCCTTTGGCGATCTGGCCAGCCTGCTGAAAAAGGACTAGGGCGTGGCGCTCGGCGCCGTATAATCGGTGCTTTTGCGAGTGCCACCGTGGCCAACAAGAGATACGCCTGCATCGGCCTGTTCAATCCGAAATCGCCGGAAAACGTCGGCTCCATCATGCGTGCGGCAGGCTGTTATGGCGTCAGTTCGGTGTTCTACACCGGCACCCGTTACGATCGCGCCAAGGATTTCATCACCGACACCAAGAAGGTTCACCAGGACATCCCGCTGATCAACATCGACGATCTGCGCAAGATCCTGCCGCTGGGCTGCACACCGGTGGCGGTGGAACTGGTCGATGACGCCCGCGCCCTGCCCGCCTACACCCATCCGGACAGAGCGCTGTATATCTTCGGCCCGGAAGACGGTTCACTGCAGCAGGAAATTCTCGACTGGTGTGGCGGTGAAGTGGTGTACATCCCGACCCAGGGCTGCATGAACCTTGCAGCCACGGTCAACGTGGTGCTCTACGACCGCATGGCCAAAGGTAACAACACCCGCTCCGGCCCCTTGTTCTGACTCGAGACCGGAGCGCTGACACTCAACGCAGCAAACGCGTGTCCAGGGTCTTCGACGGGCCACCAATGACGTTCTCGGTGATGTCGATGAAGTCCTTGGTGCTCACCTTGTCCAGGCGCATCAGGCCACGGGTCACGTCATCCAGGGACAGGTTGCCCTTGTCCTTGGTCTTCTGACGGATTTCCCGATCCAGCTCCTGCAACAGCAACACGGCACGTGCGGTGACCGCACCATTGGAGTTGTCGGTGCGCAGGCTGGTGACAGGCTTGCTCCAGCTAATCAGTTGCTCGCGAATCTTCTGGTAGCGCTCCTGACTGACACCGCCGGCGCGGCGCATCAGCTCGATGGAGTAATACTCGGCCAGGCCCTCGGCGATCCAGTCACTGCGATCCCGTGCATAGATGCGCCCGAACACGTGTACCAGCTCGTGCACCAGGGAACTGGTGCCATTCTCGCTGACCAACGGACGATCCGCGTGCATGTAGTAGGAGTTGGAAGCCGACAGGCCACCGCGCCACATCGGGTCACCAGCGCCAACGATCAGCAGTTTGGCGGGGTCGCGCGGGAACACCTGCTGGATCTGCGGCCAGACGAAGGTGAGGAAGGTCATGATGTCCATGCGGCGCATACCCTCGCCCACCGGCGCGGAAATCGCCACCTCGGTATCACCCAGCTGGGTGCGCCGCGTGCCCAGTTTGCCGGCCAGCATCCAGCCGGTCGGGCGGTCGAACTTGCGCTGCGGGTTGTCGATACGGAAACGGTTCTTGCCGATCCGTGGCCAGCCGGTCTCGACGCTTTTCCAGTCCTTGGGCAGGTCGAACTGCAGGCGCGCCACCAGGTCCGTCTTGTCTGCCATGTCGAGCGCCGCCGGCGGTACCAGATCGTCACCCCGCAGCAGGGTCCAACCCTTGGTCATACGCGCATCGTAACGACCCGGCTTGCGCTGGTGATCGATCAGTACGCGATAGCTCAGGGTGCTCTTGCCCTTGCCCGGCTGCCATTTGCCACGCCCAGCGTCTTCGGCCCATTGACCGTCAGCCTTGAAGTCGCTGTAGCGGCCCTGCTTGCCCAGGTTGAAATCCAGGCTGCGCACATGCTCGCCCTTCTCCAGGGTGATACTGACCTCGGCCTGATCGCTCTCCGGCAGGAAGCGCACCCGATAATCCAGATCGACTTTCTGTGTCGCTGCCCAGGTCGGCAGGCTGAGACTCAACAACAGCAGGGACGAATACAGCGGCAAACGAGACGAAGACAGCATGCAGGACTCCTGATGCACGAAGGGCAGTTGGCCTTGAGACAGCCGCGCCACGCGCCAATTCCGTGGGGCGGCGGACAGATTTGCCACGAGGGCTGGGATTAATCAACCGGCGCGAAAAATCAGATGTTCTTCCCAATCATCCTCGGCCACCTCGTTCTCGCTGAGCATGCGACCGGCCTGGGAGATACGCTCGGCATGCACCGCCTCGGGGTCGCCGCAGACCAGGTGATGCCAAGGCGGCAGATCCTTGCCTTCGCTGACCAGGCGATAACCACAGGTCGGCGGCAGCCACTTGAACTGATCGGCCTGCGCCGGGGTGAGCTGGATGCAGTCCGGTACATGCGTAAAGCGGTTGGGATAGTCGCTGCAGCGGCAGCTTTGCAGATCCAGCAGTTTGCAGGCGATGCGCGTGTAATAGACGGCGCCGTCGTCCTCATCCTCGAGCTTCTGCAGGCAGCACAGGCCACAGCCATCGCACAGCGACTCCCACTCGCCTGCATCGAGCTGGGCGAGGGTCTTACGTTTCCAGAAGGGTTCGGTGGAAGTGGCCATGACCAATGTACGGATTCGGGCGGGAAAAGCGCGGCAGTCTAGCCCCTGGCCCGTAACAGGCCAAGGGCTCTGCGCTCAGTAACCACGGGCGAAATCCACTTCGCCTCGCAATGGATCACCGGCCTGCCAGCATGCCAGGTTGTCGAGAAACAGCCCGCTCATCAGGCTCGGGTCGGTCGGTGCAGCGCTATGGCCGGTCAATAGCAGGTTTGGCGCCGTCCAGAACGGATGTCCCTGTGGTAGGGGCTCCTCACGGCAAACGTCGATAACCGCCCCCGCCAGGGCTCCCTGCTGCAGGGCCGCGAGCAGATCCGCCTCGACCAGCGAGCTGCCACGCCCAGCATTGATCAGCAGCGCCTCGGGACGAAAGCCCGCCAGCAGCCGGGCGTCGTAGAGATCACGGGTCGTCGGCGTATCGGGCAGCAGATTGATGACGAAATCGGCCCAGCCCACCAGCCGTGGTAACCCCGACATGGCTGCCACCTCGGCGAATGGCGCCTGCTCACGCGCCTGGCTGGCCACGCCACGCAACTCGACGCCAAAGGGGGCGAGAAAGCCGGCCACGGCCTGGCCGATATCACCACAGCCGACGATCAGCACCCGCCGGCCGGCCAGGCTGCGCGGCAGCATTGGCGCCCAGCGCTGCTCGCGTTGTGCCTGCTGGCGCTCGAACAGGCGTCGCTCGTGAGCCAACAGGTGGCCCAGCACGTACTCGGCCATCACCTGGCCAAAGATGCCCACCGCCCGGCTCAAGCGATAATCGCGTGGCAAGTCGCTGGCCAACAGCGGCGTGATGCCAGCCCAGGTCGACTGCAGCCACTGCGGGCGCAGGCCCTGACGCAACAGCGGCGCCAACAGCGAGGGCTCGCCCAGCCACAGCGAGCGATCGACAGCAGCAGCCGCCAGCGCCTTGGGATCGTCGCTGGCGAACAGATCGAGTTCGGGGCGCGCGGCACGAATACGCTCTGCGTAATAGGCATGATCCGCTTCGGCAATCAGCAGGCGCATGGTTCAGACCGGGTCGTTGCGACGCAGTAGCTCGTCCGGCAAATGCTCGATGTAATCCTCTTCGGGCGGCGGCATCTGCAGGTGGTAGCCCTGCTTTTCGAGATTCTCCAGCACCTGGGCGATGTCCTCACGGGCCAGTTGGCGCTCCGGGCTGAGCACCAGGTCGAAGGCGTGCGCAGGCGGGCCGAATACCGTCAACAGCCCTTCGGGCACGCGGGTCAGGGCCTCGGCCTTGAGCACGTAGAGGTACATCTCGTTCTTGCGCGGGCTCTTGTAGATGGAACAGATGCGTTTCACGCGGATTCTCCTTCAGCGGCCAGGCAGTCGAGCAGCGCCTGGCCCATCAACTCCCGGCGCCAGCCGCGCAGGGAATCGGGCAATTGGTAGGGGCCGTTGGGATAGCCGCTCTTGAGCAAGGCTTCCAGGGTTTTCTTGCGCAGCATCAGCTCGGGGACGATATCCAGGCGCTCGCCCTCTTGCTGACCGACAGCGCGCAGTTTCTTCAACAGGGCAGTGGCTTCCACCGGCAGCGGCTCGGGCAGTGCCTCGGGCCATTGTTCGGGCGGCAGCGCGGCCGCTTCGCGGATCAGCGCCAGCAGCGTCTCGCCATCCTGGCGCACGGTCTTCGGGTGCATGTCCTCGATGCGCGCCAGCGCCACCAGGTTGTCCGGCTGAGTGCGCGCCAGCGGCCATAGCGAATGCTCGCGCAGCACGCGGTTGCGCGGCTGGTTGCGTGCCCGCGCCTGGCGCTCCCGCCAGGCACACAGGGCGCGCAGCACGGCTTGTTGCTGGCGCGACAGTTTCCAGGCCAGCTTGGCCTCGCGCCAGGCATCCTCGGGTTCGATCTCGCGGCCCAGGTTGGCCACCAGTTCGGCACAATCCTCAAGAATCCATTCGACCTTCTGCGGTGCCAGACGGGCCTTCAACGCACGGTAGACCTCGACCAGGTGCGACACGTCTTCGGCGGCGTAGCGCACCTGCAGCTCGGACAGCGGGCGTTGCAACCAGTCGGAGCGGGTCTCGCCCTTGGGCAGCTCGATGTCGAGCAGCGCCAGCACCAGGCGCGAATAGCCCATGGAGAAACCGAGGTTGAGGTAGCCGGCGGCGATCTGCGTGTCGAACAGTGGCGTCGGCAGGCTGCCGGTCAGGCGCAGGAAGACCTCCAGATCCTCGCTGCAGGAATGCAGCACCTTGACCACACTCGGCGCACGCAACAAGGCGGCGAAGGGACTCCAGTCGTCGATGCACAGCGGGTCGATCAGCCAGGCGCCGTCGCCACCGCTGACCTGCACCAGGCCGGCAATGGGATAGAAGGTGTCGACGCGCATGAACTCGGTGTCCAGCGCGATGAAGGGCAAGGTCTGCCAGGTGGCGCAGTGCTCGGCCAGGCTGGCGTTGTCGCGGATCCAGTGAATGTCGTTAGCCACGCGGCGCTCCCATGAACATTGGCGCGCAGTATATATGCCTGCGCGCATCGACGGGCAGCCAGCTGCCGCCGCGCCCGGGAACTGTGTAATCTGTGCCGCGCAATGCCTCCCGACACGGAAGAACAACAATGCTGAAAAAACTGCTTGCCCTGGTGGTCGTGCTACTGGCCGCTGCCACCGGTTACCTGGCCATTACTCCCAGCCCGATCGATCCGCTGCCCTGGGACGCCGCGCCCGCACCTGCCATGACCGGCGTACTGGAACCCAACGACACCCTGATGAAGGCCGAACTGCTGGCGCAAGGCAAGATCCACGGCCCGGAAGACACCGCCGTCGACGCCGAGGGCCGCGTATACGCCGGCCTGCATGACGGGCGCATCGCCCGCGTGCTGAAAGACGACAGTGTGGAAACCTTCGCCGAAACCGGCGGCCGCCCGCTGGGCATGGACTTCGATGCAGGCGGCAACCTGATCATCGCCGACGCCTACAAGGGCCTGCTGAGCGTGGACAAGACGGGCAAGATCAAGGTGCTGAGCACCGAGGCCGACGGCGTGCCCTTCGCCTTCAGCGATGATCTGGATATCGCCAGCGACGGCACCATCTATTTCAGCGACGCCTCCTCGCGCTTCCAGCAGCCCGACTACCTGCTCGACCTGCTCGAAGCACGCCCCCATGGCCGCCTGCTGGCCTTCGACCCAACTACCGGGCAGACCCGCGTGCTGCTCAAGGATCTGTACTTCGCCAACGGCGTGGCGCTGTCGGCAGCCGAGGATTTCGTGCTGGTCAACGAGACATACCGGTACCGCATCACCCGTTACTGGCTCAAGGGCGACAAGGCCGGCCAGCACGACGTGTTCATCGACAACCTGCCGGGCCTGCCGGATAACCTGCAGGGCGACCGCCAGGGCACCTTCTGGGTCGCCCTGCCCTCGCCACGCAAGGCAGACGCCGACTTCCTGCATCGCCACCCCTGGCTCAAGGCACAGATCGCCAAACTGCCACGGGCGCTGTGGCCCAAGCCGATCGCCTATGGCCTGGTCATCGCGATCAACGAACAGGGCGAGATCGTGCGCAGCCTGCATGACACCAGCGGCACCCACCTGCGCATGATCACCTCGGTCAAGCCGGTGGGCGACAGCCTGTATTTCGGCAGCCTGGACAACGACCGCATCGGCAAGCTGCAGATTCACTGAGACGAGATTCCACCCGCGAATGACAGCAAAAAGACGGAGCGGTCATTCGCGGTGGTGCGCCAAGCTGGTGGGCTAAAGCGGATCGCCGACTACTGTAGGGTGGGCTTCAGCCCACCAAATCGGAAGGCTGCAGGCTCAGACCTTCTGGGCAATCCAGATGGTATGCCGCGTGCCTCTATTACCATGGGCATACACCTGCACCGCCTCGCCCTTGAAGCCCGCCTTGCGCACCTTCTCCGAGAATGCCCGGTCGGCGCTGGACGACCACACCGCCAGCATACCCTTGGGCCTCAGCGCCTTGGCGCACTGACGCAGGCCGTCCATGCTGTACAGCCAATCGTTGCCCTTATGGGTCAACCCCTCAGGGCCGTTATCGACGTCCAGCATGATCGCGTCGTAGCGCTGCTCGGCGGCCTGCAGCACCTTGGCGACGTCCTCCTGAATGATCACTGCACGCGGATCGTTCAACGGATAACCGGACTTCGCCCCGAGCGGGCCACGGTTCCACTCGACCACCCCGGGCACCAGTTCGGCCACCGCCACCTCGGCATCCGCGCCCAGATGCTGCAACGCCGAGGCCAGGGTAAAACCCATGCCCAGGCCGCCGATCAATACCCGCGCTTGTGGGCGACTGGCGATCTGCTTGCAGGGAATCGCGGCCAAAGCATCTTCCGAGCCGTGCATACGGGTATTCATCAACTGCCCGCCATCGCCGCCAGCGATCTTGATGACGAAGTCTTCGCCGTATTCGAACAGGTTCAGCGCGCCATTGGTGCCTGGGATTGGGGCGGTGTCGAGCAAGACAAAACGTTTCATGCAGAACGCAGACCTGTGTAGCGAGCGTGGGGGCAGGCAGCATGCCTGAATCGGCCGAGTAGCACAGCCCCGCCAGAAACGACAAGGCCCCGCGTTGACACGCGAGGCCTCGTGGCGAAAAAACGGGATCGATCAGACCACGCCTTGCGCCAGCATGGCATCGGCCACCTTGACGAAACCGGCGATGTTGGCGCCCTTGACGTAGTTGATGCGGCCGTTTTCTTCACCATGGTGCACGCAGGCATGGTGAATGTTCTGCATGATGCCGTGCAGGCGCTCGTCCACCTCACCAGCGCTCCAGTGCAGGCGCATGGCGTTCTGGCTCATTTCCAGCCCGCTGGTGGCCACGCCACCGGCGTTGGAGGCCTTGCCCAGCGCGTAGCAGATGCCGGCCTCGACGAACAGATCCACCGCTTCCAGGGTCGAGGGCATGTTGGCGCCCTCGGCCACGCAGATACAGCCATTCTTCAACAGCATGCGGGCGTCGTCGCCATTCAGTTCGTTCTGCGTCGCGCAGGGTAAGGCGATATCGCAGGCCAAACCCCAGGGGCGCTGCCCGGCGAGGAACTGCAGGCCATAGTGCTCGGCCATCTCGCGCAGGCGGCCACGACGCACGTTCTTCAGCTCCATCAGGTACTGCCACTGCTCATCACTCAGGCCGCCCTCGGCATACAGCGTGCCTTCGGAATCGGACAGCGAGACCACCTGCCCGCCCAGCTCCATGACCTTCTGCGCCGCATATTGAGCGACGTTGCCGGAACCGGAAATGGCCACACGCTTGCCCTCGAAGCCCTGACCGATGCGCTTGAGCATTTCCTGAGCGAAGTACACGCAACCATAGCCAGTGGCTTCCGGGCGAATCAGGCTGCCACCGTAGCTCAGGCCCTTGCCAGTAAGCACCGAAGTGAACTGGTTGGACAGGCGCTTGTACTGGCCGAACAGGTAGCCGATCTCACGGCCGCCCACGCCGATGTCACCGGCCGGCACATCCAGATCGGCGCCGATATGGCGATACAACTCAGTCATGAACGACTGGCAGAAGCGCATCACCTCGCCTTCGCTCTTGCCTTTGGGGTCGAAGTCCGCGCCACCCTTGCCGCCGCCCATGGGCAGCGAGGTCAGGGAGTTCTTGAACACCTGCTCGAAGGCCAGGAACTTGAGCACCCCGAGGTTCACCGAGGGGTGGAAACGCAGGCCGCCCTTGTACGGGCCGATGGCGCTGCTCATCTGGATGCGATAGCCGCGATTGACCTGCACCTGACCACGGTCATCGACCCAAGGCACACGGAACAGGATGGCGCGCTCGGGCTCGACCATGCGTTCGAGGATGCCGGCCTCACGGTAGCGAGGGTTGGCTTCGAGGAAAGGCCACAGGCTACGCACCACCTCTTCTACGGCCTGGTGGAATTCCGGCTGGTCAGGATCGCGCTGCTTGAGGCGCGACAGGAAAGCATCCACGGACAACGACATGCAGCACCTCGACACCACAGAACAAAATAGTGGCCGGCACTCTATCAGGCAGCAGCGCACCAAAACAGATCAAAATGTCGCCTTTATGAAACTTTTTAGTGCGTAGGCCTGACCAGCCCTGATTCTCATGAGTCCAGGCCTGTATCTCGACGACCCATACGCACCAGAATAAAACCTCATTGCGCACGCTTTTAGAGCACCGCATCAGCAATGCACCCTGCGCTGGCTCTTACCGGCAGCGGCTCCCGCGAATGAGCGGTAACCCCGGTTCATGCTGCACGTGAGCGGCTGCCAGCCGCATTGGTACTCTGGATGCGGCGACGGCGCACGTGCACGTCGCCAGCTTGACGGTATGATGCCGAGAACCCTCTCACGACACAGGCCACGCTCATGTCTCTCGCTCAATTGATCAGCCCGCAGGCGCTGGCATCGCGCCTGCAAAGCCCCGACCTGGTAGTGCTGGATTGCCGCTTCGCCCTCGACGACTCGACCTATGGCCGGCGCAGCTACCTGGATGGGCATATCGCCGGCGCGCATTTTCTCGACCTGGAACAGGATCTCTCCGCCCCCGTGATCAAGGGCGTGACCGGTCGTCACCCGCTGCCTGATCCCTGCACGCTGGTGGAACGGCTGCGCCTGTGTGGCGTGAGCGAGGACAGCCAGGTCGTGCTCTATGACGACGGCCCTGGCGCCTTCGCAGCCCGTGCCTGGTGGCTGTTGATCTGGCTGGGCAAGCGCGACGGGCTGTACCTGCTCGATGGCGGCCTCAAGGCCTGGCGCGACGCCGGCCTGGAGCTGACCACGCAGCAGTCGGAAAAAGTCGCTGGCAGCCTGGCCGCAACCCCCGACCAGAGCCTGCTGCTGAGCGCCGAACAACTGGCGCAGCGCCTGGGCAACCCCGAGCTGACCCTTCTCGATGCCCGCGCGCAGCCACGCTTTCGCGGTGAAGTCGAACCATTGGATCCGGTCGCAGGCCATATCCCGGGCGCCCAGTGCGCGGTCTTCACCGACAACCTGGGCGCCGATGGCCGCTTTCTGTCAGCGGAGCAGTTGCGAGCACGCTTCGATGCACTGCGCGGTACACGCCCGGCGGAAAGCCTGGTGGCCTACTGCGGTTCCGGGGTTACGGCCTGTCACAACCTGTTCGCCATGAGCCTCGCAGGCTACCCGCTGGCACCGCTCTATGCCGGCTCCTGGAGCGAGTGGATCACCGATCCGTCGAGGCCGGTAGCGACAGGCGATTGACCGGCGCTTTTAAGCACCGAAGGAAATATGCCCAATCACTCAAATCCGAAATCAATTTAAAAACAGCTCTTTACAGGATAAAGGTCGCACTAGACTTGAAATTGAGCGGCTAACCCCGCTCCCGGTGGGGCCTTTATCGAATAGCTAGACAAACCCGCTGCCAGGCGCCCGGCCCCACCGGTATCTTGTTCGAGAGGATGCCATGGGAATAGCCGCCCGCGAGCTCAGCCAGCACGTCATCCACCCTACCCTGCTCTACCTGCAACGCCAGTCACCCGCAGCCGAGGCGCTTCTGCTGGGGGCAGCTGCCTGTCAATCTGCGCTGGGCAGTGCCTTGGACAACCAGCGAGGCCATGGCCTGTATGGCATCAGCGCCCAGCGCCACCTGGCCCTGTGGGATCGCCATCTGGCGCGATTCCCCGATCTGGCCAGCCGAGTGCGCGGCCTGGCCAGCCAGCATGCCTTTCTCGAAGCCCCACACCTGGAACTGACCGTGAACCTGCGCTACGCCACGGCCATCGCCTGGCTACTGGTGGAGCAGCAGGCCATAACCCTGCCAGCCGCCGATGACCTCGATGCGCTTGGGCGAATCTGGTGCAAGGTGTTTCACCCACGCGGGCGCCCGCATGATTTCGTCGCCACCTGGCAGCGTTGCGTGGAGCCTGCCAGCCAGGTGGCATGAGAGATCCGCCAACAGCGCCATTACCCGCAAGAAGCTAACCGGTTAGGCGAAATTGTCAGACAATCCATAATTTTTCTTGAACTTCATCGGGTTGGCAGGTGTCAGCAAACGAGGTAGTTTGCACCCCCGCCTCACCACAGGAGTTCCCCCGTGAGCAGACGTCTTCTCAAGACCGGTCTGGCCATCACCCTGGCCGCCACCTCCAGCCATGGTTTCGCCAGCGGCTTCGCCCTCAACGAACAGAGCATCAGCGCCATGGGTACGTCCTTCGCCGGACGCTCATCGGCAGCCGACGATGCCAGCACGGTATTCGGCAACCCCGCCGGCATGGCCCGCCTGAAACGTGATGAAGTCAGCGTCGGCGCAGCCGTGATCCACGCCAAGAGCGACATTCGTCATGCCAGCGGCAGCTCGCCAGCTGGCGCCCTGGCTGGCAGCAATGACGGCGACATGGTGCCGGACACCGGCGTACCCATGGGCTATTACGTCAAGCCGCTGGATGAAAAGGTCGCGCTCGGTATCGGTGTCTACGCCCCCTTCGGTCTGATGACCGATTACGAGCGCAGCTTCCAGGGCCGCTATCAGGCGGACAAGAGCTATGTTCGCGTCATCACCATCCAGCCCACGCTCAGCTACCGCTTCAATGATCAACTGTCGGTCGGCTTCGGCCCCACCTTCAACCACATCGAGGGCGAACTGACCTCGTCGCTGTTCACCCCGCTGGGTGACGGCAAGGTGAAGGTCGAGGGCGACGACACCGCAGTCGGTTTCAATGCCGGCGTGCTCTACGAATTCAGCCCACGCACGCGCGTCGGCGTGACCTACCACTCGCGGGTCAAATACAAGCTCGAAGGCAATACCAAAATCGACGCTGCAGCGGCGACCAACCTTGCCGGCAAGTACGACGCCCAACTCGACCTGACTACCCCCGAGTCGGTGGACATGTCGATCACCCATGAGCTGAACGACGCCTGGACGCTGTATGCCGGCAGCACCTGGACGCGCTGGAGCCGCTTCAAGGAAATCCGCGTGGAGAACGACGCCAGCACCCTGCCGGCCAGCCTCAATACCATCGTCGAAGAGCAAAACTGGCACGACACCTGGGCCCATGCCATTGGTCTGGCTTACAAGGTCAACAAGCAGTGGACGCTGCGTACCGGTATTGCCGTGGATCAGTCGCCGATCAACAACACCGACCGCTCGCCGCGCATCCCTTCCGGCGATCGCACCATCTTCAGCCTGGGGGCTGGCTGGAGCCCGAACGAGGACATGACCATCGACGTGGCTTATTCCTATCTGCAGGAAGAGTCGGTGGATGTGAACCGCAGCAGTGCCAGCCGTGGCAGCTACAACGCAACTTACAAGAACAGCGCCCATGGTTTGGGGGCGTCGCTGACCTACAGGTTCTGATACTACGCAAGAAGGCCCGCGAAATGCGGGTCTTCTTTTTGGGTGCATCGAGGAATTTCGGGGAGGCCGGGCTTGATACCGGACGGGCAAGTTTGTGTGTCGGTTGTACTGGTTTCTGTTCCGAATCGCCGCGTTCTTGTTGATGTCTTTGGTTTCGCCTTCCCAGGCGAGTCACTTTGCGGGCAAAGTAACCAAACCCTCCGCCCGTTCATCCGGCCCTGGCTGCGCCAGGGTTCGCTCACTCCATCATCGTTCCAGAGGCCCGCCACGAAGGGCCATCCCTGGCCCATCGTGTCTCTCGCGACATCCATGTCGCTCAACCTCTTCCACGACGATTCCGTTCGCCCTACTGGGCGGGCTCTGCACGCGCCTGAACCCGGGGTAACTCAGGTGTAGCTGGGAGTGTTCTGGCAAGAGCAGAGCAACAGCGAACCACCACGGCAGTCGAATCAAACCCGAAGTCTCAGGCGCGCGAATGGCCCGTCCAGGAGGGTGAGTGGAATCGTTGCGTAGAGGGGCGAGCAGCATGGATGCTGCGAGAGGCGTAATGGGCCAGGGATGGCCCATGTACGCCGACCCTCGGAGCGACGATGGAGCGAACGAACCCCGGCGAAGCCGGGGCCGGATGTCAGGGCCAAGACCTTTTGCCTTCTTTTGTGGCGTTTGACAAAAGAAGGTCGCCGGGAGGCGAAACGGGAGCTATCAGCAGAACTCGATAAACAGCTTTAAAACGAAAGCCCACTCACACAAACTCGCCAACCCAGCATCAAGCCGTCTCTCCCCTCAAGGCTGACTGGCAATCGCCTGCTCCACTGCCTTGATCAACTCAGGATCATCCGGCTTGGTCAGACTGGAAAAACTCCCCACCACCTTGCCCTGACGATCGACCACATATTTGAAGAAATTCCAGCGCGGCGCCTTGCTCTGCTCGGCCAGGCCCTTGAACAGCGGAATCGCATCGTCACCACTGACCGGCTGCGGCTCGGTCATGGTGAAGGTCACACCGTAATTGACGTAGCAGACGGTCGCCGTCTCCTTGCTGTCGGCCGATTCCTGGCGGAAATCGTCAGACGGCACGCCCAGCACCTCAAGCCCCTGATCCTTGTAGCGCTGGTACAGCGCTTCAAGCCCTTTGAACTGCGGCGTGAATCCGCAGAAGCTGGCCGTATTGACCACCACCAGCGGTTTGCCGGCGAACTGACAGAGTTCGACGCTCTCGCCCTTGGCGCGCAACTTGGGCAATTCACCTTGCAGCAACGCCGGACACTCCGCTGCCAACACAGGCAGAGTCAGGCAGGAAAGCAGCATGGAACAGGCAAGACGATGAAAGGGCATAACGATGACCTCTAACGGTGGCAGCATTTCGCCACGCTACTCGCAGGCCGCACCACAGGCAACTAGCAGATACCGACACCCAGTTGCAGCAGTGCCAGCCCACCCTGGCGCCAGCCCCACCAGGCCAACGCCAGCAACAGACCGAAGCCCAGTGCAAGCGCGACGCCGGTGATCCAATCGCGACTCATGCCGGCGCGCCCTGCAGGCGCGCCACCGGCACCTCACGCACCGGCCAGTTGAGCGCGGCGGCCATCAGACTGAGGCCGATGGAGATTTGCCAGACCAGGTCGTAGCTGCCGGTATGGTCATACAGGTAACCACCCAGCCAACCACCGAGGAAGGAACCGATCTGGTGGAACAGGAAGACGATCCCGCCGAGCATCGACAGGTTACGTACGCCGAACAGCGTGGCCACGGTGCCGTTGGTCAGCGGTACCGTCGACAGCCACAACAGGCCCATGGCGATACCGAACAGGTAGGCGCTCCACTGCGTCAACGGCGCCACCAGAAACAGCGTGATGACCACACCGCGCAGCAGGTACAGGGCGCTGAGCAGGCGCGGCTTGGCCATGCGCCCACCCAGCCAACCGGCGATATAGGTGCCGAAAACATTGAACAACCCAACCAGCGCCAGCACCGTGGTGCCGGTGATCGCGGGCAAATGATGATCGACCAGATAGGCCGGCAGGTGCACCGCAACGAAGACCACCTGAAAACCGCAGACGAAAAAGCCAAGCGCCAGCAACCAGAAACCGGAATGCCCGGCGGCCTCGCGCAACGCTTCGAGCAGGGTCTGCTCAGAGCCGTTGCTGACGGGTGCGGGCGCCTCGTTGATCATCGCGGCCAACGGCACGATCAGCGCCACCAGCAGCCCCAGCGCCAGCAGCGCCGACGACCAGCCCAGCCAGCCGATCAGCCCGAGCGAACCCGGCAGCATGGCGAACTGGCCGAACGAGCCGGCAGCGGCAGCGATGCCCATGGCCATGCTGCGTTTCTCCACCGGTACGGCCCGGCCGACCACGCCGAGAATCACCGAGAACGAAGTACCGGAGAGGCCAATACCGATCAGCAAACCGGCGCTGAGCGACAGTGACAGCGGCGAGTCGGCCATGCCCATGCACAGCAGCCCCAGCACGTAGAGCACGCCACCGATGACGATGGCCTTGCGTGCGCCAAAGCGGTCGGCCAGCGCGCCGGTAATCGGCTGCGCCAAGCCCCAGATCAGGTTCTGCAGGGCAATGGCGAAGGCAAACACCTCGCGCCCCCAACCGAATTCCGCGCTCATCGGCGGCAGGAACAGACCGAAGCCGTGGCGGGTGCCGAGTGACAGCGCCAGAATCAGCGATGCGCCGAGCAGCAGCCAGGTGGTTGAACGCCATGCAGTTGTCATTGTTATCTCCAGCGTACGGCCACTCGGGCCGCAAGGCAGTCAGTGGGTCGTCAGACCAGTTCTTCGAGCAGACGCATCAACTCGGCTCGGCGATCCTCTCCAAGCCGAGCATTCAGCTCGCGCTGCACCTGTTCCCATAGCGGCAGCGCTTGTTCGATACGTTGCAGGCCGGCTTCTGTGAGCCGTACCTCGCGAGCACGTAAATCGCGCCCTTCACCCAGTTGCAGCAACCCCTGTTCCGCCAGCACCCGGAGGTTGCGCCCCAGCGTGCTGCGATCCAGCCCCATGGCCTCGGCCAGCACGGAAATACTCGGCTGGCCGAGCCGCTGAACATGACGCAACAGGGAAAACTGCGCGGCACCGAGCCCGACGACCGCGAGAGCATCGTCGTAACGACGGGTCACACCACGGCTGGCGCGGCGCAGTTGAGTGCAAAGACAGGAGGTCGGCAACATGAATACAGGTATATACCCGCATCAACTATTGGCACTCATACAGTTACGCAGTACGTCGCCATAACAGTTGCGTCAGAGGCTCAATGCCAGAGCCAGCAGTGCAGCGCATTCGCCCAGTTCGACCAGGGCACCTGCGGTATCCCCGGTGGTGCCGCCCAGGCGCTGCAGCAGCGCACGGCGCAGCCAGACGAACAGCAGCGCGCTCACCGCCAGAGCCAGCACCCCCCGCCAGCCGAACAGCAGAATGCCCAGCAGATGCGCGCCCAGCACCCAGGGCAGTTGCTGGCGCGGCAGATGATCGACCAGCGCCTGGCCCAGGCCACCCGCGCGCACGTAGGGCGTGGTCGCCAGCAACACAGGCAGCAGGCTGCGACCCAACCAGGGCAGCAGCAGCAGATAGACACCCTGCCCGGCCTGCAACAGGGTCAGCAATGCGGCGAACTTGAGCAATAGCACCACCACCAGCACCACTACCGCGATGGGGCCGCTGCGTGGATCCTTCATGATCGCCAGGGTGCGCTCGCGATCACCGAAGCCGCCAACCCAGGCATCGGCCGTATCGGCCAGGCCGTCCAGGTGCAGGCCACCACTCAAGCCGACCCACAAGGCGAGCAGGATCGCCGCCTGCAACGGCGCCGCCGCCTGCCCCAGCAGCAGGTGAGCGCCCCATAACAGCAACCCGAGCAGCAATCCCACGAACGGGTACCAGAGCAACGAACGGCCAATCTGTTCCGGCGTCGGCATGCCCGGCAGGCTGACCGGTAGGCGCGTAAGGAACTGCAAGGCGATCAGCAGCGGGATCATGGCAGCTCCGTCAGTTGCCCGTCGGCATTCAGGCGCAGGCGAAAACGCTGGGCATAGCCGACATTGACCTGCAGCAGCTCCTGCCGTGGCAGGCCGCGCGCACGCGCCAGCAGCAGACGCATCACCCCGCCATGAGTGACCAGCAACAGGCGCTGGCCGGTATGGGCCTGGTACAGCCTGCGCAAGGCATCGAGCACCCGCGCCTCGAACGTCAATAGCGGCTCACCATTGGGAGGCGTAAAGCCATAGGGGTCGGCCCAGAAACGCCCCAGCGCCTCGGCATCGGTTTCCATCAATTGCGCCGCGCTGCGCCCTTCCCAATCACCGAAATGCAGTTCCTGCAGATTGGCCTCATAGTGCAACGGCAGCCCTCGGGCTGCCGCGACCTCCTCGGCGAAACGCGCGCAACGTTGCAACGGCGAGCTGATCAGTCGATCCCAGGGGCCGGCATCCAGCAGCGCAGAGCGCAACTGCGCCCAACCGTGCTCGGTCAGGGCATCGTCCAGGCTGCCACGCAGCCCGCCACCCTGCTCGGTTTCGCCGTGGCGCAGCAGTTCCAGTTCAAGCATCAGGCTGGTCGCTCCGCCACCGCTGCCTCGGCGAACGTGGCCATCTGCCCGTGCAGCGCGCAGGCCAGACGCAACAGCGGAACCGCCAGCGCCGCACCACTGCCCTCGCCCAGGCGCAGGCCCAGCTCCAGCAATGGTTCGGCCTTGAGCGCCTGCAGCACCAGCACGTGGCCCGGCTCGGCACCGTGGTGGGCGAACAGCAGCCAGTCGCGGCAGCCCGGGTTGAGGCGCACCGCCAGCAAGGCGGCAACGCTGCAGATAAAGCCGTCGACCAACACCACCACGCCTTGCTGTGCGGCCGCCAGGTAAGCACCGACCAGCGCGGCGATCTCGAAGCCACCGAGATGCACCAGCGCCTGCAGTGGCCCGTCGATCTGCGCCTGATGCAGCTCCAGCGCGGCGTCGATAACGCGCGCCTTATGCGCCACGCCCGCCCGATCCAGGCCAGTGCCCGGCCCAGCCAGCTCAGCGGCAGGGCAATCCAGCAACCAGCAGGCCAGCGCGGCGGCCGCCGTGGTATTGCCGATGCCCATCTCGCCACCGACGAACAGGTCGCAACCCACGGAGCGCGCCCGCTGGATACTGTCCCGCCCGACTTCCAGGCAGATCATCAGTTGCGCCATCGTCATGGCTGGATCACGCGCGAAGTTCTGCGTACCGGCGCCCACTTGCAGATGACGCACGCCCGGCAGCGGTGGCAAGGGCTCGGCGGTACCCAGGTCGATCACTTCCAAAGCAGCGTCGAGCTGGCGTGCGAGCACGCTGATCGCCGCGCCACCGCTGACGAAGTTGCCCAGCATCTGCCCGGTGACAGCCTGCGGGTAGGCCGAAATGCCTTCGGCCACCACGCCATGATCGCCCGCGAAAATAGTGATCCACAGGCTGTCCAGGCTCGGTTTCTCACGCCCCTGCAGGGCCGCGAGATGAATAGCCAACGTTTCCAGACGCCCCAGCGCACCAGCAGGCTTGGTCAACTGGCGCTGACGGGCCTCGGCCTTGAACCGCGCGACGTGATCGAGCGGCTGGCAGGGCCCCTGCCACCATTGCAATGTCATAACGCGTCTCCCTTGAGCAGCATGGGCAGGCCAGCGACGGTGAACACCACCCGCTGACTTTTCTCGGCCAGGGCCTGGTGCAGCCAGCCAGCCTCATCGACATAACGGCGAGTCAGTTCCCCGAGCGGCACCACGCCCAGGCCGGTTTCGTTGCTGACCAGCAGGATGCGCCCGGGCAACTGCGCTACACAGGCCAACAGCGCGTCGCGCTCTTCCTGCAAGCGCGCGGAGTCATCCTGCATCAGCAGATTGGTCAACCACAGCGTCAGGCAATCCACCAACAGGCAGCGCCCCGGCCCGGCCTGCTCGCGCAGTACCCGGGCCAATGCCAGCGGTTCCTCGACCAATGCCCAGTGCGCGGGGCGCCGCGCCCGATGCTGGGCGACGCGCGTGCTCATTTCACCATCGAGCGGCTGGCTGGTAGCGATATAGACCACGTCCAACCCGGATTCACTGGCAAGCTTCTCAGCCAGCCGGCTCTTGCCGGAGCGGGCACCACCGAGGATCAGTTCAAGCATTTCCACTCCACAGGCGCGTGTCGCGCACCATTCGATGCGCTCAGGCCAGGCCGCACAGTTTCTTGAGTTTGACGGTATCCAGGTGCTGCTCGACCTGATCAGCCAGGCGCTCGATATCACGTTCACGCAGGGCGTGGTAATCCACCGCCTGCACGTCACGCAGTCCAGCCCAGCGCAGCAGCGCGGCAAATGCCGAGGGCTGTTCGAACAGGCCATGCAGGTAGGTGCCGAGCACCTGGCCATCGGCGCTCAGGCCGCCATCATGGCGACCGTCGTCGAGCTGCACGGCTCCGTTGAGCCCAGGCCCCTGGCTGACGCCGGCATGGATCTCGTAGCCGCTGACCGCTGCCTGTTCCAGGCACAGCCGACCGCGTACGTTGCGCAGTTGCTTTTCCGGCTCCAGCAGCGTTTCGAAATCGAGCAGACCGAGGCCCTCGCTGCTGCCGGCAGCCCCCTCCAGCGCATGCGGATCGTGAATCTGCCGGCCCAGCATCTGCAGGCCGCCGCAAATACCCAGGAGCTTGCCACCATAGCGCAGGTGCCGGCTGATGGCCGTATCCCAGCCCTGCTCGCGCAAGCGCGCCAGGTCAGCGCGCACGCTCTTGGAACCGGGCAGGATGATCAAATCGGCCGGTGGAATCGCATCACCAGCCTTGACGAAGGTTAGCTGTACCTGCGGATGCAGACGCAACGGGTCGAAATCGGTGTGGTTGCTGATACGCGGCAGCACCGGCACCACGACGCGCAACGCCTGCTCGGCCTTGGTCTGCTGGCGGGTGTCGACGGCGTCTTCGGCTTCCAGGTGAAAGTCCATCAGATAGGGCAAGACGCCGAGCACCGGTTTACCGGTGCGCTGCTCAAGCCAGTCGAGCCCCGGCTTGAGCAAGCCGATATCGCCACGGAAACGGTTGATCACGAAGCCTCGGATGCGCGCCTGCTCGCTTGGGCTGAGCAACTCAAGCGTGCCGACCAGATGGGCGAATACACCGCCCTTGTCGATATCGGCGATCAGAATTACCGGGCAGTCCACCGCCTCGGCGAAGCCCATGTTGGCGATATCACCGGCACGCAGGTTGATCTCGGCCGGCGACCCGGCGCCTTCGACCAGCACCAGCTCGTACTCTTCGACCAGCCGTGCGTGAGACTCCAGCACCGCCGCCATGACCACCGGCTTGTAGCCGTGATAGGTCAGCGCCTGCATGTTGCCGATGGCGCGGCCGTGAATGATGACCTGGGCGCCCATGTCACTGTTGGGCTTGAGCAGTACCGGGTTCATGTCGGTATGCGGCTCGAGGCCGGCGGCCTGCGCCTGCACGGCCTGCGCCCGGCCAATCTCTCCACCGTCTACGGTCACCGCCGAGTTGAGCGCCATGTTCTGCGGCTTGAACGGAGCCACGCGCACGCCCTGGCGTCGCGCCCAGCGGCACAGCGCGGTGACCAGCGTGCTCTTGCCGGCATCGGAGGTGGTGCCCTGCACCATAAGGGTGGGCATCAGTTCGATTCCTCGAGGCTGCTGAGGATCGGCGCACAGTCCAGCAGGCCCTGCTCCAGACGATGCCAGCCCACCTCATCGGCCGGCAGGCCGAAGCGCAGGCTGTCCAGTTCGGCGAACAGCCTTACCAGGATGCCGCGCCGCGCCAGCAACTCCATGCAGGGCACCGCGCGCCGCGTGCAGCAGAACTGGAACAGCGCCGAGCCGCCCGTCGGCGGTAAGCCGCAATCGCGCAATAGCGCCGCCAACCGCGCACCGTCGGCCAGCAGGCGCTCGCGCTGCAGGCACTGACCAGCCTCATCACGCAGCAGGCTGAGCGCCACGCTGCGCGCCGGACCGCTGACCGCCCAGGGGCCAAGCCAGTCATCCAGCTCATCGAGCAAAGCCTGCGCTGCGAGAACGAAGCCCAGACGCATGCCGGCCAGGCCGAAGAACTTGCCGAACGAACGCAGCACGATCAGGCCAGGCAGGTCGCTGAATGGCGCCAGGCTGTGCTGCGGCGTGCAATCCATGAAGGCTTCGTCGACCACCAGCCAGCCGCCACGTTCGGCCAACTCATGGTGCCAGTCGAGCAAGCGTATCGGCTCGATCAGGCGCCCGGTGGGGTTGTTCGGGTTGACCACCACCAGCACGTCGAGCTGCGGCAAGGCGCGATGCGTAGAGCCTTCGCTGAGCTTGGTGACCCGATGCCCTTCACGGCGCCAGGCCGCACCATGCTCGGCATAAGTAGGGGCGAGAATGCCAACGTTGCAGGGTTTGCGCAGGCGCGGCAGCATCTGGATGGCGGCCTGCGAGCCCGCCACGGGTAGCAAACCGGGGGCGCCATAGTAATCACGGGCTGCAGCTTCCAGGCCGTCATTCACTTCGGGCAGACGCATCCAGGCTTCGGCCGGCACCGAGGGTAGCGTCCAGCCATAGGGAGCGACGCCCGTGGACAGATCCAGCCAGTCCTCCAGCGCGATGCCATAGCGCTGCGCGGCTGCGCGCAGACGACCGCCATGTTCAAGCACCCAACACCTCCCAAGCCAGCAGGCATACCAGCCATATCGCCACGCCGCCGATCACCCGGTTCATGGCGCGCTCGATATCACGCGCATGCGGCGCCGGGCCTTCGCCCAGTTGCGGGCGTTCATGGCGCTCACCATGGTACTCCGCCGCCCCGCCCAGGCTCACGCCCAGGCTGCCCGCTCCCGCAGCCATCACCGGGCCAGCATTGGGACTGTCCCACAGCGGCGCCTGCCTGCGCCAGCACTTGAGCGCCAGGGCGGTGCGCCCCAGCAATGCGTAGGTCAACGCCACCAGGCGCGCCGGAATGTAGTTGAGCACATCATCGATCTTCGCCGCCGCCCAGCCGAAGCGCTCGAAACGTTCGTTGCGGTAGCCCCACATGGCATCGAGGGTGTTGCTCAGGCGATAGAGCACGACGCCGGGCGCACCGGCGACGATGAACCAGAACAAGGCGGCGAAGACGGCATCGGAGCCATTCTCCAGCACCGACTCGGTACCGGCGCGGGCCACCCCGGAGACGTCCAACGCTGTCGTATTGCGGCTGACCATCCAGCCGACGCGCTCACGCGCCAGTTGCAGATCGCCCAGGCGCAACGCCTGCGCCACCGGTTGCGCGTGCTCGTAGAGGCTGCGCAGGCCAAGGGCGAAGTACAGGGCAAAGATTTCCACCGCCCAGCTCAGCCCGCTGATATGCGCCAGCAGCCAGGTCAGCAGGGTCAGCGGCAACACCGCCAGGCACCAGGCAGTCACGCCATGGCTGCGCCAGCCGCCACCGGACGGGTTGAAACGTTGCTCCAGACGCTCGGCCAGACGCCCGAAGGCCACTAGCGGATGCGCACGGCGCGGTTCGCCCAACACGGCATCCAGTGCCACGCCGGCACAGGTGATCAGCGCCAGGCTCATCGTTCAGTCACCCTGCTCTCCCCATCGATTCTCGAACAGCAACTCGCTCAGTGGGCGCGGCGTGGCCCAGCCCTCTTCCACCAGCATGGGCTTCTCATAGAAGGCCTGCACCGGCCCCAGGCACAGCAGCGCCACCGGTTTGCTGCCTGCCGGCATGCCCAGCAACTCGGCCAGCGCCTCTGGGTCGAACAACGACACCCAGCCCAGCCCCAGCCCTTCGGCCCGCGCGGCCAGCCACAGATTCTGAATGGCGCAGGCGACCGAGGCCATATCCATTTCCGGCAGCGTTCGTCGGCCGAAGATATGCGCTTCGCGCCCGTCCATCAGCGCCACGGCCAGCAGCTCGGCGCAATCACGAATGCCCTCGACCTTCAGGCGCATGAACGCGTCGCTGCGCTCGCCCAAGGCTTCGGCGGTACGCACCCGCTCGGCCTCCACCAACGCATGAGCCGCCTCACGCAGTTGCGGATCGCTGATACGCAAAAAGCGCCAGGGCTGCATCAACCCAACGCTGGGCGCGTGGTGCGCCGCTTCGAGCAGGCGCGCCAGAACCTCGGGCGGCACCTCGCCACCGGCGAAATGACGCATGTCGCGACGCTCGGCGATGGCGCGGTACACCGCCGCGCGCTCCTCGGGGCTGAACGCGTGCTCGCTCATGGGCGCAGCAGCGCGGCGGCCGCCTCCGGGTTGGACGGCAAATAGAAGTGGATGTAGCTGGCGGTCAGCCGGCCGAGACGATAGACCGCTTCGGCCACTGGCTTGCCATTCGGGCAGCGACCGAGCGCCAGCGGCTCTAGCGGGCTGTCCAGGCGCGAATGATGGTAGCTATGCCCACGCAGCTCGCCTTCCGGTAGCGTCACTGCCTGCAAGGCCAGCGCAGTCAGGCGCGGTTGCAACGCGGCGCTGCCGGCCAGCAGACCGAGCATGCGCCCGCTGGCTCCTTGTTTGTCCCGTAACTCGTCGAGCAGATAGAGCATGCCGCCACATTCGGCGAGCAACGGTTTGCCGGCCTGATGATGGGCATGGATCGCCGCCGCCATGGCCTGATTGGCTTCCAGCTCGGCCAGGTACAGCTCGGGATAGCCGCCGGGCAGGTAAAGGCTGTCCACCTCGGGCAGCTCGCTATCGGCCAGCGGCGAGAAGTAGCACAGCTCGGCGCCGAGCACCTGCAGCAGGTCGAGGTTGGCCTGATACAGGAAGGCGAACGCGGCATCGTGCGCCACGCCGATGCGCACACCGTTCAACAGGGGCGCAGGCTCGTCGATCTGCGGCGCAGCAAAGCTCACCGCTGGCGGCAGATCGACATCGGCACTGGCCGCCAACGCATCGGCGGCGGCGTCCAGGCGCGCATCCAGATCCGCCAACTCGCCCGCCTGCACCAGGCCCAGATGGCGGCTGGGTAACTCCACCGCGGCGCTGCGCGGCAAGGCGCCGAACCAGCGAATGCTCGACGGCAGGGCATCACGCAGGATATCGCCATGACGGCTACTGGCAACGCGGTTGCCCAGCACACCGGCAAAGGGCAGATCCGGCTGAAAGGTGGCCAGGCCATGGGCCAGCGCGCCGAAGGTCTGCGCCATCGCCGCACCATCGATCACCCCCAGCACCGGCACACCGAAGTGGCGCGCCAAGTCGGCGGCCGAGGGTTTGCCGTCGAACAGGCCCATCACCCCTTCGATCAGAATCAGATCGGCCTCGCCAGCGGCCTGCCACAGCAGACGACGGCTCTCCGCCTCGCCGACCATGGCCAGATCGAGCTGATACACCGGCGCGCCGCTGGCACGGGCGTGGATCATCGGGTCGAGAAAGTCCGGGCCGCATTTGAACACCCGCACCTTGCGCCCCTGCCGGGTGTGCAGGCGCGCCAGCGCTGCGGTAACGGTGGTCTTGCCCTGGCCGGACGCCGGCGCGGCGATCAGCAGCGCCGGGCAGTGACGTGTCGTCATCAGAATTCGATGCCTTTTTGCGCCTTCACCCCGGATTTGAAGGCATGCTTGACCAGGCTCATCTCGGTGACCGTATCGGCCGCCTCGATCATCCCCGGCAAGGCGCCCCGGCCGGTCACCACCACGTGCTGCAGCAGTGGCCGGGCCTCGATATCGGCCAGCACCGCGTCCAGTTCGAGATAGCCGTGCTTGAGGGCGATGTTCAGCTCATCCAGCACCACCAGGCCAACGGATTCATCGCTGAGCAGGCGCCGGGCCACGGCCCATGCCTCCTGCGCCTTGGCGATGTCGCGCTGGCGATCCTGGGTTTCCCAGGTGAAGCCCTCGCCCATCACGTGATAGCTGACTTCCTCGGGGAAGCGGCGAAAGAAGGTTTCTTCGCCGGTGCTGGCCGCGCCCTTGATGAACTGCACCACACCAACCTTGATGCCGTGACCGAGGGCACGCGCGACCATACCGAAGGCACTGCTGCTCTTGCCCTTGCCATTGCCGCTATGCACCAGCAACAGGCCATATTCATCCTGGGCCTGGGCAATCTTCTCGTCGATCAGGGCTTTCTTGCGCTGCATGCGCGCCTTGTGGCGGGCATCGCGTTCGGCGGATTCGCTCATGCTGTGTTCCCGTACATCAGGCGCCGGCACCGTCATTCGAAGGTGCGACGATGGTGAGGAAGCATGCGAGTGCACGCGACGTCTCCAGGCGCTGGTGGCTGGTCAGGCAGGCGGAAGACGCAAACACGAACGCCCCGGTTGAACCGGGGCGTAAGCCGGACAGCGCCCTCCGCGATGCCGTGAAACTGCGACAGGCCGGTCTCCGGGCTCGTGAGCGACGCCAATGGCACCCCGCCGCGCCTTCCCGTGCCTTGCACAGTGGCCTGAAGCGGCGTTTGACTCACCTACCGTTGCGGGGGCAGCGCCGGCATGCGCACCGGCTTCCCTGTTTCCCCCCTCGGTCGCCGGTTACAGCGACGCGGGGCACCTGAAGCAAGGCGCGCAGGGTAGAGGCTGGCAGGGCTGCGCGTCAATCTTCGGCGCTGCGCCGTCTCCGCCCATGCACCCGGATTAATGGCACAATGCGCCCTCGCGCCTAAACTAATGCCCATAACCGAACTCAAAGCCTGCGCGCGACGGCAGATTCCGCTCGCACCAAATCCTGAACCCCTATTCGCGCCACCCATTTTCACGAACGTGGAGTCCCAATGCTGTTCACGTTTGCCTTCAACGGGTCGCATTCACCTCTTGCGCAAGCCTGCTTGCCACTGCTGCGGCTCGCCTGCACGCACACGCATGCCTCCACGGCGCTCGTGCTGGAGAAAGCGCCGCATCAGGCTCACGTCGTCGCGTTCAGCGGACAGCCACTTGCCGATACGCCCGCCCAGCACCCAGGGCAGTGGCCCGAAACCGCACGACATCTCGTAGATCGGCAAGCGATCGCCCGTCAGCTCGGGATGGATCCGCCGGATTCCGTGCAGGCCCTGAGCCTGCTCCCGCTGGCGGCCGGCAAGGCTTTGCTGTGCCTTTTCCACGAGCGCGCGCAAACGCCCGATGACAGCGATCAGACGGCACTGAGCGATATCGTCAGCAGCCTCGACACGCTGCTGACAATCACCTGGGAACAGCAAGCCCTGATGCGCCGGGAACAACGCATGGCGCTCGCCATCGACGGCAGTAACACCGGCATCTGGGATCGCGACCTGAACAAGGATCGCATTCACTACTCGCCACGCTGGAAGGCGTTGATCGGCTATGCCGAGCATGAAATCGGCGACGACATTCACGACAGCTACAAACGCATCCATCCGGACGATCTCGCCCGCGTTCAGGCCACCATAATCGACCACCTGGAACAACGCACCGAAGCCTACGAGGTCGAGCACCGCATCCGTCACCGCGACGGTCATTACCTCTGGGTGCGCAGCCGTGGCAAGGTGGTGGAACGCGACCGCAGCGGCAAGGCACTGCGCATGGTCGGCACCACGACCGACATCAGCGCGCTGCGCAACATGGCCGAGCAGCTCGAGCAGACGGCCGAACTGATGAGCGCACTGAGCAACGAAATCCCCGGCATGGTCTTCCAGTTCCATGCCCAGGCAGACGGCAGCGGCCAGTTCACCTACATCAGCGCCGGCTCACAGGAGATCTACGGCGTCTCCCCCGCCGAGTTGCAGGCCAACCCCCAGCGCCTGCGGCAATTACTGCACCCGGATGATCTTGGGCTGTACATGGGATCGCTGGAAAGCGCGACCCGCAACCTCACGCCCTGGCGCCTGGAATATCGGGTCTGCCGCAGCGATGGCAGCCATACCTGGTGTCAGGGCGCAGCCAGACCAACTCCCCAGGACGACGGCAGCGTGCTCTGGCATGGCTTCATTACCGACATCACCGAACGCAAGAACTTCGAGGTCGAGCTCAATGTTCTGGCAACGACAGACTCGCTGACCCAACTCTCCAACCGCCGCCATTTCATCCGTCAGCTCGACGCGGAACTGGCGCGACTAAGGCGCTCGATCATCCGCAATGCCACGCTGCTGATGTTCGATCTGGATCACTTCAAGGTAATCAACGACAGTTGGGGCCATTCGGTGGGAGATCAGGCGCTACGCCATTTCGCCGACGTGATCCGTGCCCACCTGCGCAAGACCGACGCCGCGGGCCGTATCGGCGGAGAAGAGTTCGCGGTCGTGCTGTGCGATGCGGATCTCGATGCCGCCCTGCGCTTCGCCGAACGCATCCAGCAGGAGCTGGCACGCACGCCGTTGCAGCATGGCGATCAGCAGACTCACCTGGCGACCAGCGTGGGTGTAGCGACCCTCAGCAATGACGATCAGGCTGCGGAGGCGGCCTTGTCACGCAGTGACATGGCGCTGTATCGCGCCAAGCGTGCCGGGCGCAACCGCATCGAGCATCAGTGAATGACGCTTCAGGGGTTATGCGCCAGTTCGGGCGTCAGCACGCGCTTGGCACTGAGGTAGGCGCTGCGCCAGTAGCGATTGTCCAGGCTGTCCAGACGTACCGTGCCGCCAGTGGAGGGCGCGTGCACGAAGCGCCCTTCCCCCACGTAAATGCCGGCATGACTCACCGCACCGCCACCATTGGTGGCGAAGAACACCAGATCACCACTGCGCAACGCATCGCGCGCAACGCCCGGGCGACGCATGGCACTGAGTTCACGGGTCGAGCGCGGCAGGCTGATACCTGCCGCGTCACGGTAAACATAGCCAATCAGGCCGCTGCAATCGAAACCACCATCCGGGGTATTGCCGCCATAGCGATACGGCGTTCCCACCAGGCCCAAAGCACGGAACAACACATCCTCGGCAGCGCCGGGCGCGTCGAGCGATATGGGTGGCGGGTTGTAAGTGGGTTGGGGCGCGGGAGGAGAACTGCTGCAGGCACTCAGCAGAGCGATGGATGCGATGAAGGCAAGACGGAGCGTGAAAGGCATTGGCGGGACGATCCTGAGCCTGAGTGCGCCCTACTCTGCCGATAAGCGACGAACGGCGCAAGCCTGTCAGGCTGCGCCGTATCGATCAGGGGTGCTGGGCGTGGAGTTCTTCCTGAGGGGCCAGTGCGAGAACGCGCTTGGCTTCCAGGTAACTGCGATTCCAGTAGCTGTCATCGAGACTGTCGATGCGCACGCCGCCACTGCGACGACTGCTGGAATGGATGAACTGGTCGTCACCGATGTAGATACCGGCATGACTGACCCGACCACGGCCACGATCATTGAACAGGATCAGATCACCCGGCTCGAGATCGGCACGCGCCACCTTGGGAGCATCCAGTTTGATCAGATCACGCGTGGAGCGCGGCAGTTGCAGCCCCAGCTCTTCCCGGAACAGATAACCAACGAAGCCACTGCAATCGAAGCCGGACTGCACCGAGGTACCGCCATAACGGTAACGGGTGCCGATCAGCGAGCGACCAAGATCCAGCAGGCTGTCAGCCAGTTGAGGCATTTCGTAAGGTTTGCCGTTGAGCGCGGCGGCAGCAGCTTCGTCGCTGTCGACGCCGTCCAGTTGAGAAACAGGACGCGAAGGGAAGTCCGGTTGCACTGCGACGGCTTTGTCATTCTGCGGCTGCGACTGCGGCGAGTGACCTGCGCAGGCAGCGAGAAACACCGTGAGTGCGAGGGGCACGAGGGGTGCGAAGCGTTTTAGCATGGGCACGACCGTGTCGATGAAAGTTCGTAAGTACGCGACTATGCCCTCTATAAACGCTATTTGCAAATTCTATCGTTAGAAATGTGACTCAGTAGTTTTGGCAACACATCTAAGGCCGTCCCCACCAAGCGGATATCCACCTCGGCACTCAAGGGTGTCAGGCCCGGATTGATCTCCACCGCCAGCCCTCCACGCTCACACGTACGCAGCACTGGCTCGACGATATAAGGAAAGGTCGAGCTGGTTCCCACGCTGAGGGCCACATCGAAGCCCTTGCGCAGCTCGGCATACAGCGTCGCGATGGCCGCCTCGGGCAGCATTTCCTCGAACAGCACCACCGGCGGGCGCAGAATGCCGCCGCACAGGCGACAGCGCGGCGGCAACGGTCGTTGCAAATGCGCAGCCAGCTCGTCGTCCTGCGCCGCGCAGGACTGGCAGTACAACGGCGCCAGCTCGCCATGAATCTCGATCAGGCGCTCCACCGGACTGCCGGCAGCACGGTGGTAGCCATCGATGTTCTGGGTCAGCACCCAGCAACCCGGAATCAGCCGCTGCAACTCGGCGATGACCAGATGCCCGGCATTGGGCGCTGCCTTCAGGCAGGCCCCGCCGAGTTCAGCGAGGTACTTCCAGCACAGGGCTGGATCGCGCTGCAGCATCGACCCGGACAGCGCCGCCTCGATGGGCAGGCCATCTGCGGTGCGTCCGTTGTAGAGGCCGCCAATCCCGCGATAGGTCGGCAGCCCGGAGTCGGCGGAAAGCCCCGCTCCGGTAATGATCAACACCCGCTCGGCCCGAGCAAGGGCTGTAGCCACCTCGCGCAGCGCGGCGTCCATGCGCTCAGCCCAACAGTTCGCTGAGCGGAATGAAGCGCAGACGATCACCTTCAGCCAGGGTTCGCCCTTCCAGCACCTCGGCCAACCCCTCGGCCCAGGCGGCGCTGCGCAACACACCGGAGCTCTGATTGGCATAGGGCACCACGCACCCCTGCTCGATGCGCGCGCGCAGGTATTCGCGACGCTGCCCAGCCTTGCTCCAGATGAAACCGGCAGGCATCTCGAAGGCCAACGGCTCGACCCGCTGCACACCCATGCGCCGCAGCAGATAAGGCCGAGCCAGCAGCCCGAAGGTCACCAGGGTCGAGGCCGGATTGCCAGGCAGACCGATCACCGGCACACCTTGGTAATGCCCGAAGGTGAGCGGCTTGCCCGGCTTGATCGCCAGCTTCCACAGTGTCAGCTCGCCGGCCTCGCGCAGGGCAATACCGAGAAAGTCCGCCTCGCCTACCGATACCCCGCCAGTGGAGAGAATCAGATCGACACCCTGCAGCGCCGCCAGCGCCTCTCGGGTTCGCGGAAAGTCGTCCGACAGGATGCCGCCGTCGACCACCTCGCATCCGAGCCGCTGCAGCCAGCTAATCAGCAGACGGCGATTGCTGTTGTAGATCTGCCCGGCCTCCAGCGGCTGACCAGGCTCGACCAGCTCATCACCCGTCGACAGCACCGCCACCCGCACGGCGCGCCGAACCTCGACAGTCGCAACACCCAGCGACGCAGCCAAACCCAGCTCGATGGGGCCAAGGCGCGTGCCTGCCGGCAGCACACATTCGCCTACCTGGGTTTCCTGCCCCCGGGCACGAACGTTCTGCCTAGGGCGCAACGCCTGGCGAAAGAGCACACGCCCGTATGCATCCAGCTCGACGTTTTCCTGCATTTCCACCGTATCGGCGCCTGCAGGCATCGGAGCCCCGGTAAAGATTCGCGCACAGCTGCCCGGCTCCAGCGGCTGCGGCGCGGAACCGGCGAGAATGCGCTGACTGACGGGCAAGGCAACGCCCTGCCAATCGGCCAAGCGCAGCGCGTAACCGTCCATTGCGCTGTTGTCCCAGGGCGGCAGGTCGAGCGTGGCGACCAGAGGCGCGGCCAGCACACGTCCGTCAGCCTCGGCCAGCGCAACGCATTCGGTTTCCGTGATCAGGGAAGATTCGGCCAGTGACAACAGGCGCTGCTGCGCCTGCTCCAACGGCATCAGTCCAGGCTGCGCGCCACCGCTCATCCGCGGCTCTCGCAGGGCGCGGCCTTCTTCAGGTGCGGCACGAAATTGCAGGGGCGATGACGGGCGTCGAGCTGCTCGCCAAGAATACCGTCCCAGGCGGTGCGACAGGCATTGGTCGAACCTGGCAGGCAGCAAACCAAGGTGCCATTGGCCAGTCCGGCCAGCGCACGCGACTGCACGGTGGAGGTGCCGATATCGGCGACGGAAATCTGCCGGAACAGCTCGCCAAAACCATCGACCTGCTTGTCCAGCAGGCAGGCGACCGCCTCCGGGGTGCTGTCCCGACCGGTGAAGCCGGTGCCACCGGTGATCACCACCACCTGCACTTCATCCTCGGCGATCCAGGTCGCGACCTGGGCGCGAATGCGGTACAGGTCGTCCTTGAGCAGCACGCGCGCGGCAAGGTGATGCCCCGCCTCGCTCAGTCGATCCACCAGCAACTGACCGGAGGTATCGGTTTCCAGGGTACGGGTATCGCTAACGGTCAGAACCGCGATGTTCAGGGGCACGAACAGCGCATCCGCTTTGTGGTTCATGGCAGGCTTCCAATTGGGAGACAATGCGCGAAGTTATATCACAGGCCGCCCTCGGAGACTGAGCCATGCCCCTGCCGTCCTCACCTGTTATCCCCTGCTCGGTTCTGCTGCTCGCGGGTGGCCGCGGGCAGCGCATGGGCGGGCGCGACAAGGGCCTGCTCGACTGGCAGGGGCGCCCATTGATCGCCTGGCTTCACGAGCAGGTGCGCCCCTTGAGCGACGACCTGATCATCTCCTGCAACCGCAACCATGAACGCTACGCAGCGTATGCCGATCACCTGGTATCGGACGACGACCAGGCCTTTCAGGGCCCCATGGCCGGCATTCGCGCAGGCATGGCCATCGCCAGGCACCCCCAACTGCTGGTGTTGCCATGCGATGCACCACGGATAGATCGACAACTGCTCGATGCCCTGCTGGCCGGGGCTGGCGATAATCCTGTCGTGGTACGCCAGGGGCCATACTGGGAACCGCTGTTCTGCCTGCTGCCGACGCGACTGAAAGGTGATCTGGAGCAGGCCTGGGCGCGCGGGGAGCGCAGCCCTCAGCGCTGGTTCATCCAGCATCACCCCATCGCCCTGGAATGCTCATCCGATGATCCGCGACTGGCCAATATCAATACGCCACAAGCGCTGGAAAACCTTTGATTTCACGAGGGATAGCGGGGAACTCCGCTTGCTTTGCGACGTCAGAGCCAGGGTATAACCACTGCATCGCCCAAGGAGACAAACCATGACTCAACGGATCGTTCCTGCCCTGTTCCTCGCGCTCGGTCTCGCCACCCTCGCCGGCTGCGCTTCGCCCTCGGTCATCACCCTGACCGATGGCCGCGAGATCCAGACCGTGGACAAACCGACCTATGACGAGGATTCCGGCTTCTACGAGTTCGAGCAGCTCGATGGCAAGCGCGCCACGATCAACAAGGATCAGGTGCAAACCGTCAAGGAACTCTGAGTACGGAGATCGGGCCTGCCAAGCAGGCCCGAGAGACGATCCGCCGCCATAGCGCTAAAAAATTTTTAGGCTAACCCCTTGTGCGGTAAAAGTTTTTCAGTAGAATACGCACCACATTCGGAGTGTAGCGCAGCTTGGTAGCGCGTCTCGTTCGGGACGAGAAGGTCGCAGGTTCGAATCCTGTCTCTCCGACCAATCCTCTGTTCTGGCATGTGTCCACATGTACTAGAACCCCAGAAAACCCGGCCATCGCGCCGGGTTTTCTGTATCTGGAAGTACCAGTTAGAACCGGCCTATACCTACCTGTTTGGTATGCCCGTTGGTATGCTGCCCCGCTCGCTAGAACTCGGCATACCTCGACAGCATGAAACGCTCTGATATCAAGCGCCGGCCGATGGCCGATACCACCCTTGCCAATCTCGAACCCGAAGAGAAAACCTACCGCGAGCACGACGGCCAGGGTCTCTATTTCCGTGTGAAGCCAACCGGCCAGAAGCTCTGGGAACTACGGTACTCGAAACCAGGCTCGAAAGCTCGAACCTGGCTTGGCCTTGGCCCATACCCCAGCGTTAATGGCGCCGGCGCCCGGGCGAAAGCACAGGAGGCGCGCGAGCTGATCGCCAAGGGCATCGATCCGTCCACTCACCGTAAGGCCGAGGTCGCCCAGGAGAAAGCCAAGGCCGAGAGCACTTTCGAACCATTGGCGCGAGAGTGGTATGCCGCAAGGGTGAAGGGCTGGGGTGAAGGGTATGCCAAGCGCGTAATGGGCGCACTTGAACTGCATGTATTCCCGAAGATGGGCAAGCGCTCCTACGTCGATATCACCCCGATGGAATGGATGGAGTTCTTCCGGGGCATGGAGAAGAAAGGCATCCTCGACCAGATGGGCAATGTGCGCCGCTTCTGCAAAGAGATCTACGACCTGGCCAGGGTGACCGGGCGCGCCACCACCAACCCGGTGGACGGCCTCGACAAGTTCCTGCAGAAGAAGCAGAGCGAGAACTATGCGCACGTCGACCATGCCGACCTCCCTATGCTGCTGCAGTCGATCAGCGCCTACACCAACCGCGTGGTACAGATCGGCCTGCGCCTGCTGATTCTCAACGGTCTGCGCCCTAGCGAGGTTCGCGAGGCGCGCTGGTCAGAGTTCGACCTCGATGCCGCAATCTGGGAAATCCCTGCCGAGCGGATGAAGAAACGGCGCGAACACATCGTACCGCTCTCTACTCAGTCCCTGAACCTGCTGCAAGAGCTGAAGATTTATTCCGGATCCTTCGACCTGCTGTTTCCCGGCCGGAACGATCGCACCAAGCCCCTGAGCAACATGGTTTTCAACATGGCTCTTCGCCGCATGGGCTACGAAGGCCAGCAGACCGGCCACGGCTTCCGCCACATCGCCAGCACCATCCTCAACGAACAAGGATTCGACGAGAACCACATCGAGGCTCAGCTATCGCACGCGAAATCCGGCGTTGCCGGCGTATACAACAAAGCGAAGTACTTGGAGCAACGTCGCGTGATGATGCAGTGGTATGCCGATTATCTTGACGCCCTGGCTGCTGGCACCGCCAAGCAACTCAGCCGGAGGCCCTGACCAGGCCCTTGCCCTACACCTCCAGCGCGCCGAAACTGGCCTTAGGTTTTTGGGAGACACCCCATGATTCAAGTCTGGATCGGCGCCATCCTACTGGTGCTCGGCATGTTCATGCTGTTTGCAAACCCGGTCGCCGGCGGCATCCTGATCGGCATCGGATACCTGCTTTACAAGAACACCAGCAAGTCCACACGCGCCGCGGCTGAATCCACGTTCTGGGGCATCTGCCTGCTGTGCGGCGTGATTGTCGGTGCCGTGGCCATCCTTGGCCTTGCCTGATCAGAAGTCCCCACCCGCCAGCTTCACGATCCTTTCCGCAATAGCGTTCGAGCGCAGTTGCAGCGCATCCAGCCGCTGGCGTTTCTGCTCGGGCGTCATGCGGGTGTCGCGATAGACCGCATCCATCTGGTTGCGCACGTTGCCCAACTGCTTGCGGGCGAAGCCCAGCGCCGGCCGGTGGCGCAGTTTCTCCCTGTTCGCCGCCAGCAGTTGCT
The DNA here is from genome assembly GCF_034683865.1 of Pseudomonas sp. C11. NCBI lineage: Bacteria > Pseudomonadati > Pseudomonadota > Gammaproteobacteria > Pseudomonadales > Pseudomonadaceae > Pseudomonas > Pseudomonas sp. C11. Next base: position 99,691 of record NZ_JAWIIP010000004.1, read on the forward strand.
CAGCAGCGTCGACGCGCCCCTCTTCCCTGTACGCTTTGATGGTTCGGCTGAGTTGGTCGGCCTCGCGCATCATGTCGTAGAACTCGGCCTGAAACTTCGTCGTTCGAGGCGAATCGCCCTGGTACAGCACTTTCAGGATGGGGATATCGCCCGAGCGACTGGCTGGTCGATCAGCATCGCTGACGGTGCTGGCTAGCAGGCTCGACATATCAAGCACGTACTGCCCGAGGGTTCCGGTGTAGGCCGCGATCAGGTGGTCGAGCTGCTTCGGCGACAGTCCGGCAACCGGCCCGGTCACCTGGCCGAGCAGGCGACTGATCGCGCTTGTGCGCTCGTCGTAGCGTGCTTCCGGCAGTTTCCCTTCGTCGCTCATATCCTCGATCGGCGAGTCACGGAAGAAGTTGCGGTTGGCCTGCAGTTCTCGAATCGGTTGATAGAACTGCGGTACCGGATTGAATGCCAGGGTCTGGAACACGCCCTGCGATACCGCCTTGGCCAGGTCGCCGCCATCCTGAGTGCCGGTCATGGCATGCAGGATCCGCTCGGGCACGGTACCGAAGATCAAACCCAGCTCGAACGGCTTGGGAATGCGGAAGTGCTGATCGCCCAGGAATACATGCCAGTGCATGTCTTTATCCCAGTCCTGCAGGGCCTGGTACCGGTCATCATCGTCGTTGAGCCCGGCCAGCAGCAGGGAGAACAGCGCGATATAGCCGCCCTTCATTGCCACTTCTTTGGCCAGCAGAGTCTTGTCGCCCTTCACCGCCCGGCCGAGCTTGTACAGGCCCTGCAGGCGTGCATTCAGGAACGGCACCACGTCAGTGAACCACTGCGCCGCGGCGAAGTTGCCGCGCAGGCTGTAATCCATGAGGTCTTTCGCCTCGAACGCCGCCTGGCGCTTCGACTTGCCGGCGGCCAGCGCCGCCTTGTATGTGCTCAGCCGGTTGGCGTTCTCCACCTTGTCGCCAAGTTCGCGGTACTTCTGCCAGCCCTTGCCCAGCATGGCAGCGGCTTTGGCCGGCGTGTTCACCAGGCTGCTCAGGTAGGCATCTTGCTGGGTGCGAGTGAAGCCTTTCTTCTCAAGTGCCCGACGGATGATCTGCGCCGAGGCCTCTGGATCAGCACCGTGCACATAGCCGCCTTGGAAGCTGCCGCCGGCAAACATCAGGTCGCGATAGTCCTGATCCTCGCGCAATGCGTCGCGCATGCCCTTGAGCGAGTCCGTGCCCAGCGTGAAGCCGTCTTTGTTGATCAGCCAGGCATGCGTTGCGTCACGGATGAAGTTGCGCAGGATGAAGTCAGGCGACGCCGTAACACCCGTGGTGAGGATCCGCTTGAACGTCCGGCCGATCTTGGTGATCGGGTCATTAAACACGCTGCCTTCCATGAATTTCAGGCCGCGCAGCAGGCTCTCGTCGTTGACCCGGTAGTATTCGTTCTTGCCGTCGCGCTGCACACGGATGATGTCCGGGTCGGTCGGCGCCACGCGCGTCCACAGTTTCTCGAAGCCTTCGTTTTCCGGCTTCATCATGGCGTTCAGTACCTTGATGGCGTTGGAACCGGCCGGCAGGTCGAGCAAGTCGGCGGCCAGGGCCAGAGCCTTGCGATCCTTGCGGATCTGCTGTGCGATCTGGTCACGGGAAACCACCACCTGCTGCCAGCGTGGGCTTTCGTCTGTCAGGTACTCGCTGCCCTGCAGGTTGTCCACCACCTCAAGCAATGCTTTGTTCTTCATCGCGGCGTCGATGCGCTTCGTCCAGCCGGCGAGCATGTTGGCCAGCAGGTCGTTGGTCGGGACGTTGCCGCCCTTGAGCGCCTTGATTGCTGCCGTCTGGTGCGACAGTCCGCGCTTGCTGCGCGGCGCAGTGAATACGCCATCTTCTTCGCTCTGGCGGTAAAACGGCACGTAGTAATCCGTCAGCCACTTCGCCCGGGCGTCCTGATCGATCAAGCCGGCCTCTTGCGCCAGGTCGAGAACCGCCTCGTTCACCTGGGCATATTCGCGATACACCTTCTCGAAGAGTTCTTCCTTGCCCCGCCCCATTGCCACCAGTTCGGCGATTTCCGCATCGGTCAGGTTGTTCTCGCGCCCCTGCGCTGCCAGCAATTGGGCGCGCTTGCCACCCAGCCATGCGAGCCACGGAGTCAGGTTGTCCGGCCCCAGGTCGCCCAGGATCTCCAGCACACCGCGCGTGCCTTCCTTACCGGCAACCGTGCCATTGCGCCACTCTGGCGCCGCGTAGTGCAGTACGCCATGCATCACGTCTGCGATGCCGCTTGCCAACCGGGCAGAGACGTAACCTTGCTGGTTGGGATCGGTAACGCCCACGGCTTCCTCGGCACGGCGGATGCCGGCCAGGCCGTCGAAGATGCCTTCTTCACTGCGCACCGACCAGTCTTTCAGCTTCGCCTGCAGGCCGCCCAAAGTCAGGTTACGCACCTGATCCAGCAGGTTCTGCGCCTCGCTGCCAGCCAGGCCGAGCTTGCGCAGCGCCTCGGTGTCGCGCTGGCCAGCACGGGAATAGCGAATGTCCGGATCTACATCGTCGAATGCCCCGGTGTTGTTCGTCGCGCTCTTCACTTGATTGTTATAGAAGGCCACCCAGGTGCCGGTACCGGCAAGCTGGATGCCGTCATAACCTTCGCGCTCCAACTTCTGGCGGAACGCGATCGACGCCTCTGGAGTCTCGATAGCCATCGATTCGGCGAGACGCATCCGGTAAGGATTTTTGATCGACGCGAACAGCGGCATGATGTTGGCCAGGCCAGGCATGCCATCGGCGGCCTGCTCAGCATAGGAGCGCGCCATCCGGCGGTCAGCAGTGATGAAAATGCCGAGGGGCGCCGTGGCATGGCCGGTGCTACGCCCTGCCCTGCCCTGGTCAAACACGGTGAAGTCGGCGCCTGTGCCGTGGTACATCACAAGCGGCTCGCCACTACCGTCCGTCACCTTGGACACGTCCTCTGGATTGACGCGCGCCAGCGGTCGACGTACAAAGGTGTCCAACGCCTTGGTATTGGCCGGGAGCGACCCCTGAGCATCACTGCTCACATCGCCCGGAGAGACTGCCAGGGCGTTCTCTTTTCTGTCGACGGTCACCGTGTTGTAGAACATCCGACCGTTGGCGTCCTCCCGCACGGTGAACACCGCAACCAGCGGAACCCCGTCCACATCGATCGGCGCCAGCAGCTTGTGATAAGCCGTGGTCTGGCCGTTCTGATTTGACAGCGAGCTGCTGGCATAGATGGAGTGCTCGAACGCCTGTTGCAGGCGAGTCAGCACCGCCTGTTTCGCCGGGTCAGCAGCAGAAGATGCCGCCTTCTTCGCCCCCGACATAGCCATGGTCACGTCGCCCAAGTCGTCATGCGGCAGCGCTTCGCTCTCTCTGGCCATGGTTTTCAGCGAGGCCTCGACCTTTGCCAAGCGTTCACGCTCAGTGAGCCCTTTCCACGTCTCCGGCATGCGCAATTTCAAGGGTGCCTTGGCATCCAGGCGCGCCTGCGCATCAAGAGCCTGCCAGTCACCGAACCAGCGCTTGAAGTTCTCGCTGCGCGCCTGGTGCCATTGCTTCTGGGTGAGAGCCGAAGGCTTCCCGTTCGGCGCCAGCAGGCGACCCTGCTCGTCGACCATTTCAACCAGACGCCCGCTGTCGCCGTTGCGCGAAAACACGGTGCGGCCACGGCCACGCCCCTTGCCCCGCTCGATGTAGCGACGAGCGTTGGCAAGCAGGCCCTGGATATCACCCTCAGTCCAACGCATGTCGAAGCCGATCGAGCGCGCCGCATTGCGCATAGCGGTCACCAGACGCTGCCAGAAAGGCTGCTGCTGGATCGTGCCGGCGCCAGCCATATCCGCCAGTACTTCCTCCATGGCCACGGCCGGCGAGTAATTGAACCGGCGCACCAGCACGTCAGCCTGGGCCTTCATGTCTGCATTGCCGTTGTAGATGCTCATGAGCAGCGGCGTCAGGCGCTGGCCATAGGCGCCCTGCAGGCCTGCGTGCCCGAGCACCTCATGCTGCAGCACGAAAGCCGCATGCCTGGCGTCGCGCAGGTTGTCGGCCACCAGATACACCTGGCCTTCGGAGAAGATGCCTTCCACGTCGAAGGCACCATCGCGCTCTACCTGGCGGCGCTGGCGGTCTGGCAAATCCTTGATCGACTGCACCACCTTCACATCCGGCGCGTTCTGCCAGGCCCCGGTCAGGCGCTTGAGTTGCATACGCAACTGGCCGGCGCGTGCGCCTTGGCCCTGCTCTGGAGCACGGCGGTAGCTGTTGCGCGAGTACTGCTGGCCGAACTCCTGCCGCAGCGATTCCCATGCCTGGCGGTTCACGCCTTCCGGGCTGTCGCTGTTCAGGGCGTTGTACTGCTCAAAGGTGATGCCGGCCGAGGCGCGATCAACGTCCGCCTCGTATTGATCCTGCAGGCGCTGGATGGCCTGTTCATAGCCTGGAGAACCCTTTTTGATGCCGGCGGCCTTGGCCTGGCGATCGATGTAACGCTTGCGCGGCGTCGCCAGGATCTCCGGCAACACCTGCGCCTGCTCGCTCGCTTGATCTGGTGTAGTTTCTGCACTGATTGCGGATTGATCTGCAGCAGGAGCATTCTCGCGCGCTAGCTTGATTCGCCCGATTGCTCGCTGCGGTAACCGTTTGAAATCGCGCTCCATCGTCGCATCAAGCTTTTTCCGGCTCATCTCCATTTGCTTGGCAAGGGCGTTTTTTTGCACATCGCTGAGCGTTTCCCACTCGGCCCTGGCCTGCTCTCCGAGCTGATCGCTATTGCTCTTGGCATTTGCAAATCGCTCGCTCAACTGCCGCTCTTGCTCCTTCTGATAACGACGCGACCCTTCCGTTATCTGCGCATCGAGGCTTCCACCACCGCGCTTATCCAGAGGTAAATTCACCACTCCATGGTCAAGCCGCTGGGTGGCGTCGCTCAGTGCACGCTGTCCGTCTGCCCCTTGAACTGCAGCAGGAACACCAGATCGACCAGCTTCTGCCGATCGCCCGGCAGCGGCAGGCCGTTCAGCCATAACTGGCTCTCGCGCCACGTTATCTGCCCCATCCGACACAGCAGGCGGATTGCCTGCGGCTCGGTCATCAACAGCCCCTGGCCGACTATCAGCACTTTGCACCTCCTGAGACGCCTGGTCAGTGAACGAACTAGGAAACTCGCGCGCCAAGGGCAGCAGTTCGGCCATTGGCGCGTTCAGGCGGATCACCTTCACGTCACCGCCGGCCTCGCGCTGCGCCAACCACTGATGATGGCCATCAAGAACATAGCCATCGCCAGACACCAGAATGGAGCGCTCAGTACCCTCCCGAGCAGTAGCTCGCCCGACTCGCTCCGGGCTGAACTCCGCTTGAGTCGGGCGTAGGCTGCGAGCCGGCACCGTCTGTTCTTCATGGGTAACGCCACGCGCGTTCATGAAGTTGACCATCGCCCCTCGATGATCGGCGCGGATCTGCGGCATTTCCGCGCGCGGCACGCCAAGGCTGCCTGACTGCCGGTTGAACCCAACCCAGCCACCGCCCAGGTCATCACCCTGCATGTCACGCGCATAAGTTTTGGTGTCACGCGACCCGTCACGTGACAGGTCTGTGACCTGCCGTGACGGCGCAGGCGCCTGTCGCTCCATTCCAGGCCCGCCAATCGGCCGCACCTGAGCGCTCGGATTGACGAAAGGCGCCGTAGCGCCGCGCTGAGCGTTGCCCTGGCTGTCCACCACCATAGTGCTCGGCGCCGGCAGGCCCAGTGGCGCTGGTGGTGGCACAGGCTCACGCGGTACAGCCACGGCCCAACCGCCTTCGTGCGGAACGATGATGGGACGCTCGCCTTCTCGCTGCAGTTGGTTGAACAGCCCCAGCAGCCGTACATCGCGCTCACCTCGGAACGGGCGCCCGTTCTTCTGCACACGGATCTCGAAGTTGGGATCGCCGGCCACTGGCGTCGCCTGCACCTGCTCGACCGGCATCGGCCCGGTGTCCGACTCAACGGTCGGCACCGGTAGCGGCTGATCAATCTGCTCTACTTGCTGAGGGCCACTGTCTGCCTCAACAGTTGGCAGCGGCGGCTGCGCCGGCAACTCGTCTACCTGCGGCACCAATTCGCCAAGGCCGCGCGGGTCTTGCGGGTCAAATCCCTGGCTTGCCCAGGTATCCAGTTGGCGCTTGGCGGCAGCCAGTGCATCCTTTTCCGGCACCTCAACCATCGTCTGCAGGTCGCGGTCGTAGCGGTAGAAGCGCAAATTCCCGTCAGCATCGAGATCGGTCGGGAACAAATCCTGTGCCAATGCCAACTGCTGGTCGATCGGCTGGTAGTTCTGGCCAGGCTGCGGCTCAGGCGCCCCGTCCATCAGCCGAGAGCGCGCGGCATCACGCACCGGGGTCGACGTGCTATCCACGGCGGTAGCAGCAGCAGCCGAAAGCGGGCCGGCAGTCGGGTCGAGCCCCATCTGTTCGGACGGTCGGCGCGCGATGTTCACAGCCCCGCCGATTGCAGAACCTGCCAGAGCGCCTTCGACGGCAGCGCGCGGCACACCCTCCATCAGAGGCTTGCGCTCTGCCCAGTTCTGAAGCATCTGCTCTTGGATCGACTGCGGCAGCTCCTCGAGTACGCCCTCGGTCAACGCGCCGCCGGCGACACGCCGCCCCAGATTCGGCGCCTTGCCGGCAACCTGGCCAACGCCGCCAGCCAGTGCGCTTTCCACATCGATCAAGCCAGCCTTCTGCGCCAGCCGTGCGCCGAACCCACTCAGCGCACCGCCCAGCACGCCAGCACCTGCAGACGCGACAGCAGCACGACGAGGGTCGACCTCGCGGTCGATCTGATCCATGGTTCCGCCAGCGATCACCGCACCTTCACCGCCGGCCCCGGCCACCACCGCCTGGCGCGCCGCCTGTGCCGCCGTTGCAGGCGCAGCCACCAGGCCGGTCGCCCTGGCTCCGGTCAACGCACCGCGCCCCAGCACACCACCAGCCAGCATCTGCGGCAGCGACTCGGCCACCAGGCCGGCAACCTTTCCGGGATTTCGCGCATAGGCGCCAGCTACATCCATGGCGCTACCATCCTGCCAGGCCTGGTCAATCTCTGCCGTGGCCTGCTGGCGGGCTGGACTGTATTCCTGCTGCGCCTCTTCCTGCCACTTGCTGGGCTGGAAGCCGGTGGCTTCGCCGATCTTGTTCGCCGTATCGTCAACGAACCGTTGCCCGGTCACCGCACCGGCCACCACGTCGCCAAGGCCAGTGAGCACGCCTGGCAGTTGTTCCACACCGCGCTTTAGGTCGGTGCCAAGGTCACCGAGAAGGGAAGTGTTCTGCTTGGGTTTTTGCTGAGTGGCAGCATCGCTACCGTAGTCACTCCACGGCCCGCTAACCTCAGCTTCGCTCTGCCCATACTGTTCCCAAGGCCCGGCCATACCACCCTCCAAATGAAAAACTCCCGCGATAGCAGGAGTTTCCGAGGTGAAGCATGGATGGCCTAACCCTACAGGGGGTTAGGCCTTGGGAAGGCGCTATGTCACTGGTCAGGAGAACTCAAGGCCCAGGATCATCTGCAATTGCTCACGTCGAATTTCGACTTCACGCTCAAGCGGCGGCTTCTGCTTCTTCCAGATGGCCAGATCCCGACCGCTCTGACTGGCTCTCTTCTTGCCATCATCCAGGCGCTTGCATGCCTGATCGAAACGCTGCTTCTCGGTGAGTTCACCACGCAGCAAGGCGTCGATGTGTAAGTCGCACCAGACGGCGAAGCCCACATCAAGCCACCTGGCGAAGAAAACTGCCAACTTCGGGTGCAGCCAGGTTCCGCCACCATTGATCGGTGCTCCGGCCTTTGTCTTCACCAGCCCTATCCCCTTCACCAGCCGCAACACCCTTGCTTTAGACGCTGCTCTTGAAGAGTCTAAGCTATTGATTTTATTGAACTCCTGCAAAATCTCCGGTTTGATTTCAAGCCCCAATCCGGTAGCCAGTGCCATCATGTAGGACATGGTATCGACAGATACCAGCCACGCATTCGGCTCCTTTCCGAAACGAGACGATATGGCAGTTGCATCAAGCCATCCATCAGCACTGAAGTGGACAGGGTGGCCTTCGTAGTGGAACGGAATCACATTGTTCATGGCTCTCTCCTTCCGCCCAGGAAGGGAAAGCAGGCAGGGGCTTGGGCGGAGCGACTTCCATCCCTTTTCGGCTGATCGGGCCTAGCCTGCTTCGGCGCACCCAAGGGAGGCCGGCCCGGTTTTCCCGAGGCCTTCACGACGCTATGTCACTGGAAGGCCACGGCAACCACCTGGCAGTGCCAGTGTCGGAAAGGAATTTTCGGGAGACGAACCCTACAGGGGGTCAGCGATCAGAAGAACAGAGTTTTGTAGCTGATATCATCGCGCAGCTCTGCCCAGGCAGCAGAGTTACCATCTTCGAAATGGGTCTGCACCAAACCTGAGAGCATGTCCGAAAACTGGATCTGAGTAGACTGCATGCTGTCGCAAGGATGGGTAGTCAGGATCGTTGCAGTCTTCTGCTCAAACCAGAGCTGAGTCTGCAGGTAATCATGCAGGCTGTTGCCGCTTTTTACCTTTACGCTGCGCGGATCAGGAACGAAGTACACTTCATCGTGCTTGCTCATTTCGTTCAGCAGAGCCTGGCCAATCATGAAGTTGTAGAGCTTGTTTTCGTCCTGGCGAATGTGCCCGTGGACGTTCTCTTTCTTGACCGTGATGGAGATGTAGCGGAAATGGTCGGGATTATCGGCCAGTAGTTTTTTAGCTGCGGAGGCAAACGCAAGACGCTCTTCTGGCTTCATGCCAGACCACTTTTTCTCTACGTTAGTGGGCCACTTGAAGCGGTCGTAGAGACGCTTGACAACACGCTTGGGAAGGTGGCGCTTGGCATCACTTGCGACGAGCGCCGCAATGGTAAGGTATCGACTGGAGCCGCCTTTTCGGTAAGGCGCGTCGAATTTCCATCCGAGATCACCGCTTTCGTCTAGGTAGATGAATATCTTCGTCATGAGAAAGCAGTGTGGGAAAGGTGTGCGCAACCCCTGGGGCCGACGCTCTTACAGAGCGCTTACGATACGAAACGCGTCGCGGATTACCCAGGCTTTACTTGCGCAAGGCCAGTATTATGCTCATGCACCTAGGTTTGTCAAACGTTTCTGCTGTACCTTCATGCCTCTGCTTATCCCAGCATGCATTATTATACTCAGCAGCATGACCGGAACCGAGGCTACCAGAGCCATGATGCGATCACTAGCAGCCACACTCCTTCTAATCGCTGCATGCTCTACCGTACAAGCGAGCAACTACGCCACCTGCCTGCTCGACAAGCTGCCAGGCGTTGAGAACCATGGCGCCAGCGTGTCAGCCGTGCGCGTCTGCCAGAGCAAGTACCCTGGCGGCCTGGCCGGCGTGGAACAGGGCGCCGGCCGTGGCCTGTTTGCCGCCTATGAATCAGGCGACGAATGCACCTACGACAAGGCAAAGAACACTCGCTATACCGGTGCGGTTCGCGTCATGGCTGAAGCATGCATGAAGCTGTATAACAAGCCCCAGCCAAGCGCCAAGGAAACATGCAATAAGCAGAACCCTGGCCCCTGGTGCAATTACAAATAGCGACCTACACCCGGCGCCAACTGCTTGGACTCGCCGGATCACCGCCGATGAACTCATAGCCACCTTGCTGAGTACCAATTGCAGGCGCCTGGCGACTAGCCATAGGAACCTGCGCCCCCCCACCCTGAATAGCCCGTAGCGCTGGCTGCAGCCATTCCTCGAACGACATAGGCCGAGCATTGTCACCCTCGCCGATCATGGGTGGCGTATTCAGGCTGCTGAACGACTTGTAGAGGTCGCCGATCAGCCGGTTCTGCTGGGTATTTGCATCCTGCTGTGCCTTGAGGCGTGCATCCGGGGAGATCGACAGCGCGTTGTAAGCGTCCAGCGCCTGGGCGCGCTGCTGCTCGCTCAGGTTCGGGTCGTTGATCTGCGCACGCAGTTGGTCGATACGTTGGCGATCCTGCATGGACAGGTTGCCTTCATCGATCTGCTGCTGCAGGCGCTGTTGGGTGAGCTGATCGCCCTGTGCCTGCCGAGCATCCTGCCCAGCTTGCAAGCCTGCCTGTTGCTGCCGGATGTCGGTTTCCGCCTGCATTCCCTCGAGTCGAGCGCGCAGGAAGTCGTCACGGGTTGGAGCGCGGGAGCTGTCACGCACGACAGTAACCCGCCCACCGCCCTCGCCGATCTGTCCCTGCCGGCTTTCTCGGATGGTCTGCGCGCGGATATCGTTGGCACGCCCGAAGCGATCGAGCGCGAGCTGTGCATCACCTGGCTGCCCGACCGAGAACGTCCCGCGCCCATCACCGACACCTGCCATGCCGCCAGTTGGCATCGTGCGCGCACCTGAAACGGCCGTGCTGTCGTTGGTGAACTCAGGCACTCCGTCGGCGCCATTGCGCATGGCGATACCATTGCCGGCCTGGGTGTAGCCGTTACCGGCAGGAGAAGCAGCAGCGGGAACAGGATCTGCAGCAGGAGCGTCAGCACCAGCGCCAGGCGCAGTGCCAATATCCCCTGGCGACAGCGTGTTACCCCGTGCAGCCGACGATGCAGTCGGCGCGGCTGCCTGGCCACCGCCAGCTTCCGGCACGCCGGTCGCGCTTCGCAGCCCTGCACGAACATTGTTGAACAGGTTGACGTTGGCATCAGCGAAGTCAGATGCCCCCTCGGCGGTCTGGCGTGCAAGCTCAGCCGTTCGCGGGTACCCAGGGTGAGGTAAAGGCTCACCACCGATAGCACGGCGGCCCAGGTTGACGGCAGCGGTGCCGGCCACGTTTGCAAATTCGCGCGCAGCAGCCACTGGCACCCCGAGAGCGCCACCAACCATCCGCCCGATGCCGGCACTGTCATCCTTCACCAGCCCACCGCTGGCAAATTTCTGGATACCAAGACGCGGCTGCGGCATTTGCTCACGCTCTGCCGTAGGACGGGGCATGCCCAGACGCGGCTGCGAATCCATGGTACTGGCCTGGCCTTGGCTTTCAGCCTGCATTACCGGCTTCCTGCCAGGCATGCCGAGACGAGGTGCATCCTGCTGCATGCGCCCGGATCTTGGCTTAGGCATGCCAAACCCACGGCGCTCTTGATTGTCCACCACGCCGCCATTGGCAAAGAACTGTCGCGGGCCATCGTCCTGCTGCCCTTTCGCGGCCATCATGACCGCCTTGGTCAGCCCGAAGCCTTTCTGTTCATGCGTGGCGTTCTTCAACTGATCAAGCACAGCAGCGCCGAGCGCGTGCACGTCCTGCGGCGGCATTTCGTATTCGCCATTACTGACGGCCACCGGTACCTGCTTCTTGGGCATGCCAAGCCGCGGCTGTTCCTTATCTGGCATCTTGGGGTTTCCGTTGTAGCCAGGCAGGCCGAAGCCGAGCTTCTCCGTCGTGTCGGCCGGCAGGATGTAGGTTCCTTCCGGCACGGTCTTTTCGATTGAATCAGAGGTGCCAGTACCAGGGCCGACGATCAGGCCGCCACTGGCCGCCTGCTTGCGTTTGGGAAGTCCGTACATTGCCTGTCTCCCATGAGTGATGACTGATTGTTGTCCCGCCAGATCTGAGCGCCAAACCCTACAGGGGGGCGGCCTTTCCCGAGAGAAAGCTCCTTCCCGTGCTTCGCCCAACCCTTGCAGGCGCTATCGGCGAACCAAGGTAGTAGACCGGGCCCCGATCATAGAAACCGCCAGGCGTTCCCCAGATCCCTATTGTGCGAAGGGTCTGCAAGTCATCGACCCGGTAAAGGAATGATGGATTCCCCTTCACCGCCTCAGTCAGCAGCAGCTTGGCGAAGCGTGTCAGGTTCCCATCTTCGTCTACAGCACCCTGCTCCACGCAGGTGACGCTCCACTGGGTAAGGTTGTAGGTGCCGGTCAACTGTTCAACGGTGAAAGGCAGCTCGAACGCAGATAGAGCGACCAACGCACCGTCGCTGACTCTCACCACTGCTAGCCTGGCAACCTGATCCACGTTCAGGAACCCGGCCTTTGGCGCCACGACGACAGCCAGCATCCCAGGTGCGTACCAACAAACAGGCGCCGGGCGCACGACGTTGCGGTTCGGATACCGGGCGGTATAGCTGCCATAGCCAAACCGACAATCAGGCTTGCTGTAGCTGTAACCAGGGTTTGCCGTCGGCGTCGAGACGGCGCCGCTCGATGGATAGAACACTGGATAAAGGTTGCCCAGGTCAGCAGATCGACTGGATCCATCACCGAGGATGATTTCGAGCGTCACATCGTCGGCCTGTGTCGCAACCCCGCGAAACCAACTGCGCCCGCCTCCATTCATCACTGCCGGCGAAGAAGCAGCGCGCACGCACACGAACAGCGTTTGCTCGACCTCCCCCAACCTCACTACATCGGTCAGCACGGGGGCATAAATGGCGCGCTTTTCATTGCGCAACGCCGGGTCATGCACAGCATAGGTTGATCGGTAGATGGCCCGTACCGTCTTACTGCCATCGTCGGCAAACCTCACCAGATAGGTGACGGTGTGGTTGTAGCGTGACAACAGCTCGGGAACCTCCATCGTTATTTCGCTGGACGGCGAGGCATCGAACGGCGAATACAGGTAGGTTGCCGATACCAGAGCGACCGGCCTGTCCGTCACCGCCGTAAACAGCACGTCGACGCCGCCGGCATGCGCAACGCATGCTGGTTGTTCTGCCCAGAACGATGGATAAGCAATCGGGGTAGAGCTCGTTTTCTGCAGCCCTTCGAACATGCCAAACGCAGAAAACTGATAACGGGCGCCCGGCTCTGGCGTCGGGTCATCGTAGACCTGCGAATCAGGAAACTCGGTGTTGAAGTCGCCATTCAGGTGCAATCGAGCATATGAGCCGGAGAATGGCCCAGGATGGTTCCATGTGAAGTCCTGCGGCGCGTCCTCAGCCAGGAAGTCACCCACGCCAAATGTCGCAAGGCTCGATGCCGTGAGCACGCAACTAGCTTCTTCTGGCAGCGCATCGCGCACACTCAGTTTAGCCACGGCAATCTGCGGCATAGGGTCGTTGTATCCCCCATTGACTGGGCTGTACGGCATGCCGAAATAGACCAGATAGCCGTTGGCGCTGTCGTAGAAGCTGGCGATCGCCGCTTCGCCGAATCGGTGATCAGGGGCTACGCCTGTTGCCTCAAGCGGAACATGCGCAATGCGCCAAGCGCCGACAGTCGTTGGTTGATCGCCAGTGATTGGCGATAGGTCAAAATCCGTATCCACAGTAGGCGCTGCTGGCTTGATTCGCAGCACATGCACGTCAACGAAAGGATCTCCATCACCACCCCCTCGTTTGCTCAGGTGGGTGAATGTGAGTTGGCGCAGACCGGCTGGCAGATCAAGCATCGCCCCCCAACCAAACGGCTGCCCCCATGCCTTTCCGCTCGCCGATACGTAGCCCTTTGGCCCTATCAGTTTCAAACCGAACGCAGCCGAGTACATTGGGCTGCGCTCAGTGACCAATGGCCATGTCATATTCCCCGGATACGCCTGCCCGTCAACCGAAACCAGGCGATAGCCAGGCCTGCACGAAAATGCCAACGAACCGTCATCAGTAACCGAGTGCAGAGCAGCAACGAACAGGTCACCCGGCATGTCGATCACGTCCGCAACCGCTGATGATCCGCGACGGGACACCAACAGCAGAAACCCGTCATAGACTTGGCGCAGAACCCCGTTTATACGAATGCTCTGCGCAAGGTCATAGCATCGTTTCTTTGTGCTAATCGCGAAGTCGACCAGTGGCCTGAATACCAACTTCATGGCGTCTCGGCCGCACGGATGATGTTCGTCCAGAACTCCCCAACCACAGGCCCTTCGCCCTGCACCACAACGCTGCTCACGCCGACCAGGGGTGTGTTTCCAGCCGTGCGATTGGGTGAAAGCAGCAGCAGAACGCTCAGGTCAGTGCCGAGCGGCGCATAAAGCGTGAATGGCCCAACCAGCACGCCATTCGCGTACAGAGAAGCTGCAGAGGATCCAACGATGCCAACGATGCGGATCGTGTGCGTCCGCGTCGCCGATTCGCTACCAGACGACAGCACCACACTCGCCGGCGCGCCGAGGCCATCCGATGCAACCACGCAATAGCCAGCGTTGCCGACGTTGACAGTGAACCCAAGCCCACCGTCATCATTTCCAAGTGCTGCACCGGCCGACACGGTGCCGGTAACCGATCCCGGCATCACCTCGAGTTCGACCACGATCTCAACGGTGCCCGACACAAATAGCGGCTCAGCCACCTTTGCCTGAGACGTGAATACGGAGTAGCCCGGCCGCTGGTAAACAACGCCGCCACCAACATCGAGAGTACCGCCCTCAAAGACATTGACCCAGCCAGCTCCCGAGTCAGATACATGAGCCAGCAAAGTACCTGTGCCATCGAACCTGTCTTCGAAAAGAATGGCCATCAGACGTTCTCGATCTGCGCAGTGAGCGAACCACCGGCCTGAGAAGCACTGCCAGCAGTATCAGCGAATGCGTTGACAGCAGACGCCAGTGCTCCGGCGACGGACGTGTACAGTTGCTGCTGAGAAATGCGCGATCTATCGACATCGATATCGACACCGGCCTTCAGTTGTGCGGCACGCAGGCGCAGCTCTTCGAATGAAATCTCCACGTTGTAGTAGGACGAAAGCGCTCCGTAGAGCGATGACATGGCCTGCGCCTTGATCCTGGCGCGCTCGATATCCTTGTCCGGCAACGTCACCCATACCCGGTAGAAGTCAGCCAGGCTGGCCATGATGGCGGTTTTCATCTGTGTGGCCAGTTGCAGGCCAATTTCCAGCATCCGCTGCTTGATATCAGCATCCTTGATCGCCTGGTCACGGCTCACATCATGGATAGCGTCCGTAGCGCGCTGCTGAGATTGGCCAATCGCGTCGATCAGTTGCCCAGGCGGCATGCGGAAGCCACGGGCCGAGAAACTTGCTTCGAGCGTGCGCTGCTCACTACTGGCAGCACGCTGCACACGGTCGCGCGCCTGATGCCACACCAGTTCGAAGATGGTGCGATCAACACCGAAAGGCTTGGTGCCACTGAGGATGCCTAGCAGCGTCTCTTCCGGCATATTCTTGAAACCGCTGCTCAATTGCGGGAAGTACTTGGCGATGAATGCATCGCTCTGCTCGTTCATGTACTGCAGCGTTGGATCAGTGCTGTCTCCCCCGACGAATAGATCGGCGAAAACAGGCGGCTTGCCGATGTTTGGCTTGCTCAAGCTGACTGAAAAATTCGGACTGCGTAGCGCCATGGCCGGCGGCAGCGAGTAGATCCGCGACGCATTGTTGCCGGCCTGGGTCAACGCATCTTGAGCAATGCCCTGCAGAAATGATGTGGTGCTGTCGTAGCTCATGCCTTATCTCCCGCGCAGGCGGCGCTGCGAGGCGCCAACCAGCACCTCCATGGAATCCAACTCGAAATAGCTGGCGTCCTCGAACTCCAGCGTGATGTTCCAGAGCCTGCCGTTGAGACCTTTGCCAGGCACACCCCTGGCCATCGGCCCACGCTGCTCAACCGGGTAGCCGTAGGATCCTCCATCAGTCTCCAGTTGCATCCTGGCGCTGCCGTCAGTCTTCAGGCCGAAATAGGCCGCATCCATCCGCTTGATCTGGTTGACACCGAAGTCATAAGCCCCGAAGTCCACCATCCCCTGCAGCGGCTCGCCCTCGTCGTCGCCAGCGCCGATCAGGTAGACGCCATCCTCGCGGCAGGCATACAGGGCATCGCCAGCCCTGGCATACCCGGAGAACGCGCAATCGAGGTAGAGCGTCGGCGCACCGGTCGCAAGATTGACGGCCAACTGCAGCGGCTGATCCGCCAGCCGGCCAAGAATGCCTTCGTCTTGTTCGGCGCCACGGAAGCGGCTGCCCAGCAGCAGACCAGACCGATATCCGTCCTCGATGCCGTACTGACTGAAGAACCTGCTCCCGATCAGCAACGCAGAGACAATGCCGCCCTCTGCCAGCACCCTCAGGTCGAACGTACTGCCGATGCGCAATCCGCTGCGGTATCCAGCAACTGCTATCTCTGCCGGCCGGAAGATGCTGCCGATCGCCAGAGGGCTGCGGATGAAGCCGACGGTATTGTTCGGCTCGCCACCTGTAGCAGATCCGGTGAAAGCGCGCAGAGATCCGGAGACTGCCGCATACGGTCGATCAGCAGCCCACCCTGAGAATGCCGGCAGGCTGCCTTCCAGACTGGCAACCTCGCCTGTCAGCCCTACGGCATAACCACTCAGCGGCGCCAGCACGCCCTGAATTGACGCAACCTGCAGTTCAGGGAACCCTCCTATCACCTCACCGGAAAAAGCCGGCAGCGCTCCAGATACAAAGCCATAGCTCTTCCTGTCAGACGCCCATCCAGTGAACGCCTGCAGCGTGCCACCACCACCCTGGATCATCCCGCCCTGGGCCACACCACTGAAAGCCGGCAGCGTTCCAGTCACGAACGCATATTCACCACTCTCGCTAGCCACACCAGTAAAGGCTGGCAACGTCCCGTAAACGCTGCCGCCCGCCACCACTTCGGCGAGTTGAGGGTCGTCAACGAAATCACCGCTTGAGTACAGCGAAACATCCAGCACCACCGGCCCCTGCGACGGGACGCTACTGGTCAGCGACCAGCCATCAGCCTCATAGGTGACGCGATCGCCTTTGCGCGTAATGCTGTAAACGATGGGGCCGTCGTGAGCGATTACCGACGATGCGACCACCTGGCCGCGCTCCATCACATCCACCTGGCCTCGGTGCACATAGAACGCATGGGTCTGCTCATTCGGCAGCGTCGACGCATCGTTTCTCGATAGACCAGCCACCACGCCAATCGCGCTTTTTGCGATCTTGAAGGTGAACTGGCCATCACCATTCATGGTGACTTGGCTGCGCGCCCCGCTGTTCCACCCGTTAATGGCGGTATAGGTGGTCTTCGCCGGTACAGCAGGCCGCTCTGGCGTGGCCGGATAGCACACCCGGTCATAAACCGTCTGAGCCGGCCGCTGCTCAAACACTGGAATGTAGAAGGTGACCCCGTTCTGCGTCACAGCCGTGTAACGCACGACAACCGTGCGCGCCGGTTCCTGCCTGGCCACCAGCACGCAGCGAGCTGGTAGCGCAGGCTGGTACGGCACACCAGGCGTGTACTTCGTCAGCGCAAGCTTCTGCAGCCGGTTGGCCATGGGTTATGCCCTTACTGGAGCGGAAGCGCGATAGCCAGGCTTTCGATCGCCTGCGGCGCACCAGAGGTTAGCGCAGTGCTGGAGATGTTACAGAAGCGGCCGGCAATACCAACGTCGCCCTGCACCCGCACTTCGGTGGTGCTGGAGGTACCCGTATCGGATGACAGTTCGAGGCGGCAGAACGATGCGGTACCGGTTGCGACACAGGTGCCACGCCAAACCTCGCTGGAGTTCTTTTCCAGCACGTTCTGCACCGCGCTGGCCTCGAACGAAAGCGCATCGCCCGTGTCATCCACGGTGATCGTGCACAACAGCACCGCCGCGCCAAGGGCTGCATCAGCCGTCGCCGGCTCAGTGCCCGCATAGATCTTCAGGCGCATGCCGGTCAGCATGCTCTTGAAACTGCCGGTGTCGAGCACGCCTTTTGCCAGAGCGGTGCTGATCTTCATACCCATGATGGTTATCCTCAGAAGTCGGTGGGAACGAGCGGGATTGCCGCCCAGCAACTGAACACCGTGCCGGCCGGAAGAACTTTCGGTGTGGTGAAGCGACCGATCGAGGTCATCACGCCACCGCCATCCGCCTTGGTGGCGCTGGACACGATGAATGCGCCATAGATGGTTTTGTCGGCAGTCAGAGTGAATTCGGATTTCACGTTCTCATTGCTGAGCGTGCCGACACCATCGTATTCGCCCTGCCAGATCGGGCGGGACGCCTCTGAATACGCGGTGCACTCGCCGATCGAGGACGGAATATCCGATGCCTTGGTCGCCGAGGTTGGCAGATAGTTGCCCTCGAAAATCCCCATGTACCAGGTGCCGATGGCAGGCTGGTTTGCCAAGAACACATCCGCCCAGTAATCGACGCCCTGTTGCGGGATCAGGTTGTGGAACACGTCCTCGATCACCTGCCCGTCGGGCAAAATGAAGCGGCAGTGATACTCGAAGCCGTTGAGCAGGCTCATGGTCTTACCTCACCGAGAAAGCGATCGGTACTTGCCAGGCTTGCGCCCGTGCGCCCGATCAGAGTCGAAACGATCAGTTGATTACCGTTGAAGTCGAGGGCTCCGGCCGCGCCGCGCACCGCATCCCCGGGCACGAACTTGCCAGCGTTGATAAGGCTCACGCCGTCGGCGCCAGCGATCGCCACGCCATACCGGGTCAGCCATGCCGCGCGCCCATCCGGCAGCAGCACGCCAGTACCTGGCACCGCAGGAAACTCCAGCGCCCTGCTCTGCATCACCTCGCTGGTTTCCGCAGCGCCGATGGCATGCACGCGATCTGAACTGACGAACAGGCGCCCTTGAGTGCTCAGGAGCATCCCCACGCGGCGCGGGTACTGGAAGAAGTCACGCGCACGGTCGACGAGATGCGGACGCAGCGGGCGGGTAAGCTGCACATGGCTGTCGATGGCAACGGCCACCGTGCCGTTATGCGCGCAGACGATATGCCCAGGCCGCGGGGCGCGGCAGAGTTGCGATTCACAACGCGCGGTGTCGTCGGCGACAGATCCGATATCGACGACGCCAGCGAGCGAAACCTGGCGCTGCAAGTACAGAGTCGATCCACCTGGCGCGCTCACGTAGACATTCGCCTTGCAGCCAGATGGAAGTGCCGGCACGGTCACCTTCAGGCTACTGCCAGCCGGCACGCTAATGACCAGCGCCAGGTCGGTGCCGCCCTCGCGTCCCCATTGATCGGTGTAGGTCATGGCCAATTGGTACGGGCCTGCCTGCAAAGTTCCGCCCTGCTCGATCACAACCGCCGGCTGCAGCAGCACGTCAGGCACACCCCACGGGCGCACATGCGCGCCGTCATACTCAAGCGCTTCATCCGCGGTGCAGAAGTACAGGCGATCATTCAGCACGTCGCCGACCATCGGGCCAGCGCCAACAATGGAACGCAGCACCCGATGGCTGTTGGTAGCGATATCGAACTCAACGAGGTTGGTACCGTCTGCGATCAGCAGCTTGCTGTGCAGGGCCAGCACGGCACGAACTGCAGTACCTGCATATTGGCGCTGGTACCGCGCTCTGGCCGCGAGCCTGCCGCCAGGCAGCGGGTCGACATTCACCCCAGCGCGTAGGCTCGCCTCGGGCAGGCGATCGCGCGGGGCGATGTTGTTCGCCCCCGCCAACCAGCTCCGAATACGTACAGGCTCAACCATGGATATCTCGCCACCATGCCAGGCAACACCGCCCGGCTCAGCAATGAGTGTCCATAAGGGGAAAGAAAGGGGCGACCCCTACAGGGGGTCAGAATGCGCACCCTCACTTCTGTGAGGGCTACGCGATGTCACTGGGTACAACCTGTCCAGCAATCACATTGCAGACGTCTTGATGACAGTGATCACCCAGTCACCGGCTGGCACGTCATGCGCTGTCGTGGAATTGTTCTCGATGCGAATGCGCAGCCGGTTGGTTGCCTCAAGGCTCCAACTCCATACACATGGGCCAGTGTTGCCGGGCGGTGCCACGATTACGGTGTCACCAGCAACAATCATTGATGCGCCGAAACCGTCGAGAGTCGCGTCGAGGTTGCCACCGATTGTAAAACGATCGCCTGGGCCTACGCTGATCAGCCCCTGATTCATGCGGTAGACACGACCGGCCAGCAGCGCGCCAGTTGATGCCGGCGTGACGACGACGAAACTGTCGGCATACGACGGATTGCAATGCTGCACGCCGGCTGGCACGGAGTTGTTTTCGATGCGATTACCGGTTGAGCTAGTTGTTAATACAGATACGAAGTTGGGCGTACCTGCCAGTACTGAAAAAACAATGTTGTCACGCACGCGCATGTGCTGGATAGAAAGACCTGACGTAGCGCTAACGATCAAACCGACAGCGCCATCACCGCACAATATGTGTTTATTGCGCTCATACGTCGTTAGTGTCGCGCTGGATGACATAACCACTGGATAATTAACGCCCGACAGCGTGTTGTCGCTTATGTCGTTGACATTGCCGACAACTGAAAACGCAGTTTGAATACGTCCTGCCGGGCCCGATCGAATCCGGTTGTGGTGGATTGATATGTTGTTACACCCAGCTCCCAGGTTTACAACCTTGCCGTCTAAACCAGCGCCCCAGTTGTAAAATTTATTTCCTGCCACCTCACCAATGGTTTGCGATCCAGAATTCAGCCGAGCCAACGACAAGGCCGTTATGTCGGTAGCAGTACCGAAGTTGAAAAATCGATTGCGAACAACATCACCATCGCTACAGTTGTCGCGAATCAGCAACCCAGTTGCTCTGCCAGTAGTTGTTTCTCCAGAGCGCAGAACGTGGGTATTGCTGACATAGTTGTAATCTTGAATATGGTTCAGTTCAGCGCAGCAATCTATCTGAGCGAACGTCTCAAACCATGACGCATCAATATCAACGTCAACCCCAGGATTACTAACTGATGGGCCTAATATGTAAAGCTGGTTGTATCGCGCAGGGATATTATTAATGAAGGTCGAGCGTTTGACTTTAATGCGAGCCAGCGAGCTGTTGTATGCAGCGTTTGAGTCGATATACAGGCCAGGAATGTTGCTGACGTCACGAACGCGCAGGCCATCAACGTCGATATCCTCGATAACGTGACCTGTCCCTGTCAGTGCACCAAGCAGCACAGCCCCGCCCGCCTCGTTGCCGTCGCCGAAATCGGAAATGCCAACATCACGAATGCGCAGTTTGCGGATAGAGCCCGCCCGCAGGCTGATGCACTTCATGTCATGGCCAGTGGTCGTCGCCGTGGTCTGGTATGGACGATTGCCAACAAGTGAAACGCCGTTGATCACCCCGCCATCAATGCTTTCGTAAGCCTCGAACATGTTGCCTGGGGCCAAGCGGTTGCTCTGTTCCCATGCCAGCGTACCGCCTCCCAGAATGCAGAACTCAGGTGGAAGCAGCAGGTAGTCGATGAAGTGAGTTTGCCCAGCGGGCACCCAGATAGGGACACCTGCGTCCAGCGCATTCTGGATGATCGCCGTGTTTGCACTGGCTGAAGATGGACTTCCCGGCGCGCAACCGAGCACGTCTACCCGCGCTATTGCACGGGTAAGATTTACCCACTCTCGCGTCGACAGCGTTCCGCTTTCGTTGGCAATAAGCAGGTTTCGCAGTTGGTCTAAACCACCCGCATCAAACCGTGCGTTGCCGATCCGATAATTCGGCAGCAGCGTGCCAGCGAGGTCGCTCAACCACCGCATGGATTAGCTCGGGATCACGTAGGAAACGAGCATGCGCGCAGCCCCCTGCGTTGCACCGCCTGCGCTGTATGTAGCGATCAGATCCTGGGCGGTTGCTTCAGCCGCTGCAGACGGGTCGACCTCGAACGTGGTGCCAGCGGCAGCGGTCAGATCGACCTGCGTGCTGCCAAGGTAACGCGACAGTTCGCCGGTAACACCGATAGAGAGCGACGGAGTGCCGTCGAATGCGGTGTCGATGACGATGGCCACCAGGCGTACCACGGCATCGGCAGGCAACTGGAACATGGCCACAGTGCCGGTCGAGTTGAAAGCCAGGTCGGTGGTGTCGGTGGCTTCGAGGTTGGTGGCCGCTGCAGACGATGCCCAGGACAGATTGCCGGCGCCGTCAGTGGTCAGCGCAAAGCCTGCGGTACCGTAGTTCGCCGGCATCTTGAAGTTCAAGGCCTGGCTCATGCCTGTAGATGGGCGACTGATGGTCAGCGTCCAATCCTCGCCTGCGCCGGCCGCGTCCTCGTTCAGAGTCAGGCTGTCGCCGCTGGCAGCGATGGTGCTGCCGACCAAGGGGGCGTCGGCATCGTCGGTGGCGTTGCGCGCGCGGATCTTGCCGCCCGTGCTCTTCAGTTGCAGGCCGCCGAGGCCGAGACGGAACAGGTTGCTGAGCGTGCCGCGTAGGTCGAGAAAGCGCATGTTGGTTACCTCAGTTCAGGTTGAGCACAACGAAACCAGAGCCGGCTGTTGCGCCTGCGCCTGGGGTGATTTCGAGATAGATGGCGGTGCCTGCGGCGAGCGATGCGCCTGGTGTTGATTCGTAGGTCGCTGGGAAGTCAGGCGCCACCTGATCGCTGTCGAGCAGCACGGCGCCGGCCTGAGTGCGGATGCGCAGCGCGGCATCCTCGCCGTCGAACGGGGTGCCGATGATCAGTTGCACGGACACCAGCAGGGCGGAATCTTCAAGCAGGTGCAGCAGACGCGGCGACGCATCGCCGAACGCGAACGCGATGGGCGGAAGCGCCTGGCCGCTCTCCCCTTTCGGCCCGCGCAGTCCTGCAGCGATGACCGCGCGCGGTGCCTGCTGGCGGGTTGCAATCGGCCCTGGTCGCTTCTGTACGACAGCAACGGCCGAGCTGGTGCGCGCAGTGCGGGTGGCGATCGCTGTCACGTCGTCACCTCGCGAGTTACCTCAATCGGACTGATCGCGGTGAGCTTGTAGACCTGGCCGCCCGGGGCGATGACCTCGGCCTCATAGACGCCCTTGCTCCACTCCAGCGCCTCGGACTGCGCAGCGCTCATGGTCAGAACGAACTGGCTCAACGCAACGTCGACGATCACCAGGCTGTCAGGGTTCTGTGCAGGGTCGCTGTCCCAGGTGTGCAGCAGTTCGCCGCCAGGCTTGGTGCGCACCTGAGCCCGACACCGCCATCCCGTCAGGTCTGCCGGCTTCGGCACGATCAGCAGGCCGGTACCTGAGAACGGCTGCCAGCAGTGGGCGTTCACGTCGTTCAGTTCGAGCGTGTCGGCGTCGATGACTTTCGGGTAAACCCAGTCATCATCAGGCGTGTTCAGCTCGATCGGCTTCTTCACGCACGCGACGCGCACGGGCCAACCATCCGGAACACCGTGAGACGGCACGATCAGCCTGGCCGGCGCCGTCGACGCCATCCCAGTGATCACCGGATATGGCGAAACATACTCGCCTTCGGCATACATGATGCCGAACTCGAACGTCTCGCCACGGTAGATGGTGATGGGGATTTCAGGCGCCGACATGCCAGTCTCCTTACTCGCTGCTTTCAGCAGGACGCGCAGTGCGCGGTGGAAAGATCAGCGGGACATTGGCGGGATGGGCGAGAACCACCGCATCGTGATAAAGCTCGAGCGGTATGCCCTCGACCTTCACGACCGCACCTTTCTCAAGGAATACGCGCACGCATTGATCCTGCTCAGCAGCCAGGTCGATGCCGATAGCAGGCTTGCCAGCGAGCTGGCTTTCCAGGGATTCGGTCTTCGCTGCCTGGCCCTTCTGGTAAGGCATCCATTGGGCGTAGAAGCTACCGACAATCACGTCACTGCCTTCCTGCACCAGGGGCACGCTGCACACGCTGAACTGCTCGCCGTTCTGATCCCAGACGGTGAGATTCACCATGGTGTCGCTGTGGACGTAGGCGATAATGGCAGCCAGAGGCTGCGCAGGATTACCGAAAGCCTGCTTGCGACTGGCCATGTAGTCGGCGGTGGGAATGAAGTGCAGCACGCGGCCGACGGTTGGGGCGATATGGGTCATTGTGGTACTCCAATGATCTTGCACTGCCTGTGCAGGGATACGAGCTGCTCCTGCAACTTCAGGATTTGGTCGCGCTGGACTTCGAGGCCGGCGACGAGGGCTGGATAAGCTCGTCGAGCAGCGGCTGTAAGCTCTGGGGTTCCTGCATCAGGCTCGCCGGCAGCGGTGGTGGCTCCGTCCACTCGCACTGCGGGGCAGGTGGCAGCGACTCGCAGCCCGCAAGTACCGTCAGCGAGGCAGCGATGCAGAGAATCGGCACGGTCTTCAGCACGTTGTTTCCCCTTCAAGAAGACGTCTTCGCGTGCGGCCTGGTCGTTGGCCAGTTCGCGCTGCAGACGGTTGGTGTTGCGCAGCGACTCGACCGAGGCGGCGTGCTGCTTGGCCAGGGTCACGGCGTTGTCACGCTCGACCACCACGGTGTCGAGGCGCAGATAGAGCAGCGCCAGGGCAATGGCCAGTCCGGCGCAGGCGGCAACCAGGGCGCGGATCATTGGACGCTCCAGCACTTGGCGTGGCGCTCAAGCTGGCGAGTCCATACTCCCCAGCAGCGCTGGTTGGGCTTTCCGTTCACCAGGGTCGAGCAGTCGTAACCAGCAGCGTGCCGCCACTTCAACAGAGCGTCGCAGGCCTTCGGGTACTCGCCGGCCAACAGATGGCGGCGCATCGAGGACGCCCGCCAATTGCCGATGCCGTACTGGCCGGTGAAGTCGATGTAGAGGTCGTATTCCTCTTGGAAAAGCTTCACGCCCGGCAGCGAGGCTTGGAATCGGCGCTCTTCCTCGCTGTGCAGCGCCCTGGCCAGTTGCTGGGCGCGCTCGCGGGTGATGGGCGGATCTGCGAGGGTGACGGGCGTGCCGTCTTCGTAGCGGGTCGAGCCGTGGCCGATGGTCGGCACGTCGCCTTTGGTCGGGATGTGCGGGGCAAGCAACTCGACGCCATCCTTTTGCACCACCGGGCTCTCGCCCTCGCTCTTGATCCAGGCGCCAAAGCCGGCCAGGCTGAGCGTCAGCGCCGTGACGGCAATTCGGTTGCGGATGCTCATTGCTGGCGACCTTCAAGCCCGCACCGCTCGCGCAACGCCTCAATGCGCGCCAGGCTCTCGGCCTGCTCCCGCTTGTCGCGTCGGTGCTGGAAGTAGAAATTGCAGGCCAGGCCGAGCAGTGCGATGACAACGCCAGAAAGCCCGATCCAGTTGATCTGAGCCAGCCAACCAAAAGCCCCTGCAATGGCGCCGCCGAGCATGCTCTTGTTCGTGACCGAAACGGCTACCGTGTCCACGGTGCTTTCGTTGATTTGAAGTGCCATGCTCGCTCCCGTGCTGGCTGGTCTGCGTTGACGGGATGCTATGAAGCGGAGCGGAGAGTGGCGAACCCTACAGGGGGTCAGACCCAGGCCTTGTTGTGATGATCAACGTCCTGGCGGGTGATGCGGCGCAGGTCGCAGTTCGGGTTCTCGCCGAAATAGGCGGTGAATGCGGCCAGGGCGGCATCGGCACGGCCAAGATCCAGCGTCTCGCTGTCCGGCACGCTGAAAGCGCGATGCAGCGCCCAGTGCACCAGATGACGATGGTGGGCCTGATTGATCTCTGGCTTCGAAGCCTTGTCGACGGTGAGCCCACGAACAGGTAGCCGGTAGCCTTCGAGCTTGAGCACACCACCAAGGCGCGGCGTCGGTACCAGGCGGATGCTGGTATCGCTCTGGATGGCGAAGCGCGGAATGTCGGCGCGGTCTCGCCAACCTGGCATGTTGTCATCCAGCCATTCGCGCGATACGAGCTTAACTGGGCAACGCTCAGTAGAACCCGCCTCAAGCAGGCCCAGGTGATCGATCTCGTACAGCCCCTGGCTCAGCGGGTATACGGATTCACCTGCAGCGATGTCGATCTCGAAACTCGAATCATGCAGCAGGCGCCCGCGAATGCAGGCCTCCTGCTCTGCCTCAATGAGCCAGCGCGCAACATCAGACTGATCGAACAGGAACGGCTGCACCGTATCCTGGGCGGAGACCCTGAAATCCTTGCTCAGCTCGTCGAGGGTCATTGATCACACCACCCCGAACTGGTCGATCATGCCGGTGACCGCCTGACGCAGTTCGGCGACAGACTTGCGCTTGTCGAGGTTCTGCTTGTAGTTGGTCATGGCGTACTCGGCCAGCGATTCCTTGGTCATGACGTTGATCTGCTGCTTCAGGTCGAGAATGCGATTTTCCTTATCGCGTTGCTCGTCCTCGAGCTTCTTGGCCTCAGCCAGTTGGCGAGCGGTGTCGTCATCCTGATCATCGACCTTGTCCGGCTCTGCCTGCGCTTCGGTCACAGCCGTGGCGTCGCCTTCCTTGAACATATCGGGGTGACGCAGGAACTTGCGGGCGATATCGACCGGCATGGCGCGTTCCTGGCCTTGGGTGAAGCTCAGGCCGGTGCCATACAGGTGATCGGTGTAGGCTGGCTTGCGGCCGATGTAGACCACCGCCAGTTTGCCCGGGCCGGCAGGAGCGCTCTGCGCCGTCTGACCTGGCGCAACCTTGGCCAGCGCAGCAGCAACTGCAGCAGCGGCGGCCTCGTCAGCATCCGGCAGATCCTTCAGCGCATGCACGGCGGCATGCAGGATGGCGGCTTTCACACGATGCTCTACGGGGAGCTCAGCGAACGGCAGCAGCAACGGGTGGGTTTTCGGGGTCGTATCGATCGCCTCACCATGCACCCAACCGTCAGCCTGCTTGGCTTCGAGCCACTTCTGATGCTCCAGTTCAGGGGTCATGTCTGGATTCTCGAAGTACGCAGTAACGCCAGCAATGATCCCTTGCTGATAGCTCTCGCCAGCATCTTCCCAGGCGACAGCAGTATCGCCAAACACCTGGCTGATCGACGCAATAAGCGCGTGAGCAGCACCAGCAATTACGATGACTTTCATGTTCGTGTCCTACCTTGCGGAAAAAGAAAGGGGCCGAAGCCCCTCCCAAGCTGCGTATCAGCGGGCGCCTTGCAGCTCGCCGGTCACCAGCACCTCGATCTTGCTGGCCTTGGCGTTGTCAGCAGCCGCGGTGGTCAGGATCAGGCGTGCCGGCTTCGGCAGAGTCTTCAGGGCTTTACCCGCGTTGGCACGCAGGCGCGCAGCGGTTGCCAGGGCGAAGCCGGTACCGAAGTACGCGGCGTCCTGGGGCACGGTGGTGTCATCCACACCATCCTCGTAGGCGAAGCCCAGCGAGCCGGTGATGGTGGCGGTCATACCGGTGCTGACGATGATCGACGCATCATCCAGGCGCATGCCTTCCGGCAGCGGGCCCAGGTCGACCACATCGGCCGCAGCGATCGCCGAAGTCGAATCAGCGTTCAGCGCGGCACCGTTGGAGCCGGTTTCCAGGGTGAACTTGAGGGTGGTGGTATTGCCGTAGGCACCAGCAGCACCGCCGAACTGGCGGACGCCGAAGGTCTTCAGGGTTACTTTGGCCATGATGGGCTCTCCTTCAATGGGGTTCAGTAAAGGCGGGCCGGTGTTACCCGGCCCAACCCATCACTTGCGAGCGCCGATGATCGGCACAGCGGTATCGATCGCGGTGGCGCCGTAGTCGGTGAACTCGACACCCTCGCCGGTCTCGATCGCG
Organism: Pseudomonas sp. C11; assembly: GCF_034683865.1. Taxonomy (NCBI): domain Bacteria; kingdom Pseudomonadati; phylum Pseudomonadota; class Gammaproteobacteria; order Pseudomonadales; family Pseudomonadaceae; genus Pseudomonas; species Pseudomonas sp. C11. The sequence continues at coordinate 126,999 of NZ_JAWIIP010000004.1, forward strand.
AAGCGGATCTTGCTGACGCCACGGATGGCGCCCAGCAGCAACTCGATCTTGTCGCCGTGGTCGAGCTCCTTCTCGCTCCAGAAGAACGGGATCTTCGACTTCTCGCTGGCGGCCATCGCTTCGGCCACGGCCTGGCCACCCAGCAGGATGGCGCGGTCGATGGCGAAGTTATCGCCGAAGCTCGAAGGCACGATGCAGGTGCTTTCGGCTTCACTGTTGCTGGCCGCGCAGTAGCGGATGGTGTCGCCGGCGTAGAAGCGGATCGGCTTCGGCATCTTCACGATCAGCACGCCATTCCACAGACCTACCTCACCCAGGAACAGCGGATGGCCCTTGGCTTGCTGGGCACGCGCCATCGCACTGGCCTGCAGTTGGCGGAAGTTGGGATCGGCTGCGAACAGGTTGTACTGAGCAGCGGAAACCAGCATCACGCGCAACGGCGAGTCGTTGGCAGCGGCGTCACCCTCGAAGATCACCGGGGGCGGCGGCAGTGCCACCTGATCGAGATAGGTGCGCACACCGTCTACGGTGTCCATCTTGAACAGGTCGGTGGTCGCCAGATCGACTTCGCCAGCGTTCACGGTGAACGGCTTGATGCCGTTGCCGCCGTCGGCGATGAAATGGCGGTTCTTGGTCGGCGCTTTCACGCGGTTGACCATGATCTTCGCGAAATCAGGGTGCGCCTCGGTCGGCACAGCCCATTCGATGTTGTTTTGGAAGCCACGGGCACCGGCCATATGCACCAGCAGGCTCTGGTCGACGTAGGCATCCATCTTGGCCTGTGCGACAGGGCGACCCAGGCGACGGAAGTCGGCCGGGCTGCGGATGGTGGTCATAGTGTCGCCGAGGTCGATCGGGAAGCGCGCCTGGTTCACGCGCAGCTTGTCCTCGGACAGCTTCATGCCCACACCGCGACCCTCGGCGTATTCGCTACCCATGATCGGGTAACCGCCTACCGGGTTCAGCAGGTGGAAGGTGACTTCATCGCCGCGGCCCTTGCCCAGATCTTGGCAACGCACAATCGGCATGTGCTGAGTGGTCTGCTTGCGCAGGGTTGCCTCGGCACCAGCGGTACCCTTGGGCATCTTGCCGGTGAGGCGGTTCATGGTGGTGTTGCGCTGGGTATGAACAGCGAACAGGCCGACGGCCTGCTCGACCATCGCCTGCGGGTCGCCGTAGCGCATGTGAGTCTTGTCGGTCACGGTGAATCTCCTTGATCACGGGACACGGAGCGTCAGACGCTCCGGTTCAGATATGCCTCGATCTGTTCCGGGCTCTTGTCCATCAAGGCCTCGGCCATATCTACGGCGCCTAAGTTCGCCAGTGCTTCGTGGCCAGTGGCTGGGCCTGGTCGACCGCCCGGAATGTCCGAGAGGCTTACAGGTACTGCCGGCTTGGCCGCTTCCACGGCTTGCTTGGCTGCTGCCTGAACGCTCGCACTGGCGGGCGCCGCGGCGGCTGCCTGAGTTTTCCCAGTGGCTTCCTTGTACGTGTCGATGAACTCGATAACCTCTTGCGCCGTGCCCTTCCCGATCACTTCGCGGTACGCATTGCGTGCGAAGCTGGGCTGCGACTCGATCCAGGCATCAAGTTCCGCGCTCTCGATAATCGAATCGAGGTCGGGATGCTTGGCGTAGATCGCCTGCGCGTGAGCTTCCTGCTCGGTCATGTGCTGCTTCTGCTGCAGGGGGGCCACTTGCTGCTTAACCAGATCTGCCAACAGTGTCGGAGCACTCTTGGCGATCAAGGCTTGCACGCCCTTGGCCAGCGCTTCCGGGGAAAAATCCCCGAAAATATCCGGGTCGATACCGGCATCCATAGCGGCCTCAGCGGTCGCCAGGTTCTTGTCGGCATCGGTCGGCGCAATCCCTGCATCCGCCCGTTGTTGCGCTTGATTCCTGAGCGCTTCCAGCTCCTGCTGTGCGCCCTGCAACTTCTGCAGTAGCTCCTGCTCGCGGGCTTCCGCTGCCTGCCGTCCTTCTCGCGCTTCCTGCAGGCGCTGATACGGAATGGTGTGGACGTTGTCCTTCGCCATGATCACGGACTTGGCCGGATCTTCCGTTTCAACACCTGCTGCTGCGTTATCGGTGTTCGATACGTTGTCAGTTGCCTGTGCGCCGTCGGCTGCTTGTGCGGCTTCTGCAGTAGCAGCGGCGGGCGCGGCGCTGCCAGTGTCCGGGGTCGGTTCCCCGGTATCGCCCATGTCCACCAGCTCAAGAAGCTGGGCGGCCTGCTCTGCCGTCATTTCACCGTTCGGTGCGTGCTGCTGGATAAACTCGTCTGGTTTCATGCCTGTCCCGCCACATGTCGCCGTGGCCGCAAGGGTTCAGCAGTAACGAGGCGTCGCCGCCTCGCGCATCGCCAGGTCGCACCTGGCTTGCAAACGAGTGTCGCGATGGGATCGGAAAAGAAAAAACCCTACAGGGGGTCAGCGCTGCAGGGCTTTCAGGTCAGGCGAGGTTGTCGGTGGTGCTGGCAGTCTCGATGCCACGCATGCCGGTTCCGGGTTCTGCCGGTACCGGCGGGAAGGCCGGACTGGTGTTCTCGCGCGCTGGCGGCATGCTGTCAGGGCCACCTGGCTGCACATAAGGCGTCTTGATGTTCATCGCCGCAGTATCAGCCGCCTGTGGGAAGTTCGGATCATCGCCGCCCTTCTGCTTGTACCCTGCGCCCTTCATGATCTCGTCCGCTACCGGGGCAATCATCGGCATCTGAGCGATCTGGGCGCCGCCCTGCATGGCCGAGTACGCCGCCTGCACGCCGATCTGCACGGCCTGAGCCATGATCCGCTCAATCTCTGCCTCATTGCGGCGTTCCTTGAGTGCCAGCTCGCGCATCTTGAACTCTACGCCCGACTTGGCCAGGGCATCCTCGACCGCCTGCTTGATGCGCTGTTCGACCTGTTCTGGCGTCTCCTGCTGTGCTGCGGAGCGAATGGCCTCGACCACCTCGCGCTTGAATGGCACGTCCATGAGGGACACAAGGAACGGCAGTACAGCCGCCTGGTACTGCGGCGGCAGGCTCTTGACCGCCTCGGACAATGCCGACAGTTGCTGCGCCCGATAGCTGTTGGAACTCGGCACATCCTCCAAGGCGACCTTCAGTTGAGTGCGCTGCAGGTCGTTCGACAGGTAGGTGTATCCAGCAGGATCTTGTTCTGGCTTGTTGATCACCACCGTGCGATCGGCACGCACTGCATCGCCCTCGATGACGATTGTCTGCTGCTGCGAACCAAGGTCATCAATGATCATGGACAGCAACAGCTCGCCAACCATCGTCCGGCCGGCGCGGAAGTTGTCCATCATCACGCCCAGCGCCTGGTTGCTCTGCTCGATCTGCATAGCCTCCTGCCGGCCGCTGGTGGCGGTACCTTCCTTGCCCATGAACCCGGTGGTGACCGCCGAGACGCGCTGAATCGCCGAGCGGTTGTCTTGCAGCATCTGGAACTGCTGAGCGTTCAGTTCAAAATCGCGCTCGATCTTGAAGATCGAACCCTGCTTGGCCATGTGAGCTTGATCGAGCACGATATCGGCATCGACCCTGCCCACCTGGTTACGCACCTGGGCGTCCTTCATCTTGGTAGCGCCCTCAGTACGGATGGTGCGCACCGACGATAGTCCCCAACGCAACTTGCTGATTCCGCTGTTCAGACTGTCCTGCGGATAGATCATGCCACGCACGTAGCCATAGGGGACGTTGGTGCCGTCCTCACGGAAACCCCAGAACGGCACGTACTGGAAATGGCGGTGCGAATAAGGTGTCGGGCCATCGTGCAGGCAGTGCGGGCCGAGCCAGTAGCTGCGGCGCACCCGCGCGACCACGGCACGGCTGTACTTCGACATGCCGCTCGCCAGCGCCACCTGATGGGCCATGTTGTTCTCGTCGTACTCGACCACGCGCCCATCGGGTGCGGTGATCACGCCGACCTCGACCCAACGCCGGTACCAGACTTCTGCCAGGCAGATCTCCTTCGAGGTCGGGTTGTACCAGCGCTCTTCTTGCACAGTCCATGCGCGTGCATCTGCCCAAGCACTATGCAGGCCGGTCGAACTACCTCCGTCATTCGCACCGGTCGCGGTATCGATCCACCACTCAGCCCCATGCTTACCCACAGCCTTGATCAACTCGGCATGCTGCGGGAAGGCGCGCACAATTCGTTCACACATCAGCCAGCGCTGACGGCGCAACCAGCGCGCATCGCTCAGGTCGGGTTCTTTTGCGGTGAAGTCCCAGTGCATTTCGTTGCGGTGCACGGCGCTGCAACGGCAAGGGAACTTGAAGGGATCGCTCTCGCGGCTCACCTCTACCCAGCCCAGGCCTACGGCAATCTGCGAGCGGAATGCATCGCTGCACGCACGGTCTGCCTTGCTGTGTCGCTCGGCCTGATTCAGCTTGTAATTCAGCGCGTCGGCCACGTCCTGGCCGCCCACATCGCCATCGGGCGTCACGCGCCAGTCGGTACGGGTAGCACTCTCGTAGCCACGAATGGAGAGCAACGCCGGGCCGATCAGATCCTCGACAGCAGGAGGAATGCCCAGCGCACGCTGGCGGGCCAGCAACTCGCTGTCGAGTTGGTTACCGTCGGCGTAGTCCATTTCCTTATCGGCGGTGCTGCGCCACTTCGGCTGCTCTTCGATCTCATGCATGATCTCGGTGTATTCGTCGAGCGTCAGCGCCAGGTCGTCATGCTCCTGCTCTTCGTGCTCTTCGTGCTCGTCATGCTGCTTGAGTGCGGTAGCGTCCATCTTGTGGTTCCTCACGTGCGCCAGTCAGGTGCTGGGGCTTCTTCGTATTTGGGTTCCATGTCGTTGGGCATCACCTCAACGGCCTGGCCGATGTAGCGGAACATGTCGGATCCGTGGCTAAACTCGTCGTGCAGCGGCCCCAAAGGCTCCCTGGTCTGAGCGTGCAGGGCACGGCGATACCGCTTCAGGCATTCGATCAGTCGCGCAGTCTTGTCCTTGTCGAAGTAGCAGCGCGGGAACATCATGCGCACCGCCTTGATGCCTTCCTCGACACTGGTTTGCGCCAGGACGATTGGCTTTCTGCCCATGGCCTGCAGTTGCTCTTCGGTGCTTTTGCCGGTCTGGTAGTTGCGGGTGCGGCCGTCGTGCGGCAGGTAGTCATGACCCCATCGATACGGGCGCTTCTCGATCTGCGCGACATACCAGTCGAGCGTCCGATGGCTGTCCTCGATGTAGTCGATGATTCGCACGTCCATCGGGCCGCGCTGCACGAAGCCGATCGTCATCGCGTCGTTCCACCCAAGATCCCATACGGTATGCACTGGCAGGGTTGGGTCATACGGCACGCGCTGGACTCGGCCGCCACTGATCAGGTCGATGATTTCGTGTTTGTAGATCGCACCATCGGCAACGGTGCGCGGCTTGCCTTCCCAGATATGCTCGTAGTCTTCCTGGCTCATGGCACGCTTGGCGCGCAGGCGTTCGTCGTTCAGCACTGACGGGAACCATGGGTTGTCGCGCCAATTGATCTCGCAAACCCACATGTCTTCGTCGGCGTTCTCGATGAAGCGCGTGTAGGTTTCGTCTGTATCCATGTCCGGGTTCAGGGTCAGCCAGATCTCGCTGCCCTCTTTCCGAATCGTCGGCACCAGCACGTCCCAGGACTTCTTACTGACGCCGTGGGCCTCTTCGACCCAGACGATATCGACACCCTCGAACGACTTGATCGAATCGACGGTATGCGACTGCAGGCCGGTGAACAGGAAGAGCGTTCCGTTTTTTCCGCGTATCTCGGTATCGAGCACGTCATAGAACGATTCGAGGCCGAGCTTGACGATGTAGTCCTTCAGCAGCCTGTGCACGGAATCGCGCATCGACTTCTGCACTTCCCGGGCACAGAGGATGCGCAGCGGGTTGCGCGCCCCCATATCGAGCAGCACCTGGGCGACGCCGTGCGACTTACCGCCGCCGCGACCACCATGCATGACCTTGTAGCGCATCGCCTCGTACAGCGGCGCGAGCTTGTAGGGCAGCGTCAGGTTGAGCTGCAAGGGCTGCACGGAAGCGTTCATTCGTCCTCAGCCCTCGCCGGCGGGCGAACGAATGTCACAGTGCTGGCCACCTGAATCGCGCCACCGTTGGCGCCAGTGTGCTCGGCCGTGATCTTGTCGCCGTACTTCTTGGGCGCCATCTTGCTGGCCAGCCACTTGCGGGCATCGACACGCAGCCTCGATCGCGCGATCACGTCATGGTCGACGAACACATTGCCGTCTTCGTCGACCTGGGTGTCGTTACGCCCGTCATCAGCAATCTGCAAGATCTCTTCAGCCAGCAAATCGGCCCTGTCCTCGCGCGCACGCGCGTACTGTGCGCAAAATTCGGCACGCTCTTCATCGGCCAGCCAGCGAATCACCGTCGATACGTCAGGCATCCCAGGCAGTGCGCACGCACTTCGCAAGCTCATTCCCTCTGCGATAGCAGCACACAGGGCGATACCGATTGCCTCGGTGTAGGAGCTTGGTCTACCTGGCTTACGAACACGCGCAGTCGAGCCGGTCGCCTTCTTCTTGGCTACCGGCTTCTTCGCTGGCTTCTTGGGTGCGGGCTTGGCGCCCTGATCTTTCGTGGTCATGCCCGGAGTCTTTCCGGGCGGGGGATAGGGTGTCGAACCCTACAGGGGGGCGCAGGCTATGACTGGCAAGGGTTTGGGCAGAGACAAGAAAGCCCGCACTGGGCGGGCTTTCTCTGCATCACAGGGTCAGGCGCTCGATCGCGCCCAATGCAGCACCTGATCATTCGTGCGGTTGAACACCATGCCGGCACTGGCGATACGCATGTCACTGCGCAGCACGGGGCTGTGCGTTCGCTCCAGGCTGCGAGGCTGCATGACCTCGGCCAGGCTGCGCTGACGCTCTGCGGCGATGTGGTGATCGGCGTAGACCTTGAAGGCCAGGTGATCGGCCGGTACCGGCGAAGCCAGCACCAGGCCACAGGAGAGATACAGGACTGCAAAAACGCACAGCAGGACTTTCTTCATCTTCGGACGCCTCGACAGGTTGAGGTATTTGGCAGTCCGAGTGTTCTATATGCGCCTTGGCGGGCTCAAACCCTACAGGGGGGGGACGGCTGAAGATTCCGGTAATCGAACCCGGCCTGCAGCTCGCTTCCCACGTTGACCATCTGAATATCACCAATCCAGATCACCGGCACGCCGTCGACGCAGAACTCTTCACCTGGCTCGCCTTCTATGGTTTTGCGCTCCAGTCGCCCCACAAGGGCCGGCAGATCGAGAGTGTCGACACCCAGATGCCGCTTCACGGCGGCGGATATCAGATCGTCCTTCTGGCGTGCCATGGCGGTGGCCAATCTGCTGCTGATCTCACTGAAAACGCTCATGCCATCGCCCTCATACGCCGACGTGATCCCGATACCCCTTGATCAGCGCCTCGACCACATCAATTTCGCCGTAGACATAGACGTCATGGTTTACGCCATTTTCCGCCCGCAAGGTGGCCCTGTAGTAGACGCTCGCCTGCCTGATGTCGGTAGTTGGTTCGGCATTGTGCCAATCCATCCGCACTGGGCACTTTGTCTTCGGTATAGATTGCAGGCTTGGCTGGCCACGCATAACGGTCTGACGCATCCCGTCACATGGCCCACCAATAAGCAAAACCTCTATCGTTTCCATCAAAGCAACCTCCGAAAGACCAGCATCCGTGCCGGATAGTAAATCAAACCAGTTCGTTCGGCGTGAACGTCACATCGAACTCGCCCATCAGCGGCACCGTCTGGCCAGCAGCCTGAACATTGCCATAGTGCAGATGCCGGCGCTCGGTGCGTTCTTCGCTGCGATCATCACCAGGGAAGAACTTGGCGTTCATGTGCATGTGGTTGCAGATGATGCCGGCCATTGCACCGAGGTCGGCAGGGCCAGCATCTGGCACCAGGCAGGCGGTGCTCAGGCTGCCGCCATCGATCTCGACCGAGAACAAGGCGATAGGATCCTCGCCATGCTCGTCCTGCTGCAGCGCGTAGTGGACGACCATCGGCATCATCTTCGCCTGCTGGGGAATGCCGCTTTCTTGAATTGGATTGCTCACAGTGATTGCCTCCAGGGCATGTTCGTGAAATCTGCACGGGCGATTTGCGCCCCTTACCACCTACAACCGACCGTCACACAAGCGTCACAGCCAAACCGTCACATGTGACGCCTAAGTGACGCTCTTCTGCGCCGCCTCCAACTTGCGCTTACGCCAACGCTCAGTCCGCAAAGCGCCTGGGCTGCGCTGCTTTTCCTGAATGCCATGCAGTTGCTCATGAGTCACACCATGCGTCACAGGCGTGACGCTTCCATGCGTCACAACTCCATCAAATGTGACGCCCTGAAATGCCCCGCCTGGCGCCTTCCCGATAGTCCTTTCGACCCGATTCAGACGCCCCTGAATCTCCCCGTTGAGCAACGCGGTTTGATGCCCGACTTCGATAGTGGCAGCCTGCATCATCACCCCCGCCTGGATCTTGGCGAGCATGCGATCCTCGGCCGGCGTGAGGATTAGCACCTGATCGCCGATCTCAAGATTCACTGTTCCGTCCGGCAGCAGCGTCTTACTCATGGGGCGAGCAGGTGGATGCTGTTCTGCTGGCACAAACACCCCCCTGCCCACCCGAACAATCAACATTTCCTCAATGAGCGCCTTCAGCCGGTCGTCGATGATCGAAAGTTTCAGCCCGGTCAACTCATGCAGCGTCTCCCGTGTGACGATCTGCTCCTGCTGGTGCAGGTCGCGCAGTGCGTCGAGCACGATCTGTGTCGATGATCTCTTCGCTGTCATCGCTCGCTCTCCCCTGTGTCGCGGATAAGCCCCTGCTCACGCAGGATTCGCCATTGCTCGGCCAGCCAGGCCTGAAACTCGGTATCAGCCAGGTACCATGGATCTCTGCGCAGAACTTCGAGCATGCTCGGCCTCTGCGGCGCCACCATGGCCATGTACAAGCCATCGCCACCATCTGGCGTGCTGATGATGGCTACCTTCCCCTCATGCATCGCCGCCGCCCTTCCACTCCAGCGCCCTGGCGTTATCCAGGGCTGACTTCACGCTGCAGGCGGCATCGTGCTGATCGACCGACACGCAGTTGTCTTCGTCCTCTATCTCGTCGCGCATGTAGCCCTGCAGGTACACGTCAGCGGCGTCGCGGAGAGTGCGCAGGGCTTCCAGTTCGGCGTATAGGCCGGCTGGGATGCGGTTCACCTGGGCAGGCTGTGGGTCGGTGTAGAGCGCTGCCGTACGCATTGCCGTGAAGCACGACATAGCGCTGTGCTTTCCTCGCGCCACTTCGTCCTCGATGTCGCTGAAGCGCTTGCGCATCGCCTCGAACGGATGCGGCTTGGCCAGCAACGGATCGGCCGGCACTACGCGCTGGTTCTCTGGTGCCAGGGCCTGTTGCGCCTGGCTGGCGGCGATCGCTCCGTCGACGATCAAGCCAACCTCAGCAGCAGATGAAGCCTTGGCGCACGAATGAAGAGCTGCGCGTAGCGCTCGCTGGCCCATCTCAAGAGCATGGAGCTGGGCTACTACTGCATGATCCTGTGCCGCCTCCAACATCCCCTTCAGCCTTGCGATATCGGCCTCCAGCGCCTTGCGCGTTGCCTCCGCCGACTCCATGTAGTCGGTCTTGTGCTGACGCAGCGCCTTGATCTGCTGCTGCATGTAAACCGGGCACGTCTCGGCGTGGCTGTCGGGGTTCCAGGCGCAGTTGCATTCAACTTGATCAGTCATTTCGATTCCCCTGCTGTCCGGCGTAGTAGTCCGCCATGTCGCCCATCTGCTCTACGATTGCCGCTTCCTCGGCCTCATGCGTGGCCATGATCGTGTCCTTCCACTTGAGGCAACGCTTGCAGTCGACGCGGCTCCAGTTGCTGGAAAGGTCACTGGCATCGCCAATCCAGATACCGCACGGTGCCTGCTCTGGGCCGTCGTCATCCGGGTATCGGGAAAAGTGCGTGCTCACAGTTGCACCTCCTGCTTTTTCAGGTCGCGCAGCAGCGCCCGGTAATTGGCCTTGATCTGCTGCAGGTCTTCGATGGTGTACTTCTTGGGTTCGTGGGGGCCTTCGAGCCAGGCCACGGCGTCGGCGCCGATGCGTTTCACCAGACGGATGCGGTACTCGACGACATTGCCCGACAGGTGCTGGTTGCACTTCACGCACTGGCGGTGCACGTTCAGCGGCTCGAAGCGCAATTCGGGGCAGGCGCCGACAGAACGGTAATGGCCAGCATCCCAGCGGCTGCCGGTGAGCAGGTCAGAATCACCTGGCTCGGCGTCGCAACTGATACAGGCCAGGCCACGGTCACGCTCGCGCACCCATTCGTTGAAAATGGCCTGAGTCTCGCGGGTGTGGTCGCCTTTGCTTTTCAGCTTTTCCTTGCGCACCTTGATCTCGCGCCGCTCCCGCTGCTCGATCGCCATGCGCGCCTTCTTCTGGTTGGCAGGCTGATCAGCGATCGCCAGGCCGCACTGCCAGCAGCAGACCTTCTGGCCGATCTTGGGCGTGAATTTCACGTCGCACGCGGGGTTGTCGCACTTGCGCTGCCGCGGCTTGCGCTCGGCAATGCCGCTGGCCTTGGCCTTCAGCGGCGTCTTGCGCTTCAGTTCGGTGCGCTTCATGGCTGCACCTGCAGATAGGTCTGCGCCCTACGGTGCGCCATGTTCTTGCGAAACCCCAAACGCTCCATGCTCCTGTCGGCAGGGCCTGCACCGATGTAGCGGTAGCACGCCAGATTGAATCGGGCGCGCTCAGTCCAGAACGCACGGTTGGCCACTGGGCAGCGGCTGATCTCTTCCAGAGTCGTCACTGCTCACGCTCCCCAGGCATCAGGCCGGTCATGTTCTCGATCGTTTCTTCGGTGAGGCCTGGCCAGTAGTTGGCGATCAGGTGCTGGCAGATGCCGCGCCAGAACTCCTTGAAGCGCTCTTCGGTCATGTAGTCGAAAGCGATCGACTCAGGCACCTGGCGCATCACCCGGCCCAGGTCGGGAATGTCGAAGGCTTCGAACGAGCAGCACACGCCGGCGTCAAGCTGCAATTTCTTGATCGTGGTGTGGGCGTCGAGACCCTGGAATTTGTCGATCTGCTCGGCGACCGTGCGGCCGAGGGCGTGCACCAGGCGGTGAAACTTCACGTTGCGCGCCTGCTTGATCTCGCAGCGCACCTGATCGCCGATGCGATACTCACGCTCGCGGCACAGGAATCGGTCGATGCTGCTGTCGGCCACCAGGGCCTTGATCACCTCACCGGTTTCCTGATCAACCACCGGGCGCCAACGCATGTAGATCGGGCGCTGGGCGCGCGCCTGGCGCTTCTTCCTGGCCTCGGGTGTCTCGGGCTTGGTCGTTGTCGCTGTCGCTGCCTTAGCCATTTGCAAGATCCTCCGCGCGCTTGGCCATGGCCTCGTCGATCCGCGTGCGCAGATCCATACCGCAGTGTTCGGTGCGGTAGCTCTCGCCGAACTCGTCACGGTCATCGGTGATGATGCAGCCGCTGTCGAGACGGGCCTTGTCCTGCTGCAACTGCTCAAGTTGGGCGCGCAACTCGCGCTGTTCATCGCACAGGCGACCAATGATTTCTTGGTTCTCCTGATCGGCCTGCTTCCACGTCACCGGCCACAGCGGGCCACAGCCGTTCGGGCATGGCTCGGTCTTGTTGTCGCCGGCACCGATGGTGCCGCTGCCCATGCAGATAACCCGCTTGGTAAGCTGGAACTTGCACTTGGCACAGTGCATCTGTCCGGGGATGAACGAATCGGCCAGCAGCGTCTGGGCGCGCTCGGCATGGCTGGCTGCCAGGTAGGACATGCTCTCGAAGGCGGTATAGCTGCGCTTCAGCTCGTCCAGCAGCGACAGGATGTTCTGCGCCTCGCTCAGGCGCTGGTACTCTTCGATCTGCGCCGGCAGCACGGCGGCCTGCTCGGCGGTGAAGTCTTCGCCGTGCGCGTCTCGGAGCATGATCAACGCCAGTTCGTGCAGGCGCTTTTGCTGTTCTGCGTTCACTGGGCCACCTCCTGCACCAGGGCGATGATGCTGGCCACGCCCTGGGCGAAGCTCGCAGGCTTGGACTGCATGCACTGGCGCAGACGGTCGGCCAGTTGCGAGCGACCACCCTGCAGCTCGAGCAGCAGGCGACCATCGCGGACGATATCGAGCGCGTGCTTGCGGCCTTCGAGATAGCCAACGCGGTCGAAGTGGCCGCCGTCAGCGATAGGCGCAGGAACTGGAGCAGGTACCGGCGCGGCCGGCAGCACTTCGGCAGCCGGTACCGGCCTGGCTCCCCTGGCCAGCGCGCGAGACAGGGCTTGCTGGGCGAGCAGGTTCATTGAGCACCTGCCTTGGCGTGCGCCAGAATGCGTGCGAGGTCTTTCAGGAACTCAGCCCCATGGCTGTTCGAAGACTTCAGCGTGCGCACGCGCTCACCAAGCACGGCCAGAGCATCGCCAGGGCTCTGCATGTTGAAAGCGTTCCCCTTCGGCCAGTACACAGCTTTCCATGGGGCAAAGTGGTCTGCCTGCTGCACGTACTGCTCCAGATACCAACTACCGCAGCGGTAGTCGAACTCGAAGTAGCAAGGCTTCGATAGGTCGATCTCGACCTTATCGATCTCGTACCAGTCCAGTACGTAGCGAAAGCGCTCTACGCTCACACTCTTCGTATTGGCTCGCGTCACCGCACACCTCCCCGGCCGATCACGGCCAAACGCCCGTCGGCCACCAGCACACGGCGCTGGCCACGGATCAGAATCAGTTGGTCACCCTCACGGGCCATGTCGTAGCCACGGGAGAGCAGGAAATTGACGGAGCCCCGCAGGTCACCCTGCAGGCGGCGTTCAAGCTTCATGGGTGTCACCTCGGCGGATGCGGAGCTTGGCCAGCAACTGCTGGCGGGCCTGTTCTCCGGTGAGTTTGTCCAGGCCCTGCACGCGCATGACGCGCTGTGCGAAGCGCTCGCTATGGCGCTCGGCCTGCTCTGGCGTCAGCTCGCGGCCTTCGCTCTGGTCTTCGATGCCCTGGCGCGGCTGCTCCAGCGGCAAGCCCATCGAGGCACGGCGGCGAAGCTGGTAGTACGCATGATCGAAGCGCTTGCGCAGCGTCTCTTCCGGAATGCTGCTGCAGCGCAGGTTGAACCAGCCGACCGCATCGCCAGCCAGGCGCACGGCCTCATGGCTCCAGTTGTGCCGGCCAGGGTTCGCGCAGTGGCGCACAACCTCGCGCCAGGCGATATCGTCAGCGGGAAACCCAAGATCCTCGGCGGTCGGCGTGCACAGCTTCACGAACTTGCCAACGCTGGGCGCGAAGTCGGTTTCGAGCTGGCGGCAGGCCTCGATGCCGTACCGCAGTTGGTCGATGGTGTTGATCCCCGAGCGCATGAACCCTTTCACCCAGGAACGCTTAGCACGGTTCTCTGCATCATCGTTCGGCCAAGCCTGGCGCCACGCCGGGAAGATGCTCTTCAACTCGGCGAACAGCTTGTTGACGATCACTGCAGTCTCGGCGCTCGGCTTCTTGGCCGCGTTGTCCCGAACCGGCTCAGCAGGCAGGTTCGGCAGCGTCTTCACCACGTCGATTGCGGGTTTCATACACCATCGTCCTCTTCGATCCAGCTCGTATCACCAGGCGCACCAGGCGGCCTACCACCAGACCCACCACCGCCACGCCGCTCAATGTCGTCCTGTGCTCGGCGCATCCAGTTGCGCCATGTCGACGGCCAGTCAGCCATCGGCTTTCCGGTACCCGTCCAGTAGTCACAGAAGCGCTCTGTCTCCCGATCGAGGTTCACCGCCGGGGCTTTCTCCTTCGCCCAGGCCAACATCTCGGGCGTCATCAGGAACGGCATCTGCAGCGGCTTCTTGGGCTTGGCCCGAGAGCCTTCTGGCTTCGCCCTCGCCGCCGGCTTCTTCGCCGGCTGTCCCTGTGACTGGTCACCAAGGGGGACTACAGGGGGTTCTAATCCCTCTCCCTCTCCCTCTCCCTTCCCTGTCCCTCTCTTAGCCGTGCCAGGTGCGTGACCTGTCCGCGTGACAGGTGCGTGACTGGCGCGTGACTCGTCACCGCTTTCAAGCTCTGCAACAGCAGCACGCAAGGTGCTGGTCGGCGTGTTCCACGCCAGTACCTGGCCGGCCTCGCGCAGCACATCGAACATCCGCGCCCGGTCTTCACGTTCCTTGCGCTTGCGCTCTGTCTCGTTCGCTGTCTTCTCCCGGTGCTCGACCCGCTGAGCCCAGGCGTCGATCGCTTTCTCAGCGACAACCGGGTGGTACAAGCGCCCGTCCGAACACTCGACGAAACCGCGCAGCGCGCCGGCGGCCACCTTCTTCCAGCCCTTCACGTCCCGGCCGAAACCGGCATACGCCGCCATGGCCTGGTCGTTGTTCGGCAGCGAGCCGGCCGGTACCTGATTCCAACTTGCGCACCACAGCAGCACCGCAGCGCGGAACTCGTCGCCGCTCGCCTCGATCGCCAGGTCGCTGTCACGCAGCCGATTCACATCCAGCGGCATGAACGGCAACCCGCGCAGATCAACGTCAGCAGGCACCAGCGGCGCCGGCAGATCAGTGGCTGTCATCAGCACCCTCTGCCGCCAGGAAATTCGTGACTATCTGCGCCACTGCCTGCTCGGTCGTGACGCCTTTGCTGCGCGCGTAGTGCTCAAGCCGAGTGCGCTGGGTCGCCGACATTTCGGCGAGATAGCGCGCGCTTTCTTCAGCGACTTGCTGTGGTTGAGGCTGCTTGAACTGTCGGATGCTCATGTTCAAGCAACCTGAAAGATGTCTGGTCGCAGATCGAATGCGGAGACGGCACCACCGCATGCATCGACAACCGCACGAACCCTGTGAGCAGGAACGCCACGTGTTTTCCACTGGGTGATTGCCATGGGTGTAACGCCAACCTTTTCGGCCAGCGCCTTGGCTGACCCAACCGCCTCGATAGCGGTTTCAAGAGGTGTCTTTTTCATAAACGGATCGCCAGTTCTCTCATAAACACAAATCAACGATACGTTTATTTATGTCTTTGCACAAGCGGCGTAAACTCTTTGTTTATGGAAAAAGAACATTCAGGCATACGCCTACGCTCCCTACTCGAAGAGAGAGGGATCACGTTTGTAGACTTTGCGAACTCTCTCGGCCTGCCCGCCCCGCAGAACATCCACAACTGGTGGACTCGCGGTGTGCCGAAAGGGAAGGTGCGACAAGTCTGCGCACTCTTAAACGTCAGTCAGGAATGGCTGGAGGATGGCGCACTGCCAGTTGAAAGCCCCCCTCCAACTCGCCAGATAGCTGCCGAGGCAGTCATGAATGGCCCGATAGAGGCCTGGGACGACGACACCCCACTGCCAGATGACGAAGTCCTAGTGCCGTTTCTCAAAGAAGTAGAGCTTGCCGCAGGGAGCGGGCGCATGTCCGTTGAGGTCAACACGAAAAGGCGACTGCGCTTTGGCAAGTACAGCCTGAAAAACCAAGGCGTTGATCCAGCAAACGCGCGCTGTGTCACCATCATCGGCAACAGCATGGAGCCAGTGCTACGCAACGGGGCGACCGTCGGTGTGGACGTTGGCAATACCCGCATCATCGACGGCGACCTTTACGCCATCAACCACAGCGGTCAACTACGGGTTAAGCAGGCCTACCGCCTCCCCGGCGGCGGCCTACGCCTTCGCAGCTTCAATCGTGACGAACACCCGGACGAGGAGTACTCCATCGCCGACATAGAGCGACATGAAATCACCGTGATCGGGCGCGTTTTCTGGGGAGCGATGTTCTTCTAGCAACCTCATTGCACCAGGGAAATTAGGCATATTCAGAGGTAGGCCAATGGCAGGGAATAAAATGCTTGAAGAGCGCATGCGGCTTGTAACGCCACATACGTACAACGCACTGACGCAATTGGTTATGGCTCTTGCCGGAGCAGCTAACAATCTCGGCAAGAAAACATGGTTCGGCCGGGACAAAGGGGTAATCGCCTACGAAAAGCTTATTGATAAGCTCCGCCACACCGTAACGGCCATGACGCTGGACGGACTGATCCAGCCTGTAACACCCACTCCAGAGGTGATAGACAAGATCGTTGATAGCCTGGATTTTTTCAGCCAGGCACACCCCAATTGGCAAGATGCTTACCATTTCGCCAGCTACTTCTTCATAGAAGAGCGCGATAACGCAATTGCCATCCTTCAACGCATGAGATAGGCAATCTCGCCATAGACCAAGAATGAACTGGTTCAGGTTCTTCGATGCACTCGCCAGGGGCGAGAAGTGGGCGACCAGAGCTATCCTCTTATGGGCACTTACGGTCGCCGGTCTCGCCGTGCTGCTCTATCTGCTCCGATGAAGACCATCAAGCCTGCGCTCAAGGAGATATGCCCTGCTGATGCTCAAGGCCAGCGCCAGCAAAGCAATTGCATCAATTGACCGCATAACCAGTTTGCCCATGGTGCTGGTTACGAAAGCGCTTTCTGCAACCGGAACCACCAGAGCAATCACCAGAATTGCCGCAAAGGCTATCCGTAGCAATCGCTCGACTCTCGCCTCAATCGCCCTTCTTTCTCCGATGCTAATCTGCTGCTTCTTTGACATGTCGCTGGCGCCTCCAAATGTACTTGGTATTTTTCGTTTCTGCCTTTCGTTCCTGACCGGTCTACGCTTTACCCTTCATCCTGGAGGCAGCCATGAAAGACCCACTTCTTGCCCTGCTCTACCGCATCAACCAGAACCAGAACGCTATTGGTGCAGCCATTGAAGAATTAGCGATCTGGATTGAGCAGCGCGGATCGGTCGATACCGCCGATCAGATCAAGCACCACCTGCAGGTTCTCGTCGACAACAGCGACACCATTTCCAAGGCCATGGCCGAGCTGATTGCAAGGTCTGGCGAATAGCCTGTTAGCCACCATCCAAGCCCGGCCCAGAGCCGGGCTTTTTTGTTTCCGCCGATCAGCCAGAGCGACCTCGATCATGCCACAGATAAACAAAATAAACATTTAGTGTTGACGCATAAATAAACGCGATGTTTAATTGCCTCCAAGCAAAGCCGAAAGGCCACCACACGGAGGCAAACCATGTACCTGCATCCCAACCTGATCAACAGCGCCCAGCCGCTGCCGCATCCGGGCCTTCCGGAGCGTGAGCAACTCCGCAAGCTCACTCTGGATGTGATGCGTCGCGTCGTGCTGAACGATCTGCAGCAGGGCGTGCCGGCACTGTGCGAGTCCTTCGCCCAGTTCTGCGCTGACCGCCTCGACAACGACACTCGCTATTTGCTGTGCATTTCCAGCATCACCCAGGCGAAAGGCGCCCTGGCCATGACCAACAAATGGCTGGCTGAGCACGTCGACAAGTGCCGCCCGCTGTTCGTTGAGGAAGAGATCGAGCGCCGCATTCTTGCCGAGAAGTTCGCCGCCCAGGAGCTGCCGCAATGATCCGCGCCAACAACTGGCGCCGGAACCTTGATCCGCGCGACCCCGACTATCTCGACCAGCTCACCGATGAAGAGCTGGCCGAGCAAGAGGATGACGAAGCCTGGCTGGCCGAGTGCCGCGAGCAGGATGCAGAGGTGGCTTATGTCTGAGTGGCAGAAGAACAAGGCCAAGCACCTCATTGCCCAGGCCATCGGCAAGCTGGCGATGACCGTCGATCAACCGATCCTGATTCAGGCCATGGCCAAGGAATACGCCGACGGTATGAACCAGATGGCCTATGCCACCGGCCTGATCACCGATGCCGAGTTCGACGACTACCAGGCTCACATCGTCGCCATCGGCAAGCGTAACGGCCTGCTGCCGACCACGCCGAGCAGTTCGGGCGATGCCCAGGTGGTGGCCCGTGCTTAAGACCATCACCGCCAGGAAGTTTAACGAGGCCGTGCAGCGCGTATCCGACGCCGGCATCACTCACCCCCAGCAGCAGATCAAGCGAACCGTCCGCCGTCGCGGAACTTGGTTCATCACCTGCGAGGTGCCGGCATGAACCGCTTCACTCGCGAAGTTCTGCGCCAGT
This sequence comes from Pseudomonas sp. C11, assembly GCF_034683865.1. Lineage (NCBI taxonomy): Bacteria > Pseudomonadati > Pseudomonadota > Gammaproteobacteria > Pseudomonadales > Pseudomonadaceae > Pseudomonas > Pseudomonas sp. C11. The sequence continues at coordinate 145,003 of NZ_JAWIIP010000004.1, forward strand.
TCGCCATCTGGCTCGCTATCTGGGGCATCGGCCTGGCCGCAGCCCTCATTCAGTACGGAGTACCGCACGCATGACAACAACAGCCACACCTCCCGCCGACCGCTTGATGCGCCTGCCGGAGGTGCTGAAACAAACCGGCCTCTCACGCACATCGGTGTACCGACTGATGGAGGCCGGCGATTTTCCGACCAAGCGGAAGCTGATGGGCACCGGGCGCAGCTCTCCCATCTGCTTCTCGGCCAATGAAGTACAGGCCTGGATCAACAAGCGCATGAACCCCGCCACCGATGGCGAAGAACAGTAGGAGCCAGCAAGATGGAACAGACCAACAAGATGGCGTTGCTTTATGCCGCCCTCGCCAGTGCTCAGGCCGAGTACTCACCGCTGGCCAAAAATCGCACCGTCAAAATTCGCACCCGCACCAACGGCGAATATGAGTTTCGCTATGCGGATCTTGAGGCGGTTTTCAGCAGCACCAGGCCCGCGCTAACCAAGCACGGCATCAGCTTCATCCAGACCATTCAGCCTGCAAACAATCGCAGTTCGCTGATCACCATGCTCGCCCACAAAGACGGCGGCGTTTTGACCTCTGAGATTGAGTTCAGCATGCCCCAAAGCGGCGATATCAAGGATTTCGGCGCGCACCTTACCTATCTGCGCCGCTATGCAGCGACCGCCCTTCTCGGCGTTGCCGCCGATGACGACCTCGACCAGAACGGTGATGGCGCCGGCGAAGGCGATCGTAAGCCAGCCAGCCAGCAACCGCAGAACGAACCGGCGCCGGAGCAACCCACCACCGGCAAGCCCGCCTATTCCGACAAGAAGCTGCAGGAAATGCTGCCGAAATGGCGCGACCTGATCACTTCCGGCCAGAAAACCGCTGATCGAATTATTTCCACCGTCAGCAGCGGCAACACCCTCTCTGAAGACCAGATCGCACAGATCCGTGCGCTCGAAACCGAGGAACCACAAGCATGAAAATCCATGACGTAACCCAAGGCTCGCTCGAGTGGCACGTACTGCGCAGCAGCCATTTCACCGCCAGTGAAGCGCCGGCAATGATGGGCGCCTCGAAGTACATGAGCCGCGCCGAACTGCTGCGCCAGAAGAAAACCGGCCTTTCCCAGGACGTGAGCGCAGCCAAGCAGGAACTGTTCGACCGTGGCCATGCAGCCGAAGAAGCGGCGCGCGAGATCCTGGCAGCCCGCATCGGCGAAGACCTCTACCCGGTCACCTGCTCCCGCGACAATCTGCTGGCCAGCCTCGACGGCATGGACATGGCAGAGAAAGTGCTCTTCGAGCACAAGCTGTGGAACGAGAAGCTGGCCGCCCAGGTTCGCGCCGGGCAGCTCGAAGCGCACTACTACTGGCAGTTGGAACAGCAACTGCTGGTCACTGGCGCCGAGAAAGTGATCTTCGTCTGCTCCGATGGTACCGAAGCCAACTTCGTGTCCATGGACTACTACCCGGTGCCCGGCCGCGCTGAAGCCCTGGCAGCAGGCTGGAAACAGTTCGCCGCCGACCTCGAAGAGCAGGAAGCACCTGCTGCCAAGCCGGTCGAGAAGATCGGCCGCGCACCGGAAATGCTGCCGGCGATTCACGTCGAAGTCACCGGCATGGTCAAGCACTCCAACCTCGACCATTTCCGCACGCTCGCCCAGGAAGCAATCAGCAAGATCAACACCGACTTGCAGGACGATCAGGACTTCGCCGATGCCGAACTGACCGTCAAATGGTGCAACGATGTGGAATCACGTCTCGCGGCTACCAAGGATCACATCCTTGGCCAGGCTCAAGATATCGATGCGGTCATCCGCACCATGGATGGCGTCAACGAAGACGTCCGCCAGGTACGTCTGCGCCTCGAAAAGCTGGTGAAGAACCGCAAGCAAGAGATCCGCGACAAGATCGTGATGGATGCCAACGAGGCATTCCGCAAACACATCGCCGACCTCGAAGCCGGCTTCGGCGGCAAGATCCGCATGCCAGCCGTAGGCATCGACGTGGCCAGCGCCATCAAGGGCAAGAAGACCATTACCAGCCTGCGCGACTCGGCCGATGCCGAACTGGCACGCGCCAAGGTAGAAGCCAGCACTATCGCCACCGGCATCAACCACAACCTGGCCACCCTGCGTGATCAGGCTGCCGGTTTCGAGTTCCTGTTTCACGACGCTCAGCATCTGGTGCTCAAGGCCAGCGAAGACCTGCATGCGGTGATCACCAACCGCATCAACGAACACAAGCAGGCCGAGCAGCTTCGCCAGGATCAGGAGCGTGAGCGCATCCGTCAGGAAGAACTGCAGAAGATCGAAGCCGCCAAGTTCGCCGAGCAGCAGGCAGCCGCCCAGCCTGTCGAACCAGCCGCCGCACCCGAACCGGTAGCCGCTGCACCTGCAGCAGTTCAGCCGGCCAAACAGCAGACCACCGCCGACGATGGCCAGCGCATCAAGCTCGGCGACATCAACGCCAGCCTCGGCTTCACCGTTACCGCCGAGTTCCTGCGCTCGCTTGGTTTCGACGCTGTTGATCGCAAGGGCAATGCGGTGCTGTACCGCTCCAGCGACTGGCCGCGTATCTGTTCCGCCCTGGTGCAACACATCAACAGCGTAGCGACCCAGAAAGCCGCCGCCTAACCCAATCCCTGAATAACCGACCGCGCCGGCCATCCGGCGTGGGTTGGGGTTCCTACACCCGGAGCAAGCAAAAATGACCGAGAACACCAACGTATTCGACTTCGAAACCACCGGCATTCCGGACTGGAGACAGCCCAGCGAAGCCAGCCACCAACCTCACATCGTCGAAGTCGCCGCACTGCTGTGCGACGCCGCCGGCAACATCATCGACCGCTACCAGGCGATCGTCCGCCCGAACGGCTGGGAAATCTCGCCGGAAATGACCGAGATCCATGGCATCAGCCAGGAACAGGCCATGGACGAGGGCATCCCGGAAATCGAAGCGCTCGAAGGCTTCCTGGCCATCCATGCCCGCGCCGGCATCCGCGCCGCCCACAACGCCACCTTCGATGACCGTATCGCGCGCATCGCCATCAGCCGCTACCTCGGCAAAGAACAGGCCGATGCATTCAAGGAATCCACTACCAAGTTCTGCACCTGCTACGAGTCGCGCCCGGTGCTGAACCTGCCCGGCAAGAAGCTCCCGACCCTGGCCGAGGCCTTCAAGCACTTCACTGGCGAAGACCTGGTGGAAGCCCACCGCGCCATGCCCGATGCCCTTGCCTGCGCCCGCGTGTACTTCGCCCTGAAGGGCGTGGCCATGCCGGCCGCTGCTTGAGGCCGAAGCCATGATCGATCCTCGCGCCAACAGCCCAGAACGCATTGTGCCGCCGGCACCGCTGCCAGTAGTGAGCCGTCGCCGCCTGCTCAAGATCAAGGACGCATTCCCCATCCCCACCACCTGCAACTGCTGCAGCGGCAACCGCGTGCGCCTGGTGGAGAACTCCGAGATCTACAACGGCAAGTCGTTCGGTGAATGGCCTTACGCCTATCTCTGCATGGACTGTCTCGCCTACGTCGGCCTGCATCCTGGCACTGATCTGCCTCTGGGCACGCTGGCCACCAAGCCCATGCGCAATGCCCGCAACAGCAGCAAGGCCGTTTTCAACCGCATCTGGCGCGAGGGCCACATGAGTCGTGACGCCGCCTATGCCTGGCTTACCCGCCAGCTCGGCGTCCAGGCATCCGAATGCCATTTCGGCCTGTTCGATATCGAGCGCTGCGCCCAGGCCCAAACCGTCTGCCAGCAGTTCATGGCCACCGCCAACCGCCGCAAGGCCTGAGCCCAGGAGAACGCCATGCACCACGAAACAACACTCAACCTGCCGTCCCCTTCCTCGAAGGAAGCAGAGCGCCAGTGGCTGGCCGACAAGCTGGCCGAGTTTCAGGCCCGGGGCGCGCAGGCAATTGAAGCACCGATCGAGAAGCGCCCGCTGGTCAGCGGCCAGTGGCGCTCTTCCGACATGACGATCATCACCGAGTCCCGCCGCCACGAACAAGCCGCCAAGGCCCATCGCAAGGCAGGCGGTCGCCCCATCGGCGCCGTCGTCGTGGATAGCCCTGCCCTGGTCGAGCGCGCCCGCGCCATGGCCGGTCTTGGCCTCTCCAAGTACGCCACCGCCCGCAAGTTGGAGATCGGCACCGCGCGCCTCGAGCGCATGGCCACGACGCACGGTTTCCAGTTCGCCACCAAAGCCCCTAAAGCCGCCTGAGGAAAACGCCATGTGGTTCCGTAACCTGTTGATTTACCGCATCACACAAGCCATCGAGCTGGCCGCCGAAGCGCTGGAAATCGCCCTGGCCAGCAAGCCCGCCCGCCCCTGCGCCAGCCAGGAACTGTCGAGCTACGGCTTCGCCGCGCCACTCGGCAAGGGCGATAACGCGCCCCTGGTGCACGCCGTAGAAGGCATGCTGCTGATCAGCACCCGCAAGCAAGAACGCATCCTGCCTGGCTCGGTAGTGCGTGATGCGCTGAAGGAGAAGGTCGACGAGATCGAAGCGACCCAGATGCGCAAGGTCTACAAGAAAGAGCGCGACCAGCTCAAGGACGAGATCGTCCAGGCCTTCCTGCCGCGCGCGTTCATCCGCAAATCCAGCACCTATGCAGCGATCGACCCGGTCGCCGGCCTGATCTACGTCGACGCCAGTTCACCGAAGCGCGCCGAGGATCTGCTGTCGACCCTGCGCGAGGCCATCGGCTCGCTGCCGGTGCGCCCCATCACCGTCAAGATCGCCCCCACCGCCACCCTGACCGACTGGCTCAAGCAGCAGAAGGCGGCCGAAGGCTTCTTCGTGCTGGATGAATGCGACCTCCGCGACACCCACGCCGAGGGCGGCAGCATCGCCGCCAAGCATCAAGACCTGACCAGCGAAGAGATCCAGTTGCACCTGTCCACCGGCAAGCTTGCCACCAAGCTCTCCCTGGCCTGGCAGGACAAGCTGAATTTCGTCATCGACGACAAGCTGCAGATCAAGCGCCTGCGCTTCGAAGACCTGCTGACCGACCAGGCCGCGCAGGACGGCGGCGATGACGCCCTGTCCCAGCAGTCCGCCAGCTTCTTCCTGATGATGCGCACCTTCCGCGACTTCGTACCCGAACTGCTCACCGCCCTGGGCGGCGAAGAAGTGCCCACCGGTATCTGACCAGCCAGCAGCGAACAGGAAACCCATCATGCCAATCCGTCACAGCATCATCCATCTGATCGACAAGAAGCCCGACGGCAGCCCTTCCGTGCTGCATGCCGTCTCTCACGCACTTCCCGACTCGCAAGCACGCGACAACCTGCTGGCCGACCTCAACGACAGCTACAACGCAAAGCCCAAGGCCTGGGGCCTGTTCCACGAGGAATCTGGTGCCTATCCGTTCAGCGGTTGGCTCAAGGCCTACCTCGACGGCCAGCAGGACTTCACCGCCTTCAGCCGCCAGGCCGTCGAGCATCTGCAGAAGTTGATGGAGGAATCCAACCTGTCCATCGGCGGCCACGTCCTCTTCACCCACTACCAGCAGGGCATGACCGACTACCTGGCCATCGCTCTGCTGCACCACAGCGAAGGCGTGGCGATCACCGAAGACCTCGACGTCGTACCGGCCAAGCATCTCGACCTGACCCAACTGCACCTGGCTGCACGCATCAACATCAGCGAGTGGCGCAACAACCCGAACTCGCGCCAGTACATCTCGTTCATCAAGGGCAAGGGCGGTCGCCGCGTCTACGACTACTTCCGCGACTTCATCGGCTGCCAGGAAGGCATCGACGCCCCTGGCGAAACCCGCACCCTGCTCAAGGCGTTCAGCGACTTCGTGGAAAGCGAGGATCTGCCGGAAGAGTCCGCCCGCGAGAAGACCAACACCCTGGTCGGGTACGCCGCCAGCCAGGCCAAGCTTGGCGAGCCTATCAGCCTGGAAGAACTGGCCGCCCTGATCGACGAAGAACGCCCAGCAGCCTTCTACGACTTCATCCGCAACAAGGACTATGGCCTGTCGCCTGAAATCCCGGCGGATAAGCGCACCCTCAACCAGTTCCGCCGCTTCACCGGCCGCACCGATGGCCTGTCGATCAGCTTCGAAGCTCACATGCTGGGCAACGCTATCGAGTTCGACCAAGCGCGTAACCAACTGGTGATCCGCAAGGTACCGCAGCAACTGGCCGACCAGCTCAAGCGCGAGGTGGCTCGCCATGGGTAACTCTCGCACCGCTGACAAGTTCGTTGTCCGCCTTCCGGATGGCGTCCGTGCCCGTGTCGACGCTGCTGCTCAGCTCGACCACACCAGCATGAATACCTTCTTCGTGCAGGCGATCGAGGAAAAGCTGGCCCGCGCCAAGCGCCAGGAACTGCTGCTGGATGCCCTTGAGAAAGCGGTCGGTCAGGCTCGGGTGGAGGATCTATAACCATGAGCCTGACCAGCAAAGCCAAGACCTTCCACGTCTGCGTTGCCGTCAGCTACGTGATCGCCCGGGCGCGCCGACCGCGCGCCCTGGATGATCTGCTGAGCGAGCGCGGTACCGGTCGCCCAATTCCCGGCGAAGAGGCCGTAGCCATCGCCCTGGATTGCGCGCAACGAGGCTTCACCATGATCCCGAGTTGCGACCACCACGGCGAGCATGGCCAGTGCCTGGGCCATCCTGTGGAGACCTCGGCATGACAGTCTGCTATGAGAAGTTCCTGCGCGGGAAAATCCGCCTTGCCGACTTCGCAGGCTTCGAGGTTGACGATGGCGATATCAACCCGATCCTCAAGCCACACCAGCGCGCAATCGTGCGCTGGGCGGTTCGCGGCGGTTGCCGTGCGATCTTCGCCGCCTTTGGCCTGGGCAAGTCGGTCATCCAGATCGAGATTCTGCGCCTGATCCAGCAGCATGCCGGCGGCCAGGTACTGATCTGCATACCGCTCGGCGTGCGCCAGGAGTTCCGCCGCGATGGCGCAATGCTCGGCGTAACCTTCAGCTTCATCCGCTCCCCTGAAGAGATGGAGCCAGGCCAGGATTTTTACCTGACCAACTACGAGAGCATCCGCGACGGCAAGCTTGATCCGAACCTGTTTTCAGCAGTGAGTCTGGATGAAGCCAGCGTGCTGCGCAGCTTCGGCTCGAAGACCTACCAGACGTTTCTGGATCTGTTCTCTACCGTCAGGTACCGCTTTGTTGCCACCGCAACGCCCAGCCCTAACCGCTACAAGGAGCTGATCCACTACGCCGGTTTCCTGGGCATCATGGACACCGGCCAGGCGCTCACGCGCTTCTTCCAGCGCGACAGCACCAAGGCCAACAACCTGACGCTCTACCCGCACAAGGAGCGCGAGTTCTGGTTGTGGCTGAACAGTTGGGCGATCTTCCTGCAGCGCCCGAGCGACCTCGGTTTCAGCGACGACGGCTATGAGTTGCCGCCGCTGCAGGTGATCTTCCACGAGGTTCCGGCCAACCATGCAGCGGCAGGTACCGAACGCGACGGACAGGCCCTGCTGTTCAAGAACGTTTCGCTTGGCGTGCAGCAGGCCAGCGCCGAAAAGCGAGACAGCCTAGCCGGCCGCGTCAGCAAGATGCTGGAGATCCTGCAGGCCGACCCGGAAAGCCACTACATCCTCTGGCATGACCTCGAAGACGAGCGCCACGCCATCCAGCAGGCCTTGCCTCAGGCGGTCAGCGTCTACGGCGCCCAGGAACTGGACGCGCGCGAACAGGCCATCGTCGATTTCAGCGAAGGCAAATTCCAGTACCTCAGCGCCAAGCCGGTGATCGCCGGCAGCGGGTGCAATTTCCAGCGCCATTGCCACAAAGCCGTCTTCGTCGGCATCGGCTTCAAATTTAACGATTTCATCCAGGCGATCCACAGGATCCAGCGCTTCCTCCAGCAGCACCCGGTGGAGATTCACATCATCCACTCAGAGGCTGAACGCGAGGTACTGCGCACGCTCATGGACAAGTGGCGCCAGCACACCGAGATGGTTTCCAACATGACAGCAATCATCAAAGAGCATGGGCTCAACAGCCTTTCCATGCAGGACGTGCTTGCCCGCACCATCGGCGTTGAACGCATCGAGGTGAGTGGCGACCAGTTCCGTGTAGCGAACAATGACTGTGTGCTTGAGGCCCAGGCCATGGCCGAAAACTCGGTCGACCTGATCGTCACCAGCATTCCCTTCTCCAATCACTACGAATACACGCCTTGCTATGAAGACTTTGGGCATACCGAGGACAACGCTCACTTCTGGGAGCAGATGGATTTCCTGACGCCTCAGTTGCTGCGCATCTTGAAGCCAGGTCGAATCTACTGCTGCCACGTGAAAGACAGGATCCTGTTCGGCAATGTCACTGGTGCCGGCATCCCAACTGTCAGCCCCTTCCATGCCGAGGCGCTTTTTCATGGCATGAAACACGGCTTCGACTACATGGGCATGATCACCGTAGTCACCGACGTGGTACGCGAGAACAACCAGACCTATCGCCTTGGCTGGTCGGAGCAGTGCAAGGATGGCACGAAGATGGGCGTCGGCTCCCCCGAGTACATCCTGCTCTTCCACAAACCACAGACCGACCGCTCGAAAGGTTACGCCGACGAGCCGGTGCGTAAGGACAAAGCCGACTATACCCGCGCTCAGTGGCAGGTAGACGCTCACGCCTTCTGGCGCTCAAGCGGCAACCGCCAACTCACCGCCGACGAACTAGCCACCCTTGGCCCGGACAAGCTGGCGAAGGCCTTCACCGAATACAGCTTGGCCAACATCTACAACTATGAGTTTCACGTGCGTATTGGCCAGGAACTGGAACTGCGCGGCGCCCTTCCCTCGACCTTCATGTCTCTGGCACCTGGCAGCCACCATGCCGAGGTCTGGCACGACGTAAACCGCATGATCACGCTGAACGGACAACAGACCCAGCGCGGCTTGCAAAACCATGTCTGCCCTCTCCAGTTCGATATCGTCGACCGCCTGATCAACCGCTACTCCAACCCTGGCGAAGTGGTGCATGACCCGTTTGGCGGCCTGATGACCGTGCCTTATCGCGCACTGAAGCTCGGTCGCCGCGGTAGCGCCAGCGAACTCAACACCGGCTATTTCTTCGACGGCGTGCAGTACCTGCAGGCGGCAGAGAAAGACATGGCCATGCCCGACCTCTTCGCCCTGCTCGATGCCGAGCAGCAGGAAGGTGCGGAATGACGGAGCGCGCACCAATCGTCGTCGCCTACGGCGTGGGCACCAACAGCACCGCGCTGATTGTGGAAATGGTTCGTCTGGGTTTGCCGATCGACGCAATCCTCTGCGCAGATCCTGGCGGTGAGCGCTCGCGTACCTATGCGTATCGGGACATGTTCTCTGAGTGGCTTGTTCAACGCGGCTACCCAGCGATCACTGTAGTCCGCTCACCCAACGTCACCCTGGAAGAAGACTGCCTTCGTCGCGCATCACTTCCTGCGCTTTCCTACGGGTTCAAAACTTGTTCGCTTCGCTTCAAGCAAGAGCCGCAGACCAAATGGCTGAACCACTGGGAAAAGGCAAAGGAGGCGTGGGCCAACGGACTGAAGGTGGTGAAACTGATCGGCTACGACATGGACGAGCCACACCGCGGCAAGCCATTCGAAGACGACAAGTTCGTAAACAAGTATCCGTTGCTTGAGTGGGGATGGGGCCGCGAAGAGTGCGTGGAAGCGATCGCCCGCGCCGGGCTTCCACAGCCAGGCAAATCGTCGTGCTTCTTCTGTCCGGCGATGACCAAGCCCGAGATCCTGCAGCTTAGAAAGGAAGAGCCCGAGCTGCTGATCCGCGCCCTGAACATCGAGAGCACTGCGAAGGCCGCCGGCAACCTCAACAGCGTGAACGGCCTTGGCCGGCGCCTCAACTGGGGCGAGTTCGTCGAGCTCGCGGCCGAGGCAGAAGCCAACGACCCGTCCGCCTTTTTCCTGCGCCAGCAGGACTTCCCAACCCCTCCCCCGTGCGGCTGCTACGACGGTAGTGCACCGGACGATATCGCCAAGGAATCAGCCGAATGATCACCTACGGCTCAATCTGCAGCGGCATCGAGGCCGCAACTGTCGCCTGGCACCCGCTGGGCTGGCGGGCTGAATGGTTCGCAGAGATCGAGCCGTTCCCGTCGGCGGTGCTCGCCTACCGCTGGCCCGAGGTTTCCAACCTTGGCGACATGACCAAGCTGGCCCGCCAGGTGCTGGCCGGCACCATTACCGCGCCGGATGTGCTGGTGGGCGGCACGCCCTGCCAGGCCTTCTCTGTCGCCGGCATGCGCGCGGGCCTCGACGATCCGCGCGGCCAACTCACCATCAAATATGTGGAGCTTGCAGATGCAGTTGACCATGTTCGACCAGCAGGCGACGAGTGCATTGTCGTCTGGGAAAACGTCCCCGGCGTCCTCTCCGACAAAGGCAATGCGTTCGGGTGTTTCCTTGGCGCCCTGGTGGGCGAATCCGATGCGCTCCAGCCGTCAGGGGGAAAATGGACGGACGCTGGTTGTGTGTATGGCCCCCGCCGAACAGTCGCATGGAGGGTGCTGGATGCCCAATATTTCGGCCTGGCCCAACGACGCCGCCGTGTGTTCGTTGTCGCAAGTGCTCGAGCAGGGTTCGATCCCGCAGCGGTACTTTTTGAGTCCGAAGGCGTGCGCAGGGATCATCCGCCGCGCCGAGGCCAGGGGCAAGACCTTACCGGCCACGCTCCTTTCCGCCCTGCGCTCCAGTGCGGATGCGGCTGCACCTTCGACGAGCAGTTAGGCAGCTACGGCTGCCCGAACTGTGAGGGCGATGAAGGCCCGGCCGTAAGCGTCATTGCTGGCATACCGGCCTACGGCGGTCACAGCCTTGGCGGATCGGTAGAGCAGGCTGCAACCCTCACCGCGAAAGACACCCGCATGGATATGGAAAGCGAGACGTTCTTCGTTGCTCCGACCATAGCCGGCGGCGGTCAAAAGGCTGGCGGATACAGCTATGACGATATTCCTATCACAGCAGGTACCCTCACGCGCGAAGCATTCAGCGGAGGATTGGGCGGTAGACCTGAAGGAGCAGCGGCTGGCCATTTCATCGTGGCCGCCACCCTGGATGCCAGCTATGGGCGTTTACAAGGTTGCTCAGGGCAGGACGCAAACCACGGCCATAGCCATCTTGTGGTGCACGGCACGCAAGACCCCGACGTGCTCAACGATCAGGCGCACCCACTGGGCCGAAACCACGGCCAAGAAAACGCCGTTATTGCCTTCGACACCACCCAGATCACCTGCCCTACCTGCCGCAGCAATCCTCAGCCTGGTGATCCGTGCCATACGCTATCCGCCAGCCAACACCCACCAGCTCTGGTTTCTTCTGCCGTCCGCCGCCTCACCCCGCGCGAGTGCGAGCGCCTGCAGGGCTTCCCCGACGACTACACGCTGATCCCAACCTGGGACGGCTGGCGGAGGATGGATGCCGCCGAAACGCCGGAGCAATGCCTTGCTGACGGCCTTGATATCCGCCAGGCGAAGAAGAGCAAGCGCTGGTACGTCAAGGATGCCGACGGGCCTCGCTACAAAGCGATCGGCAACAGCAAGGCGGTGCCTGTTGTTCGCTGGATCGGCCGGCGCATTCAGCGCGAGTTGGAGCGTGCCCAATGAGCCGCCGCAAGCAGAACAGCGCCCAGGCATCAGAGCAGCCCTGGACTGCAGCACATTGCGCCGCACTCCAAACTGGTCGCCGCGCACCGGTAAAGCCAGGTGATCACGTCGGCAAGGAACTGGGTGGCGACTTCGATAAGCAGATCGCGGAGAAAGTGTTTCATGGAGGATCAGCCCTCTGGGTTGGTAACGCCCACAGTCTGCTGTCACGACCTCGACAGCTTCCTCTTGTGGGATTTCCAACCCAGTTTCAACGAGGCGCAACCCATCACCTCGAACGACTTTCCCATTTTCCGAAGGCGTCACGACCGGCGCCACGTCAAGCCATGAACACCCCTATCTACTGCCGCGAAACCGGTCTGCGCATCGGCGTATGCCCGTGCCCGCGGTGCAGCCAATCAAAGAAGGATCAGCAGCAATGAAGACCATGCAACTCGAAGAGTTCCGCCAAACCCTGAAAGGCCAGGGCGTGCCACGCGAGCACCTGGCGTTTCGCTGCCCCATGTGCAGCACCGTCCAGTCCGCGCATGACCTGATCGCAGCCGGCGCCGGCGCTGATTTCGACAGCGTCGAGAAGTACTTGGGATTTTCCTGCGTCGGCCGCTTCACCGGGGCAGGCAGCCCGGCTGGCACCAAGGGCAAAGGCATCGGCTGCAACTGGACGCTGGGCGGCTTCTTCAGCACCCACGAACTAGAAGTCGTGACCGAGGACGGCAAACACCACCCGCGCTTCGAGCCGGTCACGCCAGAGGAAGCGCAGGCCCACCAACAGGCCAAGGCCTGAAACCAGCCCGGCCGGACTTCCCTGCCCGATGCCGCCGGCCAGGCCAGTAGACCAACAGTATCCCACACCTGCGAGGTGACCTATGAACAAGCAATGCACGAACTGCCCAGGACACACGGATCACACTACGGCGGACTGCCCGGTGATGACCGAACAGATGAAACCCATCCATCCCGCGCATGCGGCGTTGCTCATGGGGAAACGCCCAGAGCCGTGCGAACCATTCGTGGAAGTCTCCAGCAAAGCACTATCGCGCCTGCTGGATGTTGTCGAGTTCGGCGACCAACTCGAGCGCGTCGAGAAAGACAAGCTGCTGTCCTCGATGAAGGAACTGCTGGCCATGGAGCAGCCCGACCTGTGGGTGGTTCACAGCGTAGGCCCTGGAGAACTGCACCCGATGATCTCCAAGGAAGCCGCCGACAGCCAGGCCGCCGAGTTGGCGGAAATGTTCAAGGAGCACGTCGGCAAGCTGGGGCTTCGCTTCGACGTCATCCGCTCGCCATTCACGCCGCTTGAGCACTTCGAGAGCCTGGCAGAAGAACTCACCGAGCATCGCGACAACCTGCTGCAGCATTGCAAGCATCTGGAAAACAAGCTGGCCGAAAAACTGGCAATCGAACTACCGATGCCGGTTATGCCTGAGCAACCAGAAGGCGCGATCGACGACAGTTGGATGGACGGCTACAACGCCGCACTTCGCATGCGCGAGCAGTGCCAACGCGCTATCCAGGCCGCTGACCTTCAAGACGTGAGCGGCCTGATCGAGGCACTGAAGTACTACGCCAATGGCGATCATCTGCTACTGGCTGATCCAGACGCTTGGGATACCTGTAGCGGCGAGCCGGTGAACTTCCTACACGATGAAGCAGGCACCGCCAGCGTTGAGGATGGATCGATCGCGAAGGCTGCCCTTGCCGCGCACCGCTCCGGCCTGGAGCCGGATCAACAATCCATGTCCGAACTGATCCGCAGGTACCGCATCGCCATTACTCCGGAGCACGAAGGCCAGTGGCATGCCGACCTTTACGGTAGCGAGGCCGAACCCCTGGCGCGCGCCGAAGGTGCCACGCCAGAGGCAGCGGTCGCCACTGTTGTAGCGCTCTACCAATCCCTGCAGGAGCAGCAGCCATGATCGTCGATGACGTTATGACCGACAAAATCACCCTGCACGGCCTGGGCTTTGTGCAGGTTCAGCTACCGGCCGACCAGCGTCTGCACGTCTGGCACCCTGAACTGCCGCGCCGCCACTGCTTCGAGCATTCGGCGATCCACAACCATCGCTTCTCGTTCTCGTCGCGCGTACTGGTCGGCGAACAGATCAACATCGAGTTCGACGCCACCAAGCTGGGCGACCCGACCCACGTCCTTTATCTGCACGAAGGGCCGCGCACTGCGCGCGGCGGGCGCCCATGGGTTACGGACGGCGAAGCGCGGATGATCGAGAAATGGCGTAGTTCCTGCCATCCCGGCTGCACCTACAACATGCGCGCGTATGACTTCCACCGAACCGAACCAGGTGGCGACGGCAAGGTGGCCACCGTCATGACCAAGACCTTCGAAGGCCAGCAAGGCGCGCACTCCACCTGCTTGATCGGCATAGACCCTGATGGCGATTTCGATCGCTACCAGTGGTCGCCGGCGCAACTGTGGGAAATCGTCAGCGATGTTCTGACCGGGAGCAAGCAGCCATGACCAAGAAACTGCGCTGCTACTTCGCAGGCCACCGGTACCCGGACGAATACCCCTATGTCGAGGCCTGCTTTGCGTATAGCCACAAAGAGGCAAAGCCCCTGCTGTGGCGCGACGGATCAGAGATCAAGGCCGTCTGCGACGGCCAGTACTTCGATATGTCGGTGAAGCACCAGCCCGAGCACGACGGCCTGGCTGCGAAGTACGGGATCACCAACCCCCGCGTTATCGGTGACGACAAGTTGCTGCGTGAAATGGGCTGGAGCATCGAAGGAGACTCACGCTGCGCCAACTGCAACCTGGCCGAGTATGACGGTGAATATCCGCTCTGCGAGCACTGCGACCAGTGCGAGGAATGCGGCCATCCGCACGACTGCCCGGAGCACGGCAAGGCTGTGGAGGTGTCGTGATGTGCCCAACCAACGATCCATCCTTCTACCGCCCCACCGTCTACGACTGGAACGCCACCTGCGATATCTGCCTGCGCCCTCGCAGTGCTGGTGGCCACCAGAAGTGCTCGAAGAAGCGCCAGGCCATGCGCCGGCAACAGGAGCGCAAAGCATGAACCCTCGCATCATGAAGAAGCTGAGCAAGCGAATTGCCGTGCATGCCGAAGCGCTGGGTTACAGCGTCGATATCGACGGGCCGTGCGCAGTCGAGCTGACCGAGAAAGGCACCAGCCGGAAAATCTCGCACCGAAACCGGTGGCGTGATCGCGAGTCAGTCCGCCTCGGCTCGATGCTCACCCTGCAGCGGACGCCTTTCTTCTGCTGGACAGATTACGGCCCGGATGGTGCAGAGGGTGATGGCGCGATTGCCTGGGAGCACATGCGCCATCTGGTGCGCAGCCGATTCGACGACCTTGCCAGGGACTGGTCGCACCCTTCGGCAGAACGTGGCGAGTGGCCTCCGTACATCGAAGGTAAAGCGCCAAGGCTTCCCCGGTCGACCCCCGAGGTTCTGCGAGCCATTGAGCATTACGCGCTCGTCGAACTGGAACGAAAGGCCATCAGACGCCTGGCCGCTCAACAGAGGCGCGCTGCATTCATCGCAGGTGACAAGCCATGAACTACCAACCCAAAGCCGGCCGTTGCCGTGCCTGCACCAAGCTCTGGGAAGACTGCAGCGCGCTACCCTTCCACACGATGCCTGTTCACAGCCATGACGGTACCGACGCGGTGGTGATCTGCAGCGAGTACGTCAAGGCGGACGGCCCAGCACCAAGAAACGAGCCACGGCGGATATACCTGAGCGGGCCGATGACCGGCCTGCCCGAGTTCAATTATCCGGCGTTTCACGCCGAGGCCGCTCGCCTGCGCGCCCTCGGGTACCACGTCGAGAACCCCGCCGAGAACCCGGCCCAGGATAGCTGGGAGGCATACATGGCCGTGTGCATCCCGCAGATGGCCACATGCGACACGATCGCCCTGCTACCGGGATGGTCGGAGTCGCGCGGAGCGCTGCGCGAAAGGCAGGAGGCGGTACGCCTCCGGATGATGATCATGCCGGCTGCAAAAATCATCGAGCCGACGAACGGCAAAATGGCCGAAAAGGCAAATGGTATGCCTATTGGTATGCCAGAATTTCAGGAAACCGCACCAGCCCAATAACGACAGGCCTCACAGGCGACCGTTAGAATCCTGTCTCTCGACCAAATCAGAAAACCCGCCCTAACCGGCGGGTTTTTTATTGCCCGGATTTTCTCAACGCAGAAAATCGGCCACCTGCGTACCGTCGAAGGGCCAGTCCAACTCCGCACCAGTGTCGCAGCGACGCAACACGGGAATGCGCAGGCCATAGCGTTCGACCATCGCCTCCTGCTCGGCAATATCGATCAGCTCGACCAGCAAACCATTTTCCACGAACGACATGAGAACGGCTTCAGCCACCTCGCAGAGGTGGCAACCTGGTGTACCTAGCAGTTGGCATTCCGGCGTCATGAGCGCAGCTCCGCATTGACTGGGCGCGCAGTCTAACATCGGTCAGATCAGCGCTCGTCAGGCTGTACCGGCAACAGCGACGAGAGGCCATCGAGCAGGCTGTTGTTGAGCGCGTCCGCCTTCTCCAGGCGCGGCAGATCGAAACGATCGTCGAGGGCGAAGCCTCCCTTGAGCAACTCCTTCAGCATGCTGCCGGCGTTGCCGGTCAGATCACTGGCACTGCGCAGCGCATCGAGCAGGCTCTGCGCATAGGACTGCAGATCGCCATTGACGGCGCTGCTGCCCTGCCCCGCCACTGCGCCATAGGCATCGGTTGCCTGACGCACACTGGTCTGGGTCAGACGCAGCGACATGGATGCCAGTTGCTCACCATCCATGTTCAGCGACATGGCGCGGTCGAAGGCACCAGTGAGGTCACCGGCATAGAACTTGTCCGAAAGCTCCTGCACCTGGCCGAAGAGTTTCTCCAGTGCCTTGACCTCGTCGTCGTCGAGCTCACCCTCGACATCCACCTGCCAACCGCCGATGCGCAAGCTGCCGGACTGGCTGCTGGCCGACACCACACTGCTACGGCCATCACTGGCGGCCGACACGCTGCTCTGCGACCAACTCGCCGAAGCCTGCGCCACGGAGATGCGCAGCTTGTCACCGTCGCGCGTGGTCACCTGCATGTCGAAGGTTTCTGCCAGGGCACTGAAACGCTCGCTGTACGCCGCCGCAGCCAGCGAGCCGGAGGTAGCCGGCGCAGCCTCCTGACCGAAGCGTTTGCCGAGATCATCGAGCCCGTTCTGAATCTTGCCGTAGGTGGCGTCGACATCGCTGGCGACCTGACCTTTCAGCACGCCCATGCCATCAAGAATCTTGCGCGCATCGGCAAAGCCCTTCTCCACGCCCTCGCGCGCTTGACTCAAGAGCTTGCCCAGCTTGTCCGGATCGGCTCCAGCGGCAGCCTCGCTCTGCAGACGCTGCTCGACGAAGCCGAGAACCCGCTCGGCCACCTTCTCGGGGCTGTAATCCGCCTGCTTGCCGCTCAGCGCACCCGGTTGCAAGCCCAGTTTGTCCGCCAGGCGGTTGGCCAGCGTCGCCTGTGCATCGGCACTGGCCGTGCGCGCAGCCTGAGCTTGGCCGAGCTGAGCAAAGCGCGAGGCGGAAGGATTGAGTGAGCCCAGAGTGTTCATGGCGGCAGTCCCAAGAGAAGGTCTGCCGGGGTTAACGGCAGCCAGGAGGCAGACTTTAGTCGAGGCTGACCAACGGTCGCGAAGCCGATAGTGCCGCCTAGACCGCTCGGCATGGTTGAAGGAAAAGCGGCACGACTAAAGTCTTACAGTCGCCTCGTCATGCAGGTGCTTTATTTCATGCGCCGTAACCGAATGGTCACAAAAAGACCAATGACAATAATAATGAGGAGACACCCACACCATGAGCAAGACGCCCCTCGCCCGCGCCGTGGCCTTCGCCACATTGGGCGCCAGCTTTGCCCTGCCCGGCATGGCTCACGCCGACTTCATCGGGGACAGCAAGGCCTCCCTGGAACTGCGCAATTTCTACATGAACCGGGACTTCCGTCAGGATCTAGGCCAACCCAACCCGCCCGCGGTGACCGGCAAGAGCCCCACCGAGTACCGCAGCAAATCCGAAGAGTGGGCACAGGGCTTCCTGCTGCGCTATGAGTCCGGCTACACCGAAGGCACCGTTGGCTTCGGCGTCGATGCCATCGGCACGCTGGGCCTGCGCCTCGACTCCGGGCGAGGCACCAGCGGCACCGGCCTGCTGCAACTCGACCGGGAAACCGGCCGAGCCCAGGACAGCTATGGCGATTTCGGCGTGACCGCCAAGGCCAAGGTATCCAACAGCACGCTCAAGCTCGGCACCCTGATGCCCAAGCTGCCGGTGGTCATGTCCAACGACTCACGCCTGCTGCCGCAGAGTTTCCAGGGCGGCTGGCTGAATTCGGCGGAACTCAGCGGGCTGAACGTCGATCTGGGTCGGCTCAACCGGGTCAACCAACGCGACTCGTCCGATCACGAGGTCATGCTCGTCACCAACAGCCGTAACGCCAGCACCGGCGCAGGCGGTGCACGCAACATCACCTATCGCGGCGGCACCACCAGCGACGAATTCAACTTCGGCGGCCTCAGCTACAAGTGGAACGACAGCCTCACCACCAGCTACCACTACGGCGCGCTGGACAACTTCTACAAGCAACACTACCTGAGCGCGGTGCACGTATTGCCATTGGGTGACAAGCAATCGCTGAAGAGCGACCTGCGTTTCGCCCGCTCGACCGATGATGGTTCCAGCAACGTCGACAACAAGGCCCTTGGCGCCATGTTCACCTACAGCCTGGGCTACCACAGCTTCGGCCTGGGTTATCAGAAGATGAGCGGCGACACCGGGTTCGCCTACATCAACGGTACAGACGCCTTCCTGGTGAACTTCGTGCAGATCAGTGACTTCGCCTTCAAGGACGAACGCTCCTGGCAGGCGCGCTATGACTACAACTTCGCCGGTCTCGGCATCCCCGGCCTGAGCCTGATGACCCGCTATATCAGCGGTGACAACGTCGACCTGGGCGCCAATCGCGACGAAGGCAAGGAATGGGAGCGCAACACCGACATCACCTACGTGATCCAGGAAGGCCCACTGAAGAACCTGGGCATCAAATGGCGTAACGCCACGGTACGCTCCAGTTTCGGCAACGATCTGGACGAAAATCGCCTGATCGTCAGCTACACCCTGCCACTGATGTAAACGCCGCACTCGCACAAAGGCCCGCTCGGCGCAGCGGGCCTTTTTCATGGCAGTGGACTAAGCTCGGGAAACCCCGGAGGCGCCGCAATGGAACACAACTATCAACCGCTGGCCTGCGATCTCTACGACCATCTGGAGATCGCCTGCATGCACCGCTATCGGCTGCTGATCGAACTGGTCGACGGCAACAGCCTGCTGGGCCAGGCCCTGACCACCGAAACCACGGCGAGCAAGGAAGAGTACCTGCACGTGCTGACCAGCAGCGGCGAGCAGCGTTTGCGCCTGGATCGAATACTGGCCATCACCCCGCAGGATGCCGGCGCCCGCTTTGGCCGCGTGCTGCTGAACCGCCCTGGCTGCTAAAGCGCACTCACCACATCAGATCATCGGGTATCTGGTACGCGGCGTAGGGATCGTCGGCATCCGGCGTCTCGACATGGGTGTTGAGCAGGACAATGCGCGACGGGTCGCGCTCCTGGATCTTCACTGCCGCCTCACGCGGAATCACCTCGTAGCCACCACCATGGCGGACGATGGCCAACCAGCCATTGGACAGTTTGTTGCGCATCAGCGCATTGACCGCCAGGCGCTTGACCTTCTTGTCGTCGACAAAGTTGTAGTAGTCCTCGCCTTGCAGCTTGGGCAGGCGGGAGCGCTCGATCAGTTGCTTGACCTGTGCGGCGCGCGCCTTCTGCTCGGCCTTTTCCTGCTGCTGGCGGTTCAGCTCCTGATCGCGAGCAGCCTTCTCGGCCTGCGCCTGCAGAGCAGCCTGGCGGGTGGAGTCGTCCAGTTCGGCCTGGCCCTTCTTGGCCAGACGCTGTTGTTTCTGTTGCTGCTTGCCGGCCTGCTTGGCCTGTTTTTCATTGACCAGGCCGGCTTTGAGCAGCTGGTCGCGCAGGGAAAGACCCATGACTTAACGATCCCACACTTGATTCAGACCGGGCGGCGCCAGGGGCGCCACCATGAAAGGTGCCCAGCATAAGGGCTAAGACGCCGGGGCTCCAGTACGGAAGCCAGCCCATGGCCCGCTCAACAGCCGGGCGCCTGCTTTTCCTGCTTCTTCGCTTCGCCCCAGAGGGTATCGAGCTCTTCCAGCGAACAGCCTTCCACGCTGCGGCCCGCTTCACGCACCCGCTGCTCGATGAAACGAAAGCGTCGCTCGAATTTGCCGTTGGCCGCCCGCAATGCTGCCTCCGGGTCGACCTTGAGGTGGCGCGCCAGGTTGGTGACAACGAACAGCAGATCGCCGATTTCCTCCGTCACCGCCTCGGCATCGTTCTCGCTCATGGCTTCGAGCACTTCATCCAGCTCTTCGCGCACCTTGTCCACAACCGGCAAGGCTTCGGGCCAGTCGAAGCCGACCTGCGCCGCGCGCTTCTGCAGCTTGGCGGCGCGCGAAAGCGCCGGCAGCGCACTGGGCACGTCATCGAGCAGCGACAGTTGCTCGGGCGCAGCGGCCTTCTCGGCACGCTCCTCGGCCTTCAACTCTTCCCAACGCTGCTTGATCGCAGCCTCTTCCAGCTTCGCCGCATCCGGCGCGCCGTACAGGTCGCCATCGGGGAATACATGGGGATGGCGGCGCACCAGCTTGGCAGTGATGGCGTCGACGACACGGGCGAAGTCGAAACGCCCTTCCTCCCGCGCCAACTGGCTGTAATAGACCACCTGGAACAGCAGGTCACCCAGCTCGCCCGGCAGGTGTTCGAAGTCGTCACGCTCGATGGCATCGGCGACTTCGTAGGCCTCTTCCAGGGTGTAGGGTACGATGCTCGCGTAGGTCTGCTTGAGATCCCAGGGGCAGCCGTATTGCGGATCACGCAGGCGCGCCATCAGGTGCAGCAGGTCGTCGAGTTGATACATAAGAGCTCCTGAGCGGCATGCCGCACGCTGCAAGTGCAGCGCTCATGCGCTCTCTCGCAGCTTGCGGCTTGAAGCTTGCCGCTGGCAATTCAACTGGCGCGCTGGCGACGCGCCTCGATGATGTTGGGCAACTGGCTGATACGCGCGAGCAGGCGACCCAGCGCATCCAGGCCGGGGATTTCCACGGTGATGGACATGGAGGCGGTGTTGTCGTCCTTGTTCGAGCGGGTGTTGACTGCCAACACGTTGAGTTTCTCGTTGAGCAGCACCTGGGTGACATCGCGCAGCAGGCCGGAACGGTCGTAAGCCTTGATGGCGATTTCCACCGGGTAGGTCTGCACCGGTACCGGCCCCCAGCTCACCTGAATCATCCGCTCCGGCTCGCGCCCGGCCTGTTGCAGCACGGTCGGGCAATCCTGACGGTGAATGGTGACGCCACGGCCAAGGGTGATGTAACCAACGATGGGGTCGCCCGGCAGCGGCTGGCAGCAGCCGGCCATCTGCGTCAGCAGGTTGCCCACGCCCTGGATCTGGATGTCGCCACGCTTGCCCGGACGATAGCCCAGGGCCTTGCGCGGAATCAGCTCCAGTTGCTCGTTGCCGCGATCCGGCTCGGCCAGTTGTTGCGCCAGGTTGACCGCATGAGCAAGACGCACGTCGCCCGCGCCGAGCGCAGCGAACAGATCCTCGGCGGTCTTCAGGTTGGCTTTCTCGGCCAACTTGTCGAAGTCCACGCTGGGCAGCGCAAGGCGCGTCAGTTCGCGTTCGAGCAGTTGCTTGCCGGCGGCGACGTTCTGGTCGCGATCCTGCAGCTTGAACCAGTGAACGATCTTCGCCCGCGCACGGCTGGTGGTGACATAGCCCAGGTTGGGGTTGAGCCAGTCGCGGCTCGGCGAGCCCTGCTTGTTGGTGATGATCTCGACCTGCTCGCCGGTCTGCAGGCTGTAGGTCAGCGGCACGATGCGCCCGTTGATCTTGGCGCCACGGCAGCCATGGCCGATCTCGGTGTGCACGCGGTAGGCGAAGTCCAGCGGCGTTGCGCCCTTGGGCAGGTCGATGGCGTGACCGTCCGGGGTGAACACGTAAACCCGGTCGGGTTCGATGTCGACACGCAACTGCTCGGCCAGGCCGCCAATGTCGCCCAGTTCCTCGTGCCACTCGATGACCTGGCGCAGCCAGGAAATCTTCTCTTCGTAGTGGTTGGAACCGGACTTGACGTCGGTGCCCTTGTAGCGCCAATGCGCACAGACGCCCAGCTCGGCTTCCTCGTGCATGGCGGTTGTGCGGATCTGCACCTCCAGCACCTTGCCCTCCGGGCCGAGCACGGCGGTGTGCAGCGAGCGGTAGCCGTTTTCCTTGGGGTTGGCGATGTAGTCGTCGAATTCCTTGGGAATGTGCCGCCACAGGGTGTGCACGATACCCAGGGTGGTATAGCAGTCACGCACCTCCGGCACCAGCACACGCACCGCACGCACGTCGTAGATCTGGCTGAACTGCAGGCCCTTGCGCTGCATCTTGCGCCAGATCGAATAGATGTGTTTCGCCCGGCCGCTGATGTCGGCCTTGATGCCGGTGGCTTCCAGCTCCTGGCGCAGGTGCGCCATGGCATCGTTGATGTACTGTTCGCGATCCAGACGGCGCTCGTGCAGCAGCTTGGCGATCTGCTTGTACTGCTCCGGCTCCAGGTAGCGGAAGGACAGATCCTCCAGCTCCCACTTGATGTGGCCGATACCCAGGCGATGAGCCAATGGTGCGTAGATGTCGAACACCTCGCGCGCCACACGCTGGCGTTTGTCCTCGTCGGCCTCCTTGACCGCACGGATGGCACAGGTGCGCTCGGCCAGCTTGATCAGCGCCACGCGCACGTCATCAACCATGGCCACCAGCATCTTGCGCAGGTTTTCCACCTGCGTCTGCGAGCCCAGCACAACCGACTCGCGCGGGTTGACGCTGGCGCTGATCGCGGCCATGCGCAGCACGCCTTCGATCAGCTTGGCCACCACCGTGCCGAACTTTTGCTGCACGGCGGCCAGGGTGATCTTGCCCTCGCGCACGCCGCGGTAGATGACCGCAGCGACCAGCGAATCCTGGTCGAGCTTGAGGTCGGCGAGAATTTCCGCAATGTCGAGGCCGGCGCGAAAACTCGACGCCCCCTCGCTCCAGTGATGCTCGGTGGTCTTGGCCTGCTGCTCGACATCGCGGGCAAATTCGCAGGCCTCTTTCAGCGCCTGGCGATCCAGTGCCGGATCGACACGGGCTACATGCTCCAGCCAGGCCTCGAGATTGATGCTGCCGTCATCGTTGATCGGCTGTTGCGCTCTCACCTGAACCATCGTCTTACCTTCCCTACGGTGCGCACGCGCTGCACCGAACAGTCGCCGGCCTTCTCCGAGCCGGTCGGATTAACTTGAAGAACGCGCGTCCTGCACGTCCCCGAACCACAACCGCTACATCTTCTCGAACAGCGCCATGGCTTCGACATGCGCCGTCTGCGGGAACATGTCGAGGATACCGGCGCGGCGCAAACGGTAACCCTGAGTCGCCAGTTCGGCCGCATCGCGTGCCAGCGTGGTGGGGTTACAGGATACATAGAGCACCCGTCCGGCACCCAGCGCCGAAATACCTCGAACCACTTCCAGCGCACCGTCACGCGGCGGGTCGAGCAGGATGGCATCGAACCCGCCGCGCGCCCAGGCCGCTTCAGCCAGCGGCTTGGACAGGTCTGCACGAAAAAAGTGCGTGCCTTCCAGGCCGTGCCGACGCGCATTGTCAGCCGCCCGCTCGACCATCGCCGCGACGCCTTCCACAGCCACCACCTGCGCACCCTCGCGCGCCAAAGGCAGAGCGAAATTGCCCAGACCGCAGAACAGATCCAGCACTCGCTCGCCAGGCTGCACACTCAACCAGTCTAGCGCTTGCGCCACCATTGCCTCGTTGACCGCCGCATTGACCTGGACGAAATCGCCCGGCCGATAAGCCAGTTCCAGCGCCCAGTGTGGCAACGCAAAACCCAGGCTCGGCACGTCGCCATCGGCCTGCGGTTCGCCCTCGCCTTGCAGCCAGAGCTGCGCCTGATGCGCCGCGCAAAATTCGCGCAGCAGAGCCAGGTCGCCCTCGCCCAGTGCTGCGGTATGGCGCAGCAGCAGCGCCGTATGGGTGCCACTGAACAGCTCGACATGGCCCAGCGCTTGCGGTTTGCCGAGGCGTCGCAACAATTCGGGTAACGCCTGCAGTACAGGCTGCAAGGGCTGTACCAGCACCGGGCAGTGCTCGATGGCGACGATGTCCTGGCTGGCCTCTGCCCGGAACCCCACCTGCAGCTGGCGCGCCTTGGCATCCCAGCGCACGGCGATACGGGCGCGGCGGCGGTACCCGAACTCAGGCCCGACCAGGGCGGCAGCCCACTCGTCGGGCTGCACCGACGCGAGGCGATCCAGTTGCTCGGCCAGCGTGCGCTGCTTCAGCGCGAGCTGATCGGCATGCGCCATGTGCTGCAGGTTGCAGCCTCCACAACGGTCGGCATGCGCGCAGGGCGCAGTGCGCCGCGCGCTGCTGGCAACGATGATGCGTTCGCTACGCGCCTCGACGGTCTGACTACGGGCGCCCAGCACCCGCGCCTCGACCTGCTCGCCAGCCAACGCGCCACTGACGAACCAGGTACGCCCGCCCTCGAAGGCAATGCCTCGGCCGTCGCCGGCCTGCCGCTCGATGCTCAACAGCTGCTTCTTGCCAACCGGCACTGCCTGCGCGCGGCTGCCACCGCTGGGCTGAAAACGCAGGCTCGGAGTGCGCCTGGCCATCAGTGCGCCGGATCTTCGTAAACGCCGGTCGACAGGTAGCGGTCGCCACGGTCACAGATGATCGCCACCATCACGGCGTTTTCCACCTGGCGCGACAGGCGCAGCATGGCTGCCACCGAACCACCGGAAGAAACCCCGCAGAAGATGCCTTCCTCACGGGCGAGACGACGCATGACCTGCTCGGCTTCGGCCTGGCTCATGTCCACGACCTGATCGACACGTTCGGCCTGGTAGATCTTCGGCAGGTACTCCTGCGGCCAGCGACGGATGCCGGGAATGGCCGAGCCCTCCTGCGGCTGCAGGCCGACGATCTGGATCGCCGGATTCTGCTCCTTGAGGTAACGCGAGGTGCCCATGATGGTGCCGGTGGTGCCCATGGAGCTGATGAAGTGGGTGACGGTACCGCCGGTCTGGCGCCAGATTTCCGGGCCGGTGCCGGTGTAGTGGGCCTCGGGGTTGTCGCCATTGGCGAACTGGTCGAGCACCTTGCCGCGGCCTTCGGCCTGCAGCCGCTCGGCCAGGTCACGTGCGCCTTCCATGCCCTCTTCCTTGCTGACCAGGATCAGCTCGGCGCCATAGGCGGTCATCGCCCACTTGCGCTCGGCGGTGGAGTTGTCGGGCATGATCAGGATCATCTTGTAACCCTTGATCGCCGCCGCCATCGCCAGGGCAATGCCGGTATTGCCGCTGGTGGCTTCGATCAGGGTATCGCCTGGGTGGATCGCACCACGCAGCTCGGCGCGGTTGATCATCGACAGCGCCGGGCGATCCTTGACCGAGCCGGCCGGGTTGTTGCCTTCCAGCTTCACCAGCAGCGTGTTGCTGGTTTCACCGGCCAGACGTTGCAGGCGCACCAGGGGCGTGTTGCCGATGCAATCGGCGATGGTGGGAAATTGCAGGCTCATGGGGATGTGCGAATCCAGACTGACGCGAAGGGGCGTCATGATACGCCGAACCTGCGAACGCATCACGCCATGATCGGTTTCACGACACGACGTCTCGTAGATGAATGGCGCCTCGCCTTCGAGAGCGAGACACTCGCACAGGTGCCCGAGCCCAATTACATGGGCGACGCGGACGACATCGCCTCATGCGCCCTGCAGGCGCAGCTTGAGGCGCAAGCCGGGCCTGGCGTTCTCCGCCCAGAGTTGGCCGGACTGGGTCGCGATCATGCTCCGCGCAATGGCCAGCCCCAGGCCAAAGCCGTCACCGCCCGGCCGAGCCGCACTGAGCCGGATAAAGGGCTGGAAGATGGTGTCCAGTTCACTTTCAGGCACACCTGGCCCCTGATCCTCGATCCACAGCAGCCATTGCCCACCCTCGCGCCGCCCGGCCAGACGCACTACACCCGCTTGCGGCGAATGACGAATGGCATTGCGCAAGATGTTTTCCAGCGCCTGCGCCAGGCCATTGAGGTTACCCAGCACTCGGCAGTCGGCCGGCAACTCACAGGGCATGCGCTCGATGGGCCAACCGGTCTCGAAGCTGGCGTTTTCCCGCAGCACGTCCCAGAGCCGGACGATGTCCACCTCCTCCAGCGGCAAGCTGGGGCGCTCGGTATCCAGCCAGACCAGCTCCAGCGCATCGCCCACCAGCTTTTCCATTTCCTCTACTTCACGCGCCATACGCTGGCGCAGCGCCGCTACATCCTGCTCGCTGTCCCCTGCCACGCGCAGGCGGGCCAACGGCGTGCGCAGTTCATGAGACAGGTTGCGCAGCAACTGACGCTGGAACGCCACCGTCCCGTCCAGGCGTTCAGCCATCTGATCGAAGGTGCGCGCCAACTCACCGAGTTCGTCGCGCCGCTGCGTCATCGTCGTGCCCAGACGGGCCGACAGATCGCCAGCACTGAGCGCAGCCGCATGCCGGCGCAAAGCGACCAGCGGCGCGATCAGCACTCGATAGAGCACCACACCGAAAAGAATCGCCAGCAACGCCGGCAGTACACGCTGCAGTAAAAGGTTCCACAGATCGCTGTAACGCCGCGGACTGAGATGCCAGGGCAGCTCCATCACCAGACGTCCCTGACCGTCGCTGAACGGTATATAAAAGATGGGCGTTCCACCCGGTCGCCCCACCGGGAAGTCCAGGCGGCGCACGAAGTCCAGGCGCTGTCGCTCGTCTTCATCCAGCGACCGGGTAGCCAGCGAGGTCTTTCCGGCATCGACGACGACAGCCCATACCAGCTCGCGATCGCTCAGCCGCTGCAGGAAGGCATCGACACCGGCGCTGCCGTCCTGGCGCCAGGCCGTTTCGGCTTCATCAGCGTAGCCACGCAATACCTGCCGGCTCGATGGCGACAAATAGGAAGATGCCTCCATCAGAGTACGCCCCAGGTCGACATGGAGGCTGGCCAGCAGCATGCAGAACAGCGCCAGCGCCCCCGTCAGGCGCCAGAGTAGCGAGTGCCTGCCCGGCAACGTCACGCGCTCACCTGTACCAGCATGTAGCCCTTGCCCCAGACCGTCTCCACCCGCACCGCGCCGTAGCCGGCGACCTGCAGCTTGCGACGGACATGGCTGACATGCATGTCCAGACTGCGATCGTGCTGCGAATAGGCTCGGCGCAACGCCTGCTGATAAAGGAAGGCCTTGCTCAGGGCCTCCTCGCGATGCCGCCAGAGCAGCTCCAGCACCCGATACTCGCTGGGCGTCAACCCGACCCAGCGGCCGCCATGTGCGACATCGCTGCGCCCTTCGTCAAAATACAGGCTGCCGTCGTCGCTGGCGGGTGATTGTTCGCGGCGCTCGTAGGCCACGCGGCGCAGGATGGCCTCCACCCTTACGCTCAACTCGTTCAGGCTGAACGGCTTGGGCAGGTAATCATCGGCACCCTGGCTGAAGCCGGCGATACGGTTCTGCTCGTCGCCCAGCGCCGACATCAGCAGCACCGGCACGCTACGGCGACGGCGCAAACGCTGCAGCGCCTCCAGGCCATCGATGCCGGGCAGCAAGATGTCCATCAGGATCAGGTCGAAGTCCTCATTCTCGGCCAGCCGCAGGCCTTCGCCACCATCATGGCTGAGCACGACGTCGAATCCGCTGTCACACAGGTGCGCCTGCAGATGGCTGGCCAGCAGGGGGTCGTCCTCGACGGCCAGAATCCGAGCACAAGAGGAGGCAGAGGTCATCATGAATTGAGATCAACTGATAGCAAATGGGAACGATTCTACATCCTGTGTGCGAATCACTCACCTACAGATTCCACCGCGCCAAATCGCTACACTGGCGCCCAGTCACCAAGGGAGGTCAAGCGTGTTCAAGGAACTAGGCATCAAGGGCCGCGTGCTGCTACTCACTCTGCTACCCACGACACTGCTGGCCCTGGTGCTCGGCGGCTATTTCACCTGGGTGCAACTGTCGGGGTTGCAGGCTCAGCTGCTGCAGCGCGGCGAGATGCTGGTCGAACACCTGGCCCCTCTGGCCGCACCGGCCCTGCAGCAAGGCGACGCAGGCAAGCTCGAACGCATCGCGCGCCAGGCTCTGGAACACCCGGACGTGCGCGCCGTCAGTTTCCTCGCCCCCGAACGCACGCCACTGGCCTACGCCGGCCCGAGCATGCTCAACCCGGCGCCAGGTGACGAAACCGGCCTCAGCCGCCTCAGCGGCCAGGATGCGACACGCTTCCTGCTGCCGGTCTACGACAGCTATCTGGCTTTGAGCGGTGACCTCGAAGAAGACCGGGCGGCCCGCCTGCTCGGCTGGGTAGAGCTGGAGCTGTCGCATCAGGGCACCCTGCTCAGCGGCTACCGCAGCCTGTTCGCCAGCTTGCTGCTGATCATCGGCGGCCTGGGCGTCACCGCGCTGCTCGCCCTGCGCATGGGCCGCAGCATCAACGAGCCGCTGCGGGCCATCAAGGCCGGTGTCGCGCAACTCAAGGACGGCAATCTGGAAACCCGCCTGCCGCCGCTGGGCAGCCACGAGATGGACGAACTGGCCTCGGGCATCAACCGCATGGCCGAAGCCCTGCAGAACGCCCAGGAAGAACTGCAACACAGCATCGAGCAAGCCACCGAAGACGTGCGCCAGAACCTGGAAACCATCGAGATCCAGAACATCGAACTGGACTTCGCACGCAAGGAAGCCCTGGAAGCCAGCCGCATCAAATCCGAATTTCTGGCCAACATGAGCCACGAGATTCGCACACCACTCAACGGCATCGT
This sequence comes from Pseudomonas sp. C11, assembly GCF_034683865.1. Taxonomy (NCBI): domain Bacteria; kingdom Pseudomonadati; phylum Pseudomonadota; class Gammaproteobacteria; order Pseudomonadales; family Pseudomonadaceae; genus Pseudomonas; species Pseudomonas sp. C11. The sequence continues at coordinate 173,593 of NZ_JAWIIP010000004.1, forward strand.
CGGCTTCACCCACCTGCTGCAGAAGAGCGAGCTCAGCCCACGCCAGCAGGACTACCTGAGTACCATCGAAAAGTCCGCCGAAAGCCTGCTGGGCATCATCAACGAGGTACTCGACTTCTCCAAGATCGAGGCCGGCAAGCTGGTGCTCGAGTCCATCCCCTTCAACCTGCGTGACCTGCTGCAGGACACCCTGACCATTCTCGCGCCGGCCGCCCACGAGAAAGAACTGGAGCTGGTCAGCCTGATCTACCGCGACACCCCGCTGGCCCTGCGCGGCGACCCATTGCGCCTGAAGCAGGTACTGACCAACCTGGTGAGCAATGCGATCAAGTTCACCCGCGAAGGCACCATCGTCATGCGCGCCATGGTCGAGGACGAGAGCAGCGACAGCGCCCAGCTGCGCATCAGCGTGATGGACACCGGCATCGGCCTCTCCGACGAAGACCTGCGCGCGCTGTTCCAGGCGTTCAGCCAGGCCGACAATTCGCTGAGCCGCCAGGCGGGCGGCACCGGGCTCGGCCTGGTCATTTCCAAGCGCCTGATCGAACAGATGGGCGGCGAGATCGGCGTCGACAGCACGCCTGGCGAGGGCTCGGAATTCTGGATCAGCCTGACGCTGCCCAAGGCCCGCGATGACGCCGACGATCTGCCGCGCGCTCCGCTGCAGGGCCGTCGCGTAGCGGTACTGGAAACTCACGAGCTGGCTCGCCAAGCCCTGGCGCATCAACTGGAAGACTGTGGCCTGGAGGTCGAAAGCTTCAACAGCCTGCCCCTGCTGCTCGAAACCGTCGCCAAACGCCAACAGGGCGACAAACCCCTGAGCCTGGCGGTACTCGGCCTGACCATCCAGCAAGTCAGTCCGCAAGCCCTCAGCCAGCACCTCTGGGAACTCGAGCGCATGGGCTGCAAGGCACTGGCACTGTGCTCGACCACCGAGCTGGGCGCCTATCACGAGACCCTGCCGGACGCCTACCTGCAGTTGCAAGCCAAACCGCCCTGCACCCGCAAGCTGCACAAGGCCATGGTCGAGTTGGTCTGCCCGCACCGTCCGCTCAGCGAACCGGCGCCCAGCAGCCCGAGCGGACGCCGCCCGCAAATCCTCTGCGTCGACGACAACCCGGCCAACCTGCTGCTGGTGCAAACCCTGCTGGACGACCTCGGCGCGCAGGTCACGGCTGTCGACAGTGGCTTTGCCGCGCTGGAAGCCTTCCAGCAAGACAGCTTCGATCTGGTCTTCATGGACGTGCAGATGCCTGGCATGGACGGCCGCCAGGCCACCGAGGCGATTCGCCAATGGGAGAGCAGCCAGGGACGCAGCGCCACCACGATCGTCGCCCTGACCGCCCACGCCCTGGCCAGCGAGAAACGCACCCTGCTGCAATGCGGCATGGATGACTACCTGACCAAACCCATCAGCGAACGCCAACTGACCCAGGTCGTGCTCAAGTGGACCGGCCTTTCACTGCGCGGCCAGCCCTCGCAGAGGGCGGCAGAAAACGCGCCGGCGCCCAGTACGCAGAACAAGGTACTCGACGCCGAAGAAGGCTTGCGCCTGGCCGCCGGCAAGGCCGATCTGGCCGCCGACATGCTGAGCATGCTGCTGGCCGGCCTGCCGGGCGACCGCCAGGCCATACGCCAGGCCCGCGACGCCGGGGAGCGCACCGCACTGATCGAACGCGTACACCGCCTGCATGGCGCCACCCGTTATTGCGGTGTGCCGCAGTTGCGCGCCGCCTGCCAACGCAGCGAAACCCTGCTCAAGCAGGACGACCCGGAAGCTCAACGCGCACTGGATGAACTGGATGCGGCCATTGCCCGCCTGACCGAGGCGACGGCGCAAGACGCCTGAGGATAGAACCCATGCGTATCTGCCTGTTCAGCAGCAAAGGTTACGACCGCGACAGTTTTCTCGCCGCCGAGCGGCCGACCGGCTGGCAACTGCATTTCCAGGAAGCACGCCTGACGCTCGACAGCGCCCTGCTCGCGGCCGGCCATGAGGTGGTCTGCGCCTTCATCAACGACGACCTGTCCGCACCGGTGCTGGAACAACTGGCCGCCGGCGGCACACGCCTGATCGCCCTGCGCTCGGCCGGCTACAACCATGTCGACCTGAGCGCAGCCCAGCGCCTGCAGTTGCCGGTCGTGCGCGTACCGGCCTATTCGCCGCACGCCGTCGCCGAACACGCCGTTGCGCTGGTCATGGCGCTCAACCGCCGCCTGCATCGCGCCGTCAACCGCACCCGCGACGGTGACTTCAGCCTGCACGGGCTGACCGGCTTCGACCTTTATGGCAAGACCGTCGGCGTGGTCGGCGGCGGCAAGATCGGCCAGGTCTTCGCCCGCATCATGCACGGCTTCGGCTGCCAGGTACTGATCTACGACCCCTTCCCGCTCAGCGATCTCGAAGCACTGGGCGCGCGCCAGGCCGAACTCGACGAAGTGATCGCACAGAGTGACATCCTTAGCCTGCACTGCCCGCTCACCGACAGCAGCTACCACCTGATCGATGCCGACTGCCTGAGCCGCATGAAGCATGGCGCGATGCTGATCAACACCGGGCGCGGCGCACTGGTGGATGCACCCGCGCTGATCGATGCACTTAAAAGTGGCCAGCTCGGCTATCTGGGGCTGGATGTCTACGAGGAAGAGTCGGAGCTGTTCTTCGAAGATCACTCCGACCGCCCCCTGCAGGACGACACCCTCGCTCGGCTGCTGAGCTTCCCCAATGTCATCGTCACCGCGCACCAGGCCTTCCTCACCCGCGAAGCCCTGGGTGCAATCGCCCAGACCACGCTGGACAACATCGCAGCCTGGACCGAGGGACGCCTGAGCAATGAGGTAAAAGCCGGCACGTGATAGCATGCCGGCTGCTCCGGAGGACTCATGGCCGAACACGATTTCCGTTACACCCTGCTCAACCCGCAACACACCCTTACCGAATGCCGCGCCCTGGCGCCGGGCCGTTACCAGGTCACTGGCAACGGCGGCTCGATCCAAGCCCATGATGTGCTACTGGTCACCCTCAAGGGCAGCCGCGACCTGCACATGCGCCTGCAGGTCGAGAAGGTACGCCACCTGATCAACCCGCCCGGCCAATGGCTGGCGGTGTGCCAGGGCCCGCAGTTCAAGGAACTGGCGATCCACAATTGGCAAGTCAACTGCGACGGCTGTGGCAAACAGCTGGATTTCGAATTCGCCGTCGATGCCGCGCTCGGCAAGGCTGCCCAGGCACCAGCCGCCGAGGCACGGATTGCCGAACTGGGCTGGCGCAACGACGCCGGCCGCCATCTGTGCCGCGCCTGTCAGGAGGCCTGAGATGATCTACCGCGCCCTGCCCCTCGCCCTGTTCGCCGCCACACTGGCCGGTTGCGCCAGTGATGCCCCGCAACTGGAAACCGAACGCAGCTATCGCGTGGAATGGATCGGCGAGCGCCCGCTGATTGACCGCAGCCACCTGACCATCACGTTCGCCGCCGATGGCCGCGCCCACGGCAATGCCGGCTGCAACCACTGGTTCGCCGGCTACAGCCTCAAAGACGATGCCATTCGTTTCGAGACGCCGGGGAGCACGCGCAAGCTCTGCGCACCGGCGCTGATGGAACAGGAGCGGCGCTTCCTCGAGGCCCTGGGCCAGGTGCAACGCTGGGACTTCAACGTCATTGGCCAACTGCAACTCTGGCCCGCCAGCGGCAAACCGATTCGACTCTGGGCCGAGTGAAATCACCGCGTATTTCGTAGGGCGGGGGAACCCCGCCAGGTTGCGACGGCGGGTTGCACCCGCCCTACGCGAATGGCTCAGCCTTCAGGCAAACAGCTCCAGTTGCTCCTGCTGCCCACGCAAATCACGCAATCTCACGCCGACACCGAGCAGGCGCACCGGTTTGCCGCCCCGCGCATGGGCAGCAGTCAGCAGTTGCCGATAGCTGTCCAGATCACGACTGGCGCCAGCCTGCTCCAGGGTGGTCTGGGTGAAGTCATGGAACTTCACCTTGACGAAGGGTTTATCCGGTCGATAGCTGGCATCCAGCCGTTGTAGCCGGCCATGCATCTCTTCGAGCAACACCGGCAGCTTGTCCAGACAGCTCTGCAGATCCGGCAGATCCTGCTCGAAGGTGTGCTCGACGCTAAGCGACTGCCTGCGACTGTCGACCTTAACCGCCCGCTCGTCGATGCCCCAGGCCAGGCTCCACAGGCGCTCACCGAAACTGCCGAACTCGCGCGCCAGCGCCAGCCGATTCCAGTCACGCAGATCCAGACAGGTACGGATACCCAGGCGCGCCAGCTTATCCGCCGTGACCTTGCCGACACCATGCAGCTTGCTCACCGGCAGCGCCGCAACGAAATCCTCCACCTGATCAGGCGTGATCACGAACAAACCATCGGGCTTGCGCCAGTCACTGGCGATCTTGGCCAGAAACTTGTTCGGCGCCACACCGGCGGACACCGTGATGTGCAGCTCCTGCGACACCCGCCGCCGAATCTCCTGGGCGATGCGCGTGGCGCTGCCGGCAAAATGCGGCGCCTCACTGACATCCAGATAAGCCTCGTCCAGCGACAACGGCTCGATCAGGTCGGTGAACTGGCGAAAGATGCCGTGAATCTCACGCGACACCCCGCGGTACACCTCGAAGCGCGGCTTGACGATCAACAGATCGGGACACAGCTTCAGCGCCTGGTGCGAGGACATCGCTGAACGCACGCCATAGGCACGCGCCTCGTAATTGCAGGTAGCGATCACCCCACGCCGCTCCGCCGCGCCACCGACCGCCAGCGGACGATTGGCCAGACTCGGGTCGTCACGCATCTCGATGGCGGCGTAAAAGCAGTCGCAGTCAACGTGGATTATCTTGCGCACAACACCCTCGAAAGCCTTGCCAGGTCTGGTCGGACTCGCTGAAGTCTAACAGCTGTTTGAGGCTAACCATCTGAGTTGAAAACAGTTTTTTGAAGATAGTAGTTGACGTAAGGCTTTCTGCCGGTAGAATGGCCGCCGCGGGATGGAGCAGTCTGGTAGCTCGTCGGGCTCATAACCCGAAGGTCGTAGGTTCAAATCCTGCTCCCGCAACCACCTTCCGAAAAGGCCACTCTAACGAGTGGCCTTTTTGTTTGCCTGCCGATTAGTATTTTCGATTAAAAGCAATAAACCGATTGACAACACTCTCTCCCTGAGTAGAATGGCCGCCGCGGGATGGAGCAGTCTGGTAGCTCGTCGGGCTCATAACCCGAAGGTCGTAGGTTCAAATCCTGCTCCCGCAACCACCTTCCGGAAAGGCCACTCTAACGAGTGGCCTTTTTGTTTGTCTGCCGATTAGTATTTTCGATTAAAAGCAATAAACCGATTGACAACACTCTCTCCCTAAGTAGAATGGCCGCCGCGGGATGGAGCAGTCTGGTAGCTCGTCGGGCTCATAACCCGAAGGTCGTAGGTTCAAATCC
>NZ_JAWIIP010000004.1:179128-334863 GCF_034683865.1 Pseudomonas sp. C11
GATGGAGCAGTCTGGTAGCTCGTCGGGCTCATAACCCGAAGGTCGTAGGTTCAAATCCTGCTCCCGCAACCACCTTCAGATAAAGGCCACTCAATCGAGTGGCCTTTTTCGTTTCCGGCTATTGATCTTCCTCAGCTTCGCTTAAGCCAGACCGGCCTATCCTTGGAGTACCTGCCGCAGATGCAGGACATTGACCGAGGAAGCCTGTATGAACTGGAAGAACACCCCACCACGCTATGGAAGCCTGTCCATTGGCCTGCACTGGCTGATGCTGATCCTGATCGCCGCCGTTTACGCCTGCATCGAACTCAAGGGCAATTTCCCCAAGGGCAGCGACACCCGTGAGCTGCTCAAGCAATGGCACTTCATGCTTGGCCTGAGCGTATTCGCTCTGGTCTGGCTGCGTTTGCTGGCACGCGCCCTCAGCCCTACTCCGGCCATCGAGCCCGCACCACCGAGCTGGCAGCACCTGATCGCCAAGCTGATGCACCTGGCGCTGTACGCCCTGATGATTGGCGCGCCACTGGCCGGCTGGCTGATCCTCAGCGCCGCCGGCAAGCCCATCCCCTTCTTCGGCCTGGAGCTGCCGGCGCTGATCGGCCCGGACAAGGCACTGGCCGGACAAATCAAGGAACTGCACGAGCTGGCGGGCAGCGCCGGCTACTGGCTGATCGGCCTGCACGCGGTCGCCGGGCTGTATCACCATTACGTCGTACGCGATAACACCCTGACGCGCATGCTGCCCGGGCGTAATTGAGGTGAAAGCGCCTCTGGTCAAGTGCCCGATCCGCCGCTAGAATTGCGCACTTTTTGATCAGAGGCGCCCACAAGGCGCCCGTTAGAGGTTAGCCCGCATGTCCACCGCCACCCCGAAAGTCGGCTTCGTCTCGCTCGGATGCCCGAAAGCGACCGTCGACTCCGAACGCATCCTGACCCAACTGCGCATGGAAGGTTACGAGATCGTACCGACCTACCAGGATGCCGACGTGGTGGTGGTCAACACCTGTGGCTTCATCGACAGCGCCAAGGCCGAGTCGCTGGACGCCATCGGCGAAGCCCTGGCGGAAAACGGCAAGGTGATCGTCACCGGCTGCATGGGCGTGGCCGAAGACAGCATCCGCGACGTGCACCCGAGCGTGCTGGCCGTCACCGGCCCGCAGCAGTACGAGCAAGTGGTCAATGCGGTGCACGAGGTCATCCCGCCTAAGACCGAGCACAACCCGCTGATCGATCTGGTGCCGCCGCAGGGCATCAAGCTCACGCCGCGTCACTACGCTTATTTGAAGATTTCCGAAGGCTGCAACCATACCTGCAGCTTCTGCATCATCCCGTCCATGCGCGGCAAGCTGGTCAGCCGCCCGGTGGGCGATGTGCTCAGCGAAGCCGAGCGTCTGGTCAAGGCCGGCGTGAAAGAACTGCTGGTGATTAGCCAGGACACCAGCGCCTATGGCGTCGATCTCAAGTACAAGCTGGACTTCTGGAACGGCCAGCCGGTGAAGACGCGCATGCTCGAACTGTGCGAAGCGCTGTCCTCCATGGGCGTGTGGGTGCGCCTGCACTACGTCTACCCGTACCCCAACGTCGACGACGTGATCCCGCTGATGGCGGCTGGCAAGCTGCTGCCGTATCTGGACATTCCCTTCCAGCACGCCAGCCCGAAAGTGCTCAAGTCGATGAAGCGCCCAGCCTTCGAAGATAAGACCCTGGCACGCATCAAGAAGTGGCGCGAGATCTGCCCGGAGCTGACCATTCGCTCCACCTTCATCGTCGGCTTCCCCGGCGAGACCGAAGAAGACTTCCAGTACCTGCTGGACTGGCTGACCGAAGCGCAGCTCGACCGCGTTGGCTGCTTCCAGTACTCGCCAGTAGAAGGCGCCCCCGCCAATGACCTGGGCCTGGACGTGGTGCCTGACGACGTCAAGCAGGAGCGTTGGGAGCGCTTCATGGCGCACCAGCAGGCGATCAGCTCCGCGCGCCTGCAGGCCAAGATCGGCCTGGAGATGGACGTGCTGATCGACGAAGTGGACGGCGAAGGCGCCGTGGCTCGCTCCTGGGCCGACGCCCCGGAGATTGACGGCAGCGTGTTCATCGACTCCACCAACGTCAAGCCGGGCGACAAGGTGCGCGTGCGCATCGTCGATGCCGACGAGTACGATATGTGGGGCGAGCTGGTCTGATCCAACGCCCGCCTGAAGAGCCCCGCCGCACCAGACTGTGTGAAAACTACTGCGCTCGGCCATGCTGCGTTAAAAAACGGCTCAAAATGCTCATTTACAGCTCGTAAACTGCGCTTTTTCGCCGCTTTTTGCCTTGCCTGACCTTCGCTCGCTACGTTTTCACACGGTCTGTGTACGCGGGGCTTTTTCTTTCCGGCCACCCCGGCGCCTTGCCGGTACAATGCCCTTCTTTTTATCGAGCACCACCATGAGCGAACCCACCCGCCTGTCCAAACGCGTCATCGAACTCTTCGGCTGCTCGCGCCGCGAGGCCGATCTGTACATCACTGGCGGCTGGGTGACGGTGGACGGCCAGGTAGTCGAGGCGCCGCAGTTCAAGGTCGAGGATCAGCGTGTCGAGCTGCACCCCGATGCCACGCTTGAAGCGGTAGAGCCCGTGACGCTGCTGGTGCACTGCCCGGCGGGCACCAGCGCCGCACAGTTGCAGCATCTGCTGATGCGCGAGCACCACTGGGAAGAAGACCCGCACGCGCAGCGCATCCTGCATGGCCATTTCCTGCGCCAGGAGCAGAGCCTGCCGCTGCAGAACGGCGCCAGCGGCCTGGTGATCCTCAGCCAGGACTGGCGCGCCCAGCGCAAGCTGCGCGAGGACGGCACCAAGCTGGAGCAGGAGTATCTGGTCGATGTCACCGGCGAGCTGCCGGCCAGCATCTTCGAACGGCTGAAGAAGGGCCTGATCCACAAGGGCACGCAGTTTCCGCCGTGCAAGGCCAGTTGGCAGAGCGAGCAGCGCCTGCGCTTCGCCCTGAAGAACCCCGCTCCCGATCTGCTGCAACAGCTCTGCAAGGCGCTGGGCCTGCACATCAAGGCGATGAGGCGCATCCGTGTCGGCGGCGTGCCGATGGCCAAACTGCCAGCCGGACAGTGGCGCTACCTGGGCGAGAAGGAACGCTTCTGAAGCAGGGCTGTAGTAGGCTAAGCCTCTAAATGCCTTAGCCGTAGGGCGGGTGCAACCCGCCATAGCCTATCCGCCGGGTTGTACCCGCCCTACACGCTATCCGCACAGGAGCCCCCATGCGTACGCTGTTACTCACTGCCCTGCTCGCGCTCAGCCTGCCCGGCTTCGCTGCGCCTGCGCCCTTCTTTCTCTGGCAGAGCAAGATCGATGGCCACCTGACCTGCGCCCAGACCAGCCCAGGCGACGGCTGGGAGCGTTTTACCGGTCCCTTCCGCGACGCCGGCTGCCGGGAAGCGTACGACGCTCCGGTCAACCGTCGCTAAGCAGGTCAGCATGCAGCATCAGGTTTCCCCAGTCGGTATCGTCCGTTCCTGCTTCAAGGAAAAATTCGCCATCCCCCGTCAGCCACACCTGGCTCCCGCCGCACGCGGCGTGCTGGAACTGCTGCCGCCGTTCGATCAGGGCGAAGCCGTGCAGGGCCTGGAACAGGTCAGCCACGTCTGGTTGCTGTTCCTTTTCCACCAGGCACTGGAAGACAAGCCACGCCTGAAGGTGCGCCCGCCGCGTCTGGGCGGTAACCAATCCGTCGGCGTATTCAGCACCCGTGCCACCCATCGTCCCAACGGCATCGGCCAGTCGGTGGTACGCCTGGAACGCGTGGAACCAGGCCGTCTGCATCTGTCGGGCATCGACCTGCTCGATGGCACCCCGGTGCTCGACATCAAGCCCTACGTGCCTTACGCCGACAGCGTGGCGGATGCGCACAACGGCATGGCTGACGCACCGCCGCCGCTTATTCCGGTGGACTGGCAGGACGACGCCCTGGCAGCCGCTCGACGCCACGGACAGCGTCTGGGTGAACCCCTGGTGGCGCTGATCGAACAGTGTCTGGCGCAGGATCCGCGCCCGGCTTATCAGCAACCACAACCCGAACGGCGCTATGGCGCGCGCTTCTGGGATCTCGACGTGCACTGGCATTACCCGGAGCCGGGGTGTATTCGCGTGCTGGATGTGCAGATGGCGGGTCGCGGCTGAAGCCCCTCCCACAGAGTTCTGATTGCGTGGGAGGGGCTTCAGCCGCGACCAGAAAAACGCATGAGGTGTCATTTCGGCCGGCAATGATGCCTGCTTTCCCGACAGCCAGCCTCTAGGGTGAAGGCCTCATCACTCAACGAGGCCATTGCATGCATCCCTACTTTTCCCTTGCCGGGCGCATCGCCCTGGTCACCGGTGGCACCCGTGGCATCGGCCTGATGATCGCCAAGGCCTTCGTCGAAGCCGGCGCCCACGTCTATGTCTGCGCCCGTGATGGCGAAGCCTGCGCGCAGACTGCCGCCGAACTATCAGCCCTGGGCCAGTGCACCGGGATGGCCGCCAACCTCTCCAGCGAGGAAGGCGTACAGGCACTGGCTGCCGAACTGAACAGACGCATCGACAAGCTGGATATTCTGGTCAACAACGCCGGCACCACCTGGGGTGCGCCGCTGGAAAGTTACCCGGCCAAGGGCTTCGAAAAAGTCATGCAGCTCAACGTCACCTCGGTGTTCGGTTGCATCCAGCAACTGCTGCCGCTGCTGCGCAAGGCTGGTTCGGCGGACTGCCCGGCGCGAGTGATCAACATCGGTTCGGTGGCCGGCATCAGCGCCATGGGCGAACAGGCCTACGCCTATGGCCCGAGCAAAGCCGCGCTGCACCAGCTGTCACGCATGCTGGCCAAGGAGCTGGTGGGTGAGCACATCAACGTCAACGTGATCGCGCCAGGGCGCTTCCCGAGCAAGATGACCCGCTTCATCGCCGAGGATGAAGCCGCGCTGGCCGCCGATACGGCGGTGATCCCGATGAAGCGCTGGGGCCGTGAAGAGGAAATGGCCGCACTGGCGCTGAGCCTGGCGGGCAGCGCCGGTGCCTACATGACCGGCGCCATCATCCCCATCGACGGGGGCTTCCACCTGGGCTGAGGATCAGGTGCGGAACTGCCGCACCAGGCCCTGCAACTCGCCACCCAGACGGGCCAGTTCGGCGCTGGACGCCGCCGTCTGCTGGCTGGCCGCTGCGCTCTGCTCACCGATGTCGCGCACGCGTGTCACGCTCTCGTTGATCGCCTCGGCCACCGCACTCTGCTCCTCGGCAGCCGCAGCGATCTGCTGGTTCATCTGCTCGATGGTGCTGACGGCCTGGGTGATACGGCCCAGCGCATCCCCCGCCTGCCCGGCCAGCTCGACGGTACGCCGGGTCAGCTCGCGGCTGCTGTCCATCTGCTGCACCGCGCCTTTGGCCATGCGCTGCAAGCCCGCGATCAGGCCCTCGATTTCTTCGGTGCTGTCCTGGGCACGCTTGGCCAGTGCCCGCACCTCATCGGCGACGACGGCGAAACCACGCCCCTGCTCGCCGGCTCGCGCCGCTTCGATGGCGGCATTGAGGGCGAGCAGGTTGGTCTGTTCGGCGACGCCGCGAATCACCTCCAACACACTGCTGATGCGACCACTCTCGCGATCCAGCGCGGCAATGGCTTCGGCTGACTGCTCCACCTCGGCCGCCAGACTGTCGACCTGATCCACCGCCTGCTGCACGACGCGATTGCCCTGCTGCGCCTCACGGTCGGCATCCTGCGCGGCGTGCGAGGCCATCTCGGCGTTCTGCGCCACCTCCTGCACGGTGGCGGCCATCTGGTGCATGGCGGTGGCGGTCTGCTCGGTTTCCAGTTTCTGCGTCTGCACCCCGGCACTGGTCTGCGCAGTGATGGTGGACAGCTGCTCGGCGGCGGCGGCGATCTGCCCAACACCACCGCCGATACGCCCGACCAGCGTACGCAGGCTGCTGGTCATGCCCTGCATGGCAGCGAGCAATTGCCCCAGCTCATCGCGGCGGTTCTGCGGAATGTCCTGGCTGAGGTCGCCGGCGGCGATGCGCTCGGCAAAACCCACGGTCTGGCGCAAGGGCACGACGATCAGGCGGGTGATCAGCAGCGCCGCGCAGAGGCCGAGCACGATAGCCGCCGCGCCCATTACCCCGAGCATCAGTTGCGCGCGGTGACTATCGGCGATCATGGCCTCATCGGCGCTGGTCTGAGCGGCCTTGGCCAGGCTGATGACCGAACGCGCACGCTCGATCATGGCGCTTTCCGTCGATTTGTTCTGCTCACGCAACTGCTGGTAGTACTGGAAGGAGCGCTGATAGACCGTCAGTGCCTGCAAGGCTTTTTCGATCGAGGCTTTCTGTTCGTCGTTCAGCCAGACCATCAGGCTGCGCGCCACGGTCTGCAGGTCTTCGCTGATGTAGTTCCACTCTTCCAGGGCCTCGGCCGAGCCATCGATGATGTACAGGTTCTCCTGGCTGCGCAGGTCGAGCATGCGCTTGCTCAGGCCGGATGCGGTCTCGGCCAGGGTGAGCGGATCGCTGCCACGCAGTCGGTCGCCCTGCAGGCGCAGCTCGCGGACGGCGTCGTACATGTCCAGTTCGATCACCTCGAATTGATCGCGCGTTTCCCCCGCTGCGGTGCTCATGTCCTGACGGGCCGAACGCGCCTTGTCCTGCAGGTCGACATAGCTGTCGAACTGCTTCATGTACTCAGCAACGGCCTGCTGCATGGTACGGATGCGCTCGCCATCGGCCAGGCCGGCGGCCTGCCCGAATTGCTCCAGGGAGGCCAGCACCTTGTTCAGGCTTTCGCGCACTCGCGCCGCGCTCTCAGGGGTCTGCTCGATGGCGAAGTTGCGCTCCAGACGGCGAGCCTGAAGCACCTCCATATTGATCTCGGCCAACTCCCCTACCTGTTTATGACCGAGGAGGACGGCTTGCACGGCGAGAAAACCGATACCCGTCATCGCCGCTGTCAGCAGCAACACCAGGCCAAAGCCACAGATCAGTTTCTTGCCAACGGAAAGGTTGGCCAACAGGCGTCCGGCAGATTCGAACATAAGGCACTCCAGGATTCTTCTTATTCGAACGCGCTCTTGGGCGCGACTTGACCGGTAAACAAGGCAACCCCTGTGCCAGGCCCAGGCTGGCCAGAACAGGTGCTCCTCGCAGCTGCGCTGGCCTTGCCAGCGATAGCCTGGCTACGTGAAGGCTATCGGCAGCGAAGCCCCAGTGCTTGATGCAGGCATTTGGCCAGAGAGGTTCAGGAACTATAGACCGTATCGGGCGCTCGCCCAGAAGCAACGGCAATAATCCGCTCAAACCGGGCGCCGCACTGGCGGTTTGCCGCCAGCTCCTCATCAAACGCAAAAGGCGCAGCCGAAGCTGCGCCTTGAGCGGACATGCATTACGGCTCAGCGACTGACCAGAACGCTCACCACGCGTGGCCGCGCCAGCTCACCGACAATTGCCAGCAGGCCCATGGCGCCGGCTATCCAGTACCACTGCGCCACCGGGTCGAACATCAGCCAGCCCAGCGCATGGAGGAACACCACCAGGATCAGCACCGGGCTGACATAACGCACCATGAACAGCCACAGGGCATAGCCGGCCGGCGGCAGGTTCAGTTCTTCGCGCAGGATGTCGCAGCGCAGTGCATACCCAGCCAGCACCACCATGAAGATGCCCCCGAGCGGCATCATCCAGCGCGAGGTCAGGTAATCGAGCCAGTCGAAGAAGTTCTTGCCCAGCGGCGTCCAGCCCGCCAGCAGGTTGAACGACAGCATGGCCAGCAGGCTGATCACCAGCAGCACCGCGCCAGCACCGATTGCCGCGCGCAAACGGCTGATGCCGTGCTTCTCGTTCAGGTAGGCCACGGTGGCTTCGATCATGGAGATCGCCGAGGTCAGCGCGGCGATGGATACCATGGCGAAGAACAGCACGCCGAACACCGTGCCGAACGGCATCTGCTGGAAGGCCAATGGCAGGCTCATGAAGATCAGCCCCGGCCCGGCACTCGGGCTCATGCCGTTGGCGAAGATGATCGGGAAGATCGCCAGGCCGGCGAGCAGCGCCACCAGGGTGTCGCAGATGGCGACCATGAAGGTGGTGCGGGCGATGGACTGGCCATCCGGCAGGTAGGAGCCGTAGGTGAGAATGGCGCCCGAGGCCAGGCTCAGGGTGAAGAAGGCGTGACCCAGTGCCGCCAACAGTGCTTCGCCGGTGATCTTCGAGGCATCGAAGTGGAAGAGGAAACCGAAGCCTGCACTGAAACTACCGCTGGTGAAGGCATAGCCGACCAGCGCGACAAGCATCAGGGCCAGGCCCGGCATCATCCAGCGCACTGCGTTCTCGATGCCCTGCTGCACACCCTTGGCCACGATCCACAAGGTCAGCAACGCCACCAGCACGCTCCAGCCGCCCAGTTGCCAGGGGTTGGCGTTGTGCGCCTCGAACACTCCACCGAGCGCTTCGACGCTGGTGGCGGCCAGCGAGCCGTCGAGCATCTTCCACGTATAGGCGAAGGCCCAACCGGCAACGACCACGTAGAAGCACAGGATCATGAAACCGGCGAGCATGGCCATCCCGCCGACCGCCTTCCACAGCGGGTTGCCGCCATTCTCGCGCACCACCCGGCCGATGGCATCGATGGGACTGCCACGGCCACGGCGGCCGATGGCGATCTCGGTCATCATCACCGGAATACCGATGGCCAGGATGCACGCCAGGTACATCAGCACGAAGGCGCCGCCGCCGTACTCGCCGGTGATGTAGGGGAATTTCCAGATATTGCCCAGGCCGACGGCCGAGCCGGTTGCAGCGAGGATGAAACCCCAGCGCGAGAGCCAGAGGTTCTTGGGTTTTTCACGGGTCATGCGTCACCTGTTTGTTTTTATCTGTGACGGAATCGAACCCGCCGCACTTGTGGCGCAGCGGAATGCAAGGCTTGGATGAAGCCGAAGGTGTCACTGAGCGTCGGCTTGTACCTCCGGTGCGGCCAGTCGGAAGGCCTCCAGGGGTTCACAGCGCGCCGCCATGGCGACAATGCGTGGGTACGCGGCAAGGTCACAGTTAAAACGGCGCGCATTATACAGCTGCGGGATCAGGCAGGCCTCCAGATATCCAGGCCGCTCGCCAAGAGAGAGACGCCCGTCGAATACGGCCAAGCCCTCCTCCACGGCGGTCAGACCGAGCGCGACCCAGTGCCGGTACCAGGCGTTCTTCGCCTCGTCGGAGACGCCCAGTTCAGAGGACAGGTACTGCAGCACGCGCAGGTTGTTCAACGGGTGCACGTCGCAGGCGATATGCAGCGCCAGCGCCCGCACCTGCGCACGCTCGGCCGGATCACCCGGCAACAGCGCCGGCACCGGGAAGATTTCTTCGAGGTATTCGATGATCGCCAGTGACTGGGCGATGCGTACGCCGCCGTTTTCCTCGTCCACCAGCAGCGGCAGCAGGCCCTGCGGGTTCAGCGAGCGGTAGTCGGCGCCGTACTGCTGGCCGCCATCCTTGACCAGATGCACCGGCACCTGCTGGTAAGCCAGGCCCTTGAGGTTGAGGGCGATACGCACACGATAGGCGGCGCTGGAGCGCCAGTATCCGTAGAGCTTCAGCATCGATCATCCCCCGTAGCCCGGATGCAATCCGGGGCTGGCCTGGAAATTTCCCGGATTTCATCCGGGCTACTCATATTTCTCCACCACCTGGTCGATGGCACCGAAGATGCTCTGGCCAGACGCATCGAACATCTCGATGCGCACCCGGTCGCCGAACTTGAGGAACGGCGTCTTCGCCTCGCCCGACTCGACGATCTCCAGCATGCGTTTCTCTGCCAGGCAGCTGGAGCCGGCGCTACGGTCGTAGTTGGAGACCGTGCCCGAACCGATGATGGTGCCGGCGCCCAGCAGCCGGGTCTTGGCCGCGTGGGCCACCAGGGTCGGGAAGTTGAAAGTCATGTCCACACCGGCATCCGGCTGGCCGAATAGCGCGCCGTTGATCTGCGACACCAGCGGCCGGTGCACCTTGCCGTCCTTCCAGCTCTCGCCCAGTTCGTCCGGGGTGATGGCCACCGGGGAGAAGCTCGACGACGGCTTGCTCTGGTAGAAACCAAAGCCCTTGGCCAACTCGCCAGGGATCAGGTTGCGCAGCGACACGTCGTTGACCAGCATCAGCAGGCGGATATGCCCGGCCGCTTCGGCTGACGTGGCGCCCATCGGCACGTCGTCGGTGATCACCGCCAGCTCGGCTTCCAGATCGATGCCCCAGGCTTCGTCTGCCAGGCGGATCGGACTGTGCGGCGGGATGAAGGCATCGGCGCCGCCCTGGTACATCAGCGGGTCATGCCAGAAGCTTTCCGGCATCTCGGCGCCGCGCGCCTTGCGCACCAGTTCGACGTGGTTGACGTAGGCGCTGCCGTCGGCCCAGTGATAGGCACGTGGTAAGGGGCTGTGACAGGCCGCCTCGTCAAAGACGAAGGCGCCCTCCTCTAGGCCGTCGTTGAGGCGCTGGTAGACCGCCTCCAGTTTCGGCCGTGCGACGGCCCAGTCGTCCAGCGCGGACTGCAGGGTGGCGGCGATTTTCGGCACGCGCACGGCGCGGCTCAGGTCGCGGGAAACGACGATCAGCACGCCATCGCGGCCTTGATTCAGTGATGCGAGTTTCATGGTTCCTACCTATTCGTCTGTTCGCGTGCGGGCTGTTCTCCCCTCTCCCACTTGTGGGAGAGGGGCCGGGGGAGAGGGAACGATTGGTGCCCACCCTTAAGCTTGTGTACCCGGCGCACGCCAGGAATTGACGTACTCGGCAACGTCCACCGCAGCAGCAGCATCGCCCACTTCCAGGGCGCGGCGGGTATCGATCATCACCGCCACCTCGTCAATGAAGGTGGCCGGATCTTCCTGGCTCTTCTTCAGCGCCTTGGGGTGCGGCCCATGGGGGAAACCGCACGGGTGCAGGGTGACCATGCCCTGCTCGATGTTGTCGCGGCTGAAGAAGTTGCCACGGTGGTAGAACAGCACTTCGTCGTAGTCGTCGTTGTTATGGAAGAACGGCACCTTGAGCGCGCCGGGGTCGGACTCCACCGGGCGCGGGGTGAAGGTGCAGATCACGAATCCGTTGGCTACGAAGGTGGTGTGTACCGACGGCGGCAGGTGGTAGCGATGGCTGACCAACGGACGAATGTCACGCCAGTTCAGGCGCACCACGGTGTTGTCGCCATGCCAGCCGACCACATCCAGCGGGTTGTAGGGGTAGGTCACGGTGCTGATCTGGCCGCGCCGCTTGATGCGGATCTGCCAGGTGTTCTCGTCCTGCTGCGCCTTGAAGGCGTCATCGATATGCGGGTGTTCCAGCACCGCCAGGTCGAAGATCGCCTGCGGGCCGAGCAGGCCCCTGTCCGGCAACTGATAAGCGCCGTCGGTGTTCTCGATCAGCAGGAAGTAGCTCGGCGTACTGGCCTCGATACGCCAGGCGGTGCCGCGGGGGATCAGCAGGTAGTCGCCGTCGCGGTATTCCAGATGGCCGAAGTCGCAATAGAAATGCCCGCTGCCTTCATGCACGAACAGCAGCTCGTCGCCATCGGCATTGCGCATCAGATGGCGCATGGCGCCGTGAGTGCGCCATACGCGCAGCTTGACGTCGGCGTTGTGCAGGGTCAGCGGCGCCGCCAGCGGGCAGTCGCGCTCGCTGGGGATGTCGTTGAAGTTGAAGGCATGCGGGCGCAGCGGGCCTTCCCAGTCGATCCAGCCGGTGGGCGGATGCTTGTGGTGAAGATGCGCGGTGGGGCCGAAGAAGCCCTCACGGCCCATCTCGCGCTCGTAGGTGCCCTGCGGCAGATCGCAGTGCGCCTGACGCGAGCACTCGCCTTCACGTAGGGGAAAGCGGATCCATTGACGGCTCATGGCATCACTCCTCGGAGATCACACCGCGACGCAGTTGGTCTTCTTCGATCGACTCGAACAGGGCCTTGAAGTTGCCCTCGCCAAAACCCTGATTGCCCTTGCGCTGGATGATCTCGAAGAAGATCGGGCCAATTACCGTGTTGGTGAAGATCTGCAGCAGGATGCCGTCATCGCCAGGCGCGCCATCGATCAGGATGTTCAGTTCGCGCAGCACATCGGTCGGCTCGCCATGCCCAGCGACGCGGCTATCGACCTTCTCGTAGTAGGTGTCCGGGGTGGTCATGAAGTCCACGCCGTTGGCGCGCAACTGGCGCACGGTGGCGTAGATGTCGTCGGTGGACAAGGCAATATGCTGGATGCCTTCACCGTGGTACTCGCGGATGAATTCCTCGATCTGCGACTTGTCATCGGCCGACTCGTTGATCGGAATGCGGATCTTGCCGCACGGCGCGGTCATTGCGCGGGAGAACAGCCCGGTGAGCTTGCCTTCGATATCGAAGTAGCGAATCTCGCGGAAGTTGGCGATGCGCTCGTAGAAGCCTGACCAGACGTCCATCTGCCCACGGCGCACGTTGTGGGTCAGGTGGTCGATGCATTGCAGGCCGACGGAGTTGTCATTAGCGCTGCGGCCTGCGATGTACTCGAAGTCGACGTCATAGATGCTCTTGTCACCATAGCGGTCGACCAGATACAGCAGCGAGCCGCCGATGCCCTCGACGCAGGGAATGTTCAGCTCGCCAAAGTTGGCATGGCTGCCCACCAGCGTGGCGCCCTGCTGCTCGACGTAGGCGGCTGCCTGGGCGGCATTCTTGACCCGGAAGGCCATGGCGCAGGCGCTGGGCCCATGCTTCTCGCCGAAGGCGCGCACATGGCCGGTAGGGCTGCCGTTGAGCACGATGTTGATGTCGTTCTGCTGGAACAGCCACACCTCTTTGGAGCGGTGCTTGGCGGTTTCGGTGAAGCCCATGGCGGTGAACAACTGGCGCAGTTGCTCGATACCTTCGGCACTCGGTGCGGTGAATTCGACGAACTCGAAACCGTCGGTTCCGATGGGGTTGTGCTGCTCGATCTTGGCCACGGCGGTCATCTCGCCTCCTGATTGTCATTGTTATGGCAGCCGCACGAATGCGTTGCGGACAACCTCATGACAACCGAGCGCAGAAGCACACTCAAGATGGCTTGCGACACCCTGCCACAGCCGCCGAGGCCAGCAGTGGCAATTTTTATTTACACCCACCGGTAAGCTACTGGTTGGTGATGACTAATCCGACCAACCGTAAAATTTTCCTTACATCATGGTTGATCGACTTACCACACTCCCTCACGCCGGGCGTTCGAAACCGTAAGCCCGCTCGACCTTGGCAACCCGGGTGGTGAAAGCGGCATACCAGTCGGCGCGCCCCTGTTCGCGAACGGCACTGTGCACGGCATGCTCGCGCCAGGCGCGAATGGCCTCCTCGCTCTGCCAATAGGACAGGGTGATGCCCAGGCCATCACTGCGCGCCGACTCCACGCCGAGAAAGCCCGGCTGCCGCGCGGCCAGCTCCAGCATGCGCTGCGCCGCCTCGGCGTAGCCGGCATCGACCTCGGTGCGTACCGAGGTGAACATCACCACGTAATAAGGTGGCTTGGGCGTTGCGGCAATCACGCCACCGCTTCCTGCTGCGCTTCATGCACCGATTGCACCGCGCAGGCACCGACCAGGCCGGCGACCACCGGCGGCAGGCGCCCTTCCAGCGCAGCGCGCTCGGGCTGGAACAGAGTGGCGATGAAGAAGGGATGGTCGTCCAGCTCGATGGCACGCACGGCACCCGCCTCGTCATGCCCGGAAGCCTTCAGCGCCTGGGCCATCAGCGGCTCGACGAAGGCATCGTCGAGGCCATAGCGGCACAGGTACTGCTCGCTGATCTCGCGTACCCCGTACAGCTCGGCGATACGCGAGCCCGATACCAGGTGCACGCGCTCGCTGACATCCTGCAGGGCACAGGCCAGCGGCGCGATCAGCGGCGTTTGCGCCTGAGGCGACAGCTCGGCATGTTCGGCATCCGTCCACCCCAGCTGATTGCGGGCGTATTCCAGCAGCGCATGCTGGAAGCCACCACAGGTGCCCAGAAAGGGAACGCCCTGCTCGCGGGCAAAACGGATCGCGCGCAGCGCACCCTCGGTGGCGACGTAGGGGCTGCCCGGCACGCACCAGATACCGTCATAGGCCAGCAAGGTCGCGTCATCGAGAATGCGCTCCGTGGCCAGCCAGTCGTATTCGACCGCGACCCCCAGCGCTTCCCCAGCCAGGCGCAGCGCCTCGGGAATGGCACGGTGTGCGGTGATGGCTGCACTGTAGTCGCCCACCAGGGCGACCTTGACTCGACACTTGCTGTACATGATTTTGCCCCTCTTGCATGGCGGTCTGCCTGGCACTATAAGATGGCGCTCGCGCAATAATAATTGGCGTACTGACAAGCAGAGATTGCAGCCGTGCAATATCAGATCGATCACACCGACCTTTCCCTGGTACTCGCCCTGGTGCGCGGCCGCTCACTGGCACGGGCGGCCGAGCTGCTCCAGGTAGACGTTTCCACGGTATTTCGCGCCGTGCGCCGCCTCGAAGCCGCCCTGGGCGTGGCGCTGTTCGAGAAAAGCCGGCGCGGCTACGAGCCGAGTGAAACGGCGCGGGCCCTGGCCGAACAGGCCGAACGCGCCGAACAGGCGCTGGATGCCGCACGCGTGGCGCTGGAACAAGGCAAGCAGGTGGTCAGCGGCACGGTGCGCCTGACCTGCACCGACGCGGTGCTGAGCAGCCTGCTGCTGCCGGCGCTGGCGCGCTTCATGCCCAACTATCCGGCGTTGTCGCTGGAAGTGGTCACCTCCAACGACTTCGCCAACCTCAGCCGGCGTGACGCCGACCTGGCCCTGCGCCTGACCAACCAGCCGCCGGAGCATCTGGTCGGCCGCCGCCTGGCCAAGGTGTCCTACGTGGTGTGCGCGCGTGACGATGGCCAGGATCGCAGCGACCTGGCGCGACAGAGCTGGATCGCCCCGGATGAGTCAATGCCGGATCACGCCACGGTGCTCTGGCGTCTGCATGATCTGCCGGGGGTCATGCCCAGCTACCGCTGCAGCAGCATGTACGCCGTGGCGCAACTGACCCGCGCTGGGCTCGGCGTGGCCGCCCTGCCCGACTTCATCCTGCGCAGCCAGCCGGACCTACGTGCGCTGAGCGCCCCCTTGCCCGGCTGCGACACCGAACTCTGGCTGCTGACCCGCCCCGACTGCCGCCCCCTGCGCTCGGTGCAGACCCTGTTCGAGGAATTGAGCGAAGCCTTGATGAGCAACGGCTGAGGCAAAGCGTTGCCCACGAATCCGTAGAGCGGATGCAACCCGTCACTCATTTATGGCGGGTTGCACCCGCCCTACACTGAACTCCCACAGGCGCGGAGCAACCTGTCATGCCGCGTAGGGGGGCTTTAGCCGCGACAGGCCAGAAGGTTCTGTAGCCCGGATGCAATCCGGGGGCATGGGTTGCGCAAAAGCGCATAGCGCTCCTAACGGGCAGGGGCGTAGAACCGTAGGGCGGGTGCAACCCGCCACCCATTTGTGGCGGGTTGCACCCGCCCTACAACACTGCGCGGCATTCCGCTTCAGCCGCGATGAATAGGCACGTCACACCTGCTGCAAATGCCCATACAGCTTGGCGTACAGGCCGCCCTCGGCGATCAGTTGCTGGTGGTCGCCATCCTCTGCCACGCTGCCGCCATCGAACACCAGCACACGGTCGGCCTGTTTCACCGCGCTCAGGCGGTGGGCGATGATCAGCGTGGTGCGCCCTTCGAGGAACTGCGCCAGCGCCTGATGCAGGGCGTATTCGGTGGCCGCATCCAGCGCCGACGTCGCTTCGTCGAGAATCACCACCTTGGGCTCGGCCAGCACCATGCGGGCGATGGCCAGGCGCTGACGCTGGCCGCCAGACAGGCGCACGCCGCTGCGCCCGACCACGCTGTCCAGCCCGTGCGGCAGCGAAGCGATGGTGTCGTACAGCTGGGCGATGCGCAGCGCCTGCCAGCAGGCTTCATCGCTGCGCTCACGGCCCATGGTCAGGTTGGCGCGCACCGTGTCGTTGAACAGCGCCGGATGCTGCAACACCACCGCGACGTTGTCGCGCACGCCATCCAGGCCGATTTCCTCCAGGCTGCTGCCACCGAAGCGGATGGTGCCGGCCTGCGCCGTGTACAGCCCCAACAGCAATTGCACCAGGGTGCTCTTGCCGCCGCCGGAGGCACCGACGATGGCCACCTTCTCGCCCGGCGCGATGGACAGGTCGAGGCGATCGAGCACCGGCTCGTCGCCATAGGCGAAGGTCAGCCCCTGGATCTCGATGCCAACCGTATCGCGCCCCTTGAACGGATCGACACGGCCGTCGTACTGCGGCTCGTCGCGCCGCGCCAGCAACTCGTTGATGCGCGTCAGCGCGCCACCGGCGGCATAGAAGGCGTACTGCAGATTAAGCAACTGCTCCACCGGGCCGATCATGAACCACAGGTAACTGAACACCGCGAGCATCTGGCCGATGGACAGATCGGAGAACAGTACGGTGAGCATGGCGGCGGCGCGGAACACGTCGATGCCGAACTGGAACAGCAGGCCGCTGGCGCGGTTCGACGCATCGCTCTTCCACTGCGAGGCCACGGCGTAGTCGCGCACCTCCTGCGCACGCGCGCCGAGGCGCCCGAGGAAGTAACCCTGGCGGTTGCCGGCACGCACTTCCTGGATGGCGTCGAGGGTCTCGGTCAGCGCCTGGGTGAAACGCCCGGTGCTGTCGTTCTCCAGCTTTTTAAGGTGCTTGACGCGCTTGCCCAGCTGCACCGTGGCGTAGATCACCAGCGGGTTGAACAGGAGAATCAGCAGCGCCAGCTTCCAGTGCATCCACAGAAGAATGGCCGAGGTGCCCACGAGCGTCAGCATGGCCACCAGGAAGCGGCTCAGGGTGTCGCCGATGAATTTGTCCAGGGTGTCCAGATCGGTGACCAGGTGAGTGGTCACGGTGCCACCGCCGAGGCTTTCGTACTCGCCCAGGGCGATACGCTTGAGCCGCTCGATCAGGCGAATGCGGATACGGTAGACGATGTCCTTCGACAGCCGCGCGAACAGGCGCGCCTGCAGCACGTTGAAGATCAGCGCCGAGCCACGCAGCAACAAAGTCAGCAGCAGCATCAGGCCGATATAACCGGCGGCCGACTGCCAGGCGTCGGGCAGGAAGTGATCCATGACCTTGAGCGCCGAGTCGCCATCGCGCAGCAGCACCTCGTCCACCAGCAGCGGCAACAACAAGGGGATCGGCACACTGCACAAGGTGGCCAGTACGGCGACCAGATTGGCCAGAATCAGTGCCTTGCGATGACGCAGGGCCAGGCGACGGATTTCCGCCCAGCTCAACCGATCAGGCATGCGCCCCCCGCTCCAGCCAGCGCGCCAGCAGCGGCGCCAATACCTCCAGCGGCTGATAGCCGTTGGTCAGCAGGGCCAGTTGACCATCGCGCTCGGCCAGCAAGGTGGGGAAACCGGCGATGCCGAGATCCTGCACCCAGGTGAAATCGGCAGCCGTGGCCTCACGCATGGCCAGGCTGTCGAACGCCTCGGCGAATTCGATACGCGGGATGCCGGCATCCTGCGCCAACTGCGCCAGTTGCGCGCCCTGAGTGACGTCCGCTCCTTCGGTATAGAACGCCTGCTGAATACGCCGGGCCAGCGGCCAGGCGCTCTCGGCATCCAGTTGGCGAGCGGTGACCAGCGCCCGGCAGGCCGGTTCGGTGTCGTAGACCATCCCTTCCGGCAGGCCGCGCTCGAAATCGAAGAATTGCCCGGTGCTGGCATTGACCGCCTGCCAATAGCCCAGATAGCGCACCCGCGCGGCGGCATCGATGGCCACCTGGTCGCGGCGCAGACCGCCAGCCACCAGGTGCATCGGTACGCCGTGGGCAGCCGCCTGCTCGGCCAGCGCCTCCACTACCGGAGCGAACCCCCAGCACCAGGAGCACATCGGATCCATTACATAAAGCAGGCGGCTGGCCATGCTCACACCTCGTTGAGTTGGCGCGGGTTACGGCCGATGGGATGCGGCTGGTTGCGCGCGCGCGCCAGCTCGATCTGCTTCTGCCGCTCACGGGCACCTTCGCGGGTCTTCTCCGGCAGCGAGTCCCAGCAATGCGGGCAGCTCACGCCGGGGCTGTAGAACTCGGACTGACGATCTTCCACGGAAATCGGGTTACGGCAGGCATGACACTGATCGTAGTCGCCTTCGGAGAGGTCATGGCGC
The DNA here is from genome assembly GCF_034683865.1 of Pseudomonas sp. C11. Lineage (NCBI taxonomy): Bacteria > Pseudomonadati > Pseudomonadota > Gammaproteobacteria > Pseudomonadales > Pseudomonadaceae > Pseudomonas > Pseudomonas sp. C11. The sequence goes on from NZ_JAWIIP010000004.1 coordinate 197,330, forward strand.
ACGGTCACGCGGTTGTCGAAGACGAAACAGTCGCCCTGCCACTTGGTCTGTTCCTGCGGCACTTCCTCGAGGTATTTGAGGATGCCGCCCTTGAGGTGATAGACCTCCTCGAAACCCTCGCCCAGCATGTAGCTCGATGCCTTCTCGCAGCGGATACCGCCGGTGCAGAACATCGCCACCTTCTTGTGCTTGCTCGGGTCGAAGTGGGCCTTGATGTACTCGGGGAACTCGCGGAACGACTTGGTCTTGGGATCGATGGCGCCCTCGAAGGTGCCGATGGCCACTTCGTAGTCGTTGCGCGTATCGATCAGCAGCACTTCGGGATCGCTGATCAGCGCGTTCCAGTCCTGCGGCTCGACATAGGTGCCGACGCGCTGGTTGGGATCGACGCCCGGCACGCCGAGGGTGACGATTTCCTTCTTCAGCTTGACCTTGGTGCGATAGAACGGCTGCTCGTCGCAGTAGGATTCCTTGTGGTCGATATCGGCCAGGCGCACGTCCTGACGGAACCAGGCGAGCAGCGCATCGATGCCGGCGCGGGTGCCGGACACGGTGCCATTGATGCCTTCTTCGGCGAGCAGCAGGGTGCCTTTGATGCCGTTATTGATGAGGGCTTGCAGCAGGGGCTCACGCAGCGCCTGGTAGTCCGGCAGGGAGACGAACTTGTACAGCGCCGCGACGACGATCTTGTCAGTCATGAAGATTCTCTCAGTGGTCGCCCACGTAAAGGGCGGACTGTTGGGGGCATGAAAAACGCCGGCTCAGCAGGCCGGCGCGGGGCGATTGTAGCAAAGCGGCCAATCGCCGGGGGTGAGTTGGCGACAAGGCGCGACAGCCTGTCGCGTCGCTTGAATGCATTCCGGAGCTGGGCATCCAATCGCTCCGGATTGCATACGCGCTACATCAATGGCCGCCGCGACAGGTCGGCGAGTCGGGTGCCACACCCTGCGCCGCCCACTCCTCTGGCGTGTAGGTGTGCAGCGCCAGGGCATGGATCTGCCCCATCAGCTCACCCACGGTGGCATAGACCTTCTGGTGCCGCTTGACCGCATTCAGGCCGGCGAACACCGGGCTGACGATCACCGCCTTGTAGTGAGTCTCCAGGCCACGGCTGTGCATGTGGCTCTCGTCCAACACCTGCAGGTGTTCAGGTTGCAGGGCGCTCAGGGACTGTTCGATCAGGGCTTGCTTGGACATCCGTCACTCCGCGGATTGCTTGATACCGAGTTCTTTGCTCATGTCCGCCAGCAGCTTGTTGACCTCGGGCACCGCCGTTTCCAGCTTGCCCTGGGTGATCTGCGCGGACTGCGCCGTGAGCATCGGCATCTTCTGCAGCACTTTCTGACCCAGCGGCGACTGGTAGAAGGCGATCAGATCCTTGAGCTCCTGCTCACTGAAGTTGCTGGTGTATAGCTTGACCATGTCCGGCTTCAGCTTGTCCCAGCCGACGGCCTTGTCCAGCGCGGCGTTGGCCTTGGCCTGGTAGCTCTCGAGCACCGCCTGCTTGCCATTCGGCGCCTGGGCAAAACGCTGGGCGAACATCTGCTGCACCTGGCCGTACACCGGTACGGTCAGCTTGTCGGCATGCGCCAGCTTGAGGAAGCGCTCAGCGTCAGCGGCATGGCTGGCTGCATCGGCCATGGCGAAGGAAGCGGACGTACCGAGCAGGATCGCGGCGCACAACTGGTGGAAACGGGGCATGGAGGATTCCGACTGTGATGAATGAGTCTGGGTAGACTGCGGTGGCGGCATTTTGTGCCCAATGCGGCTTTCTCTCAAGCGATGTGCGCCAGCGCACAGGTTCTGCGCCTACTGGCGCACTCCATTGATCGGTTGCCAAACTGCCAGCACTTGCCCATGCTGAGCAGCCATCGGCATGCTGTGCGACATTGCGCCGCGAACTCGCAACAGACTCCGATACCGGAGCGACTCGCCGACCGGCACACACATGGACGTGCTCGATGAACAGTTTCACCTCTCCCCTCGCCTTCACGCCGCAGCCGCTGTGCGACAGCAAGGGTCGACTGCTGCCCGAAGCCATTGGTCTGTCGCCTCGCCCGCAGATCGACTGCGCCCTGCATGGTCATGCCGGGCGGCGCAAACGCTGGAACCACTGGTGCATCACCAGCCCACAATGGATGCTCTCGCTGACCCTCGCCGACCTCGACTACGTCGGTTATGGCGCCGCCTACTTTCTCGATCTGGAAAGCGGCGAGGCGATGGCGCACACGCAGGTACGCCCGTTCGGGATGGGTTGCAGCCTGCCGGACAGCCCACTCGACAGCCATGCGTTCCTGCATCCGCGCCTGCAACTGCGCATCGACGAACACCCTGGCCGTCTGCGCCTGACCGCTGCCGCACCGGACATCGGCGGCCAGCCCTTGCAGGTGGCGCTGGACATTCAGCGCCCGGTTCATCTGGACTCGCTCAATCTAGTAGCACCGCTCGCCCATGGAGGCTTCCACGCCTGCAGCCGGCAGGTTGGGCTACCGGCCGTCGGCAGCGTGCAACTGGGGCTGCGCCGCTACGACTGCACGCCGGGGCAGAGCTTCGCCGCGCTCGACTTCGGCCGTGGCGTCTGGCCATTTCACAGCCACTGGCAACGCGCCGTATTCGCCGCGCCTGGCGGTATCGCCGGCAATTTTGGTTCCGGCTGGCTGGAATACAGCGGCCTGTCGGAAAACACCCTGTGGTTTGGTGGCAGCCTATCGCCGCTGGCCAGCCCGCTGCATATCGAACAATCGGCACTCACCGGCCTCGCACCCTGGCACCTGCACAGCGAGGATGAACGAGTGGCGCTCACCTTCACGCCGCGCCAGTTGCATCGCGCGCATCCCAAGTTCGGCCCCTTCCATGCCGATACCCGGCAGTGGTTCGGTCACTACTCGGGCGTGCTCAAAGGCCCCGAAGGCGAACGCGTGCCGGTGGACGGTGCGCTGGGCTGGCTGGGTGAGACGCACGCGCGCTGGTAATCGCCGCGATAGAGAAGTTGCGGAACCAGTCCAGCGTGGAGCGACCTAAACTGCCAGCCATCCTGCCATTGCCTGGAGAACGCCATGAGCCGCACCGAGACCGACAGCATCGGCCCCATCGAAGTCCCGAATGACGCCTACTGGGGCGCGCAGACCCAGCGCTCGCTGATCAACTTCGCCATCGGTACCGAGCGCATGCCGCTGGCGGTGCTGCATGCCCTGGCGCTGATCAAGAAGGCTGCTGCGCGGGTCAATAGCCGCAGCGGCGAGCTGCCGGCGGACGTCGCCCGCCTGATCGAACAGGCCGCCGACGAGGTGCTCGATGGCCAGCATGACAGCCAGTTCCCCCTGGTGGTCTGGCAGACCGGCAGCGGCACGCAGAGCAACATGAACGTCAACGAGGTGATCGCCGGGCGTGCCAACGAGCTGGCCGGCGGCCAGCGCGGCGGCAAGAGCCCGGTGCACCCCAACGACCACGTCAACCGCGCGCAAAGCTCCAACGACTGCTTCCCCACCGCCATGCACATCGCCGCCGCGCAGGCCGTCAAGCACTGCCTGCTGCCGGCCCTGGCCGAGCTGCGCGATGGCCTGCAGGAGCAGGCGCAGCGCCATGCCAATCTGGTCAAGACCGGCCGCACGCACATGATGGACGCTACCCCCATCACCTTCGGTCAGGAGCTATCCGCCTTCGTCGCCCAGCTCGGCCATGCCGAGGCGGCGATTCGCGCCGCCCTGCCCGCTGTCTGCGAGCTGGCCCAGGGCGGTACGGCCGTCGGCACCGGCCTCAACGCCCCAGCCGGCTTTGCCGAAGCCATCGCCGCCGAGCTGGCCGCCCTCACCGGCCTGCCCTTGACCAGCGCGCCGAACAAGTTCGCCGCACTGTCTGGCCATGAGCCGCTGGTGCAACTTTCCGGCGCGCTGAAGACCCTGGCCGTGGCGCTGATGAAGCTGGCCAACGACCTGCGCCTGCTCGGCTCCGGCCCACGCGCCGGCTTCGCCGAAGTGCGCCTGCCGGCCAACGAGCCAGGCAGCTCGATCATGCCCGGCAAGGTCAACCCGACCCAGTGCGAAGCGCTGTCGATGCTCGCCTGCCAGGTGCTCGGCAACGACGCGACCATCAGCTTCGCCGCCAGCCAGGGTCACTTGCAGCTCAACGTGTTCAAGCCGGTGATCATCCATAACCTGCTGCAATCGATCCGCCTGCTGGGCGACGGCTGCCGCAACTTCCAGCAGCACTGCATCGCCGATCTGCAACCGGATGCCAGGCAAATGGCCGCGCATCTGGAGAACGGCCTGATGCTGGTCACCGCACTCAACCCGCACATCGGCTACGACAAGGCCGCCGAAATCGCCAAGAAGGCCTATGCCGAAGGCAGCACCCTGCGCCAGGCAGCGCTGCAGCTTGGCTACCTGACCGAAGAGGAATTCGACCAATGGGTACGACCGCAAGACATGCTCGGAAGCGGGCGGCATGACTGAGGGCAAGAGCGGCGCCACGCCGCTGGAAGGCGACGGCAAGCGCATCCTGCTGGTGCTCGGCACGCCGAAAAAGGACAGCCTCTGCCACGCCCTGGCCGACGCCTACAGCCATGGGGCCCGCGACAAGGGCCATGTGGTACGCCAACTGAAGCTGGGGGAGCTGCAGTTCGATCCGGTGCTGCGCGACGGCTACGACCAGAGCCAGAACCTGGAGCCGGATCTGCTCGAAGCGCAGCGCCTGATTCACTGGGCCGAACATCTGGTGTTCGTCTATCCGGTCTGGTGGGGCGGCGTGCCGGCGCTGCTCAAGGGCTTCTTCGACCGCGTTTTCCTGCCGGGCTTCGCCTTCAAGTACCGCGGCCGCTCGCAACTCTGGGACAAGCTGCTCAGCGGCCGCAGCGCCGACCTTCTGGTGACCCTGGATACCCCGCTTTGGTACTTCCGTTGGATCTATGGCGCGCCGGCCCATCGGCAGATGGTGCGCACCATTCTCGGCTTCTGCGGGATTCGCACACGCCGCCTGAGCGAATTCGCCCCCGTGCGCCCCTCCAGCGAGGAGCAACGTCAGGCCTGGCTACGCAAGGCAGAGAAACTGGGCAGCAGCGTCTAGCAGGCCGTTGAAAAACGTAGGCGAGGCAGGCAAGACAATACCAATGGCGGCCCCGCAAAAACGACCGAAAAACGCTCGGAGTCGCGCTCGACTTTACGTGTTGTAAATGAGCATTTTGAGGGCGTTTTTAACGCAGTATTGCCAACGCAGGTAGTTTTCAGCGGCCTGCCTGCTCACGTCGACTCGCATAGCACACGCCTGGCCCGGCGAGCCCTCAGGCTCGCCAACAGCGAAGGCCCCAGCGCCGTCAGCGCCGAGCCCAGTACCACCAGCAGCGCGCCACCGTAGGCGATCCAGTTGACCTGCTCGGGCTGCACGTGATCCGGCCACCAACTCGCCGCCAGAGCCACCGATACGAAGGTCACCAACGGCGTCAAGGCCAGGGTCGCACTGACCCGCGACGCCTCCCAGTGCGCCAGCGCCTCGGCAAAGGCGCCATAGGCCACCAGGGTATTGAGGCAGCAGGCCAGCAGCAGCCAGCCCTGTATCGGGCTCAGTTGCTGGGCCTGCAACGGCTGCGCCCAGGGTGTCAGCAGCAGCGCGCAGGCGAGGTAGATCACCATCATCACCTGCACCGAATTCCACGCGGTCAGCAGTTGCTTCTGCGCCAGCCCGTAGAACGTCCAGACGAAGGCCGCCGCCAGCACGGTCAGCACCCCAGCCGTATAGGCGGTCAGCGAGGTGAGCAACTCGTCCAGACGCTGATTGAAGAACAAGGCGAACCCCACCAGCATCACGGCCAAACCCAGCCCCTGGCCGACGCTGAAGCGCTCGCGGAACACCCACACGCTGCTGATCAACAACAGAATGGGCGCGACCTGGATGACCAACTGCGTGGTACCCGGGCTGAGCAGGTTGAGCCCCATCAGGTAGAGCACGTAATTGGCGGTCAGTCCGCCGATGGCCAAGGCCAGCAACCAGCGGCCCTTGCTGCCGAGCAAGCTGAAACGCGGCAGACGACGGGAGGCAGCGAGATAGGCCAGCAGCAGTGAGCCTGCGACGGCTAGGCGATACCAGGTGACGGTGATTGGGTCCATCACCTGCAGGACTTCTTTCAACTTGATCGGCAGGATGCCCCACAGCAGCGAGGTGGTCAGGGCAAGCGACAGGCCGTAGAGCCAACGGCCAGAGGAGATGTGCATGGAGACCTCGAACAGACGGTCGAGCCTGATGCCGCGACCGCAAGGCACCATTCTAGGGCACGCATGGAGGCCGACACAGTAACAGTTGCCCCTGGCACTCGATCTAAACTGTACCGCTCACCGCGTCACGACTGCCATTTTGCCGGCGTCATTTTTCAGAAAAACCAGTAAAAACAGGCGTTTGAGGGCCATTTTCAACCGTCTGTCGTCTCGCCTGGCAGGCGTAGCGCCGCCCAGTAGACTCAAATCAACACACCTTCCTATAGCGTGGTGCTCATCATGATCGGCCAACGCAGCGTCGACCCGCAGCCAGGCACCTATTACCGCAGCTCTCGCGTCAGCTCGGTCAACGGTCAGTATTTCTTCTCGACCCGCGAAGGCACGCTGGAAGGCCCCTACCGCTCCCGCTACGAAGCGGAGCGCAGCATCGCCACCTACATCGAGCGCGTCTGCATGTCCGAGCGGCTGCTCAAGCACAGCAACGAGCACATCGACAGCCTGTACCGGAGCGCTCGGAGCAAACCGGAGCTAAGCGACTGAGGCTCTCGTCTCACAGATGCGCCAGCGGCGCGTCGTCACCCCGATGTACCGCCAGGTAAGGCAGCACCGCTTCGAGCAGCGGCTCCTTGAAGGCGTCCTGGAATCGATGCGCCAGCCCCGGAATCAACTTCAACTGCGAGCCCCGGATATGAGCGGCCACGTGCACACCGTGCATCACCGGCAGCAAGGGATCGGCCGTACCGTGCACGACCAGGGTCGGCACCTGCAGGCGGTTGAGCAGATCCACCCGGCTCGGCTCGGCAAGAATCGCCAATAACTGGCGCTGCACACCTTCCGGATTGAACGCCCGGTCATAGGCCACCTGCGCCTGCGCCAGCAGTGCCTGGCGATCATCCCGCACCTCCGGGCTACCCAGCGCCGCCAGCAGATCTGCCTGCTGCTCCAGCGCCTGCTCGCGGCTACTGGCCTCGCGCCGCGCCAGCAGTTGCAACAAGGCATCGCTCGGGGCTGGCAACCCCTGCGCGCCGGAGCTGGTCATCACCAGCGTCAGGCTGAGCACACGCTGCGGCGCCATATCGGCCAGGTGCTGGGCGATCATGCCGCCCATGCTCGCGCCCAGTACGTGAAAGTCGCCGATGCCCAACGCGTCCATCAGACCCAGCGCATCGCCGGCCATATCACGCAGGTGATAAGGCGCGCCCAGCGACAAGCCCAGGCGATAACGCACCACTTCGTAGCCCAGATTGATGCTCGGCACCGGCTTGCGCCAACTGCTCAGGCCCACGTCGCGATTGTCGAAGCGAATCACGCGAAAGCCCTGCTGGCACAGGCGCTCGACCACCTCGTCCGGCCAGTGAATCAATTGACCGCCCAGGCCCATGATCAGCAGCAGCGCCGGATCCCCCGCACTGCCGACGCTCTGGTAAGCCAGGCGCACGTCGCCGACATCCGCGTAACGGGTCGGCTCGGACAGGCCGCAACGATTGGCCGCAAAGGACGGCAGGCCGCACAGCAGCGCGGCGATGAAAATGAATGCACGCATGAAAAACACCAGAAACGCAGAACCCCACTGAAACGCGATTCTGGTGAAAGTCGTTCGATGGCGCTGCCACACACGCATGACAGTTTGATGAAGGAGGACGAGCGGTCACTGTCGCGGTGACGAGAGGTCGGCGGCAGAACATCTCGCCGCCTCTCGATAACGGAAGATCAGGCCAGTTCGGCACGCAACTGCCGGGCGGCGGCCACCATGTTCACCAGCGCGGCCTCGGTCTCCGGCCAGGCGCGGGTCTTCAGCCCACAATCAGGGTTGACCCACAGGCGCTGCACGGGAATGCACCGCGCCGCCTCGCGCAGCAAGGCTGCCATCTCCGCCGTGTCGGGCATGCGCGGCGAGTGGATGTCATACACGCCAGGGCCGATCTCGTTGGGATAGGCGAAGCGCTCGAACGCCTGCAACAGCGCCATGTCCGAACGCGAGGTCTCGATGGTGATGACATCGGCGTCCATCGCCGCGATCGACTCGATCACGTCGTTGAACTCGCTGTAGCACATGTGGGTGTGAATCTGCGTTTCGTCGCGCACGCCGCTGGCGGCCAGGCGAAAGGCCTCGGTGGCCCAGTCCAGATAGCCCTGCCAGGCGCTCTGGCGCAGGGGCAGGCCCTCACGGAATGCTGCCTCGTCGATCTGGATGATCCGGATACCAGCGGCTTCGAGATCCACCACTTCATCGCGAATCGCCAGGGCCAACTGGCGCGCCTGCACCTCGCGGGGCAAGTCCTCGCGCGGAAACGACCACATCAGCATGGTCACCGGGCCGGTCAGCATGCCCTTGACCACCTTGTCGGTCAGGCTCTGGGCGTAGCGGATCCACTCCACGGTCATCGCCTGCGGGCGACTCAGATCGCCAACGATCACCGCTGGTTTGACGCAGCGTGAACCGTAACTCTGCACCCAGCCGAAACGCGTGAAGGCATAACCGTCGAGCTGCTCGGCGAAGTACTCGACCATGTCGTTACGCTCGGCCTCGCCATGCACCAGCACATCCAGCCCGAGGCGCTCTTGAATCTCCACGGCATGGCGGATCTCGCCCTTCATGGCCTCGTTGTAATCGGCAGTGCTCAGCCTGCCCTGCCTGAAAGCCTGCCGCGCCTGGCGGATCGCCGAGGTCTGCGGGAAGGAACCGATGGTGGTGGTCGGCAAGAGCGGCAACTTCAGACGCTCGCGCTGCCGCTCGATACGCGTGGCGAACGGCGACTGACGCTGCGCCTGCTGCGGACGAATCGCCGCCAAGCGCGCCTGCACCTCGGGCTTGTGGATGCGCGAAGACGCGGCCCGCGCCGCCTGGATCGCACGGCTCTGCGCCAGCGCCGCCTGCACCTCGGCCGATTCGGGCGCTGCCAACGCGCGCGTCAGCAGCGCCACCTCCTCGCACTTCTGCACGGCAAAGGCCAGCCAGCTTTTCAGCTCAGCATCGAGCTGATCTTCGCCAGCCACATCCACCGGGCTGTGCAGCAGCGAGCAGGACGGCGCCACCCATAGCCGCTCGCCCAGGCGCTCGTGGGCATGCCGCAGCACGCCGAGCACCTTCTCCAGATCGCAGCGCCAGACGTTGCGGCCGTTGACCACGCCCAACGACAACACTTTATAGGCAGGCAGACGGTCGAGGATGGTCGGGTACTGCTCGGGCGCGCGCACCAGGTCGATATGCAGGCCATCGACCGGCAGGTTGGCGGCCAGGCCGAGGTTGTCCTGCAGCCCGCCAAAATAGGTGGCGATCAGCTTCTTGCAGGGCTCACGCTGGATCAGGTTGTAGGCACGCTCGAAGGCGTTCTTCCAGCCCTGCGGCAAATCCAGCACCAGAATCGGCTCGTCGATCTGCACCCACTCCACGCCCTGCTCCGCCAGGCGCCGGAATATCTCGCCATACACCGGCAGCAGGCGTTCGAGCAGCTCCAGCTTGTCGAAGTCACCGCCCTTGACCTTGCCCAGCCACAGATAAGTCAGCGGGCCGATCACAACCGGCTTCACCCGATGCCCCAGAGCGTGCGCCTGCTCCACTTCCTCGAACAGTTGCTCCCAGCTCAGGGCGAACGCTTGATCAGCCGAGAACTCCGGCACCAGATAGTGATAGTTGGTATCGAACCACTTGGTCAGCTCCTGCGCGACCAAGGGCTGATCATGCGCCCCGCCACAGCAGGCACTCGCACTTCTGCCGGCGCCACGCGCCATGGCAAACAGGGTCTCCAAGGTCGGCTTGCCCGAGGCCGGACGAAAACGCTCAGGGATCACGCCAAACGTCAGGGAATGAGTCAGCACCTGGTCGTACCAGGCAAAATCGCCGACCGGCAGCAGGTCGATACCGGCCTCTTTCTGCACCTGCCAATGCTCGGCACGCAGGCGCTCACCGACAGCGCGCAACCCGGCTTCATCCAGTTCGCCCTGCCAGTAGGCTTCTAGGGCTTTCTTCAGTTCGCGGTCACGACCGATACGGGGAAAACCGAGGGAATGAGACAGGGACATGGCTTGGCGCTCCAGAATGAATCGAGATGGCGTCATTCTCCGCAGGGCGTTTGATTGAGACAAACTCAAGATTTTCGTCTTGATATACAAATTTACTCATGTAGGCTGTATGAACAGCCTTCATCCAAACAAGCGAAGCGGATGAATCAAACCTGAACGAGACCGACATGCTTGAGCTACGCCACCTGAAGACCCTGCACGCCCTGCGCGAAACCGACAGCCTGGTCGAAGCCGCCGACCGCCTGCACCTCACCCAGTCCGCCCTCTCCCACCAGTTCAAGGAACTGGAAGAGCGCCTGGGGCTGCAGCTCTTCGTGCGCAAGACCAAGCCGGTGCGCTTCACCAGCGCCGGCCTGCGCCTGCTGCAACTGGCCGACGCCGTGCTGCCTCTGCTACGCGGCACCGAGCGCGACCTGGCGCGCCTGGCTGGCGGTACCGCCGGCCGGCTGCACATGGCCATCGAGTGCCATAGCTGCTTCCAGTGGCTGATGCCGACCATCGACCAGTTCCGCGACGCCTGGCCGGAAGTCGAGCTGGATCTGGCCTCCGGCTTCTCCTTCGCCCCGCTGCCCGCGCTGGCACGCGGCGACCTCGACCTGGTGGTGACCTCCGACCCCATCGAACTGGCCGGCATCACCTACGTGCCACTGTTTACCTACGAAGCCATGCTCGCCGTGGCTAACCAGCACCGCCTGGCGCACAAGGCCTTTATCCAGCCGCAGGATCTGGCCACGGAAACCCTGATCACCTACCCCGTCGAACGCGACCGCCTGGACATCTTCACCCGCTTTCTGGAGCCCGCCGACATCGAGCCCGCCCAGGTACGCACCTCGGAACTCACGGTAATGATGATGCAACTGGTGGCCAGCGGCCGCGGCGTATGTGGCCTACCCAACTGGGCGCTGCACGAATACAGCTCGCGTGGCTATGTCAGCGCCAAGCGGCTCGGGGAAAAGGGTCTGTACGCCACGCTCTATGCCGGCATCCGCAGCGACATGCTCGACGCGCCTTTCATGCGCGACTTTTTGCTCACCGCCAAGGACACCTCATTCGCCAGCCTCGAAGGCGTCAGCGTCGCCCGCTGAACAAAAGCCTTCCGCCAGACACACAAAAGCCCTCGCAAAGAGGGCTTTTGTGTGTCTGGCATACCGGCAGGCAGGCCAGGTGAATTAGTACCGAGCTAACGAAGTGCATGGGGTCGGCATCCTGCCTGTTGGCCACTTTGTTAGCTCGGTGACCGGAGAGTATTGCATCGTATGTCCATGTGCCAAGCCTAAATTTTCCGGATTGTGGGATGGCTGGTGAAGGCGGAGTACCACGTCGAGACAACGAGGGGCATAGAGGTTTGAACCAGTTTTTACAGGTGCCTATTGATGCCCTTCCCTGCACAACGCTAGGAAAATCAGGGCTTTCGCCTCATGCCTTCTGCCCATTGCGGCACTCTGTCGCCCGTTGATTTCGACACTTTTTCGACACACCAACTAGACATCCTAAAGGGCGATGGGTAGCGTCTAGCCATCACTCAAGGTTAGGTGTACTTATGCCAAAAAAATCACCACCCACTTCAGAAATTACACCCAAACGAAAACTTCCAAACTGGATAACAGACCACTTCGAAGAGTCACTTAACTCACACGATCAGCTGATGCAAATAATACATATCAGCGAACGTGGAATTGGCGTGCTTCGTGGGATTCCTCAAATAGTAAAGGTTCTAGCCGATAACAAGACAACAGACTCATCAGCAGCGAAAGAGCGCCTCGAACGAGCAGAGAAAGAAGCTGCACTAGCAGTTACAGAAATAGAGAAAGACTTCCCTGTCCTTCATGGACTTGCAGTTGTTGCTCTCTGGAGCTGGCTTGAGCACTTTATCAAAGGCCTCGTAGCTCTTTGGATCCTAAACAAACGAGACGCAAAAAATGTTCCTGCCGCACAAAAGCTACGAGTCAAACTAGGTGACTACCTTCAGTTACAAAAGTCAGAGCAAGCACAATTTCTTGTAGAGCTTTTAGAGCAAGAACTAGCAGCTCCATTAAAGCGTGGCACAAAGCGATTTGAGTCCTTACTCGAACCATTCGGTATTTCTAGCGCACTGCCAGAAGGCTGCGCCAAACAACTATTTGAATTACAGCAAATTCGCAATGCAATTGCACATCGAAACGGCCGCGCAGACCGTAGACTAAGATCTGAATGCCCCTGGCTTAAGCTCAAACAAAATCAACAAATTCAAGTTTCCAGAAAAATGCTGCATGGATATTCAGAGGCATCAGTACAGCTACTAATTGCAATCCTGTATAGCATTGGCGACTTATATAAAATTGATTTACGAGCACAAACAGCAGAAAGAAGAGCGACCGAAACAAACAACGGTGAAGCCGCTGAAAATTACCCCACCTAAAACCAAGTCAAACAGTCTCAGCAAAAGGGGGCAGATTTATTTATCACACCCTTATAATCAGAAACCAATCCATCGATTCCTGATCACTGCCGTTCCTGACAACTGGTGCCGCCCAGACTACTCCAGCAACCCAATAAAAAATAAACCTGTCATCATTTAATTCTATTCTTTAGCCAGTCGCTTTAACCAAGCAAGAACGCTTGCTCTTGGCTGCACACCACCGACGCGACAAATTAAGCGCCCCTGCCAAAATACTGGCAACAGCCATAGTGCACGCCAGGATTTCGTCAAACGCACCCTACTGTCTATATACCCTCGACAATCTATCCAAAAACAGAGACTTATTGCCCTTCAATTTCCCGAATGACTGCCGATAACAAAGCACTGCCCGTCAGATATTTGCTTTGCGCCCAACACCCATGAGATGGATCTTTCTATGAAAATAAAAACCAAGCTGGTACTGGCCTTCGTGCTGGTGGCTTTTATCCCGGTAAGCCTGGTTGGCCTGATCTCGGTGATGAATACGCGTTCCGAGGCGATGGACAATTTCATCGACAGCAGCACGCGTGAAATCCGCCAGATCGATGGCAGCATGCGCCAATTCTTCGATGCCACCGTGCAGAACGTCGAGCAGATGGCCAAGGATGAGACCTACACGTCCATCACCACCCTCAAGAACTACACCGCAGCCGACGCTGCCAGTCAGCCGATGCCGGCCAGCACCAGCGCCATCATCGATGCCTTGGCGCGCTATGGCACCAGCCACCCTACTGCTGCCATCCTCTCCATCGGACTGGAAGACGGCACTTACGCGAAGTGGCCAGACGATCCTCAACTGGCCAACTACGATCCACGCGCACGCCCCTGGTACAAGGCCGCCATAGCCACGCCCGGCAAAGCGGTGCGCACACCGGCTTACTACTACGAAAAAGACGACCTGGCGCTGGTCGGCGTAGCTAGAACCATGGCAGACGCCAGCGGCAAGCCCAAGGGCGTGTTCGTCGTCAGTGTCTCGCTGAAGAACCTCACGGAGCTGGTCAAGACCATCAAGCTCGGCAACAGCGGTTACGTCATGCTGGTGGAGAACGGCATCGTGCTGGTTGACCCGCGCAACGCCGATCACGGCTTCAAGCCACTCAAGGAGCTCGGCGCTGCGTACGCCCAGCTCGCCTCCACCGAACAGGGCTCGGCTGAGGTCGAGATCGACGGCGTGAAGTACATGGCCAACGTATGGACATCGCCGGAACTGGGCTGGCGCTTCATCGGCCTGATCGAGCGCAGCGAGGTAATGGCTTCGGCGACTCGCATGACTATGCTGACCACGGTCATCGTTGTGTTGCTGGCCGTGCTGTTCGCCGGCGTGGCAATGGCCTTCTCGCGGGTCATCGTCAAACCGATCAGCCAGGTCACCACCGGCCTGCAGCAGATCGCTCAGGGCGAAGGCGACCTGCGCCGCGACCTGGTGATCCAGGGCCGCGACGAAACGGCCGAACTGGCCGGCTGGTTCAACAAGTTCCTCGCCGCCATCCGCCAGTTGGTTCACAACATCGGCGCGGCATCGAGCAACCTCAACGACGCCTCCAGCTCGAACAGCCAGTTGGCCAGCGACATGAACCAGGCAGCCGGTCGCCAACGCGAGGCAGTGGAGCTGGTCTCCACCGCGTTCAACGAGATGGTTGCCACCGCCAACGAAGTGGCCCGCTCCTGCAGCAGTGCAGCCGGCGCTGCGGAAGATGGCTATCGCCGGGTAGCCGAAGGCAAGCAACAAATCGAAGTCACCACCGGCAAGGTCAACCGCCTCGGCAGCCGCTTGAGCGAATCGTCCCAGGCGATGGTCGAGCTGGAAACCGGCAGCCGCAACATCAACCAGATCCTCGGCACCATCCGCGCGATTGCCGAGCAGACCAACCTGCTCGCGCTCAACGCCGCCATCGAGGCCGCCCGCGCGGGCGACCAGGGCCGTGGTTTCGCGGTCGTGGCGGATGAGGTGCGCGCCCTGGCCAAGCGTACGTCTGACTCCACCGGCGAGATCGACCAACTGCTCAGCACCCTGAGTGAAAAGACCCAGGAAGTGTCGCAGAAGATGGAAAGCTGCCTGAATCTATCCCAGGAAAGCGTGTCGTCCATCGAGCAGGCCAAGGACAGCTTCGAAGGCATCGAAACCTCGGTCAACGAGATCCGCGATCAGAACCTGCAGATTTCGGCTGCGGCCGAAGAGCAACACAGCGTCGCCGAGGAGATCAACCGGCATATCCAGCAGATCTACGACGAAGCCCGCCAGGTTGAAGGCCTGGCCATCTCGGCACAGGAAGACTCTGGCAGGCTTTCCCAGCTCTCCCAGGAGCTCAATGGCCTGGTGGGCCGCTTCAAGTCCTGACAAGGTCAGCGGTGAGGGTCAGCATCTGCGCCCTCGCCGGGCATGGCGCACATAACTGGGCAAGCGTGTTCGATGGCAGGTGCGTTTCTGTGCAGAGAGCCCTGCCAGCCTCTGCATCAGTTGCAGTGACGAATGGATTGAAAAGATGACGAGCAATGACCAAAGAAGCCGCATGCAAACTGAAGCGCGCCCCCTACCTTCACAGCAGCAGCAAACCAAAGAGCATGCTGAGTTCGTGCAACAAAAGGTCGCTGCCGCCAGGGCATCGGTAGAAACGGGGCGTGGCCGAACCAACGCTGAAGTCGAAGCTGAATTCGCCGCTCGCCGTGAGTACCTAGCCAGGGTTCACTCACCGATCCAGGGATAGCGCGTAGCTTCAACTCTTACGCGCTGATGCGCCGGTACAAGCTATACACGCCAGCAAATAGCAAAGCACCCCAGTGCTAATGCAGCGCATCCAGTTGATGAGCGCAACCTTGAGTTCGAGGTCTCTGCTGGCATAGCTAAGAGAGGTATTTTCCAGAAGCTGATTTCTGAGTTCATTTGCCTTCGCTTCCACATCACCGCTGCGATATAGACTCTGGATCTCGGCCAGATAGCGCTGGACTTCAGGAGTTGAGGCTAGGTGCTTACGAGATGCGTCGTGAATGGCCTTATCTGCACCGACACTGAGCAAGACCATAAAGTAGATGCCTGCAGCAACGAACAGCTTTCTCCAGCTTGGCTTCAGCGCTTTCAGGAACATCCTTGCCTCCCTCGCGTTTGGCGTCGATTCTCGACACTTCTTCGACACCTTGCGTGCCGCAGATAGCAAAAGCCCCGAACTGCAAAGCAGTTCGGGGCTTTTCTGTATGGCGGGAAGATAGGGATTTGAACCCTAGGTGCCATTGCTGACACAACGGATTTCGAATCCGTCCCGTTCGACCACTCCGGCATCTTCCCAAGCGGCGCGCATGATAACAGCTCAATGCGCTTTGGCGAAGCTTATTTTGAAAAAATTTCTTGTTCTATCAGTCGCTTGTGAAAGGCCGAGGATTGTTCGGCCTTTCCTTGGCTCGCTTCAGCGCTTTCAGGCGGTGAGGCGGGTCAGGGCTTCGCGGTATTTGTCGGCGGTTTTCTGCGCGACATCTGCCGGTACGGCCGGGGCCGGGGGCTGCTTGTTCCAGCCGGTGGATTCCAGCCAGTCACGCACGAACTGCTTGTCGAAGCTCGGCGGGTTGCTGCCTTCAGCGTAGCTGTCGGCCGGCCAGAAGCGGCTGGAGTCCGGGGTCAGCACTTCGTCCATCAGGGTCAGGGTGCCGTCTTCGTCCAGGCCGAATTCGAACTTGGTGTCTGCGATGATGATGCCGCGCGTGGCGGCGTATTCGACCGCTGCGCTGTACAGGGCGATGGCGGTGTCACGCACTTTGGCAGCCAGTTCAGCGCCGATGATGGCCTCGCACTGCCCGAAGCTGATGTTCTCGTCGTGGTCGCCTACGGCGGCCTTGGTCGAGGGGGTGAAGATCGGTTGCGGCAGCTTGGCCGCTTCCTTCAGGCCGGCCGGCAGGGCGATGCCGCAGACGGTGCCGCTCTTCTGGTACTCCTTCCAGCCGGAGCCAACGATGTAGCCGCGCACGATGGCTTCCACGGCGACCGGCTTGAGGCGCTTGGCAACGACTGCACGGCCTTCGACCAGCGGCAGCTCGGCTGCCGAGACCACGTCTTCGACCTTGTCGCCGGTGAAGTGATTGGGCACCACGCCGGCCAGCTTGTCGAACCAGAAGTTGGAGATGGCGGTAAGGATCTTGCCCTTCTCCGGGATCGGTTGCTCGAGGATCACGTCGAATGCCGACAGACGATCGGTCGCCACCATCAGCATGCGCTTGTCGTCGATTTCGTAGAGGTCGCGAACCTTGCCCGAGTAGATCTTCTTCAGGCTCAGGGTGGTAGGTGTGCTCATGTCGGCATTTCCGTTTCTGAGAAACAAAACAGGCGAAACCCTGTACGGGTTTCGCCTATCGCTGATCGGCTGGCCTGGGCCTGTTAGCCGAGGTTGTCCTGAAGCAGGTTCAGGATGCGGCGCGCGGTGTCGGACGGCGCCACGGTGTTGAGGTCTTTGTCCACGGTCACCTGAACGCTGTCGCCGACGGTGGTCAGGCGTACCTGATAACGCTCGGCGCGGGCCTCGATCTCTTCCTTGCTCGGCTCGCTGCCAAACAGACGACCGAAGAAGCCGGGCTTCTCGTCACGCTTCTGGGCACCCTCCGCCAGGTTGATGTAGTACACACCCAGGCTACGGTTGAGGTCGTCGACGCGAATGTCGGCCAACTCCAGCGCACGCCCGACGCCCGACCAGGCGCGGTCGAAATCGGCGCCCAGGTTGAGTACCGGGTTGCCGTTGCCGTCTGCGCTCAGGCTGACACGGCTCGGCGCGTCATAGTCGCGAGCGGCGAGCAGGGAGACCGAACCGCCCTGCTCTACGCTGCGCGCCATGCTGACGAGCATTTCGTCGAGCAGAGCCCCTTCAAGGCTGGCATTACCGCCAGCGGTGAAGGCGATGTCGGCGCTGCTGCCAGCCGGACGCTGCACACTGCTGACGAACACTTCACTGGTGTTGCGCTGCACACCCGGCTCGATACGGACGCGCACACGGGTCTCGGCGTCTGCATCGACGCCGGTCACGCGACTGCTCAGGCGACGAGCCATGTTCGCGGAAAGGTCATCGAAGCGCTGCCAGGTGGTGGTGAACTCGCCGACCTGCGGACGCTCTTCGGCGATACGGAAGCCGTTGTCCTCGAAGAACTGACGCACCAGCGGCCAGACTTCGGCCGGTACACGCTGAGCCACGACCCAGCGCGAATCACCACTGCGCTGCAGGCTGAACTCGCGCTCATCGGCGCGCACCTGCAGGGCCATTGGGCGCGGCACCTCGAACTCGCCAGAGGTCTGAGTGTCGCTGGGCACCTGCGCCGGAACCGGCAGCAGCGGGTCAAGGCGTTTGGCATTGACGTCGGCAGGCAGCTTCATGGGCGCGGTTTGACGCGCCTCCAGGTAGTCGCTGCCACGATCACGGAAATAGCCATTTTCACCCCAGAGCCAGCCACAACCGCTGGTGCTGGAGATGATCAGAGCAAGGGCGGAGAATCCGGCCAGTCGCTTCATGCGTAGAATCCTTAGGTTAAGCCAGTACACCGCACTGGCGCATGGCCTGGCGCAGCGGTTCGTGACAACGCGGGCTGAGCCAGGTCAGCGGCAGGCGGATGCCATCGCCCATCATGCCCATTTCGTGCAGCGCCCATTTGACCGGAATCGGGTTGGATTCGAGGAACAGGGCCTTGTGCAGCGGCATCAGACGATCATTGATGGCACGTGCGATGGCGGCTTCGCCACGCATGGCAGCGGCGCAGAGATCGCTCATGGCGCGCGGGGCGACGTTGGCGGTCACCGAGATATTGCCCTTGCCGCCGAGCAGCATCAGCTCGACTGCAGTGGCGTCGTCACCGGAGTAGACGAGGAAGTCCTTGCCCACACGATCGAGTACGTCCTGGGCACGCTGCAGGTCGCCGGTGGCTTCCTTGATGCCGATGATGTTGTCGATCTTGGCCAGACGCTCGACAGTCTCCGGCAGCATGTCGCACACGGTGCGGCCCGGCACGTTGTAGAGGATCTGCGGGATGGCCACGGCCTCGGCGATGTGGCGGAAGTGCTGGTACAGGCCTTCCTGGGTCGGCTTGTTGTAGTAAGGCGTCACCAGCAGGCAGGCATCGGCGCCGACTTCCTGGGCTGCGCGGGTCAGTTCGACCGATTCACGGGTGGAATTGCCACCGGTGCCGGCGATCACCGGAATGCGCCCGGCAACCTGTTTGACCACGCGCTTGATCACTTCGATGTGTTCACCCACGTCCAGCGTGGCGGACTCACCCGTGGTGCCGACCGCGACGATGGCATTGGTGCCCTCCTGCAGGTGGAAATCCACCAGTTTGCTCAGGGCGTCCCAGTCCAGATCCCCCTGCGCATCCATGGGCGTGACCAGTGCCACCATACTGCCCGCAATCATGCAACCGCTCCTGCCGGAAAAATTGAGCCGTAATGGTACTGGCGCCTCTTGTCCGGCACAAGCAAGTAACACGGCCTCGGTCTGTCCGTTTGCCGAGCCCGCTCGGCGCACTCGGCATTCCCCTAGGCGGCGCTTTTCGCTACCCTTCTGCCTTTGGTTCGTCGCCTTGGTGCCCGGGCCCTTTATCGCTTTAGGAAGGCTGCATGTCCCCCCCCCCCGTTCGCGAACAGTTCCTGCTCATCAGCGCACTTGGCTCCGACGCCATGGGCCTGACCAACCTGCTCAGCCGCACCGCCCACGAGAATCGTTGCGCGGTCATCAGTACCCGCCTCAGCCGCCATGGCGAATACAGCGCACTGGTGCTGCAGGTATCCGGCAGTTGGGATGCCCTGGCCCGTCTGGAGTCCGGTATGCCGGCACTGGCCAAGAAGCACGATTTCTCGGTGAATATGATTCGCAGTGGCGCGGCGGAAACGCGTCCACAGGCGCTGCCTTACGTGGCTTATGTCAGCGCGGTCTATCGCCCGGACATCCTCAACGAGCTGTGCCAGTTCTTCCTCGACCATCGCGTCGAGCTGGAAAGCCTGACCTGCGACACCTACCAGGCACCGCAGACCGGCGGCACCATGCTCAACGCCACACTGACCGTGACGCTGCCAGCCGGCACGCAGATCAGTTGGCTGCGTGATCAGTTCCTCGATTTCGCCGATGCTCTGAATCTGGATGCACTGATCGAACCCTGGCGCCCCCAGAATCCCTGATAGCCGTACGCAAGGAGTTTTTATGTCCGTAGCGCTCGACAAAGCCGCTGCCGATTTCCAGGCCGCCGCCACCAGTGGCCAGCAGATCAAGCTGTCCGAACTGAAAGGCCAGCAAGTGGTGCTGTACTTCTATCCCAAGGACGCAACCCCAGGCTGCACCACCGAGGGCATGGACTTCAGCGCCCGCTTCGAACAGTTCAAAGCCGCCAATACGCTGATCTTCGGCGTATCCATGGACAGCCTGAAAAAGCACGAGAGCTTCAAGTGCAAGCAGGCCTTCCCCTTCGAACTGATCAGTGATGAAGAGCACCAGCTCTGCGACCTGTTCGGCGTGTATCAGTTGAAGAAGAACTACGGCAAGGAATACATGGGCATCGTGCGCAGCACCTTCCTCATCGACAAGGACGGCGTGCTGCGCGAAGCGTGGCGCAACGTCAAGGTCGCCGGGCACGTCGACAAGGTGCTCGCGGCTGCCGAGGCGCTGAACCAGGCCTGAGCCCCAGCAAATGAAAAACGCCGCGATACCCGTGAGGATCGCGGCGTTTTTGTTTCTGGGGTATGTGCACGGCTATCGCATTTTCGCGGCTGAAGCCATTCACTGGGCAGATACCGGCTCGCTCCTTGGCCAGGCGTTGATCACTGCCTTGAACAGGGTCGCCAGAGGAATGGCGAAGAATACGCCCCAGAAGCCCCACAAGCCGCCGAACAGCAGCACCGCGCAGATGATCGCCACCGGGTGCAGGTTGACCGCCTCGGAGAACAGCAACGGCACCAGCACGTTGCCATCGAGCGCCTGGATGATGCCGTAGATCACCATCAGGTAGATGAACTGGTCGCTCCAGCCCCACTGGAACAGGCCGATCAGCGCGACCGGCACCGTGACGACCACCGCGCCGATATAGGGCACCACCACCGACAGGCCCACCAGCAGCGCCAGCAGCGCGGCATAGTTGAGCCCCATATAGGCGAAGGCGATATAGGTGACCACACCACAGATGATGATTTCGATGAACTTGCCACGAATGTAGTTGGCAATCTGCTGGTTCATCTCCTGCGCAACCTGGCTGATCAGGGTGCGCTCGCGTGGCAGATAGCCGCGGAACCAGCGACCGATCAGCTCACGATCCTTGAGGAAGAAGAACACCAGGATCGGCACCAGCACCAGATAGATCATCAGGCTGACCAACATCGGCAGGCTGGAGAGGGAAAACGACAGAGCCCATTGGCCGAACTTGCCCACTTCGCCGCGCATGCTGTCGATCAGCTGCACCACCTGGGCATCGGTGATCAGGTTCGGATAGCGCTCCGGCAACAGCATGAACACGGCCTGCCACTCGGTCGCCATACGCGGCAACTCGTTGAAAAGGGTACTGAGCTGTTTCCACAGCAGCGGCATCAACACCAGCATGAAGACCAGCAGGCCGCTCATGAACAAGGCGAACACCAGCCAGACGGCCAGCGTTTGGGGCATTTTCAGACGCTCCAGCGCATTGACCAGCCCCTGCAGCAAAAACGCCAGCACCAAGCCCGTCAACACCGGTGCCAGCATGCCGCCAAACGTCAGCACCACAGCGAAACCCAGTACCAGCAGCACCGCCAGTACCACCGCCTGTTCATCGGAAAAATAGCGGTAAACCCAATCCTGCAGAACCTTGACCATCAGAAATCCTTTAAAAATCGCTCGCGCTTCGGCGCGAGCCTTGGCCATCAGGCCTTGCGCAACCAGTAGCGATAGACACCCTCTTGCGTCTCTTCATGCAGCAGCTCATGCCCGGCCAGGGTCGCGAAAGCACGAAAATCGCGCTGTGAACCCGCATCGGTAGCGATGACCTTGAGCACGGCACCACTGGCCAGGCGATTGAGTTCGAGCTTGGCCTTGAGCAAAGGCAAGGGGCAATTGAGCCCGGAGGCATCGAGTTCGGCATCGAAAGCCGTTGTGTCTGTCATCGTCTACTCCAATAAAGGGGCTAGGATACCGAACGCTTCCGATCCCTGGCCAGCACAGCACCCAGCCGGCTACAGTAAGCGCTTTCGTCAGACAAGAGCCTCAGTTGCATGACTTTTCTGCGCCCTACCCTGTTGACGCTCGCCTGCATGTTCGCCGCCCACGCCGGTGCCGATGACCTGCCCTCGCTCGGCGACGCCAGTTCATCCATCGTTTCGCCGCAGCAGGAACACCTGCTCGGCCGTGCCTGGCTGGCCCTGCTGCGCGGCCAGGTTCCCCAGCTCGATGACCCACAACTCAAGGAATTCGTCGAAAACAGCGTCTATCGCCTGGCCGAGACCAGCCAGGTACAGGATCGGCGCCTGGAATTCATTCTGCTCAACAGCAACCAGCTCAACGCCTTCGCCGCCCCCGGCGGAATCATCGGCGTCAACGGCGGCCTGTTCCTCTATGCCCAGACCGAAGCCGAATACGCCT
Source organism: Pseudomonas sp. C11 (assembly GCF_034683865.1). Classification (NCBI taxonomy): domain Bacteria; kingdom Pseudomonadati; phylum Pseudomonadota; class Gammaproteobacteria; order Pseudomonadales; family Pseudomonadaceae; genus Pseudomonas; species Pseudomonas sp. C11. The sequence goes on from NZ_JAWIIP010000004.1 coordinate 219,550, forward strand.
CGGTTCTGGCACACGAACTGGCGCACTTGTCGCAGCGCCACTTCGCGCGCGGGGTCGAAGCCCAGCAGCGCATGCAGCTACCGCTGATGGCCGCGATGCTCGCCGGTATCGTCGCTGCTGCGGCCGGCGCTGGCGATGCCGGCATGGCCACGATCTTCTCCGCCCAGGCGGCAGCCATTCAGGAGCAGCGGCGCTTCTCCCGCCAGAACGAGCAGGAGGCGGATCGCATCGGCCTGGTCAATCTGGAGCGAGCCGGCTACGACCCGCGCGCCATGCCGAGCATGTTCGAACGCCTGATGCGTCAATACCGCTACGACGCCAAGCCGCCGGAGTTCCTGCTCACCCACCCGGTGTCCGAATCGCGTATCGCCGACACCCGCAACCGCGCCGAGCAGTATCCGGCCAAAGGCGTGGAAGACAGCCTGCGCTACCAGTTGATGCGCGCGCGCGTGCAACTCACCTACGAGGAAACACCCGGCGTGGCGGCCAAGCGCTTTCGCGCGATGCTCGACGAGAACCCCAAGCTCGATGCGGCACGCTACGGCCTGGCACTGGCACAAATGAAGAATGGCCAGTTGAGCGAGGCCCAGCAAAGCCTGCAGCCGCTGCTCAAAGGTACGCCCGACGACCTGACCTACAACCTGGCGCAGCTCGAGCTGGACATGGCGCAGAACCATCTGGACGACGCCCAGCGCCGCCTGAATCATCTGCTGCCCCTCTACCCTGGCAGTTATTCGCTGCAGCAATCGCGCATCGACCTGCTGCTCAAGCAACGTCGCATCCAGGATGCCGAGCGCGCCCTGGATGAGCTGCTGAAGTCTCGCGACAAGGATCCGGACGTTTGGTACCAGGTCGCCGAGGTACGTGGCCTGAGCGGCAACACCATCGGCCTGCACCAGGCCCGCGCCGAATACTTCGCCCTGGTGGGCGATTACAAACAGGCGCTGGAGCAACTGGACTTCGCCAAGCGCCGCGCCGCCAACAACTTCCAGCTCGCGTCGCGCATCGATGCTCGCCAGCGCGAACTGGAAGACGAGAAGCGCATGGTCGATCAGATGCTGCGCTGATTCGCGCTAGCCGTTCACGGCGAGGGCGCAGCGGCATGCTGCGCCCTTTTCGTTTGCGCCTGGGCATCCCAAGCGCGTCCGGTAAAGCCGTAGCCGTCTGAATCTCAAAGGCCGCAATGAAAAACGCCGTGCCCATGGGCACGGCGTTTTGCTGAGCCATCCGCGCCAATGGCGCGGGATGATCAGTGAGCCAGCAGCGAACCGCCCTTCTTGCCCGCCAGTTTCTCGGGCTTGATCAGGAAGCGCGCCAGCGCCGGCAGCAGGAGCATGGCGCCGAACATGTTGACGATGAACATGAAGGTCAGCATCAGCCCCATGTCGGCCTGGAACTTGATCGCCGAGAACATCCAGGTCGCCACGCCGATGGCTAGGCACAGACCGGTGAACAGCACCGCCTTGCCGGTCGATTTCAGCGTCTGGTAGTAGGCTTCCTGCAACGGCAGCCCGGCACGCAGGAAGCTCTCCAGGCGGCTGTAGATGTAGATGCCGTAGTCCACACCGATACCCACGCCGAGTGCGATCACCGGCAGGGTCGCGACCTTCATGCCGATGCCGAGCCAGGCCATCAGTGCGTTGCCGAGGATCGAGGTGAGGATCAGCGGCAACACGATGCAGATCATCGCCGGGATCGAGCGGAAGGTGATCAGGCACATCACCGCCACCCACAGATAAACCAGCGACAGCATCAGCAACTCGGAGGTAGAGATCACCTCATTGGTCGCTGCCTCGATACCGGCGTTGCCCGCAGCCAGGAGGAACTCCAGGCCATCGCGATTGTGCTCATCGGCGAATGCCTGTACTGCCGCCACTGCGCGCTTGAGGGTCTGCGCCTTGTGGTCTTCGAGGAACAGCAGCACCGGTGCCAGCGAGCAATCGGCGTTGTACAGACCATCGGCACGGGCGATGGAGTTGTTCAGCACGTCCTGGTTACGCGACAGGGTTTCCCACTTCAGGTTGCCCTCGTTCATGCCCTTGATCAGCTGTTTGGACACCGTGACCATGGAAATGGCGGATTGCACGCCGGGCGTGTTCTCCATTCTCCACATCAGCTCATCCATCGCCGACAGCGCATCGTAGCGCGAGCAGCCTTCGCGGTTGGTCTTGACCATCACCACCAGCACGTCGGAGCTGGTCGAGTAGTTCTGGATGATGAAGTCGTTGTCCAGGTTGTAGCGCGAATCCGGCCGCAACTCCGGCGCCCCCTGGTCGAGGTCGCCAACCTGCAGATTCGCCTTCTGGTAAAGGAAGCAACCGACACCCGCCACCAGCGCAATGACCACCATGAACGGCGCCACGGTTGGATGGGCGGCATTCGACAGCAGGCGCCACATGGGTTTTTCCAGTGTTTCTTCACGCTTGCTGCGGGCGACGGCCCTCTTGCTGATACCGAGGTAGGAAATCGCCACCGGCAGCAGAATCAGGTTGGTGAAGACAATGACCAGAACACCGATGGAGGCGCCAATGGCCAGCTCGTGGATCACGCCGATATCGATGACCAGCAGTGCGATGAAGCCCACCGCGTCCGCCAGGATGGCGATCATGCCTGGCAGGAACAGTTGCCGGAACGTCAGCCGTGCAGCCATCAGCGAGTTTTCCGCGCCACTGGACTGCAAGGCGATCCCGTTGATCTTCTGCACGCCATGGGACACGCCGATGGCGAAGATCAGGAACGGCACCAGCATGGAATACGGGTCGATACCGAAACCGATCAGATGAATCAGCCCCAGTTGCCAGACCACGGCGATCAGGGTGGTCACCAGCACGCCGATGGTGCTGCGGATGCACCAGCTGAACCAGTACAGCAGAGCGAGCGTGATCAGCAGGACGACGGCGAAGAAGCCCACGACCATGATCAGGCCATCGATCAGATCACCGACCTTCTTGGCGAAACCGACGATATGCACCTGCACGTTCGGGTTGAGCGTCTGGTACTTGTCGCGGATCTTCTCTTCCAGCTCATGGGAAAACTGCTGGTAGTCGAGCTTGATCAGCTTGCCCTGGTCGTTCGGATCCGGATAGGACTCCAGCAGCGGCACGTCGACGATGCTGGACTTGAAGTTGTTGGCGACCAGGCGACCGATCTGGCCGGACTTGAGCACGTTGCTGCGCAGCTCGTCCAGGCTCTCGGCACTGCCGTCATAGGTCTGCGGAATCACCTCGCCACCGGCGAAGCCTTCTTCGGTCACTTCGGTCCAGCGCACGCTGGGGCTCCACAGCGACTTCAGGTTGGAGCGATCCACACCATTGATGTAGAAGACCTCGTCGTGGATCTGGCGCAGCGTCTCCATGTATTCCTTGGAGAAAATGTCGCCGTTCTTGGCCTCCACCGAAATACGCACGGTGTTGCCCAGGTTCGCCAGGTCGTTACGGTGCTCCATCATGTTCTGGATGAAGGGGTGCGACAGCGGAATCATCTTCTCGAAACTGGTCGAGGGACGGATCTGCATTGCCTGGTAGAACAGGAAGATGGTGGTCAACAAGCAGAGCAGGATAACCGCCGGCCGATTGTTGAAGATCAGGCGTTCCAGAAAGGTCGCCTTGTTCATTTGATGGTCGGACATCGAACGCTACCCCTTGTTATTGTGCGGCCAGATCGGCACCCGCTGCGGTAGCCAGGCGTACACCGCCCTGCCCCACCAGCACCAACTGACCCTTGTCACCGGCTGCCACGGCGGCCAGGGACTGACGATCCGGACGATTGAACAGACTGAAGCTGCGTCCACCATCGTCGCTGCGCAGCACGCTGCCGCCATTGCCGACGATCACCAGTGAGCCATCGGCCAGGCGCGCACCGCCGGACAGGCCGAACTCCAGCGGGCCGTTACCGGCTCTTTGCAGGGGAATCTGCTGCCAGCTATCACCGAAATCGGTGGAGCGGAACAGGTGACCACGCAGGCCATAAGCCAGCAAGGTAGCCGGCTGATCAGTGCCCATGACACCGAACAGCGATCCCTCGTAGGGTGGCTCCTCGATGCGTTCCCAGGTCTCTCCCCAGTCAGCCGAGCGGAACATCACGCCCATCTCGCCGACCACGAACAACCCACTGTCCTTGACCGCCGCGATGGCGTTGAGATGGTAAGCGTCCTCGTTGTCCAGGCGATCACTGATGTCTTCCCAGCTCTTGCCGCCGTCGAGGGTTTGCAAAAGCGCACCATAGGCGCCGACCGCGAAGCCGGTCTGCAGATCCTTGAACCAGACGTCGAGTAATGGCGCTTCGCGCTCCAGATCCTCGAATTGCTTGGTCCAGGTTTGACCACCATCGGTGGTCGCAAGAATCTGCGCATCGTGACCGACGGCCCAGCCGTGCTGATCATCGACGAAGTACAGGGCGGTGAGCATCTGCCGGGTCGGCACCTTGGCCTGAACCCAGTTCTGCCCCAGATCATCCGAATAGAGGATATGGCCACGGTCGCCAACAGCGACGAGCCGTTTGCCGGTGTTGACCACATCGAGCAGCAGGCTGTGCAGCGCCTTGGGCGACTCGATGGCGAATACGGAAGGTGCAGCGGAGGTTTCTGCGTGCAACGGCATGGCACCAAGGGCCAGCAAGGACATCACACCGCACAGCGAGAGCGCTCGGGTCAGCGGCGAATGAAAACGGAGCGTCAGCTGGCGTTCCTGATTGGACGCACGGCTGCATGGGGTGCGCCGCATGACGGGCTCACTCATAGATTTCCCCCTTTTTGTTATAGGCGGTACTGTCAGTTGACAGACAGCCCATCCTAGCGAGCTTCGGAAAGCCCTGACAATCGGTGCGACGTTATGTTTTGTTAAGGCAAACCCGCGTGATTGAGCGCTATTCGTCAGGCTGATACGAAAAGGCCGCTACTACTGTAGCGGCCTTTTCCTTTAACTACATCGCAATCAGCGTGTACCACGGCGACGCAGGGCGGCCGGTTTGAAGTAACCGTCGTCCGGAATCGGCTGGCTGAAGTCGATGGTGCTGTTCTCCTCGTTGTCGAGGTTCTGCACGTGGTAGCGACGCGCCTGCAGATCGTGGAACACGTCGAGCGCCGTCCAGGTGGTCGGCAGGTCGTAGTAGTTCTTCAGGTAGGCGATGGATACGCGCCACAGCTCACCACGGCCGTCGTACTGATCGACCACAGCGGCTTGCCAGCTGTCCTCGTCGAGGAACAGGGTGCGCTTGGAGTAGATGTGGCGAGCGCCGGATTTCAGCGTGCCCTCGACGACCCAGACGCGGTGCAGTTCGTTGCGGGTGTATGCCGGGTTGATATGGCCAACCTGCAGCAGATCCTTGTACTTAACCTCGGGGCTGGTGACCTTGTAGTTGTTGTACGGGATGTAGATTTCTTTCTTGCCCACCAACTTCCAGTCATAACGATCCGGCGCGCCGTTGAACATGTCGGTGTCGTCGGCGGTACGCAGGCCGTCGGCGGCAGCGATCGGGGTGTCGTAGGCCAGGTTCGGGGCACGACGTACGCGGCGCTGACCGGCGTTGTAACCCCAGGCCTGACGCGGCTCCTTGACCTGATCCAGGGTCTCGTGCACCAGCACCGCACCACCGGCCAGACGTGCCGGGCTGGTGGTGAAGGACAGGTAGTAGAACATGATGTTGTTCAGGCCAGCGAACGAGCCGTTCTGCACGTAGTACTTGAACAGCGCTTCCTGCTGCGAGGTCACCAGGGTGTAGGCACCATTGCGCTGTACCGCGACTTCCGAAGCGCGACGCACCACGTAGGTACCACGGTAACGCGCGATGTGGTTCCACAGCGCCTCGACACCGCTCTGCGGGATCGGGAACGGGATGCCGCCATAGGCATCGGTGAAGCCGTTGCCACCATCGACCAGCTTGGCCGTGGTCGCGTTCTTGATGGTGTTGTCATAGACCCACTGCGGCGCGGAACCGGAGCGACGGGTCTGGTAGACCGGCATCTGGTAGGTGTCCGGATAGGCCTTGAACAGGGCGATCTGGCCCGGAGTCAGGTTGGCCTCGTACTGGCTCAGGTTGGCCGCGGTGATGGTGAACAGCGGCTTGTCTTGCGGGAACGGGTCGACATGGTGATGACCCGAACCTTGATAGCCAGCCGGGGCCTGGGTGATACCGCCAGTCCATTCCGGGATGGTGCCAGCGGCATTGCCGGCTTTTTCGGCACCGAAAGGAGTCAGGGTAGTGCCGAGTTTGGCCGCATCCTGAGAGGAAACGGCAGCCATTGCGCTACCGGCAGAAAATGCCAGGGCAACGGCTACAGCCATGAGCCTGCGCTTGATCAGCATGGTATTTCTCCGTGAGGGATTGCAGCCGGGCGCACCTGGCGCCCGGCCCTTTTCTGTTTATAGGGCTTAGAAGGAGTACTTGACGTTGACGCCGATGTTGTCGCGGTCACGCATCGCGTTGTTCTGGCCGGCGCCATAGAACTCGGTGTACTGAATCTCGGCTTCCAGGCTGCTCAGGTAGCTGGCACGCAGGCCCAGGGTGTAGGCCTTGCGGCCTTCGACGAAGTTGCCGGTCTGATGCGAGTTACCCTCGAAGTCATGCTTGAACACGGCAAACGGCGACAGATTGACCCCAGCGTATACGTCGTTCCAGGTACCCGACATCATCAGGGTGTAGCCGTAGGCGTTCTTGTTGACCTGATCGTCGCGATCGTAGCCAGAGATGTAGGAGCCATTACCACGACCAGCGAAGTAGCGGTTACCGGTCGGCGAGCTGTACTGCAGGCTGTCGCCGCGCAGGTGCTCGGAGGCCAGTTCGGCAATACCGAACAACGAGTCGAAGCTCATGGTCGGGCCAAAGTTGTAGATGGTACCCAGCGAGGTATTGAAGGCCTCTACACGCTTGTAGTTATGGATCTGGTCGCCCAGCTGCACCTGCTGACCACCGATATTGACGACCTGGCCGTTTGCCAGCTGCGGAGCCTGGGTCAACAGATCACCCAGCAGGTCGTTGGTAGCTGCGATGCCGATCGGCAGATTGGGGCGATAGGACAGCTCACCGAATACCGAGGCATTGCCCACGGTGGTGTTGAAGCTCATACCGTACATGCGGATGTCTTCGGCGTACTCGCGGCGAGCGTTGACTTGGCTGGCTACGTCGACGGTGGCAGCACCATTGACGAGTGCAAGCGCGTCAGCTGTTCCAGGAACGCCACCATTGGCAGCGGCAACAAGGTTGGCATAGCTGCTTATCGCCCCCGAAGTAGCCGCTGTAGCAATCGCGTCCAGATCCAAGCCATCGAAACCCTCAAGATCCGCATAAATGCTGGGCTCTTTGGCATGATAGTTCACGAAATAAAAGCCGAACTCGGTGGAGTTCAGCTCTTCGGCGATGTAGCGAAACGCAACACCGAACTGGCCATCATTCTTGGCGTTGAGATCCGATCCAATATTCGCCACTTTGAACACGCCATTGCTATCCAAGTAACTGGTGCCTTGAAGGCCGCCAATGCGCCCAGCACTCAGCCCAGCGTAATTGGTACGGAAGGCCGTGCTACCCAGCCTAGGGTTGGTGCTATATGCCGTATTGCCACCATCGGCAAACAGATCCGTCTCCGAAAAATAAGTGCCAGACGGATCGATAGCCGACTCCTTCCAGTTGAACTGGTAGAAAGTCTCCATCGACAGGTTGTCGGTCAGGCCGATGTTGAAGCTCAGCGCCTCAACCGGCACCAGCACTTCCTTCACTTCCGAGCCCGGCAGGCGGAACTTGGCGGCGTCCACCGGGTTGGTGGTGTTGACGCCACCGCGATAGAACAGGCCTTCACCCCAGTTGAACACCTGACGACCCAGGCGACCAGTGACCGGCATCTCGGCGACATCCCAGTTGCCGTAAACATAGGCATCGAGAATCTGCGCGTCACGACCTGCCTTGTGGCGGGTTTCATAGGTGAAGCTGCTATCGCGCGGGTAACTCTGGCTCGGCTGGGCCGGGGAGTTTGCATCATAGTAGTCGTTGCGCTTGTCCATGATCTGGGTGTCATAGAACGCCGTGCCACGAACGAACATGCCGTAGTTCTGGTAGGACATTTCCAGATCGGAAGTCACCTTGAACACTTCGGAAACCAGGCCGGTATCGAAGTTACGGTTACCGTCATTGGTGTTGATGTCGTCGTTGGTCTTGTCCTGGCCCTGGACGCGCCACAGCTGGCCGTAGGAAACCGTGGTATCGATGGAGCCGGTCACTTCGTTGTCGGCGAAGCTGAATTCCACAGCCTGCGCCTGGACGGCCACCAACAGCGGCAGCACACCAGCGAAAGCGAAGCCGGCCTTGGCCGGCGCGAAACGCAAAATGGGTTTACGGGTGGTGATTTCCATCGAGACATTACTCCGCGGGTAGTTCTTTTTGTGGGCCCATGATCAGTGGGCGCTTTGGACCGCACTGCGGCGGCTTGATCGATCCGATTCATTGTTATTTGTCCGTCAGCCCTCGAAGGCCACTCGAACCAAGCGTCGCTGACGCTGCAACCATGATGCCAAATCAAACGTTCGTATTAGCGCCAGGACGCATGCCAGAGCCTGTCCGCATCAACGACAGGTGTGACTGATCATTCACTGACCAATCAGCCAGTTTTTTCTGTCGAGACGCCGATTATTGTCCGACGATCCGACAGCCTTTCCCCTCCTCATCATGCTTTAGCGCGATTCGCAGTCACGAGAAGCGGCGTTGGTCAAGCGCCAGCCCCCAACCTTAAGCGAGCAGGACGTATTTCGCCCGTGAGCTTATTCGATTAGGTAACAAAAAAGTGTTACCAGCTAGAGACCGGTAACACTTTTTCGAATTGCAGCGCGGGGTAGCGGCTGACAAATCAGGCGAGGCTCTTGCTCACCACTTCGTAGACATCGCTGGACAGCTCACCAGAGGCGAGGATGCGCTCCAGCTCGGCCTTCATCAGTGCCTGGCGAGCCGGTGCATACTTGCGCCAGCGCGTCAGCGGCGCCAGCAGGCGCGAAGCGATCTGCGGATTGAGCGCGTTGAGGGTGATCACCTGGTCAGCCAGGAAGCGATAGCCCGATCCATCGGCCTGATGGAAGTTGATCAGGTTCTGGTTGGCGAAGGCGCCGATCAGCGCGCGCACCTTGTTCGGGTTCTTCAGGGTGAAGGCTTCATGCTGCATCAGCGCCTGTACGCGGGCCAGGCCGCCCGACAGGGTGCTGGACGCCTGCACGCTGAACCACTGATCCATGACCAGCGCGTTGTCCTTGAAGAACTCGGCGAAGCTCGCCAGCGCCTGGCTGCGCTCGACCTCGAACGGTGAGTTAACCAGCACCGCCAGCGCGGTCAGACGCTCGGTCATGTTGTCAGCGCTATCGAACTGCTCGACGCAGGCCGCCAGCACTTCAGGCTTCTCGCTGAGCATCAGGTAGGACAGTGCGATGTTCTGCAAACTGCGACGGGCGAAGTGCGCAGCCTCGGCCACATATGGCGTGGTTTTGGAGATTTCGCGGTTGGCCTGATAACGCTTGAGCAACTGTGCATAGAGCGCATCCGCCAGTTGCAGGCGGGCGAACTCGCGCGCGGCGTGGATGGCCTCTACATCGGCCACTTCGCTGATTTCGGTGAGATAGGCTTCGCCCGGCAGCGACAGCATCTCGGCGACCATCGCCTGATCCAGCGAATCGTCTTCCAGCAGGGTGCGTAGCGCGGTGACCAGGCGCTGATCGAGCACCATCTCCTCACCACGCTGGTACTGGCCGATCAGTTCCTGCAATACCTGCACGGACAACTGCTGGCCGGCCTCCCAGCGGTTGAAACCGTCGCTGTCGTGCTGCATGAGGAACATCAGCTGATCGCGGCTGTAGGGGAAGCTCAGCTTGACCGGCGCGCTGAAGCCGCGCAGCAGCGACGGCAGCGGTTGTGCGGCGATGCCTTCGAAGGTGAAGGTCTGCTCGGCTTCGGTGACCGACAGTACGCGGCTGGTACCTTGCGCATCGCTCTCGCCTTGCAGGCGCAGCGGCAGCTCATTGCCCTGAGTATCGAGCAGGCCGAGCGATACCGGGATCACGAACGGCAGCTTCTCGCTCTGCCCTGGCGTCGCCGGGCAGCTCTGGCGGAAGGTCAGGCTGTAGGTCTGCGCAGCGGCATCATAAGCATCGCTGACCACCAGGCGCGGCGTGCCAGCCTGGGTGTACCAACGCTTGAACTGGGTCAGATCGATGCCACTGGCATCCTCCATGGCCTTGACGAAGTCATCGCAGGTCACGGCCTGGCCGTCGTGGCGCTCGAAGTACAGATCCGAGCCCTTGCGGAACAGCTCCGGGCCAAGCAGGGTGTGAATCATGCGCAGCACTTCGGCACCCTTCTCGTAGATGGTCAGGGTGTAGAAGTTGGAGATTTCCATGTACGCATCCGGGCGCACCGGGTGGGCCATGGGGCCGGCATCCTCGGCGAACTGGTGAGTGCGCAGGTAGGCCACGTCCTCGATGCGTTTGACCGTGCGCGAGTGGGTATCGGCGGAGAACTCGCTGTCACGGAATACGGTGAAGCCTTCCTTGAGCGACAGCTGGAACCAGTCACGGCAGGTCACGCGGTTGCCCGACCAGTTGTGGAAGTACTCGTGCGCCACCACCGCTTCGACGCGCTGATGGGCGGCGTCAGTAGCCGTCTCGGCCTTGGCCAGCACGCAACTGGAGTTGAAGATGTTGAGGCCCTTGTTCTCCATGGCGCCCATGTTGAAGTCGTTGACCGCAACGATCATGAAGATGTCCAGGTCATACTCGCGGCCGTAAACCTCCTCGTCCCACTTCATCGAACGTTTGAGGCTATCCATGGCGTGCTGCACCTTGTCGATGTTCTCCGGCTCGACGTAGATGCGCAGCGCCACTTCGCGATTGCTCATAGTGGTGAAGCTGTCCTCGACGCACCAGAGATCGCCAGCGACCAGGGCGAACAGATAGGCCGGCTTCTTGAACGGGTCTTCCCAGGTCGCCCAATGACGACCGCCCTCTTCGCTGCCGCTGGCAATCGGGTTGCCGTTGGACAAGAGCACCGGGTAGGCATGCTGCTCGGCGCTGACCGTGGTGGTGAACTTGCTCATCACGTCCGGGCGGTCAAGGTAGAAAGTGATCTTGCGGAAGCCCTCGGCCTCGCACTGGGTGCAGAACATGCCGCTGGACTTGTACAGCCCCTCCAGTGCGGTGTTGCTCTCCGGGTGGATGCGTACCGTGCTGTCGACTACAAAGCTGTCTTGCGTCGGCTGCAGGGTCAGGTGGCTGTCCGTCAGGCTGTAATCACCCTCACCCAGCTCGCGGTCGTCGAGCTTGAGGTGCAACAGCTCGAGCTGTTGGCCATCGAGCACCAGCGGCGGCATGCGGGCTTCCGACAGACCGGCGCCGGCTTCCGGGTTGCGGCGCATGACGAGCTGCGCATGCACCAGACTGTGATCCTCGAACAGCTCGAAGGTCAGGTGGGTTTCGTCGATCAGGTAATCGGGAACCTGATAGTCCTTCAGGTAGATGGTCTTGGATTGTTCGGTGCGCATGGCGAAGCCTCTTCGAGGCAGCTGCAAGCTTCAAGCCGCAAGCTGCAAGTGGTGGTCAGGCGGCGATCTCGTGGATGGCCAACTGGTAGGCGGTGTACTTGCGGATATTGATCACGCCGGTGTCGAACATCAGGTACTGGCCCTTGATACCGAGCAGAGTACCTTCGGCCAGGGGCTGTTTGTCCAGATTGAAGCTGGTGATCTTGGCCGGGTAGCCCTCGATGGGGTAGCGGATTTCCAGCACCTCGGCGGCGGAAAGCGGCTGAATGGCCTGCAGACCGAAGCGCTGCTGCAGCTCGCTGATGCCCGCGCCGCAGCTATCGAACAACTGCTCGCGAATCGCCAGCAGGTCGACCGGCGCGGCATCGCCCTTGAGCAACGCACGCCAGTTGGTCTTGTCCGCCACCTGAGTGCGCAGCAGATCCTCGACGAAGCCGGACTGCTGCCGGTTAGCCACACGTAGGATGGGCAGGGCCTGGGTCGCGCCCTGATCGATCCAGCGCGTCGGCACCTGAGTGGCGCGGGTGATGCCGACCTTCACGCCACTGGAATTGGCCAGGTAGACGATATGGTCGGTCATGCAGAACTGCTCGCCCCAGTTCGGTTCGCGGCAGGTGCCGGCGTCGTAGTGACACTTCTCCGGGCTCATGATGCAGACGTCGCATTGCGCCAGCTTCTGCATGCAGGGGTAGCAGTAGCCCTGGCTGAAACTGGTCTTGGTCTTGCGCCCGCAATGGCTGCAGTGAATGGCGCCGAGGTATTCCAGGCGCAGGCTCTTGCCCACCAGCGGATTGACCGGCACCTCTTCGTCGCCCAGGCGGAAGGCGTACTGTACCGGCGCCTCCAAGCGCGCCGCCATCTTGCTCAGCGAGCCACGTCCTAACTCGATCATCAGTGCAGGGTGTCCGAAGAGCTGAACAGCAGGTTGGGTACCGGCTCGGACTTGGACTTGCACGCTTGCTCGCCCATGTAGCCAGTGCGCTCTTCCTCGGGCAGGTTCTGCATTTCCCAGGCGATCATCGCTTGCAGGCTCAGCTCCTTCTGCTCCTGCGTCAGCTTGCGGCCATCGGGCCATTTGCCGATTTCCACGGCCAGCTTGAGGCTCTCGTAGATTTCCGGGGTGATGTTTTCAATCGCATCGAGAAAGGACGACATACAGGTCTCCAGATAAATCGTGGGGCGGGTGAAACCCGCCGAAACACCGAGCTGGCGGGTTGCACCCGCCCTACAGGTCTAAAGTCGGATCAAGCGCTACGTCGGGCCAGCATACCGCCAAGCAGGCCGGTCAGGCAGCCGGTGAGCAACCCGCCGACATGCGCGCCGTTGGCAATGGCACCCACACCCAGCGTTTCGAAGATGCCAGTCATGCAGACCACCAGCCAGATCAGCATCATCACCAGCACGCCGGGCGGCAGACGATACGCAGCGTTAGGCGCCAGGCGCTGGTAGATCCAGCAATGCCCGAGCAGGCCGTAGAGCACGCCAGACAGGCCACCGAACAACGACGGGCCAGCCCACCAGTACTGGGCGAAGTTCGACGCCAGGCCGAACAGCAGGGTCAGCCCCAGAAGGCCAACGGCGCCCTGGCGAAACTCGATACGCCGGCCCAGTTCCCAGTACCACAGACTGTTCATCGCCAGGTGCAGCCAGCCAAAATGGATCAGCATCGGCGTGATCAGGCGCCACCACTGGCCGCTTTGCAGCGTGGCATCCAGGTAATTGAGGTAGATGTTGCCGCCATCGATACGGTAGTCGACGAAGCTGAGCCAACGAATGGCAGCGTGGTTTTCGCCGGCCAGGGTCACGGCGAAGACGATAAAAGTCGCCAGTAGCACCAACGCCGTGACAGGACTGCGACGCAATTGGGTGAAAAAGCCCTCCCGCGCAGGTGCAAGATTTACCGGCACTTCTGCACCCGCGTCGCCCTGCGGGTGACGGGCATAGAGTTCGCGCACCTGCACGGCGAGCTCTTCGCCGGGCACCCACAACACTTGCTCGCCGCTCTCTTCCGCCACCCGATGCGGCACACGCAAACGCTGCAGCAGCGCGACGAATCCACTCAGATCGGTATCCAGCGGTGCCCGTAGTACAACCACAGCCGTCATCGCGGCGCCTCCTGCGGGTCGACGTCGACCCAGACGAATTTAGCCGCATCCAGGCGCGTTTCCTGATCCAGGCGGTAAGCCACCAGCCTGCCGCCGATCACCGCGCTGTAGTCCAGACAGGCCAGATTGGGGCGAATCGGCGCGGGTTTACCACGGCGCCAGTAGTGACCGACGAACAGCAGCGGCTCGTGTGCGCCATAGCGCAGCAACTCGTCCTTCTGCAGTTCGGTGAGCGGCGTCTGCGCGGCAAGCTCCGGCAGAGCATCGGGCTGGAAGACGATATCGCCATAGGTCTGCGGATCTTCTTCCCAGAACTTGGTGCGGAAATAGGAACGGGTGAAACCGTCACCACTGGTCAGGGTCAGGCCGTGCGGCAGGCGCATGTCGGTGCCGCGCAGCAGGCGATCCAGCGCCATGTTGGCAAAGCTGCCGGGCACGGCGGAGGCCTGCAGGAAATGCTCGTCGATGCAGCCATCGGGGAATTGCGCCTGCAACGGCCGGATCAACTCGGCATCCCAGCAGGCATGCACGACGCGGAAGCGCCCGGCATCGAGGAACAGCGGCATCTCGTAAAACCAGCGCAGGAATTCGCGCCACTCCTGCGGATAAGCCTCGAACTGCGCCAATGTCTCGCGCATCAGGCGCTGGTGGCGTGGGCTGTGATCGCGCACGTATTGGCGCCCGCTACCTGGCGGCGCCGGCGTGCTCCAGCCGAGGGCGTTGAATTCGTGGTTGCCCATGATGCACAGCGCCTGGCCGGCGCTGACCATATCGTGCACTAGGTGCAGGGATTCGCGAATGCCGGGGCCGCGGTCGACCAGGTCACCGAGGAAGATCACCATGCGCGTCGGATGGCGCCATACTCCGCTCTGCCGGCTGTAACCCAGGCGTTCGAGCAGGCGTTCGAGGGTGCGCGCACAACCGTGGATATCACCGATCAGGTCATAGCCACGATGGGGGTCGAGGGACATTCAGTCCTGCCCTCCCAGGCGGCTGCCCCAACCCAGCTTGGTGCGGCAGACCTCGTAGTAGTTGTGATCCAGCGGATGGATCAGGCGCAACTTCTGCGCCTTCTTGGCCACGTGCAGGGTGTCGCCCGGCGCGCAGGTGAAATGGTTCTGACCATCGCAGGACACCTGCGGGTAGATGGTCATGTCCGCCGACACCACCACCTTCAGCTCGCTGTTGCCGTCGACCACGATGGGCCGGCTGGACAGAGTGTGCGGGTACATCGGCACCACCACGATGGCATCGAGCTTGGGATGCATGATCGGCCCGCCAGCGGACAGCGCGTAGGCGGTCGAGCCGGTGGGCGTGGCGACGATCAGGCCGTCGGCCTTCTGGCTGCAGACGAACTGGCCATCGATGTACAGCTCGAACTCGATCATCCGCGTCGACTTGCCGGGGTGCAGGACTACATCATTGAGCGCATCGCCCTGGCCGATGGCCTCGCCCTGGCGGCGCACTTCGGCCTCGAGCAGGAAGCGATTTTCGGTCAGGTATTGCCCTTCGAGCACCTGCGCTACCTTGAGTTCAAGCTCGTCGGGGCGGATGTCGGTGAGAAAGCCCAGGCTGCCACGGTTGATCCCCAGCACCGGCACCTTGTGCCGCGCCAGAGCGCGCGCTGCACCGAGCATGCTGCCATCGCCACCGACGACGATCACCAAATCGCAGACCTCGCCGAGCATCTTGCGCGACGAAGTCTGCAGGCCGTGGCCGGGCAGCAGGTCGGCGATGGTGTCTTCGAGGATCACATGCAGATGGCGGTCGATCAGAAAGCGCTTGAGCCGCCGCACGGTTTCCAGCACCCGCGTGCTACCCAGGCGCCCGATGATGCCGACATTGCGAAATTGCTCCATGGGACTCCCGCCAGACAGATAAGAAACGAACAGGGATTATCGGCCAAAGCTCTGGGCCGCAGCAAACCGCGCTATGCTCGGGCCCATGATAGCCACCTCCTTGTTGCAAGCGCTGCACACGCCTGCCGTGCGCGATCTGGCCTGGACGCTGCTGTCGCCGCCCTTGCTGGGCCAGACTGCCAGACCGCAGCGCCATCCACTGCAGGCCAGCCGCTGGCACCGTGAGCCCGAACGCCTGCTCGACTGGCTGCACAAGCAAGATCGCGCGCCCGACGAGCTGCTGGCCTGGCTGGCGCACAAGCCGGTGCATCGCCTCGGCCTGTATTACGAGCGGCTCTGGCAATTCGCCCTGCACGCCGCGCCCGACGTAGACGTCGTTGCCGCCAACCTGCCGATTCGCCAGAACGGGCAGACGCTGGGCGAGCTGGATCTGTTGCTGCGCGATGACGAAGGCGAGCACCACCTGGAGCTGGCGGTGAAGTTCTACCTCGGCCCCAGCGATGGCAACGGTGGCGATGCAGCGCGCTGGCTCGGCCCCGGTAGCCACGACCGTCTCGATCTCAAGCTCACTCACCTGGCCCAGCACCAGCTTCCGCTGTCCTCACGGCGCGAGGCGCGCAGCGTTTTGCACGATGTGCAGATGAACGCAACGACAGCGGCCTTCTGGCTGGGTGGCTACCTGTTCCAACCCTGGCCGCAAGGCTGCACACCGCCGCACGGCGCCAATCCCGAGCACCTGCGCGGCCAGTGGCTGCATCGGCGCAATTGGGCCACCTTCACGGCGCATCATCCTGATGCCTGCTGGCAACCGCTACCCAGGCTGGCCTGGCTGGCGCCTGCACGGGTGAACGCCAGCGAGCGCTGGTCAGGCGAGACTTTTCAGCCATGGCTGGACACGCTACCGGCACAGGCCGGCGCGCACCTGCTGGTGCGCCTGGAAGAGGATCAGGCAGGCGCCTGGCAGGAGATGGAACGGGTATTTCTGCTCAGCGATAACTGGCCAGCGGCCTGATCCAGCTTAGCGGCTGCGCTCGGTACGCCCACCGGAGCGCGCCAGATAGCCCGCGCCACTCTCGCAGAGCAGCGCATCGCGCTGTACCGCGGGCAGCGCATCGAGCCCGTCACGCAATGCGTAAGCGCTGTAGCCGAGCTGCGTCAGCAGGAACACCGCACTGGCGCTGCGTTTGCCGCTGTCGCAGTAGCACAGGTAGGTACGCGAGCGATCCAGCAGACGGGCTTTCAGGCGCAGCAGTTGCAACGGCATGTGCAACGACTCCAGGGCATGCGCCCGCTCGTATTCTTCCTGCAGGCGCACATCCAGCCACTGCCCGCCCTGGCTGAGCAGCCGCGAGGCTTCCCCCAGTGACACCTCGGCCACCACCGGCGCCTTGAGCAGGGCGAAGAAGTCCTGGCGATCGAGGCGCAGCACGCTGCCCTCTTCGATCATGGTCACCGTTGCGTTGCGCGGACGATCCGACAGCAGCGCTTCTTCACCGAAGCAGGCACCCACTTCCAGCTCGGCCAGCACCTGGCTCTCGCTGCCGGCGCCACGCATCACCTCGGCACGACCACTGCGCAGGAAAAAGCAGCAATCCCCCGCCTCACCCTCGGCCAGCACCTGACTGCCGGCGGGTAGCTCCAGGCGCTGCAGGCGGGCCAGCATGGCCTGGATATTGGCCGGCGGCACCTTGGCGAACAGCGGATTTTCCAGCAGTTGCTCTAGCCATTCGACCTCTTCACCGCCCTGCTCCAGCGCCAACAGCAGATCCTGATAGCTCAGGCGCCAGGTCAGCATGCGGTTGAGCACGACACTGTCGATGGCCAGCACGCTGGCATCGGTGATGGCCATGGCCTCATGCAGACGGGGCAGGCTGGGCGAAATGGGGTGGCAACTGGCAGCACTGCCCGCCACCAGATGCTGCGGCAGGCCATCGCCCTGCAGCGACAGCTCACCGGCCAACAGGTAATAAGTCATGCGCGCCTGATCGCCCCGCCGAAACAGCAACTGCCCGGCCAGCAGGGGCTGCGGCACGAGCTGGCCGCGCAATTCACGCCACTGCAGCTCGGAGAGTACGTTGAGCGGCGTCAGGCTGCGCAGTTGTTCGGGGGTGAGCGGGTCAGTCATGTGATGGCATCCAGTCTCTGGATTTCAGTGTAGTCAGCGCGCGGGGCAAGCGATGCCCGTCGCCCTTGCAAACCACCGGTATGGACGAAGATCAGGCGGCTGCCGCGAGCAAAGTAACCGGCCTGCACCTGCTGCCGCAATGCCAGCAGTGCCTTGCCGGTATAGAGCGGCTCCAACGGCAGGCCGCCAGCGCGCTCGGTCGCGACGATAAAGGCCACGAGTTCCTCGTCGACCCGCGCAAAGCCGCCACGCGCCGCCTCCAGTAAACGGTAGCCCAGGTCATCCTGCCCGGCGGCCTGCAGCAGAGTACGAACCTGTTCGGGCACACCGTAGGAGGCCGGCACCGCCAGCGCGCCATGCACCGGTCGCCGGCCCTGCTCGGCCAGCACCAAGCCGGCCAGCGTGGTACCGGTACCGGCGGCCAGCCACCAACCCTGGAAATCCGGCCATCCGAGATCGGCGAGCTGGGCCTCGGCCATCGCCACCAGTTGCCGGCACCCCTCGGCGCCGGCGAGCCCCAGCCCACCCTCGTTAACCGCCTGATAGCGCGGATAACGCGCCAGCCATGGCGCCCAGAAATCGGCGTCATGGCGCTTGCGGTAATCGCCGTGGCTAAGCCAGTGCAGGCGCATGCCGAAGGCCTGCAGGTCACGCACGGTCGGCGTGGCCTGCGCATCACCACGCAGCAGACCGACTGTGGCAAAACCGAAACGCCGGCCCGCCGCCGCCAGGGCATGCAAATGATTGGAATGCGCGCCACCCAGGCTGATCACGCCCAGCGCGCCAGCGGCGCTGGCCTCGCGCAATTGCAGTTCGAGCTTGAACCACTTGTTGCCGCTGATCAGCGGATCGATCAGATCCAGGCGCAGACAGGCCAATTCGATGCCAGCGGCATCGAGCCAATCGAGACGGATGCGTTGCAGCGGCGCGTGGGGCTGCCAGTCAGGTAGCGAGAGCACCAAGATCAGCTGACGGTACGCAGTCGGCTGCTGGCCCTGTGCCGGGAGCAGCAATTGGATTCGCCGACCACGAAACGGCTGGGCGTATCCACCCGGTCGATGGGAATCGCACAGCGCTCACCACTGGCCAGCGCGGCATCGCAGCTGGGCTGCTGATAGTGATCGAGCCAGCGACGATACTGGTCTTCGGAAACGAAGCATTTGGCGGCAGCATAGGCCATGGGGTTGTCCTGGTAGCGGGCGACATCCTGCAGGGCGATGGTCAGGTGCCCGGCGCCCGGATGATAAACCACGAACACCACGCCCAGCCGGGCCAAACGCTCCAGCACCTGATCCCCGCTCTGACCGGCGAGGCTGTCACGCTCGGCTTGCAGGCGCGTGATTTGCGCCTGCAACTGCGCTTCGAGTTCGCTGCAATAGGCCAGCTCGACATCGCGCACCGACACCTGCTCGCGGTAATCGGCCACCGCCGCCGCCACCTTGGCCTGCAGCTCGGCCTCGAACTGGGCCCTCAGGATATCGCTCTCGGTACGCCCATGGCGCTGCACCGCCTGCAGTTGCTGGGCCAGTTCCTCCCGACTGCGCTGATAGCTATCGGCCTGCGCCGCCAGTTGCGCCTTGAGGCTGGCGTTGAGTTCCTCCTGCTGCCGCAGTGCCTGCTGCATGCCCTGCAGTTGCGCCCGCAGCCGTGCGGCCTGCTCCTCGGCGGCCAGCTTGAACTTGGCCAGTTCCTCTTCGTGCTGCTGGGCCAGGCTGGCGATGCGTAAGCGCTGCTGCTTGATCAGTTGCGCGGTCTTGGCGCGGTGCTCCTGATCCATCTTCTTGGCCAGTTGCTCGGCCACTTCCTTGGCCGGATCGGCCGCATACCACTTGTCTTCGGAGGCGACCTGCAAACGCTCGGGGGCCACTGCGGGCGCATCCTCCTCGACCAGCAGGCCAAGCTGATTGCGCTTGACCGCATCGCGCAGCAGCACCAGGTCGTTCTGCCCCGGCGCCAGGCTGGGATCCCACAGATGCATCTGATGCCAGGACACCGGGCACTGACTGCGGCACGCCAGGCGAATCGGCCCGGCGCCCATGTCAGGTCCGCGCCCGGAGCGGTCGGCCAGGTGCTGCAGCGGCAGGTTCCAACCGCGATCCGGACGGCCGTCCTCGTCGAAGTCGAGATAGAAGAACACCGCCGCCTTGACCATCAGGCGCGGGTTGATGACCGCATAGACCACACGCATCTGCTCGTCGGCGAACTCGGGCATGTTCACCACGCCATCGAGCAAAGCCTCGAACTCCGGGTAGAGCATCTGCTTGCAGATGCCGCGATCGCTGAAGAACATCACGGCTTCCACCATCTGCGGCTTGTTCTGCATGCTCATCGATGACCCTCTGACCCAACCGGGAAATATGCGCGCACGGCGCCATGCGCCAGGGCAGCATGGGCTCTGGCGCAGACGTCGTCCTTGAGTGATGGGGCAAGTCTAGGGGAAAACGCAACCGCGGCAATGTGACTCGGTTAGCACGAACTCGGCGCGCTGGCGAAGATTGACCGACGGCGGCGCAAAACTGTGATGAATCCGCGATGCAGAGTGGCGGCCAGGGACGTCCCTCAGCCCTTGGCCGCCTTCAGAAACGGCGCCAGGCGTTGCGCCATCTCCGCGCCCAGGGCCTGCAGCCCACTCATCGGCCGCACCATCACCTCGAACTCGACGATGCGCCCCGCCTCATCGAAACGGATCATGTCGATGCCCTTCAGCTCGCGCTCGCCCACGCGGGCGGAGAACTCCAGCACCACATTGAGGCCATCAGCCGTGGCCAGCTCGCGGCGATAGGCAAATTCCTCGAATACCTGAAGCACGGTATTGAGGATCAGATTGACCGCCTGCGCACCCGGGTACGGGCTGTATGCCATGGGTGAGCGGAACACCGCCTGCGGATGCAGCAACTCGGGCAAGGCGCTGAGATCCTTGGCGGCGATGAACTGGTGCCAGCGTTCGAGGCTGGCTGCGGCGGCGGGTTGCAATTGCGCGTTGAGGGACATGGGCTTCTCCTTGTTATTGTCAGCCACATAGAACACGCCCCGCACAAGGCGGGGCGTTGTCGTTACAGTTCAGCCGCCAGACGCGAGCCCTGGTTGATCGCCCGCTTGGCATCCAGTTCGGCGGCGACATCCGCACCGCCGACCAGGTGCACGCGCTGACCGGCGTTCTCCAGTCCTTGCTGCAGCTCACGCAGCGGATCCTGGCCTGCGCAGACGATCACCGTATCGACCGGCAGCACCTGCTCTTCGCCGCCAGCGATGCGGATATGCAGGCCGGCATCGT
Source organism: Pseudomonas sp. C11 (assembly GCF_034683865.1). NCBI lineage: Bacteria > Pseudomonadati > Pseudomonadota > Gammaproteobacteria > Pseudomonadales > Pseudomonadaceae > Pseudomonas > Pseudomonas sp. C11. The sequence goes on from NZ_JAWIIP010000004.1 coordinate 240,416, forward strand.
CGATCTTCACGTACTCGACCGAATTGAGCATTTGCACGTTCTTGTTCTTCAAGCCAGTGCGGTGAATCCAGCCGGTGGTCTTGCCCAGGCCGTCGCCGACCTTGGTCTTCTTGCGCTGCAGCAGGAACACGTCGCGCGCTGCCGGGTGCGGATGCGCCTCGATGCCAGCCACGCCACCACGCGCTTCAAGCGCCGTGTCGATGCCCCATTCCTGCCAGAACGCCTCACGGTCGAGACTGGTGGCCTTGCCCTGGTGAGTGATGAACTCCGATACATCGAAGCCGATACCGCCAGCGCCGATCACCGCCACCTTCTGCCCAACCGGCTTGCGCTCGAGAATCGCATCCAGATAGCTGATCACCTTGGCATGCTCGATACCCGGAATCTCCGGGGTACGCGGGGCAATGCCGGTGGCCAGGATGATCTCGTCGAAGCCGCCCTTGACCAGGTCATCCACCGCCACGCGGGTATTCAGGCGCACATCGACACCGGTGGTTTCCAGCTTGCGCTTGAAGTAGCGCAGGGTTTCATAGAACTCTTCCTTGCCCGGCACGCGCTTGGCCACGTTGAACTGGCCGCCGATCTCGCTGGCCGAATCGAACAGGGTCACGCTGTGGCCGCGCTCGGCGGCGACGGTGGATGCGGCCAACCCGGCTGGGCCGGCACCGACCACGGCGATCTTCTTCACCGTGGTGGTGGGGATGTAGTTCAGCTCGGTTTCGTGGCAGGCACGCGGGTTGACCAGGCAGCTGGTCAGCTTGCCGCCGAAGGTGTGATCCAGGCAGGCCTGGTTGCAGCCGATGCAGGTGTTGATCTCGTCCGCGCGGCCCTCGGCCGCCTTGTTGACGAACTCCGGGTCGGCGAGGAACGGGCGCGCCATCGACACCATGTCGGCATCGCCCTCGGCCAGCACCTGCTCGGCCACTTCCGGGGTGTTGATGCGGTTGGTGGTGATCAGCGGGATCGATACCTCCCCCTTGAGCTTGGCGGTGACCTTGGTGAAGGCTGCGCGTGGCACCTTGGTGGCGATGGTCGGGATGCGCGCCTCGTGCCAGCCGATGCCAGTGTTGATGATCGTCGCGCCGGCTTTTTCGATGGCCTTGGCCAGCAGCACGATCTCGTCCCAGGTGCTGCCACCCTCGACCAGATCGAGCATCGACAGGCGATAAATGATGATGAAGTTCGGCCCGACTGCCTCACGCACGCGACGGACGATCTCCACCGGCAGGCGCATGCGGTTCTCGAAGCTGCCGCCCCAGCGGTCGGTACGATGGTTGGTGTGGGTCACCAGGAACTGGTTGATGAAGTAACCTTCCGACCCCATCACCTCGACGCCGTCGTAGCCGGCCTGCTGGGCCAGCGCCGCGCAATTGACGAAATCGGCGATCTGCTTCTCGATGCCCTCCTCGTCCAGCTCACGCGGCTTGAACGGGTTGATCGGCGCCTGGATGGCGCTCGGCGCCACGGACTTGGGGCTGTAGGCGTAGCGCCCAGCGTGCAGGATCTGCATGCAGATCTTGCCACCGGCCTCGTGCACGGCCTGGGTGACGACCTTGTGCTTCTCGGCCTCCTCCACCGTGCTCAGTTTGGCCGCACCGGAATAGACGCCGCCCTCTTCGTTCGGGCCGATGCCGCCGGTGACCATCAGGCCAACGCCGCCACGGGCACGCTCGGCAAAATAGGCCGCCATGCGCTCGAAGCCGCCCGGCTTCTCTTCCAGACCGGTGTGCATGGAGCCCATCAGGGTGCGGTTCTTCAGCGTGGTGAAGCCCAGATCGAGCGGGGCCAGCAGGTGCGGGTAACGAGCAGTCATGGAATTCTCCACATCGCGGTGCAGTTCACGGATTGCCGCGGTCTCATGGGCACGCGGTCGGTTATGAGGCCAGACGATAAAGAGGCCAAACGACAGGCTCAATGATCGAATCTGACAAGATAATGATCAAAAGCAACATCAAGGCTTGGCACGCGGCCCGACCCGACCTAACCTGAACCGCCTGTTTCAAGAACAACCCTCATGCAACGACTGATCATTTACCTCAGCATCGCCCTCCTGCTCGGCAGCCTGGGTGGCTACGCCTACTGGTGCGAGCAACGCGAACCAGTGCGCTACCTGTCCGACCTGCGCAGCCATGTCGCCCTGGATCAGGGACGCCCCAGCGCACGCGGCAATCTGCTGGGCATCCAGCCCGAGCTGGTCACCAGCGACTACCAGAGCGTCGAGCGCCTGCGCCTGAAGCTGGCGGCCTACCTCGATCATGCTCGCGATCTGAACCTGCTCAATGCACGCACCCTGGTGGTGTTGCCCGAACATATCGGCACCTGGCTGCTGGCCGTCGGCGAGAAGGACGAACTGTATCAGGCCCGCGACCGGCAGCAGGCGCTGCACTGGCTGGCCGCGAGCAATCCGCTGTCATTCACCCAGGCGCTGCTGACCGCCAAGGGCGAGGCACGGCTGCAGGACGCCATGATCCGCACCAAGGCAAAGACCATGGCACGCGACTACCAGCAACTGTTCGGCGGCCTGGCGCGCGACTATGGCGTGACGCTGGTGGCCGGCTCCATCGTGCTGCCGGAGCCCCGAGTCGAGCTGGGCCAACTGAAAGTGGCCAACGGGCCGCTGTACAACGTCAGCCTGGTCTTCGACAGCGCCGGTAATCCCATCGGCCAGCCACAACGCCAGACGCAAGGTGACCAGATCATCGCAGGCGCCCCGCCCTCGCAGCTGCATGTGCTTGATACACCCGCCGGACGGCTGGGCATTCTGCTCGGAAAGGACGCCCAGGACAGCGAGCACCATCGCCTGCTGGCCGCACAACAGGCCGAGCTGCTGGCCCTGCCGACCAGCAGGCAAGCGAGCCCGGAGCAGGCAACCCGCCTCGCGCAGCAGATGCAGCAGATGCAGCAGCACAGCCTGCGCGCGGCCATCGCCGTGCAACTGCGCGGTCGTCTGTGGGGTAAAGCGGCGCAGCCACGCAGCCTGGTGGTAGAACCTGGCCAGCCCCTGTTCGGCGACGCGCGCAGTGGCGCCCAACTGGTCAATCTGTGGTTATGAAAGCCTCACGCATTCGCCTCGGCGACCTCTCTGTCGGCTTCACCCAGGCACTGGCAGCCGCACTCGCCGAGTGCGGGCATGACCCTCAGCCGCTGCTGCAACAGTTTGGCCTGAATGCCGAACGCCTGGCCGAACCCCGTGCACGCCTGTCGATTCCGCGCTATATGCGCCTGGGCCACAGCGCCATTGCCCTGAGCGGCGAGCCGGCGCTCGGCCTGAGCATGGGCAGGCTGAGCCGTCTGGCGCATATCGGCCTAGCCGGCATCTGCGCCGCACAAGCGCCGGATCTGCGCGAGGCGGCGCGCACCCTGACCCGTTTCGAACCGCTCTACGCCGCCAACTACCGCGGCCATTCCAGCTTCAGCGAAGACAGCCGCGGTGCGTGGCTGCACTTCTATTCCATCAGCCCGTACAACGCCTACAACCGCTTCGTGGTGGATTCGGTGCTGGCTGGCTGGCAGAGCAACCTGAGCCAGGTGGTAGCCCGCCCGATCAGCGCGGAGAAGGTCGAGATCGAATTTCCTGCACCCGAGTATGGCGAGCGTTATGCCAGCACCTTCGGCTGCCCGGTGGACTTCGCAGCCGGCGCCAATCGCCTGCGCCTCAGTAGCGAGACCCTGGCCCTGCGTAACCCGGAACATTGCCCGGGCACCTGGCGGCATCTGCTGGAATTGTGCGAGCGAGAGCTGGATCAGTTGACCCGCACGCGCAGCCTGCGTGAACGGGTGATCCAGTTGCTCGGCCCGCTGCTGCATGGACACGAGCCGGATCTGCAGGAGGTCGCCCGCAGCCTGCAGTTGCCGAGCTGGACGCTCAGGCGCAAGCTCGCCGAGGAAGGCACGCAGTTTCGCACCATCCTCAACGATACCCGCCGCGACCTGGCCACGGCCTATATCCGCGACACTGAACTGGCCTTCGGCGAAATCGCCTACCTGCTCGGTTTCGCCTCAGCCGAAGCGTTCCAGCGCGCCTTCAAACGCTGGCTCGGGCAAACGCCCGGCGACTACCGCCGCGCCCAACGCCGGGGCGGTAGCGCTGCTCAAAGCTCAGTAGCGTCATCCGCTTCAGTCACGTCCTGATCGAAGGCATCACGCTCGAGCAATTCTTCCTGGTAATCGTCCATCTGCTGCTCTCCTGTCATTTCAGCTGATCGATAGCAAGCTACGTTCGCGAAATGAAGACAAGATGACGAAAAGTCACAGGCAATAAAAAACCCGCTGATCTCGCGATCAGCGGGTTTCGTATATGGCGCAGCGGACGGGACTCGAACCCGCGACCCCCGGCGTGACAGGCCGGTATTCTAACCGACTGAACTACCGCTGCGTGTCGGTTGGACTTTCGTCCAGAGAACTCTCTAAAACGTCTTGCATCTGATAGCGCCCTTGCGGGCTTTGCCATCTCAAACCGACTAACCGTCGATCTGGGAAATAATGGCGCAGCGGACGGGACTCGAACCCGCGACCCCCGGCGTGACAGGCCGGTATTCTAACCGACTGAACTACCGCTGCGCGTCGGTGGACTTTCGTCCTTCTCACTAGGGCTATGGTGGGTGATGACGGGATCGAACCGCCGACCCTCTGCTTGTAAGGCAGATGCTCTCCCGGCTGAGCTAATCACCCATGTGCCTTAGCGAGGCGCGCACTTTATGCAGGCAGCGACGCTAAGTCAACACCCTGCTTGAATTTTTTCTGAAAAAGACGGGTCACCGCCTAATGCCATTCAGTTAAACGTCGCCGCTGCGAATTGGGTAGGAGCGGCGCCCCGCCGCGAACCGGGGGAATGCGCAATTGAAAAGCTTCGCCCCGGGGCGGGGCTCCTACGAAAGGACAGTTTGGCAACCTAGGGTCACCACCCGGCTCAGTCCATCTCGCCACACAGCTCGGCGGCCCTCAAGAGTGCCGCAGCCAAGCTGTGGCGCTCCCACTCGGCCAGCGCGGCGAAACGCTGATTGAACTCCGGTGGCATCAACGATGGCGCCTGCTGGATCAACTCACGTCCGGCCTCGCTGATCAGCAGCCATTGGCGGCGGCGATCCTGATCATCGCGCTGGCGCTGCAACAGGCCACGCTCTTCGAGGCGGTCGAGCAGGCCGGACAGCGTCGCGGCGGTCAGGCTGACGCGGCTGCTGAGTACGCTGGCGGTCAGGCGCGTCTCGCTGGCCAAAACCTGCAGGATCATCAACTGCATCGGCGTCAGCCCACCGAAGCGGGCCAGGCGCTTGGCATGCACCTCCCCTGCCTGCTGCAGGCGGCGCAAGGCCTGGAACAGAGGCATCTCGAAGGCCATGACAGATGACAAATCTATTTCAACAGGAACTTTTTTATCACTCATAAGCACCAATTCATAACAACCAAAACTTTGACATGAAAGCATTATTTTGTTTTGGTGTAAAAGGCTCGACCACGAGCCACTCCCCAACGGCAACACCGGTAAGGAACTATGTGCGGAATAGCTGGAGAACTTCGTTTTGATCGACGCCCCGCGGATCTGGCGGCAGTCGAACGCATCACCCACCACCTGGCCCCTCGCGGCCCCGATGCCCACGGCTTCCACAGCCAGGGCCCCATCGCCCTCGGCCATCGCCGCCTGAAGATCATGGATCTGGCCGAAGCCTCGGGCCAGCCGATGATCGACAGCGATCTCGGCCTGTCGATGGTGTTCAACGGCGCCATCTACAACTACCCCGAATTGCGTGCCGAGCTGGAAACGCTGGGTTATCGCTTCTTCTCCGGCGGCGACACCGAGGTGCTGCTCAAGGGCTACCACGCCTGGGGCGAAAAGCTGCTGCCCAAGCTCAACGGCATGTTCGCCTTTGCCGTCTGGGAGCGCGACACGCAAAGCCTGTTCATCGCCCGTGACCGCCTCGGCATCAAGCCGCTGTACCTGTCGCGCACTGGCGAGCGCCTGCGCTTCGCCTCGTCGCTGCCGGCCCTGCTGCAAGGTGGCGATATCGCCAAGACGCTGGATGCCGTCGCCCTCAACCACTATTTGAATTTCCATGCCGTGGTACCGGCGCCGCGCACCATTCTGGCGGGTGTCGAGAAGCTGCCGCCGGCCACCTGGATGCGTGTCGACGCCGACGGCGAGGTCGAGCAAAAGACCTGGTGGGCGCTGCAGTTCGGCCCACAGGGCGAGGAAGTGAATTACGGCTTTGAAGAATGGCGCGACCGCACGCTGCAAGCCATGCGCGAGGCGGTGGAGATTCGTCAGCGTGCCGCCGTGGATGTTGGCGTGCTGCTCTCCGGCGGCGTCGATTCGAGCCTGCTGGTCGGCCTGCTGCGCGAAGCCGGCGTGGAAAACCTGCTGACCTTCTCCATCGGTTTTCAGGACGCCGGCGGCGAGCGCGGTGACGAGTTCCAGTATTCGGATCTGATCGCACAGCGCTTTGGCACCCAGCATCATCAGCTGCGCATCGGCGAGCACGAGATTCTCGAGCAACTGCCGCAGGCCTTCCGCGCCATGAGCGAGCCGATGGTCAGCCACGACTGCATCGCCTTCTACCTGCTCTCGCGTGAAGTGGCCAAGCACTGCAAGGTGGTGCAGAGCGGCCAGGGCGCCGACGAACTGTTCGCCGGTTACCACTGGTACCCACAGGTCGATGGCGCCAAGGATGCATTCGCTGCCTACCGCGCCGCCTTCTTCGACCGCGAGCACGACGAATATGCCACTTGTGTGCAGCCCGCCTGGTTGACCGGCGACATGGCCGGCGAGTTCGTCCGCGAACACTTCGCCATGCCGGGTGCAGACGCCGCCGTGGACAAGGCGCTGCGCCTGGACAGCACCGTGATGCTGGTCGATGACCCGGTCAAGCGCGTGGACAACATGACCATGGCCTGGGGCCTGGAGGCGCGCACGCCGTTCCTCGACTACCGCGTGGCCGAGCTGTCGGCGCGTATCCCGGCACGGTTCAAGCTGCCCGAAGGCGGCAAGTACGTGCTCAAGGAAGCGGCGCGCAAGGTCATCCCCAGCGAGGTGATCGACCGACCCAAGGGTTACTTCCCGGTGCCGGGCCTCAAGCATCTGGAAGGCGCCACCCTGGGCTGGGTGCGCGATCTGCTGCTCGACCCCAGCCAGGATCGCGGCCTGTTCAACCCGAGCATGCTCGATCAGTTGCTGACTAACCCGCAGGGCCAGCTCACGCCGCTGCGCGGCTCCAAGCTGTGGCAGTTGGCGGCGCTCAACCTGTGGCTGAGCGAACAGGGTCTGTAACGACGCAGGAGCGGCTGCAGCGCAATGCCGCCCAGCCGCTCCTACGCGTTAAAGAACGGTCGTCGCCCAGATGCCATTTCGGCTCGACATGACTCAACACTCGATCCGGCTCAGACCGGCGAAGGACAACTCATGCGCTCCCCTGCCTTCAAACAACGCCTGATCCGTGGCCAGACACCCTCCTACGAGCGCTTGCAGGCGCGCCTGGCCGAAGATCACACCAGCGAGCCGAGCCAACCGCAGGCCATTCACTGCGGCTGGGGTCGCCTGCTGATCGGCCACACCTACCCGGACGCCATGGCGCTGGCCGAATCCCTGCTCGATGAGCAACCCGGCGAGCGCGATATCGCCCTGTACGTCGCTGCTCCCCATCAAGTGCTGGCACACGCCCCGCAGCAGCTTTTTCTCGACCCCTCCGACACCTTGCGCCTGTGGTTCACCGACTACCGTCCGGCGCGCCGCAGTTTTCGCGGCTTTCGTATTCGCCGTGCACAGAACGAGGCGGATTGGCAGGCCATCAACTGCCTGTACCAGACCCGTAACATGCTGCCCATCGACCCGGCCAAGCTCACGCCCTACAACGAAGGCGGCCCCACCTACTGGCTGGCCGAGGACGAAGACAGCGGCGCGGTGATCGGCAGCGTCATGGGCCTCAACCACCAGCGTGCCTTCCGCGATCCGGAAAACGGCAGCAGCCTCTGGTGCCTGGCGGTCGACCCGCAATGCAGCCGCCCCGGTGTCGGCGAAGTACTGGTGCGCCACCTGATCGAACACGGCATGAGCCGCGGCTTGAGCTACCTCGACCTGTCGGTGCTGCACGATAACCAACAGGCCAAGAAGCTCTACGCCAAGCTTGGCTTCCGTGAACTGCAGACCTTCAGCCTCAAGCGCAAGAACGGCATCAACCAGCCGCTGTTCCTCGGCCCCGGCCCACAGGCCGAACTCAACCCTTACGCCCGCATCATCGTCGATGAGGCGCTGCGTCGAGGTATCGAAGTAACGGTGGACGATGCCGAAGCCGGACTGTTCACCCTCAGTCACGGCGGCCGGCGCATCCGCTGCCGTGAGTCGCTGTGCGACCTGACCAGCGCCGTGAGCATGACCCTGTGTCAGGACAAGCGCCTGACCCATCGCACCCTGTCACGCGCCGGCCTCAGCGTGCCGGCGCAACGCCTGGCCGGCAGCGCCGAGGACAACGCCGCCTTCCTGGCCGAGCATGGCTCGGTGGTGGTCAAGCCGGTCGACGGCGAACAGGGTCAAGGCGTGGCGGTGGATTTGCGCACGCCCGGCGAGGTGCAGGAGGCCATCGAACGCGCCCGTGTTTTCGACCAGCGCGTGCTGCTGGAGAGTTATCACGCCGGCCATGACCTGCGCGTGCTGGTGATCGGCTATGAAGTGGTGGCTGCAGCCATCCGCCGCCCGGCCGAGATCATCGGCGATGGCCGCCACAGCATCGGCCAGTTGATCGACGCACAGAGCCGCCGCCGCCAGGCTGCCACCGGTGGCGAGAGCCGCATCCCCAAGGACGCCGAAACCCTGCGCACGCTGCACGGTGCCGGCCTCGACTACGACAGCGTACTGCCGGCCGGCGAGCGCCTGGCCGTGCGCAAGACCGCCAACCTGCACACCGGCGGCACCCTGGAGGACGTCACCGCGATCCTCCACCCGACCCTGCGTGACGCCGCGATCAAGGCCGCGCGAGCGTTGGACATCCCGGTGGTCGGCCTCGACCTGCTGGTGCCCGCCGCCGATCAAGCCGAGTACGTATTCATCGAAGCCAATGAGCGTGCCGGCCTGGCCAACCATGAGCCTCAGCCGACCGCCGAGCGTTTCGTCGACCTGCTGTTCCCGCTGAGCCACGCCACAAGCTGAGCTACTCGCCCGGCCCACTCCCGCAAACGGGAGTGGGAAGACTCAAACGCCGAGGAGACTATATGCAACAACTACCCGAACCCGACCTCGACTACCTGCACAAGGTCTTGCTGGAAATGCTCGCCATTCCCAGCCCCACCGGTTTCACCGACACCATCGTGCGCTACGTCGCCGAGCGTCTGGAAGAACTGGAAATCCCCTTCGAGCTGACCCGTCGCGGCACCATCCGCGCCACCCTGCGCGGGCGCCAGAGCGAGTACGAACGCTTCGACCGCGCCGTGTCCGCGCACCTCGACACCATTGGCGCCATCGTCCGCGAGATCAAGGACAACGGCCGCCTCGGCCTGGCACCGGTGGGCTGCTGGTCGAGCCGTTTCGCCGAAGGCAGCCGCGTCAGCCTGTTCACCGACAACGGCGTGATCCGTGGCAGCGTATTGCCGCTGCTGGCCTCCGGGCATGCCTTCAACACCGCTGTGGATACCTTGCCGGTGAGCTGGGATCACGTCGAACTGCGCCTGGACGCCTACTGCGCCACCCGTGCCGATTGCGATTCGCTGGGCATCTCGGTGGGCGATATCGTGGCCTTCGACCCGCTGCCGGAGTTCTCCGAAAGCGGCCATATCAGCGCCCGTCACCTCGATGACAAAGCCGGTGTCGCCGCTCTGCTGACCGCGCTCAAGGCAATTCGCGACCATGGCCTGCAGCCGATGATCGACTGCCATCCGCTGTTCACCATCACCGAAGAGGTTGGCTCCGGCGCCGCCGCTGCCCTGCCCTGGGACGTCAGCGAGTTCGTCGGCATCGACATCGCCCCGGTCGCGCCTGGCCAGCAGTCCAGTGAGCACGCGGTCAGCGTGGCCATGCAGGATTCCGGCGGCCCCTATGACTATCACCTGTCGCGGCAACTGCTGCGTCTGGCGGCGGAAAACGACATCCCGGTGCGCCGCGATCTGTTCCGCTACTACCACAGCGACGCCCAGTCGGCCGTAACCGCCGGCCACGATATCCGCACGGCATTGCTGGCCTTCGGTTGCGACGCCACTCACGGCTACGAGCGCACCCACACCGACAGCCTCAAGGCGCTGACCCAGATCCTCACTGCCTACGTGCTCAGCCCACCGGTTTTCGCCAGCGACGCGCAGCCGGCGCAGGGCTCGCTGGAGCGCTTCAGCCACCAGTTGGAACACGAGGCGCAAATGGAAAGCGATACCCGTGTGCCTTCGGTGGACAGCCTGTTGGGGCAACGTGATCAGGACGCTTGAAGGCCGCTCGGCATAAAGGCAAAGTGACGGCAACGGAAAGCGAGGGGAGCGACAGCTCCCCTTTTTGTGGCCGCGATTCGCGCGACTACTCTTCATACGGATCGTCGCACCGCGACGTTGGAATGACTGCCGGCCATGCCTGCATGGCCCCTCTGAGGTTCACGGATGCCTCGTTTCTGCCTGGCTTTGCTCCTGTTCTGGCTGGCCGGCCCGCTCTGGGCCGCGCAACCCGCGCCGCTGGATAGCGACGAGCTGCGCCTTTCCCTCGGCCCGTACACGACCTATTACGAAGACGCCGGTGGGCAGATGGACAGCGACCAGATTATGGCGCTGGACGATGCGGCGTTTCAGCCGCTCAAAGGCGAGTACGCCAATCTGGGCAAGAACAACTCGGTCTGGTGGTTCAAGCTGCGCCTGGTCAATAGCCTCGAACACCCGCTGGGCGGCTATCTGGAGGTCAACTACCCGCTGCTCGATGACCTGCAGGTGTACCTGATCGATCCGCTGGGGCAGACGCTGCGCCAGGAAAGCGGTGATCACTTCGCCTTCGCCCAACGCCCGGTCAAGGTGCGCAACTTCTGGTTCCCGCTGCAGGTGGAGCCAGGCGTCAGCACCCTGCTGGTGCGGGTCGAGACCACCAGCACGGTGTTCGTGCCCCTGTTCTTCGCCACTCATGGGGCCAGCGCGGCCGCGCAAGAAAACCTCATGGGTTTCAACGGTGCGTTCTACGGCGTGCTGTTTGCCATGTTCTGCTACAACCTGTTTCTCTACCTGTCGCTGCGCGAATCCGCCTACCTCTGGTACCTGGCCTACAACCTCAACGTCGGCCTGCTCGCCGCCTGTTTCGACGGCATGTTGTTCAAGCTACTGCCCGAACACGTGGCGCTGCAATCGGTGGCCATCTACATCCTGATGTACCTGCACTGCCTGAGCGCCATCCAGTTCAGCCGCCACTTCCTGCATGCCGCGCAGTTCTTCCCGCGCCTGGACACCGGCCTGCGCCTGCTCATGCTGGCCTGCATCGGCTGCCTGGTTTCGGTGCCGCTGATCGGTTTCGCCGCCTGGAACATCCTCGCCAGCCTGACCGTTTCGCTGGTCTCGCTGATCCTCCTGCTGACCGGCCTGTACGCCTGGCGTCGCGGCGTGCGCTACGGCTCCTACTACACCCTGGCCTGGGCCGTGCTGCTGTTCGCCTTCATCCAGGCCACCACCGGCTCGCTCGGCCTTGAAGTGTTCGGGGTGTTCGGCGGCACCGTGGTGAAAATCGGCGTCACCCTCGAACTGATCACCCTGTCCATCGGCCTGGCCGACCGCATCAACCTGCTCAAGGAAGAAGGCTTCCAGTCGCGCCGCGCGGCCGAACAGGCAGAGTTCGAGAGCCAGGCCAAGAGCCGCTTCCTGGCCAAGATGAGCCATGAGATCCGTACGCCGCTCAATGGCGTACTGGGCATGCTGCAACTGCTGCGCGAAACGCCGCTCGACCGCAGCCAGCGTTTCTACGTGGACACTATCTCCAGCTCCGGCAGCTCGCTGATGGCGGTGATCAACGACATCCTCGACTACGCCCGCATCGAATCCGGCAAGCTCAGCCTGGAGCAGATCGACTTCGACCTCGAAGACATGATTTCCGAGACGCTCAGCCTGTTCACCGGCCAGGCGCTGGACAAGCGCCTGCGCCTCTATGTCAGCCTGGAAGCCGGCGTGCCACGGCGCATCCAGGGCGACCCGACACGGCTCAAGCAGGTGCTGATGAACCTGCTCAGCAACGCCCTGAAGTTCACTCCCGAGGGCCACGTCGCGCTCAGCGTCAGCCTGCGCAACGACAGCCAGGGCAACCCGCATCTGGTCTTCGCGGTGGGCGACAGCGGTATCGGCATCAGTGAACAGGTGCTGGCCAAGCTGTTCGAGTCCTTCGCCCAGGGCGACTCCAGCACCACCCGCCGCTATGGCGGCAGCGGCCTCGGCCTGGCGATCAGCAAGGAACTGGTGGAAATGATGGGCGGCCGCATCGAGGTGCAAAGCACCATCGGCCAGGGCACCCGCTTCGCTTTCGACGTACCGCTGCTCGCCGAGGCGGCCGCCCCCGACGAGCTGACGCGCCTGCTCAACGGGCGTACCGCCCTGCTCGCCTCGCTCGACGGCCTGGGCCTGGACGCCATGAGCCGCCTGCTCGGCCGCTGGGGCTTGCGTACCGAGCGCTGCCAGACGCCCGAACGCCTGCAGGACTACCTGGAGGACTTCAAGGCGCCGCCCCTACTGGTGCTGATGGCGCCCTGGCCCGGCAGCGTCATGCACTGGCTCGAATCGCTGCGTCACAAGCTGCAACCCGGACAGCGCGTGTTGCTGGTATGCCCTCCCGAGAACTGCCAGACTCTGCCCCCCAGTCAGGGGCTGCGCCTGCAGCACCTGGCCCAACCGGTCGCGGTCAATGCTCTGCGCCTGGCATTGAACGAGCTATACGCAGAACCCCGTGCAAAGGTGCATCAGTTGATCCGAGAGATACGCAGCGACAAGGGCGAAGCCCCCTGCATCCTGGTCGCAGAAGACAACCCGGTGAATCAGTTGGTGGTACAAGGCTTCCTGAAGAAGCGTGGCTACAGCGTGAAGCTGGTCACCAATGGCCAGGCCGCCGTGGACGAGTACCGCCGGGATCCCGGCGGCGTCCACCTGATCCTCATGGACTGCGAAATGCCGCAGATGGACGGCTTCGAGGCCACCCGGCAGATTCGCCGCCTGGAGCGTGACACGCCGTTGCCCGCAGTACCGATCATCGCCCTGACCGCGCACATTCTCGAAGAGCATCGGCAGAACGGTCTCGATGCCGGCATGGACGACTTCCTCGGCAAACCGCTGGACAGCGGCCTGCTTTACAGCACCCTGGAGCGCTACCTGCAGGCTCGCAGCCCATCCTGACAGCCTTTATCATGGGCGCCGTCCGACCGGAGCGCCCCACCGTGCTGATCCCCGCCAACCTGCTGCAAGCTGAAACCCTTACCGCCCTGATCGAAGACTTCGTCACCCGTGACGGCACCGACAACGGCGACGACACCCCACTGGAAACCCGCGTACAGCGCGTGCGCCGCGCCCTGGACAAGGGCGAGGCGGTAATCGTCTTCGACCCCGACAGCCAGCAGTGCCAACTGGCGCTCAAGCGCGACGTGCCCAAGGAATGGATCGACGCTCTGCGCGACGACGCCTGAACCCTCAACGGCGCCAGCGCCGTGCCAGCCAGTAATCGACGCTCAACCAACGCCCTGCCCCACTGAAGAACAACGCCACCAACATCACCAGATAGGTGGCGGCGAACTCGATGCCGTTGTTCAGCACCACGAACTTGCCGCTGCCAGTCAGCCAATCGTAATTGCCGTGCTCACGCAGAATCGCCCGCGCCCGTTCGAGTTTCTCTGCCGCTGCCAGCACACGCTCATTGGCGAAGGGCGCGGACGGGTCGGCAATCGCCTGCCAACCATAGGGCCAGTGCACGGTGACGATCGCCACCAGCATGGTGACGATCAAGGGAATACTGATCCAGCGCACGGCAAAACCAAACAGCAGCAGGATGGCGCCACCAGCCTCGGTCAGCGCCGCCGCCCAGGCCAGCAGTTCGGGAAATGGCAGGCCCAGGCCCCAGTCCGGGTTACCGAACCAGGCGGCGGTGGCGTCGATATCGGCCAGCTTCTGCATGCCGGCCATCCAGAACACCGGCACCAGATACAGGCGCAGCAACAGCGGGCCGAGAAAATCCAGGCGCCGGGTGGCCTCCAGCGCATCCTGAAAGCGATTGAGCAAAGCGATCATGGTGGTCAGTCCTCGGAATGGGGAAACCAGATATCGCGCGCCTGCCAGTCATCCAGCAGTACGCGAGCGTTAGCGAAATAGTTGCGATCAGCGGCCAGACCATGGGCGGCGGCCAACCCAAGCTGCGCCTGCATCGGCGGCTCGCCAGCCTGCAGGCGCAACGCCAACTGATAGGCGAACGGCGCCAGTTGCATGAAGCGCACCTGATCCTGGCGATCGCGCCAGACCAGCAGGCAGGTCGGCTCGTCAGGCGGCTGCGTGGGGCAGTGATCGGCACCGATCCTCTGCACCGGCCAGCAATAGGCCAGCGGCCAGGCCAGTGGCGACCAGCCTTGCGCGGGCAACCGCGCATCGCTGACATCCAGCGCCAGCTCGACCCACTCGTAATGAGCCAGCTCCAGCATGAACGCAGGGTCGTCAGGCTCGGCGCGATAGCCCTGCTGCAGCCAGGCGATGAACTCCTGGCTGATTTCCAGAAAGTACGGCGTACTCGCCCGATGCTCGGCGAAGAACGCGCGCAGTAGCCGTTGCCAGCGCTCGCCCCCGAGAACCCCGCGCAGCACCGGAAAGGCGCCGCTGACCAGGCTAGCGACGTTGTTGAAGAAAAGCTCCTCGTAGATCGCCATGCGCTCGCCGCTGATGCCCGGCAACAGCGGCTGCGCCTCGGGCTGGCGAATACGCGCAGCGAAGTCGCGCTGCAATTGCACGCTGCTCATGTGCCGTACCTGCTCTGCGGTTGCGCGGCCTGTTGCAGGCTGCGGATATGCGCCAGCTCGGCATACAGCTCGGCCAGCGGCGGGAAGTTGAAGTCGCGCTCCAGCAGCGTCGGGCGTACGCCATGCTGCGCATAAGCGCGGCTCAGCAATGCCCACACCGGGTCGATCACCGGCGCACCGTGGGTGTCGATCTTCAGATCTGCCGCCTGGTCGTAATGCCCGGCGACGTGCAAATAGGCGATGCGCTCACTGGGCATCGCGGCGATATAGGCTTCGGCATCGAAGTCGAAGTTCAGACTGTTGACGTAGACGTTGTTGACGTCCAGCAACAATTGGCAGTCAGCACGCTCCAGCACCGCGCGAACGAAATCCGCCTCATCCAGCTCGCCGGGCAGGCGCGCGTAGGCCGAGACATTCTCGATGATCAGCGGCCGCTCCAGCACGTCCTGCACGATACGCACGCGCTCGGCGATGCGCGCCACCGACTCTTCGGAAAACGGCAACGGCATTAAGTCATAGAGCAGGCCATCGTCGGCACAGGCCGACAGATGCTCGCTGTAGGCCAGCACGCCATGCGCGTCGAGAAAGCCCTTGATGGCGTGCAGCAACTCCAGATTCAGCGGCGCGAAGCCGCCGAGGTTGAGGGACAGACCATGGCACAGCAACGGCCGGCGCTCGCTCAGGGCGCGCAATTGCTTGCCCAGGCGGCCACCGACGCCGATCCAGTTCTCCGGCGCCACTTCGAGAAAGTCGGCGCCGCTGGCTTGATCGCCAATCAGCTCGGCGAGTAACCCGCGACGCAGGCCGAGACCGGCGCCGGTTAGGTTTGCGAGGTGCATGATCCGTCCTCCCCTGCGCCCTTACTCGTGCTTCTCGCCGCCGCACTTGCCTTCGGCGTCAGTCTTCTTGTCGGCGCCGCAGGAGCCTTCCTTGTCCGCTTTCATATCGCCTTTCATCTCACCGCCACATTTGCCTTCACCGCAGGAACCTTCCTGCGCCTTCTCACCGGCAGCCAGGCTATAGCCGCTGCTCAGCTCCTGCGCGGCGAACGGGTTGCTCGCGGCCTGCGCGGTAAAGGCAACGGTGCTCAGCAGCGCGGCGCCCAGGGTAGCGGTCAGGGTATTGAGTTGTTTCATGGCATCTCTCCATCGGCTTCGAATACGGCGCCGGATTGGCGCCCTCGCAGCAATGGACGAGGCACAGGTGCGGGCGTTACAGCAGAGACAAAAATTTTCCGTAGCCCGGATGAAATCCGGGGAGCGTTGCCCGCCACCAGTCGCGGCTACGACTGCATGGATGCAGGAGCTAGAGCGAAGCAGGATGCGAGAGCCGCCCGCTCCCACAGACACAGAAAAATCCACCGCACCGTGGGAGCTTCAGCGGCGAGGCTTTCGATAGCCAGTAGCCCGAACGGCCAGCGCAAACGGTGGATGAAAAAAGCGTCATCCACGCGCTGGAGCTGTTGCTGATCACGGCCCTTTACAGGCATGGGATGAATGTCGGAGGAACGCGCGACTTACAGCATGGCATCGCAGTCATTACGCTTGGTCTTGCTACGACGGCGATAGGGCAGCACGTACCGAAGATGCAGCAGCCTGACCTGATGACCGAGCGATTGCGCCAAGCGCCCCCAGTAATGCGCTGTGCCGCAGGCTTCCATCACCCACTCGACCGGCTCGGCCTGCTCCTGTATATATCGCCGGAACGCCTCTCGGTTCAGCCGCTTGCGCTGCACCACTTGGCCGGAACGGACACACTCGGCAACTTGGTAAACGGACTTGGCCAGATCAACAGCGATGCACTTCATAACGGCTCTCCCGTTCAAAAACCTCGAAACTTTGGGATAGAACTGTGGTGTGGGGAGAGTCCATTGCAGCATTCAAGCCGCTAGCGTCGCTCACTGGGACGGGCTAAAGCCCGCCCTTTAACCAAACGTTAGATTTCTCATGAACGAACCACTCACGCTCAAAAGCATTGCCCTGAGATTCATAAACCGGATTGCCAATCCCAGCTTTGAAAACAAGGCAATCGGCGCATTTCTCGTATCGGGCTTCGCCTTTCTATATTTCTCACAGCCGCTCAGCATCAACGGAAGGATTCAACTAGATTTCGGCTTCCTGAAAGCTGACCTTGCTGCCGGGAACGATCCGAATTGGTATCTCTTTTCGCTGGGAGTTTTTTTCATCGCTTATGGTGGATATGCACTGTTCAAGCTGAAATTGGCACCACCAGTCTCACGACGCAGCGAAATTGGCGAATTACTCTTAATGATCGAGCAGAAAAAATCGCAGTTGAAGAACGCACAGATTCAGCAGTTCTTTTCGGATCTATTCAAAATCAAAGCACCTGTTCCCATTATCGAAAAACTCTTGTCTGCGGATGATCCGACCGGTTGTATCTACGACTATCGCTTCGCCGGCCACCTCGTCTCATTGCGCAACAATAGTTTCGTCTCTGCAAAGCCAACAATTGACCATCAGCGCCAAGTCACGAGATATAGTTGGGCCTACTACGCCGTGAGCTTTACCCTATTAACCTGTATGGCCGCACCGCTTGCGCCCTTTATCGATGCACCATCCCGCCAGCAACTCTCAGTACTAGGATTTCCGTTTGCGATTGCACTCGGACTAGTCGCAGCACTAATTTTGAGTCTTATTCGCGCCCACTCTGCAGCCCTAAGACTTCTCGCTTCGCCCGCTGGTGAATCGCCGGAGGCCAAGAAAGACAGGGAAACCATGTTAAAGTTATTAAACAGTGTACATACACCCACCTTCGATAACTTCATCTACTACGGGCGTCTTCATTTTATTGACAATAGCATTTTCCACTTCTGGGAAGGACTAAACGGAAAGATCAATGCCTCAAACTTCCATATATATGATGATGACCTTCGAGTCGCCACTTTGGGACTTCATGCGAATTGGGGGAAAAGCCTCAGCTTCGGCAAATACTTTATAAACACAAACAACGGTCACTTTCACAAATTTGACAGCCGAGACGACAACTATCGAGACCAAGAGGCCAAGGCTGCTCATGACGCCTTTTCTGAGGCGATCAATGAGGCAGACCAATATCTAAGATCACTACTTGCGCTCGTTCGCGAGAAGTTTCCCGACATTGATATTGAGACCACCAACTCTATTGCGCTCGCTGACTATCGAAGTTACCAACTTGAGGACATCTAACATTTCATTCCACTGGATCTGTGCAAAAAACCGCGCAGATCGGTGAATTCAAACGTTAGGATAAAAGGAATACGCATGACAGAGCAGTTACTTCTAGCCAAAAGATTGTTTTTGATTGGCTCAGGGTATGCTGAGAAAGATGACCCAGTTTCGGCAGGGGTTTCAATCTCACTATTCCAAGACTCGATAGAAATATTCATATGGTCACTATTGAAAACCCTTGACGCCGAAGCAAATGATAAAACCCCGTTCACTGCATTTTTTGACCTTGTAAAGAACGCCAAAGGAAATACAAATAACTCATCACTTCCTTTCAAAGCCAAAATACTAGAACTAAACAAGGCACGAGTTAACTTCAAGCACTATGGGAATTTACCAGACATTTCTGAAGCAAAAAAATTTAAAGCATACACTGAAGAATTTTTATCCATCAGTTTCTATGAGTTTCACTCAATAGAGTTTTCATCGCTATCGCTTGCTGAGTTAATTCCATACCCACACATTCGCGCTCAGATAAAAAGCGCAGAAACGATGCTAGAAAGCAAAGAGTACGAGCAAGCTATAGCTGAACTATCAATCGCAAAAGCTATGCTATTCGAAAAAATCTCCGATTACTTACCAAAGCCAGACAGAAGACTTTCCGACGGCGATAGCTTTTTAAGGAAAATATCCGGCACACAAAGTATAAGACTGTTTGGCCCGCTCACACAGTACTTAGAAAAATCAAATGAAATCAGTATTATTGCATTGCTTGGAATCCAAATAAGTGACTATTTTTTGTTGCAAAAATATCTCCCTGCGGCACTAAAAATGGCTGCTGGCAATTGGGTATTGCAATATCACAACAGGCTTAGCCCTGATGAAAAAATCACAAAAAATGCCATCAATATAATTACATCAGCAGCAATTCGAGCCAAAGAAGTCATCGGAGCATAGTCAGCTATCAAATTAGCGCCTAACAAGTGGATATGGACTCCCCCCACAAGTAGTAAACAATAGCTTTTCGAACCTGTCGTCAGCGCGGTTACATTCGTATATCCGGCCTGTTCTGGGCGCTCACGCCCTGGCCATTCTGTAGTTCGCGCAGCGGGGGCCAAGCGTTCAATCGATCACACGGATCATCATTCTTATCGGCTTTGCTCCACTGCGGGGCTCGCCTGTTCCGGGAGTGGACATCCGAGAAACCAATAACCCCCCTCGCTCACACCTGATTGCGCTGGTTCTGCGCCAGACGCTCAGCCAGGGTGTCGAGCAAGTAGCCTGGGTAGAGCACAGCGAAACCCGGGGGAAATTCGAAGGGTTTCGCGTTGCTCTACCCATCCTACGGTGCTGCTCTTGCAAGCGAGGTTTCTTAGCCCTAGGGCGCTAGCAAGTAGCCCGAACAACCACCGCAAACGGTGGATGAAAAAAGCGTCGACTACGCACCCCGATCCACCCTACGCGTGAGGACGCAACCAAGCCCCTCAACATTGACGCAGTTCACCCCTGATCACGCCGATTCTGCGCCAGGTGCTCGGCCAGCACATCGAGTTCAGGTAACTCCTCCTCCGGCATCTGCCGGATCACCGCCTGGGTCAGTTTCATCTGGCGGATAAAACGCCGACAGTTGCCGCACATGGCCAGGTGGGCGCGTACGGCCAGGCGCTGGCGCAGGGTCAGTTGGCCGTCGAGAAAATCGCTGGAGTGAGCGACCAGTTCCTTGCAGGTCAGCATTGGCCTGTCTCCTCGAAATGTTCCAGGGTGGCGAAGACTTTCAGGCGTGCCCGGTGCAGCAGCACACGGGCATTGGAGAGGGAGATGTCGAGAAGATTACAGATCGCCTCCAGCTCCAGGCCCTGGCGTTCGCGCAACACCAGCACGCTGGCCTGCAGTTCGGACAGGCTGGCCAATGTGTGTTCCAGGCATTGGCGCAGTTCGTCCTCGGTCAGCAGCGCCTCGGGGCTGTCCTGGTGCCAGGCATGGGGCGCCAGCAGCCAGTGGCCGTCATCGGCGAAACGCTCGTCCCCCACCGTGCCGTGGGGCGCGGGCAGGTCGTCGAGCAGTACTTCGCGGCGGTTGTGTTTGAGACGGGTCTTGGCTGTGTTGGCGGTGATGGTCAGCAGCCAGGTCTTGAGGCTGGCGCGTTCCTGAAAGCCCGCCAGGCTGCGCACCACGGCGAGCCAGGCATCCTGCACCACTTCGTCGGCGTGGCGGCTGCCGACGATGGCGTAGGCCACTGCGCGCATCGCGCCCTGATAACGCGCGACCAGCTCGCGATAGGCCTTCTGCTCACCGGCGAGCAGGCGGCCCAAGAGATCGGAATCGGACATAGCACTCCCATAGGTGATGCCTGCGCACAGGTGTGAACACTCCCGTGCGCCTCAGGCATACCTACAGAGAGTTCAACGCTTGCGCAAAATTACACTGCCGATCGAATAACCGGCACCAAAGGAGCTTAGAACACCCAGGCTGCCCGCCGGCAGGTCGTCCTGGTTCTTGTGCAGGGCGATCACCGAGCCGGCCGAGCTGGTGTTGGCATAGGTGTCGAGGATCACCGGCGCCTCGTGCGGCTCGGCGTCGCGACCGAGCAACTTGCGCGCGATCAGCAGGTTCATGTTGAGGTTGGCCTGGTGCAGCCAGAAGCGCTTGACGTCGCTGACGTTGAGCTGGTTTTCCGCCAGGTGTGCAGCGATCAGCTCGGCGACCATCGGGCAGACGTCCTTGAACACCTTGCGGCCTTCCTGCACGAACAACTTGTCGCGGGCGCCAACGCCCTCTTCCGCGGCGCGGTTGAGGAAGCCGAAGTTGTTGCGGATGTTGTTGGAGAACTGGGTCAGCAGCTTGGTGCCGACCACGTCGAACTGGTGCTTGGAGGTGGCCTGGTCGGCACGTTCGATGATCACCGCCGTGGCGGCGTCACCGAAGATGAAGTGGCTGTCGCGGTCACGGAAGTTGAGGTGGCCGGTGCAGATTTCCGGGTTGACCATGAGGATGGCGCGGGCCTGGCCGGTCTGGATCGCAGTGGTCGCGGCCTGGATGCCGAAGGTGGCCGAGGAACAGGCCACGTTCATGTCATAGCCCCAGCCCTGGATACCCAGCGCGGCCTGCACTTCGATGGCCACCGCCGGATAGGCGCGCTGCAGATTCGAGCAAGCGACGATTACCCCGTCGATATCGGCGACGGTCTTGCCGGCGCGCTCCAGCGCCTGCTTGGCAGCGCCGACGGCCATTTCGCAGAGGATGCCCCACTGCTCGTTATCACGTTCAGGAATGCGCGGCACCATGCGCTGCGGGTCGAGGATGCCATCCTTGTCGATGACGAAGCGGCTCTTGATGCCCGACGCTTTCTCGATGAAAGCCGTGCTGGATTCGCTCAGCGCCTCGATCTCGCCACGGGCGATGGCCTCGGCATTGTCGGCGTTGAACTGCTGTACGTAGGCATTGAAGGATGCCACCAGCTCGTCGTTGGAAATGCTGTTGGCCGGGGTATACAGGCCGGTACCACTGATCACGACGTTATGCACGGTCATTCCTCTTCTCGGCCGCTGGCGGCCTCAGGCAGTAGGCCGGCGACAGGCGCGCAGGCCGGAAATCGGGGGAGATGCGGGCGAAGCTCTGACGACGGTTTCGCTCCGAGTCACGGAGTGTGCCACAGGGCAAAGCCATTCGTCCTCAGCCCGTGAGAGTGTCTGAACGGCCACAACATGACCGTTTATAGCCAACTGGTCTAACATGCACGTTGACCCGTGATCCAGGAGCCTGCATGAACCTCTCTTTACTGAGCCGCTACGCCTTCTTCGCCCTCTGCGTACTGTTCACCCTGGCTAGCCTGCCCTTTCTGCATCACGAATGGTTGTGGCCGTTCACGCTGCTCACCGGCGTGCTCAGCCTGATCGGTATCGGCGATCTGCTGCAAACCCGCCATGCCGTACGGCGCAACTACCCGATCCTGGGCAATATCCGCTACTTGGTCGAGGGCATCCGCCCGGAGATCCGTCAGTACCTGCTCGAAGGCGATGCTGAACAGCTGCCCTTCTCCCGCGCTCAGCGCTCGCTGGTCTACGCCCGGGCCAAGAACGAAGGCGCCGACAAACCCTTCGGTACCCTGAGCGACGTGTACCAGAACGGCTTCGAGTTCATCAGCCACTCCATGCGCCCGGCGCCGCTGACCGATCCGTGCAGCTTTCGCGTGGAGATCGGCGGGCCGCAGTGCAGCCAGCCGTATTCGGCTTCGCTGTTCAACATCTCGGCGATGAGCTTCGGCTCGCTCAGCGCCAATGCCATTCGCGCACTGAACGAGGGCGCCAAGCTCGGCGAGTTCTACCACGACACCGGCGAAGGCAGCATCAGCCCCTACCACCGCGAGCACGGCGGCGATCTGGTCTGGGAATTGGGCAGCGGCTACTTCGGCTGCCGTACCTCGGACGGTCGCTTCGACCCCGAGCGTTTCACCGCGCAGGCCACCAGCCCGCAAGTGAAGATGATCGAAATCAAGCTCAGCCAGGGCGCCAAACCGGGCCACGGCGGCATCCTGCCCAAGCACAAGATCACCGAGGAAATCGCCAGCACCCGTGGCGTGCCGATGGGCGAGGACTGCGTCTCGCCGTCACGCCACAGCGCCTTCTCCACGCCGACCGAGCTGCTGCAGTTCATCGCTCAGCTGCGCGAGCTGTCCGGCGGCAAGCCAGTCGGCTTCAAGTTCTGCCTGGGCCACCCTTGGGAGTTCATGGGCATCGTCAAGGCCATGCTGCAGACCGGCATCCTCCCGGATTTCATCGTCATCGACGGCAAGGAAGGCGGCACCGGCGCGGCGCCGCTGGAGTTCACCGACCACCTCGGCGTGCCGCTGCGTGAGGGCCTGCTGTTCGTGCACAACACTCTGGTCGGCAGCAACCTGCGCGACAAGATCAAGCTCGGCGCCAGCGGCAAGATCGTCAGCGCCTTCGACATCGCCCGCGTGCTGGCCATCGGCGCCGACTGGGCCAACTCGGCGCGCGGCTTCATGTTCGCCATCGGCTGCATCCAGTCGCAGTCGTACGGGGGAGTTAGGCCAGCTTGACACGCCTGGGGAGCTGCGCAACAAATGGACAAACCTCCCCCAAACGAGCCGTCCAGATGAGCGAACTGCCCACGATAGAGAAGGTACGGATAGCGAACTTTCTGATCGCCTGCCCTACCACAGAAGCAGGTGCACCGCTCTTTCCCTCGACTCTCTGGTCCTCTGTGAAGGTAGCCACGTACTACTGGCGCCCAATCCCGGATAGCGCAATCACACAGTATCCACATATGCCGGTGCTGCTGGAATCAAATGGAAGCATCTGGGTGCATGGCTGCTTGTATCTCCTTAACCGCGCAATTGACCCGCTGAGAAACGAACCGCTAGCCCCTGCGACACTTGACTCCTTGGCTCGTGACTTGCGGATATTCAGAGAAGCACTTGACTCCGTCAATTGCGATTACCTGCTAGATAGCGAGTATCAAAGTCGACGACCAACGTATCGGCTAAAGGCAGCCCTCAAGAAGAAGATTGATGACGGGTATGCGATCAGTTCGGCAAATAGGATTCTCTCGACGGTAAAGAGCTTCTATTCATGGCTTATCGATTCAAAACTTGCGACCTTCAAATTTGGGCTTTGGAGAGCAAGAAAATCGAACGTCCGCACAGTCAACGACCAAGGCTATACGTTCTACAAAACAATTGAATTAACTGATCTTACCTTTAGAAATATAAAGCAAAGCGAAGAAATGAGTTCAGACTCCATTCATGATGGAGGGAAACTACACCCAATAACATTCGCAGAACAAAGAGAAATTGCAATAGCTCTTTCTGAGCTTCAGAATCCTGAAATGACGCTAGGCATACTCCTAGCTCTTATGACTGGCGCACGAATCCAATCAGTCTTTACTCTGCGAATTGGTGAATTTTCCAACGAAAAGGTACAGGACACCGATAGCGTCCCAATCGAGATTGGCAGGCACGGCGCCGACAGCAAACGTAGTAAATCCTACCCACTTTATGTTCCAGGCTGGCTTTACAACCGGATTAGACTCTATATCGGTTCTACACGCGCCTTGGGTAGACGACAGCTGAGTACCAACATATACAGCGACACTCAGGACCAATACTTGTTTCTGACCACCAGCGGGAATCCGTACTACATGAGGCGCTCAGATCCAGATATCTACTCCTCAAAGGAGCCAGTTCGAGGCGGCGCAGTACGAAAATTCATCAATGATCAGTTAATTCCACACCTTGCTTCCAAGGGCCTTGGCATCCGATTCACGTTTCATGACTTGAGGGCAAGTTTCGGAATGAACTTGGTTAGGGATGGAATTCGCGACATTGAAAATGGCCTGCAATCAATGGACGGACTACTGCATTATGTTATGACACGCATGGGGCATAAGAGCATCAAGGTCACCATGCGTTATCTCAATCACGACTACGCCAGGGCGGCATCCTATCGCGCTCAAAGCGGCTGGGAAAAAGAAGTTGCGAAGCTTACGGAAATAGGTTTTCATCAAGGACATCTTGATGAAGATCATGACAATGGTATTGACGAAAACTGAGATAGACTTACGAAATCTGAACGAAGCAGAGTTTGAGAGACTTCTCTCTCATCCCAACCCAGAGACTTTCACTCTCATTTTAGAGTCCAAGCGAAAAAGATTCTTTATTGGACAGATTGCGTACTTGGCACGTAAGCGCGAAGAAGATGACGTAGTCGAAAGCAGCCTCTCCTTCACTCGCCGGGCTATAGTCTTCAAATTCCTAGACTGGGTGTATCATAGGGCCTCTACGGGTGACCTCGCGATTACTACGATTGAAGGGCGAGTCAGAAAGACCCTTGATTTTTTTCACTGGTGCGATGCGAATAATTATCAAGACTTTACTCAAGACGCTGAGCTAGGGAGCGTCGCCTATAGAGCGTACTCAGATCATCTGAAAGAAAGGGTTAGACTTGGCGAGATGCATCCGACCTATGCTTCCGAGCATCAGGGAATTGCAGAAGATTGCCTGTACTGGATATTCCCAACTTTTCAGCCAGAATCACTCCAAGGTATCAGACGGATACAGGCATCAAGCGCTGAAAGAAATGCCACCCCAGTTTCAGACGAAAATGATACCGCTAAAAACCTAGCACTTAGCCAGGCCCTATTTGATGGTCTGACAGACTTCCTTATTAACAACGCCCCCTTTCCGTTCCAGCTTTCACTTCCGAATGAAACTTGCTGGGTTTTACCGTGCCAGCAATGGATCAGACCGGCGTTCAGGCTCAATGAACGCAACTACACTCCAAACTGGTCGTGGAACTATGAAACCGGTCAAATTAACGATATCGACTTCATAGAGAGCAAGTATCAAAAAGGCCGAAGTGAGGCCGCAAAAATGTATCGAAGGGCGCAGAAGAACCTTCAAGAGGCTAACAGCAACCCTCATCACCATACACGATTAGGTCTGGCTGCCTGGGCACTAAAATCATTTTCTTTTCTCTTCTGCAACAATGTTGGCGGTAACAGAAAGTCATTCCTAGACCAAAAGTGGGACATTGAATGGAAATATGTAGAGGATGACCGACTACCACAGCCTCAGAAGAAAAGCATCCAATTCACGACCATCAAGCCAAGAGCAAGTCGCTATACCAGCTTCAAAATAACCAAGACATTTATCCCGCAATTCGAAAAATTTCTGAAGCTGAGAGACTTTCTACTTAATGGGCAGGAATTCGAATATTTATTTTTCGATTACGACCAATATGGTGCAATCAAAAAAACCTCCCCTCACTTCCTGCAAACGTACTTCCACCTTGCAAGAAAGCTGCTTGACCCAACAATAGCCAATATTTCAACCAGAGCGATTCGAGCCTCAAAAGGCGATTGGGCACAAAACAATCATCGACCTGAGGTTGCAGCTGAACTTCTTCAGAACAATATTGGTACGGCACAGAAGTCCTATGCAACCGGCAATGAAACGAGTCAATCGCTAGAGTTCTCAAATTTTTTTGAGGTTCTTTCCTCACGCACAGGACTTATTGCAACCGACAGGCCTAACAACTACACCTCATTGTCCAACGGGGGATGCAATGACTTCGGAAAGCCAAAGTCTATTCATCCGAACGCTCCTACCGAGCCAGATTGCAAAAACCGGGGCAGCTGTCTTTGGTGTGAGCACTTTGTGTTGCATGCCGACGAAGAAGACGCTCATAAACTTTTCAGCATGAGATATGTGTTTGAGAAGCTAGGTGAATTTACCGACTCCTCAACTCGTAAAAACATGATCGAACCGACCATAGAAGCTATTAACATTTTCATTGGAAAAATTAATAGCAGTGGTCCTGATGCCTCGATTTTTTTGCAACGAGCAGAATCACGCGTGGACGGTGGGTACTTGAGCGATTACTGGTCAGGAAAACTTGACCTACTGCTAGATATTGGGGTTATTCAATGATTGCCCGTCAAATGCTACTTGAATACATACCAGGGAACTCGCTGCCAGATGCTTATATAGAAGCTCAGGACGGTGAAATTCATTATCCTGACCAAAATTTTGTAATTTCCCGCGACGAGCACGGCAATACAGTAAGCACCTTCGGCGAGCTAGAATGGAAATTAAGTACTTATAGCAGAAACCTAAAGGAAACCACGTCTATATTCTTTCACACACTGGGCTTCTACCGAAATAAATCCCTACAAATCCAGGTTAAATGGCTAGTATTTATCCTGATGTTCTTCCACCACGGAAGGCGTGGAAATGGCCTAGCCATTTCAACTTTGGTGAATTACTCACTATTATTAAACAGACTCTCCGCCTACGCTGATGAGAACTCACTAAGCCTGTATGACTTTTTTACCAATCAAGAATTGCTCATAAACTTTGGAAAAACCCTCGGAACTTCCGAAAGACGAAGGTGGCTCTCGCTTGCAAGATTTTACTACACGCTACCCAGCTCGGCTTGCGGATTTAGGTGTATAAACGCAAGAAGACTACCATCAGCCCGCTTGAGTAACGCATCAGATAAATGGTGGCCCGACCAAACAGAGGTCATTCCCCAGCGCATTTACTTGGCAACCCTAGATTACCTCAACGAAAGAATAGTTGAATTTATAGATAATCTTGAAAATTTAAGAGACCTCCTCATAGCTCTTAGCGAGGACATTACTTATGGAAGAAGCAAAACCCAGCAAAGACTATATGGAAATAAAGCAGGAACCTATCAACCAACTTTTCCTGAAGCAACCAAAAATTTTGGACTAAATGATTTTTTCGACAAACATGGAATCAATGATGTCACCCAACTTTCTCATTACTTAAGCACCATTCAGTTCACCTGCAAGAGCATGATTCATGCTTATAGCGGTATGCGCGACGGCGAAGTGTATCTACTCCAGTTCGACTACCTTGAAACAAAAAAATTAAAAGGCAAAAAGACTCTTCGCCTAATTGGATATACAACTAAACTATCTGACACAAAAAAAGAGACATACTGGGTTACATCACCAGAAATTGAACTACCCGTCCGCGCTGCTCAATACATATGCCAACTTGTCTCTATTCACACTGGTGTCCCGGCCGAAAACACATATTTATTCCCCAGCCTGAGTCATTTAAACTTCAGCAACGCAAATACTCGTATTGATCGCAACGAGATTCTTGTAGCCAACCTAAAGAACGCGGTATTCAATTATATTTTTAAAAAGGATGAGAGATTCAGGATTACTGCTCAAGATCGAGCGCAGCTCCATAAAATTGATTTCACCCGCAGATGGGAACGCGACCATAGTTTTGATGAAGGGCAATTTTGGCCATTTGCATCGCACCAATTCCGCAGATCGTTGGCTGTATATGCGCTCAGCAGTAAGCTGGTTTCACTGACCTCCTTAAAGCGCCAACTTCAACATATTTCGCTTGCTATGACACTCTACTATCTAAAAGGAAATCTCGCAGAACAGAACCTATTCGGGGACGCCCCGGACCACTTCATTAATGAAGTGAAGCACTCCTACGCCATTGTGGCGGGGCTTGACTACTTGGAGGTAGTCCTCTCTGATGAGAAACTCTATGGCGTACGTGGCCAGCAAATAGAAAAACAAATCAAGCCACTCGGAAAGAAAAAAATTCTCGATAGCCGTAAAGAAACAGTTCGTCGATTCCAGAACGGAGAGTTGTCTTACCGCCCGACCCACGCGGGAGGTTGTAGCAATCCCGAGCCTTGCGCAAAGGTTCTTCACCAACCTCTGACCAGTTGTATAAATAAATGTCATCACGCAATCCTGCTCGAGGGCTCCCTGCAAGCTGCACGAAAACACCAAATTAAGCTAGTCTCCAACTTGGAGCCAGGTCACGAGCGCAATACCGAGTTACTCGAACTCGAACACCTTGAAAACTACATGAAAAAGAATGGAATGGCATTAGAAAATGACTAAGCCCCAAAAAAATGGAGAATCAACCCCGATCTTTGAACTTTTCTTAGCTCTTGAGCGCCTCAAATCCAATACACCTGCGATCTTGCCTCCAAACTCAAAGATTAACAATGACAATGTGGCTCTAGAATCCGGCAGACAGAAAGGCTACATCAAAGCAGTTCGCCCCCAGTTCCATAAACTCATTGAGTGCATCAAGGCAGCAGCCGCTGAACAGAAGTCGATCAAGCCAGACCCAAAGTTCCAAATCAGAAAACTCAAGGACGAAAAAAGAGAACTGGAACTCAAGCTTCACTCAGCCTTGAACAGAGAGGTTTTGCTTCACCAACGCCTCATGGAACTAGAAGTAAAAATCCGCGCGTACGAATCTGGTACTGTCGTTAATATCAGCCGGTAACTCGAACGTTTTACAACTGAGGTTGCACATAATGAGGCTTTGCGATTCGTATAGTTTGGAACAGCTCAACCTGATGAGTAAGGATGGTCTGCCAGGCTTTATGGGAATTAAAGTATGCGTGCTACAAGAGAAATATCTTGAAGGCCAACTAATTATCGAGCAGAAGCACCTACAGGATGGTTATTTGCATACCGGAAGTGTTACTACACTTGCTGATACTATTTGTGGCTATGCAACTCTCACTCATCTACCGCCTGAGGCGCATACCTTCACCCCCTTTGAATTAAATAGCCATTATCTCAAAAAGTCGACTACAAGCTCCATCCTTTGCATAGTGGAGGCGGTTCAGCTCCGGAAAGAAATCTACACATGGGATGCGACTATTTATGAGGAATCTGCGGAGGAAGACACTTTTGGCCAAAAATTGGCCCTCTTTCGCTGCACTCATCTCATTCGACGGCTAAGTTAGATTGACTGATCCGCTCCTGATGATGTCAAAAGCCGTATCCATATACTTCATGCTGTTATTTTTTGCTGTTCATCCCCGTACTTTTTAACAAACGAATCAATCGTTGAAGAGTATTTATCTGCAAAAACCCTAGTGCTTGCAGCCCTTACGATTCCTCTATTAAAGCGCCTAGTCTCTGCTGCTGACTGCTTGAAGGCCTCGACTGGTTTTCGCCCTCTTGGTGTACATACCAATGCCAAATCTTTACGCAAACTCAGCATTAGCTCTGCGTGAGGATGCGCCGGTCCCATGCCTTGTCCACCACTAATCACCACTGGATTATCGGAGGTCATGAAGCTCACACCATCCGCAGCGACAAAAAACTGCCAATTCTTATTTAAGGCACTTTGAGCAATGGCATGCCCAAGCTCTAACATGGGACGCAGTGATACCCAAGGCTTGGCTTCCGCCTTTATCCCATGTGCCAAAATCTGTTTCGCAATTTCAGACTGCTCATTGGCAACTTCTTGGAGTGCCATATTGGCAACCCAAGTATAAATATCATTAATCCCATCCCTAAAACTTGGCACCCTTGTAAGTCCGACACCAATAAAAAATGCGAGCTTACCTTTATCCTCTTCAGACAGCAGGACCTGTCGCCCAGGCTGCACCACAAGCGCCTTTATTATTTTTGGTATTTCGTTATCCAAATTACGAGCGAATGCTTCTTCTAGAATATCAATATCTTGCTCACCACCCTCCGTCTCCTGCGAATAGTAATAGTCTAAATACGCCACGGACTTAACGGATTTTCTAGCTGGCATAAAACCCGGCCGCTTGTCGTAAACCCAAACAAACGGAGATCCGGCCTCATCCGAAAAACCCTTTAAATAAGCTTGCGGCACAAAATGCTGCCTGACAGTTGTCAATCAAACCTCCAGTTCAAGACTTTCTATTTCATGGGTGCAGCCTTAAGCTCTATCTTGCTTATACAACTTGAACCCGTGCGGATTCTTATACCCTTTGTTATAAGATTCGTACGCCTGCCTTATGCTCCCCTTTGTTATAAACAGCTTATGATAGAATATATGGGAAAACAAGGCAGCATTATTAACCCGGCAATTTAACAGGGCAAGTAGCGATCAACTTGTAGATTCATAAATTATTGAAATTAATGGTTTTTTGTGAAAGCTGGAGATGTGCTATTTGATTGCCGCGTTAATATAAAATTTCGGACTGCGCGAGGGGCCTATGTAATACTTAGCGCCCAAATCATTGACTATAAACTTACCAAACCCTTCGCTCCCCGACATACATGCCGTACTAACAATGGCAACTGCATTCGACTTAAAGCTATATTTTGTAAAATTCTTCCTACTCCCTATACCATTAGGCGTCCACCACCCCGAAAATTTTCCGCGCGCGCTAACTTTCCCGTGCGCCGAGACATGAATATACTTATACCTAGATTCAGCAATTAACGCTATCAGATCTTCAATACTATTAACTGAAGAGTATTTAGACTTCACCTCCATTAATCTAAATATATTTCTCAAACAATGACCTTCTGACCCCGGATCTTCTTCATCAAGGCACTCGATGACCTCAACCCCATCTTTTAATTTCACATACGCTCCTTAGCCGATCTCAAACATGAATTTTTTGCGTGTGATTTTTGAATTAGTTTATCCATTACGTAGTATTACTAGATCTCTTGGCTTTATGCGAGGAGGCCGGTTACAATGACCGCTCAAGGGCCGAAGCACGTCGGCCCGCCCGTCCGCATTGGCGAAGCTGTAGCAGCATCGTGCGACTCATCTCTCGAGCCAGGTTGCCTTTCTACGGTAAGCCGTGTGTCTCGATGTGCGGACGCATCGACTGTCACCGGTTGATTGTCGGAGGCCATCGTGGCAAGAGTCTTCACTGAAGCTCAAGTAGAGCGCTTTAAACGCGAAGCCAAAAAGCTTCGTCATTTCGAACCTGATCTTACTCACAGCGCGGCCCTCGACCGCATCGCAGCTCAACAGGGTTTTTCGAACTGGTCCCTTCTGCACAGACACTGTGAGTGCAACGACCCAAGATCTGTTCTCCAGTCGATCAGCGTTGCCCCCCTTCCGCTGATGTTTCAACGCACTCCCGAGGAAATGCGGCAGACGCTTCGCAAGCTCCCCGAGAGGTCTGACAGCAATCGCCCTGTCTCAGCTGAAGTGCGTGCCCAGACAGAAGACATCAGAGGCAAGTTCGTATCGGCCGTCAATGCTTTGGACTACGCGATTGCCTACATGGGTAGCCTACTATCGGTACCGCGGTTCCATATCAATGCCTCGTCTCTTGCCAACTGGGAGATGCGGTGCTGGTTACCGTACTCCATTCATCCCATTGCGGATGACGATGATTTCGCCCAGGGCCAGATCTTGGTGAATCGTCGCTACAAGCCAGTAGGACAGACCTCTGACGAGTGGACAGATTATAGGGAGCACACAAGGTCTCACCTGAAGCTAGATGCCTCGCAGCTCAAAGACATAACAGGCAACAGGTGCAGACAGGGATACTTGTTCAATGACGGTTCGTGTCCGTGGCACTCACGCAAGCTCTCCGAAGGCTATTTGGAGCGACTTCTGTTGTTGCGGGACATCCTGAGAGGGTGACAACGGACACGGTGATCCATCGTTTAACGGTGGATCACAAACAGCTTCGCATCAGCCCGCCAAAGTGACGGATTGCTCTCCCTTCCCTGACAACCTCAAGGAAATTACGACTCGAACCACACGAACTCGTCAGTAGCGATTCGATGCGAGATCCTTCTGATATCCACTGGCTTGTCCAGCATGCCGGCCGCTACATCGGCATCTTCTCTCGATAGATGCATGCTGTTCAGCGCATAAGAGTCACCCGAGAAGACGCCCCAGCACACACGCCAGCCCGGGTTGTCCCTATCTAACGTGGGCGCAAGGCCTTCTAGATCTGGGATCAGTCCGAAATACGCGGCGAACCCTATCCCAGGTTTACCAGGTTCAGGTAGTAACGAGCGGCTCACCATTCCGACCACTTCGCCATTGCGATTGAATACAGGGCCTCCGCTCATTCCAGACGGCCAGTCACTCTCCACAACAAACACGGGTGTTCTGTTTGAGCTACTGACCCCTTCAGGGTGAACCCCAGTGATCCGTCCATAGGCGCCAAACATGCCTTCCGTGAGCAGCGCCTGCTGTGCCGAATCGTCTACCTCAGACAGGTCCAACTGCGGGAATCCAATGGCTAACACTATCTCTCCGGGATAAGGAACCCATCCACTGGACCGAATGGGTACCGTCTGTGGAGGCCTAACGCCTGGACCGTGCGGGGCTGCCTTCAACGACGCAACATCGATGGCCGGCTTGCTCGTTGACTCACCTCTCAAGGTAGCTAATGGATCATCCGCCTCGGTCATCGGCACGTAAGCTCCAATAGCCGGCACGAAGCAATCTGGGGGGATACGTATAGTCCCGAAGATAACGGCATGCATACTAAGGAACAAAATGGGTCGACTGCCAGTATCCTGCTCAATGAAGTCGATCACATGGTACGCCGTCAGGAAGCAGCCAAACCCATCGACATGAAATGCTGTTCCAAGGCCGTACATCCTCCCCTCCAGGTCCTGCCGAAAGACCGGAACAATCGCATTTCGAAGCCCAAACGGGTCATGAATTTCAAACGGCGAATAGGGCTTGCCTTGAACTGGCTTGTAAATACTAACGCGATGCTCCCCATCAATATGCGCCTCGCAGGTACGAACGCTAAACGGTTCGAACTCTTCCATCCGTAGTGCCCTCTCCCAGATTTCATTGCTATGACAGGCGTTTTCAAGGCTCCCCTCCGTGGCAGCAAACCCTGCTGTAGCCAATAACCAGATCCCTGCCCACCTAAGCCCGACATACACAGATTCGTGCCGCCAACTCATGGAGACGACGTGCTGTTACGCGCCACGCCTTTCTGCTGAAAGCACGTTTAACTCCCGAACGAGGGAAAACTGCTTCCCGTCTCACTACCAAGGCACATGCGGCAAATTTACCCAGGGTTTGACTGCTTTGACAGACTCTTCAGGTACAACCCCAAGTCCTGGAACCCGGCATTACGCAGGATCTCCGATACCTTGACCGAACGCTTTTCAGCTTTTGGCAGAAAGATGGCGTGCTGTTCTGAGTACGGCTGAGGTAACGCTTGGCAGAAATAGGTGGCCTGGAAAGCCCGCATCGCTCTGTAAAAAGCGTTCTGGTGTTCGGCCCAGGAAGAGAGCACGAAAATGTCGAAATCACGCCTCAGGCTCGCCAAGGCCGTCTCATTTAAGCCATACACCCGATACCGCCCCTTAAGCGGAACCTTCACGTCTATACGAGCAGCAATGTATTTGGCCGCAGCAAAATGATGGGAGCCTCCGCTATTCATCAGGAACACCCGCCGATCCCAAGCCCAAGTCGCAAAGTAGTCATGGTCCTCGCGGCTTATGATTCGAATTTCGTCCCAGGAAAGGTGCTCAGCGAGCCGCTCAGGGCTGACATCAGTAATCAACGCCTTGGAATTTCGCTCAACCATCGCATCCATGCTCTTAAACATGCGGAGGTCCGACTTTGACGCAGCGAAACCATCGACATCCTGGATATCACACGTCCAATCTTGGATTTCGTACTCCGCCCCAAGATTGGCAAGGTCATCGCGCTGGATCGAGGTGTCACCATAGTTACAGTGAGACCCCGGAGAATATGTCCAGCCACGCAAGCGCCCCGGTGTTGGCCAACTGTAACCCAACGCCATTTGGCCAAACCTATCCCACTTCACAACCTCTTCAGCCGAAATCCCTTTCTCATACTCAACCAACGGCATGTTCAGGCCCGGTTCCTGGTTAACTAAGCTGATGACAGACGCGGGATATCCCAGGTCATCGCATATCGAATCAAAGACGAATCTTGCTGCTTTCTTCCACATACGCCTGCTCGCCGATCAATGAGAGAAGGCTCTAGGATGCATTTATCCCAAAGCAGATGCGAGCCTTTTGACGCCATAAATATGGCGTATTAGCGCTTGTTCCAAGCATAGGCACACATGAAAAGTGGAAGGAAAGGTTTCTTCCTCAAGCTCCGCAGTGGCCTAAAGCTAAGCGATGAAAGCCAAATCAGCTATCAGTCAGCAGTTGCATCTCAGCGCAAGCGGCTTGCTGCTTGCTGCTTGCTGCTTGCTGCTTGCTGCTTGCTGCTTGCGGTCGCGATTCGTAGGCAGTGTGCCGGGGGCTTCCAGAGGCGGATCGGAACTTCGCTATGACACCTCTGTAGCCGAGTGGATGAATCTGACTATCTGGTCAACGTCATGGACTGCTGGTTGCCACCCACATAATGGCAATGCAATATTGCGATGACGTTGGTAAGGAGACTGGCTCATGTCACAGCAGATCGTGCAGCAACGACAAATCAATCATCTGATACATTTCACTCGTTTTCCGAACCTCCAGGGCATCCTTCGAGACGGGATCATTCCCCGGCAAGCGTTGGTCGCCCAGCGCGTTCCGTTCTTGTTTAATGATGAACACAGATGGGACGGAAGAACTAATGCCAGTTGCTTGTCAATCTCATTTCCTAATTACAAAATGTTCTGGCCCATTCGTTTAAATAATCCTAACGATGATTGGGCTGTGCTGCGCATCCACCCGAGCATCTTATGGGAAAAACAATGCTTATACTGTGACGGAAATGCAGCACGTGGCGATATCGCAGCAACAGCCACTCACCTTCTTCAAGGTCAAAACGCCCTTGAGCAAATGTTTGGCGAGAAAGAAGACTTTCCAACCAGAGCACAAGCACGGTTAAACAACAATGAACCGACAGACGTACAAGCAGAAGTTCTTGTATTCGGAACAATTGAGCCTAGATACATAATAGACATCAATATTGATGCAGCTAACAAAACACAAAATTTTAATCAGATCCTTGCCTTTTCAAGAGAGCACCCACAATTTGCTTGGCGGCACGAACCGGCCTATTATTACCCACGACATGATCATTGGATAGTCAGAGAGTTCCAGGATGGCTGAGAGACCTGTTTTTATCCCATGCGAAAATGGCGACTTCCTTGTTAAAACTTGCTTTGTTGGTTTCGAATGGTACCCAGGATTTTCCATTTCTCAAAAGCAGAAAAGCATAAATTCTTTGCACAGCAATGCGAAACGCAAACTAAACATTAGTAGCACCTTAGAAATATCATCAAAATCACCTGACATGTCAGGTGTCGCTGCAAGTGCCTTTAACTTAAAAATCACAACAAAAAAGCTAAATAAAACATTTTCGGTAGAGTGCGCCTTTCAAGCAAGCAAAAAATTTGAGCGCGGCGGCCCTTTTGTAGACTTGCTCGAAAAATCATCTATTGATGCAAAGAAAGATGAGCGACTGAGAAACAGTGGTCGCCTCGTAGAGTTTAGATTCTATAATACTTTTTGGCCACTAGAGCCTAAAACTATGTTTTACGACTGGCTCTATATCAATGCACTTCACAGTAACCCAGAGCTTGCCAAGCGAATAATTGAGCACGATAGCTATACTGACATTGAGTTCAATCACGAACGCTCCATTAATTGCCAAGCCTATTCGGCCGCTCTGTATAAAGCCCTTTTCAAAAGAGACCTACTAGAAAAAGCCCTTTCTTCGCAAGAGAGCTATGTAGAAATTATAAATAGTTATAAAACAGATGGCGCCAGAGACAACAACTCAATCCAGCCCGGCTTAGTGTAAGGCGCGATAGATCATGCAGGAACGAAAACGTCTCATGGATGGCATCATCGCAAGAATCAGCTGGATAAAAAGCCAGGTTGAGCTATCCAATAAAATCAACTTAACAGATATAAACATACACGCCGAAAACTTCTATCGGGACTTACTAAATCTAGTCCTCGGCATCCAGCTAAAAAACATAAACATTGCCGAACAAAATGCTACCGCCATTGACTTAGGCGACGCAGAAAATAGAATTGCGATTCAAGTCACCTCAAGTAGCGACTTAACAAAAGCAAAAACAACACTAGAAAAATTCGTCGAAAAAAATCTTGATAAAAAATACGACCAACTGAAGATTCTTAACATAACAACCAAGAAACACCACAAAACAAAAGAACTTAAACGAGGGAGTCTCATCTTAAGCACAGAAAGCGATATCGTAGACACCTCTTGGCTTATTCGCAAAATTTCAGATTTGAACTCAGACAAGCTACGGCAGGTGCACGAGTTTCTACGAAAGGAAATTAATCTCGGGGAAAATAAATCAAGCATCCCCAAAGAAGTTGACACAATACTAAGAATTATTGAGTACATCAGCGACGACGCTCACCCAATGGCGGGAGCGGGTGATGACTTTCTTGAAGAGCCCTATCCAGACGAAAAAATAAACATCCGATTCAAAGACCATGCCGATTTTTTAAAAGCAAGATACACCGATCTATACGGTGAGTATGGTGCAGTTCTCAAGGAAACTAAAGCGTCAGCAGATATAGGACAAGTTAAATTGAGACGCGCAGCCATGCACCTTAGAGGGCACAGTGATAAGTTACTAAGAGAGAGCAACGGAGATCCACAGCTAGCCCTTAATAAGATCATTGAAAATTTATCTCTATTGATTAGTTCAACTGGAATACAGTTCGACTCTAATGCAGCAGAATTCTATATCGTCGATCAACTAATTCAATGCAACGTTTTCCCTAACAGGCCTGAATCGTGCCCAGCTTGATATCCAAGGATGACGACTTAGCCTCCTGCGCACCTGTAGTAGGATTTGAAATTCTTAAAGCGTTACAGAATAGTGACCAGAAGAAATTAAGCATCAGCGAAATATCAAATAAACTAAAAGCAAAGAACAAAGCAAACGTACGCACACTTTACTTTGGTCTCATATTTCTATACTCGGCCGGCCTTATTGATTTAACGCCGCCATATGTGGTGCTAAATGTTCAAACTGACAAGACTCTATAGCTATCCAGAAGCTTTCGACGAAATCCAGTTCCACAGCGGACTCAACATCATTCTGGGCGAAACCAAAGAAGACAATCACAAAACGAATGGCGTTGGAAAGTCGCTGGTCGTTGACTTCATAAACTTCTGCCTACTAAAAAAATACAAAGATTGCCGAATATCCTTAATACCAGAATCAGTTTTACCACAAGACACGGCGATAATTCTTGAGTTCGAGTTTGATGGAGTACCATACAAGGTAATAAGATCCCCAAAAAACCACAATAATCCTCGCCTTCAATCGTACCTTGCCGATCTAAATATAGAGTTCTCTAACTTAGAGGATGCAACTGAATATTTCACCACGAGATTCATCAAGAGCAACGCAAGCGGCTACAACCCATCCTTTCGAACCATGCTGGGCCCGCTTATCAGAGATGAAAAATCAGAGTTTAAATCTATCGTTCTTTGCCACGACACATCAAAGAGAATACCAGCTGACTATACGCCCCACTTGTATTTGCTAAATATCAACGCGGTTCCGTATATTGATATAAAGCGCCTTTGGAGCGAGACGGACAAAGTTTCTGAGGCACTTTCGAAGATCAAGAGCGATATCCAAGCACTTACCGGAAAAAACTACAATGCATCCAAGGCCGAACTTAATGAGCTTACAAGTCAGGTTCAAAAAATCAAGAATGATATAGACACCCTTGAGAATACTGAAACCAATAAGATTATTAGCGATGAAATAGCTGAACTAGAAGATAGAATTGACAGAGCAAAATCGAAGCAAGCCGTTCTCAGACGAGAACTAGTAAAGACCAAGATTGCCAACGAAGAGCAATACATTCCAAACAACGAAATTGAACACCTCTACAACCAGCTATCCGAGGGACTAGGTAGCTTAATAAAGCGGCAGCTTGATGAGGTCATAGGATTCAAAGAACGAATTGACGACTTTCAAAGGTCGCTACTGTCTGCGAAGCGAGATGAGATCAGTCGTCAAGTTGAAAAAATAGAAAACGAGCTACAAGAGTTAGATTCAAAATATAGTGATAAGGTCGCACTACTAGACCAGGCAGGGTTACTCAAGAGTCTTCGGCAGACCATAGCTATTCATCAGAGCAAGGTAGAGGATCTATCCTCACTATCGGCCTGGTTCAAGACGTGCACAAAATACGAGCTGGAAAAGGTTCAGCTTGAATCTAATAGAAACTCAAAAACACTAGAACTCAGCATTTCACTAAACGAAGCCAATGAAGTACTGGACTCCTTTCAGGAATCAATACTAAAAATCCATGAATTTATAGCTGGCAATCGACATTGCTCTTTTGATATAGAAATTAATAGCAAAACTCGCGAGATAATCAAGTACAACCTTCGAATCCATGACGACGGCAGCCACAGCAACGAGCGAGAAAAGGTTTTTATGTACGACATATCTCTACTCCTCAACCATGAAACAAGTCGATATCATCCCCGCCTATTAATCCACGACAACATATTCGATGTAGACCAAGACACACTAGTCAGAAGCCTAAACTATTTGCACGAGAACAAATTGACCCTTGACCAAAGGCAATACATCTTAACTATAA
Source organism: Pseudomonas sp. C11 (assembly GCF_034683865.1). Classification (NCBI taxonomy): domain Bacteria; kingdom Pseudomonadati; phylum Pseudomonadota; class Gammaproteobacteria; order Pseudomonadales; family Pseudomonadaceae; genus Pseudomonas; species Pseudomonas sp. C11. The sequence goes on from NZ_JAWIIP010000004.1 coordinate 279,321, forward strand.
ATATCGACAAATTCCGAAGTGAAGATTTTGAAAGGTTGAAGTGGAATATACCTAGTATATCCGTCGCCAAACTCACCAAGCGACAAAAATTCCTTCGTACCAACTATCAAGAATTGTCCCATAAATCGAAAAAGGCGCGGTAAAAAATTGCAACCCCAGCGCACCAACGCAGCATAACCTTGAAACAATACATATCCAAAATAGCAGAACATAAAGCGTTTAAAGAAATACTGGAAGAGCCACCGGCACAGCTCAATGCATTCAAACGCAACTCAAGCTCTGAAAGAGAAAAGTTAGAGAAGGATAACCCAGAGCGATTAAAATAAAAATTCTCGACAGAATAATCATCTGTTAACGAGGAGAGGAGAGTAAAATTTGCATTTCGGATACATAGAAGGAGAAAAATGCAAGCCTGAACCAGGAAAAAAGTCAACCTGTGCCTACTGCAACGGCGAGCTGATAGCACACTGCGGCACACACAAAATTTGGCACTGGCATCACAAATCAAAAATATCTTGTGATGGGTGGTGGGAGCCTGAAACTGATTGGCACCGCAATTGGAAGATGCTATTCCCAAGGGAGCAACAGGAAGTAATTCAGCTTGATAAAACAACAGGTGAAAGGCACATCGCCGACATAAGGACGGATAAAGGCTATGTGCTTGAGTTACAACATTCTATCCTCAAGGAAGATGAACTTAAAGCACGCGAGATTTTTTACGGAGATGCATTAGTTTGGATCGTGGACGGTATGCGGCTTGAGTTTGACCGCTTCAATTTCAATTTCTTGCGTAAGGGTGATTGGCCAAACTTTACGTTTGGTTGGTATTGCGCATCTAAACTTCCCCACCGATGGACTATAGCTCAACGTCCGGTTTTCTTTGATTTTGGATGCGAAAATCTATTTAGACTCGAAAGCTTTGACCCGATAGGAAAAACAGGAATGGTTAAAGCATTCACCAAGCGTAGGTTTATAAGTTATTGCGGAATAACTCCTACAGAAGAAGAAATAAAAATCGTCTTAGATCCAATCGGTTACCGAAACAAATAACATCTCACCAAGCTGGAATGCACCCGACCTAAGCCCACTAAAAGTTTCGGTATAAAATCCAAACTTCGAGACAATCTCATCAATTGCAGTTGAAATCTTAGATTCAGCTATTACCGTCTGCGGCGCATAGTTTATACGATACACTTTACTCTCTTCTAATTACCTCACCTAGATTCTTGAGCAAGAACGAAGGAGCATCTTCGCATGCGTAAAGTACGACTGATAGCGGCCCTGAGACAAACGATATTGAGCGCCAGCCATGCTCTTTAAGCTGTGGATTTACTAAAACCTCGCCTGAAATATAACCATGTACATCATCTAGATTTACATAGAAAAGCAAATCTAATTTACGCTGTGTCGCAGGGGCATATGGTCTGATTTTTGGAATCGTTTCTTCGACTAGTCTGCATAGTTCGGTGTATGTTATATCTATGGCCGTATATTCCTCGAATAGATCCTCTACCACTTTGGCTTCCTTCGCGCGGCGAAGACTCTCCTTATATTCGGAGTGACGACGCTTTCCAGGGTCCATGATTTCCTTGATCTCGAAGCAAGCATCAAGGAAAACCACATCCGGCGGCTCGTCATTTGCAGAAAAAACAGGTCCAGCAGGTGCTTGCCCCCCAAGATTAGCCAAGAACTCCTCTACAACCCAACGCTCCCGTTCGGGTTTTCTTGCGGCAGAAAAGAATGAGACCGCTTCTTCCCGGGCCCTGATAGTGGCGGCAATGAAATCTTCGTCATCCACAGCGGTCCCTCTAATAAATTTAACGAATATCGCTTACAGTCTAATCTTTTACTTGAGAGGATGCCCAGTCAGACGGAAATTCGTCATCAGTATCAGATAAACCTAGTGAACCGCCTAAGTTTTTCCTTCTTCAATTAGAGCCCACGGATCAGCAACCAAATTGTCCTCGTATTCTTTGACACCACCAGAAACTTGACTAGAGCTGTGATTAGGTGTACCTAGAAACCCTTTAACTTCCTTGACCATATCTTTTGGTATCAACACCAATTCAGCATCGACGGCTTCCGCAATTTTGTCGATAGTTGAAAGATTTGGATTACCACCCTTCTCTATTTTTTCGTATTGCTGCCGATTTATTCCTGCAAGTAAAGGCATATCAGAAGACTTTATCTTCAGTGCAAGCCTGCGCTTTTTTATTTGATCTAGAAGCGTCGTTCTCATCGCCAATCGCCAATCGCCCATTGCAGCACGAATGCTGCACAGAATTGACTCCAACACACCGCGACAGAGCATTCTAGGGTCGCAGGGTATTAACCCGGCAATTTAACAGGGCAAATAGCGATTGGCTCGTAAAGTCATAAGCCATTGAAAAATATGGTTTTCTCCAGAGTCCATAGATGTGCTATTTGATTGCCGCGTTAATATCAAGGACTAGCCAGAGGCCTTGACCGCGACTCACCTTTACCGTCGAACTCCAACCTCCTCAGCCTAGTTAGCAGTGTATCTGACTCATCATATCCCGGCGCATAGCCCAGACGGGTTGCTCCCGGCACCCGGCCAATGCGCAAAGTTCCTCTCCCTTCTCGTTGTTTAATTTGATCCAAAACCTCCATCAGCCGCTAAGCACCCAGTCGCGGCGCTGGTGCAAATAGATCAGGCGTTAGCTCTGCACGCTGCCTCAGGTCCATCAGCAAGATGGGGCATTTGGATAAGGGTATCCAGGTCGGTAGATTTGGCTCATGCCTCGCTGAGCGAATGCCAGAATCTCACGCGTATCATCCGTGGCGATTGGCAGGGCCAGGAGGCCCGGCGCCATGATTGCTGGCCGTTACAGGCGGAGCTTAAAAGCGCAAGCCTGTGACCCTAGCTCTTTCACCAATACCAATTGCTTAAAGCTAGCATTCGACGGTGCCTGTCAAGCGACGTGTGACTTAGTAAGCTCCGAAGAAATGGCTAAAATAGGTTGCTACTGATCAATATTAGGGAAAGTAAAATGACAATGAGCAATATCGAGAAATTCGACGAAATAACAGGAGAAGTGTTCGCTAAGCTCTATCTAAATTTCCCCGTACCATGCCTGCTTCGATCCGCTGAATATGTTGCTAACTCAACTGAGTACAACGAACACATCGGAGCTGACGTGCCTACTAAAGAAGCGGAGTTTTTCTTTGCAAGTATCCGCTGGCTAGAAGACGCAGGATATATCGCTACAAAAGCTGAGAACGAATTTTATGTAGCAGAAGTTGTGCTCACTAGCAAAGGACTAGAGGTTTTGCGAGCAATGCCATCAAGCCTACAAGGGAAAGCATCCATCGGAGAACGTCTAGGGGATACAGCAGCTAAAGGCGGGAAAGAAATTGCACGCATGCTAGTTTCAGAAGCACTTGCTCTCGGAACGCGGATCGTTAGCCAAAAAGTAGGAATAGCTGTCTGATTTTCATAGGAATATTCGGAGACCGGGAGTACGCATAGATGCTTCAAGCAGCAACGGGGAAACTGTTCACTTATGACGTAGAACGCACCAACGTTCTTCGTGGCGTCGTTTATACAAACATTAGTTTTTTAGCAGGGGAAGGATTCGAGACCTCAATCGGCTCTATACAGAGCCTATCATCTAGAAGCTTTCCCAATGTCTTCAATTGTTCAATCACAGAGAAAATTGAAAAAAGCGGGAGTGGACCTGGAGTCTTAGTATCCAACAGCATCAGCGCATACATTCAAGACTTTTCGGATGTTATATCGTTTGTGCTTGGCGTTACTTGCACTCCGGACATTAAGGCCGCTGAAAGAGCTTTGATTGAGAAAAGCCGAATCAGTAGAGACCCTGAAAGCCCAGCTTTAAAACGATATTTCTCCCCAGATATAGTTATTAAAACATCTGAAATCGAACACCTGAAGCAGGTAACAAGCGATCTAATCGCACTTCGTCGTGCACAATACCTGGCTGCAATAAAGTCCATTCGATCTTACACCACCGCCGTTTATCGTTCTAAAGATGATCTTGACTTAGCATACACACTTCTAATTATTTCTCTTGAATCACTTGTCCAAAATTTCGACAACTACGAAACATCATGGGCCGATCTCAACGAGATAAAAAGAAAGCCTATTGACAAAGCGCTAACGGGGCTTTCTACCGAGAGAGCAGAATCCATCAGAGGAGCCGTTTTATCTGGTGAACATGTCGCCCTTAGCAGACGATTCAAGCAGTTTGTATTTTCCCATATTCCAGACGATTACTTCGGAAAAATGGCAGATACGGAGCCTCGACCGGCTGGAAAAAAGGATCTTAAGCAGGCGTTAGACAATCTCTACCAGACACGCTCCAAGTACGTTCACGAACTAGTTTCTCTACCACGCAACATGCTCCATGCTGTGGATGCAGAAACCGTCGTGATTGACGGAAAAATACTATTTACCTTTCAGGGACTCCTACGCTTAGCAAAGACTGTAATTCTTGAGTTCATTCTTAGGCAAGAAAAAATAGAGAAGGAACCATGCAATTACATGATTGATAACCCCAATATTATTTTCGCAAAAATGTGCCCCTCCACATGGGTCGGAAACACACAAGGGCTAGCTACAAACAATTGCCCATCCTATTTTGGCGGTTTTATAGAGCTGATAGGAAATTTTTATGAAGCCCACCCAAATGGAAAAATATATGATGTCAGAGAAGTGATCAAGAGCGGCCTTAAACTTAAAGGCCTAAAGCCAAATCAAAAAAGATCACTGCTAGGTATGCACTTCATATTCAATTACTTCATTCGAGGCGACCAGCAGTCAAAAATAAAAATATCGAACGCCGACTTAAAGTCCATCAACGAGCCATCCCTTGAGTCCTTGATAACACATGTAATTATTGGACAAAACACTGAATGGGACACGAAGGATCACGAGAAGTACTATCATGCTTACTACAAGCAACGTCTCAATAAATCCGGAATTTATCTCTCCAACAAGATAGAAGCATGCCTAGGTCTATCTCTCGCTGAGAGTTTTCGCCTGTCCAACCAAATACAAGAATGTGTTGCCCAGCTCCGCACCACCGCTGAAGACCATCCTGCGCTCATCAAAATTCGTGAGCTGTCGGAAAATTTTGACAGCAACACTCCGATTCAGTGGATTACTTTGGTCTATTCTAATATCGTTAAGCCCAAATCAAACCTGGAGTGTGTTGGCCTATAAGCGGTATTTTCAGCCTTCCTATAAACTGAAATAGGATTAGAAATGTCCAAAATCGTTGAATATAAAGCTCTAGAGGCACAGGTCGCCGCGCAGATTGCTCAGCTGGATGCAATGAAAGCAAGCGGCGCGCTAAAGCGCGAGATTGAGTTTGAGGACAGCTTCGTACACTCCTTGCGACTTAGAATATTTCACTGCGGGATGTCATTGCGATACTCGACCCAAACTCTAACCGCAAACCGGCAGTCGATCAGCAAGCTGATCGCCGTAAGAAGCGTGTTCTTAAGCGGTACAAGAATCCCAACACTGGCGAAATCATCGAAACGAAAGGTGGTAACCATAAAGTTCTTAAAGGCTGGAAAGCGGAACACGGCAATGCCGTTGTCGAGAGTTGGGTGCAGTAACCTTCACGCTAGCTACGCTAAAAGCAAAAGGATGGGCGAACCGCAGTCAAAACTCATCCGTATAGTAGCCCCATTGCTGGACCAGCTCATTAATAGCGAGAGAGATTCTAGATTCAGACGTCAACTCGGCTGAGGTGTAACTCAGAGCTACAGCAACCACCATCTGAAAGTCATCCAAGAGCCTTGGATCAAACGGCCAGACCTGAATATTCATCACAGAGGCATCCAGGCTAGTAAATTCGTTCACGAACTCCACATGCATCTTCAGGACCTCCCACTCACCTAAAGCTAGTGCAAAGCTTTTCTGTGGATAGTCTGCAAGCATCGTTCTTGTGTCCAAATACGTATCGCCGGCAGGACATAGGGCAGGATGACTGAAGGCCTTAATGCTGAACGACATCAACCTAGGAGACGATACGAAGTTTCTTATGAGTGCAAAATCCACTGGACCACGGCTAAACTCCCAATCGAGAACCCGAGTGAGATATTGTTGTAGATTGGGATGATTTGCCATCACCACGCAATTAACAGGGGCCGTCATCATTTATACACCAACCCCGTGCTCTAATTGTTTCAATAATTTATATACGGACTCGCACCCTGCGGTCGTTGCCATCGCTTCGCAAGGAGAGATGCCCCCTAAAGCGGTGCTTTTTAGCTGTATCCAGCGGGCAGCATTTTCGCTGAATAAGTACATAACCAAACCCAGCGTCGCTGCATACTTCACGATGTACTGCTCATCAGAGCATCTCGGGTCAATCACGTCTAGAATTGCTACTCCACTGTGCTCAGGGCACCGAGCCCTAAACCATCCGTGGCGCTCGGTATTCTCTCCTTCACTGCCACATATTTCGCAGACAAAGCCAGATACCAGCTCTGTGATATCGAGAGCCATATCAACTGTGGCATCCCCACCTCGCTGGTATATGCGCAGCTCGCCGAATTTCTCCTTGACTTGAACTATGCCGACTTCAAGACCGGCTTGACCAGCATAACTTTGGACAAAACGAAAAGTTCCTTCCAGTAGATCTGCCCAGCCGTCATGACACTCGAAACCGAAATGGATAGAGTCACCACCTAAATTGAGCAGAGTGCCGTAACGGATGGAAAGGCGTCTTTCGTTGAGGTTATTCATCTGCACCACTTTCCCTAGGCCACACCACCTTTCCAGAACTATCGTCCATCCCAACCGGATAGCAGTTTCCATTCTCCAACAGGTAACAAAATACTCGCCCAATCAATCTGATTTCACGGAGAGGCTCCATTAGCCAACTTCCGCTCTCATTAAGCCAAGGAGGTGATACAAGCTGAATCTGCTGAATACGTGTCTCTGAGGTGTCTCTGGATGCGAGCCCCAATAGATAATGCGCACGAGGGATCATGAGCTGCTGACAATGCTTATTGTCATCTTCGTCCGTCGACTCAAGCGTTACAAAAAACCATTCATGACTCCAAGTTTGAGCCACGTACGCCCAGCGATGCGAGCCAGCCTGAGGAGCAATGAACAGATCTGGCGCCAAAAGCGCGTGGTCATGAGTTTCGAACATATTATATCTCCAGTCGAAGGCATATGCGTACTATAGTACGCTTACATTCTCACCTCAACGTGGCTTCATACTCCCTTTTGGAGAGGGACTTATGAGGGACTTGAACGAGGCGTTTGCCCATGCGCTGAAATGCTTGAGGATCGAAGCAAAACTTACCCAGAACGACTTCCCCCCTGAGGTCAGTCGCGAGCACGTGAGCTTAATAGAGCGCGGCCTGCGCTCTCCTAGCCTTGAGATGATCGATCTGCTTGCGAACAAGCTGGGTATCCACCCGCTAACCCTCGTTACACAGTGCTACTTATCCGGCATGCGCTCAGTGGAATTGGACGATTTACTGGAGACTGTGCGGAACCAAGCCAGGCCAGACCTTGCTAGGTGAGGGCTTTAGCTTTGATAGATCTGGCTGATCCACTTTTAATCGAAAAAGATGGACATCCTGTTTTTTCCCTAAGCATCTGATTTTTCTGGAGTAATGTATGTCCATTTTTCCTATTACTCCCCAGTATCCTTCTTGCCACACCAACAAATGCCCGACCGGCGTGGCCACCCAGGATCCACTGCGCCAGCGTGCTCTAGTGGTCGAGGACAAGGCCCAGCGCGTTTACAACTTCCACCGCAACACGCTCAAGGCGCTGGCCGAAATGCTCGCCGCCGCCGGCCTCGACCATCCTTCGCAGATCGACGCCAAGCACCTGGTGCAACGCCTGTCGGCGACCGAGATCAAGCTGTTCGCTCAGCAGCACGTCTTCCTCCAGCCGGGCGAATTGCTCAGTGGCCAGATCGGCGGCGAGTTCTACCAACGCATGTGGCAGATGGCGCGCGCCGACAGCTTCGAGCCGGCCTCGGCCTGAACCTGGGCAGCGCCGGCGCTCCGACCTTCGCCTGGCATCTTGAGCGACGCACGAAAGCGTGACACCTTCGCCCGTGCGCCTGGCAGTAGAGGAGTCGCCATGCTTACCCCACGCTGCACGACATCATCGCTCGGCCGGTCATCGCACCCCGCATGAGTACATCGTCCCTTTGTCGCCTGGGCGCTCTGCTGGCCTGTCTGTTCAGTTCGCTGACCCAGGCCGGGCAGCCGGCGCTGCGCTTCGCCGTCACCGAAAGCACCGCCATGCCGATGATGCAGATCGAGCATGGCGAAGCGGTGGGCGGCATTCTCTACGACCTGCAAGCGCGCCTGGCGCAGAAAGTCGGGCGCGAAGCCAGGATGCTGGTGCGGCCCCGCCTGCGTGTGCAGAGCATGATGATGCACGGCGAGATCGACGTGCGTTGCAATGTCAGCCCGGCCTGGCTGATCAGCGGGCATCACCAGTACATCTGGAGCCTGCCGTTCATGTTCCAGCGCGACGTGCTGGTGACCCGTGCCGACGTACAGCATCGCGAGCCCAAGGCCGGCGAACGGATCGGTACCGTGCTCGGCTTCGGCTACGCCGCGCTGGAGGGGCGCTTTCTCAGCGGCGACCTGCTGCGCGAAGACGTGCGCACCCAGGCTCAGGTGCTGGAGAAGCTGGCCGCCCGGCGCTATGACTTCGCCGTCGCCAACCAGTTGACCCTGGACTGGTTCAACCGCCACCTCGCCCCGGACAAGCGCCTGGTGCGAGTGGCCGAGATTGGTAGAGACCCACTGGCCTGCATCGTCCGCGACGAAGCGGACGTACCAACCCAGGCCCTGCTCCGGGCCATGGTGCAGATGAAAGAGGATGGCGAGCTCGACGCCATCCTCGCTCACTATCGCTAGGTTCTGTACGAAAGGTAGTCGAGCGAAGGTCAGGCAAGGCAAAAACAGGTGAGGAAGCGGAGTTTACGAGCTGTAAATGAGCATTCCGAACCTGTTTTTAACGAAGCATCACCGAGCACAGGCACTTTTCGTACCGAACCTAAACCCTGGGCGCCGCGTACTGCGGCAGCGTAATACAGCCGACATTGCCACCGCCGAGCAGCAGCTCACGCGAGCGCTCGATGCCAATGATGCGATGCTGCGGGAACAGCTCGGCCAGCACAGCCTGGGCCGCGCGGTCATTGGGGTCGTCGAACAGCGGCATGACGATCGCCGAGTTGCCGGTGTAGAAGTTGATGTAGGACGCGCAGATCAGCGTGCCGGCCTGGCGCGCCATACTGCCGTCCACCGCATCGAGCCCCTCGGCCTCCTCCGCGCTCCACTCCAGCACCCGTGGTTGCGGCAGCTTGTGCACGTCCAACGCACGGCCACGGGCGTCGCGGGCACTGCGCAGCACGTCGTAGGCTTCCTGGTAGATTTCCCACTGCGGGTCGCTGCGGTCGTCCGTCCACTGCATCACTACCACGCCCGGCCGTACGAAACAGGCCAGGTCGTCGATGTGCCCGTCGGTTTCGTCGAACTTACAGCCACGCGGCAGCCAGATGATTTGCTCGGCGCCCAGGTAATCGGTCAGGCGCCGGGTGACCTCGGCCTTGCCCAGGTGGCCATTGCGATTGCGGTTGAGCACGCACTGCTCGGTGCTCAGCAAGGTGCCCTGACCATCGCTGCGGATGCTGCCCATCTCGGCGATCAGCGAGGCACGGTAGCGGTCGCACTCTTCCAGTTCGAGAATCTTCTGCGCGATCTGGTCGTCCTTGTCCCAGGGAAAATACAGCCCGCCATCGAAGCCACCATAGGCATTGAACTGGAAATCCACGCCGCGCACTTCACCCGTGGCGTCATTGACCAGGAAGGCCGGGCCGCTGTCGCGGAACCAGGTGTCGTTGCAGCTCATTTCCACCACCCGTACCTGCGCTGGCAGGCGGCTGCGGGCATTGGCGTACTGCGCGGCCGAGGCGCAGACGGTGACCGGCTCGCTGCTGGCGATGGCGCTGACCACGTCCACCCAGACCTGCTGCGCCGGCTTGCCGCCGTTGCGCCACACGTCCGGACGCTCCGGCCAGCCCAGCCAGCAGCGGCGCTTGGGCTCGAACTCGCCGGGCAGGCGAAAGCCATCGGCCTTGGGGGATGAAGTCAGGGTACGGGCCATCTCGCGGCTCCTCGTCGGTGGCTGGAATCGGCCCAGACACTACCCGCGCGGCACTCGCGCGACCAATGAGGTTTATCGCGGAACCCTTGAATTCAATTCACAGGTCGGTCAACTGATCGGTGAACCACTCGATGAAGCCGGCCACCGCCGGCTTGTCCAGGCGCAGGCGCTCGCAGACCAGCGCGTACTGCCCCAGCGCCGGCACCTGAGCAGCGAAGGGGCGCACCAGGCGACCGCTGGCCAGATCCTCGCCGCTGGTGAGGTTGTCACCGATGGCAACGCCCTGACCACGCGCGGCGGCTTCCATGGTCAGGCCGGCATGCCCCAGGTAGAGGTGCCGCGTGGGGCGAATGTCGCCGGCATGAGTGGTCAGCCAGGCCGTCCAGGTCTTGCCGTCCTGATCGTCGTGCAGCAGGCAATGGCGCGCGAGGTCACGCGGATGCTTGAGCGGCGACTGGTTGAACAGGCCAGGGCTGCACACCGGGAAGAACTGCAGGGTCGGCAGCGGCCGCACGAAGTAGGCACTGGCATCGTCCGGGCCGGTGCCGTAGGTGATGGCGATGTCGATATCCGCCGCCGGCAGCGAGGCGTCGAGCGGCTGCTCGTGCAGGTGTAGGGTGACCTGCGGGTGGCGCTCGGCAAAATCGGCCAGGCGCGCCACCAACCACTTCTGCGCCAGCTCGGCGGTCACTGCGATGCGTAGCTGGGCTTGCGAGCCGGGGTCACGCAGCTCATCGCAGGCCTCGCCGATCAGCTCGAAGGCCTGCTGCAGACGACTTAGCAGCCGCCGCGCCTGGGGCGTCGGGCGTACCTGGCGCCCATCGCGTTCGAACAGGGCGCTGCCCAGTTGCTCTTCCAACTGGCGAATCTGATGGCTGACGGCGCTGTCGGTAACACATAACTCCGCAGCGGCACGGCCGAAATGGGCATGCCGCGCGGCGGCTTCGAAGGTGCGCAGAGCGGTGAGCGAGGGCAGGCGGCGCATGGCGATCCCGGTTCGGTCGAAAACGCGCATGCTCGCCCAGCCCGGGACGACCAGCAAGCCTCGACGAATGTCGTGCTATGGCTGGCTCAGAGTGCTCAGCACTTGCTGAACCCGCTGTTGCAGCGAGCCGGTCAGCCGAGTGAATGGCCTGCTGCGCCGCGTCAGTTGCTGCTCGTACCACTGGTTCTGGCGGCGACGAAAGGTCTCGTCCTGGCGGGTGCCGTCCTGCACGAAGGGGAAGTCGTCGGCGCACAGGAACAGGTGGTGATAGTACCGCTCGGCCAACTGCTCCAGTTCAGCCTCGGCGCGGCCGAACAGCTCGCGGCAATAGAACAGCGTGGTCAGGGGCGTGGTGTCGCAAACCAGATAGCGCCGGCACTGCCCGGCCAGCTCGCCTTCGCGCGCGACCTGAGTGCGACCGATGCGCAGCAGGTCGTCGTAACCGAGTACGCCGCCCTGCTCTTCCCACAATTCGCGGCCGTACTCGGCGGCATGCCGCGTGCCCAGCGCCTCGGCCAGTGCCACGGCGAGGCTGCTTTTGCCGGTGGACTCGCCGCCGAGCAAGGCGATGCGCTCGACGAAGTCGGCATAGACCGATGGCGCCAGATACTCGCGCAGGCCATGGATATCGGCACGCAGACGCGTGCCGGACACCGGCACCTGCGTGCGCGCCCGGTCGATCTCGACGTGTTGCACCGGCCGCCCGAAGCACCGGCTCAGATACGCCGCGAAGCCCTCACCATAGGCTTCGCTGGTGAACACCGCATCGACCGGCTGCCCCAGCACCGTCAGGCAAAAGTCAGCCACGAACTGGCGCTGCACGGCATCGGGCTCGGATTCATCGGGCAGATCAGGCAAGCGCATGCCTCGTTCGCGCTGCTGGGCGACCCACTCGGGCGTCACCACCCAACTGCGCAGCTCGGGAAAACGCATCCGTAGCCAGTTCGCCCGTCGCTCGGGCTCGCAGTCGGCACGCTCCGGGCATGACCAACTGAGCAGCACGAGCTGCTCGCACTGGGCCTGTGCCTGGCGGATCAGCCATTCATGCCCCAGATGCAGCGGGGCGAACTTGCCCACCACCAGGCCAATCGCAAAGCGTTTGCTCATTTCAGACCGTCTGCAGATTCAGTTCTCGGCGCCAGCGGTACAGCCCGTACCAGGCATTGCACCAGAACAGCAGATAGATGAAGGCCGTCAGGTACAGCTCGCGTGAGGCGAACAGCGGCACCGAGAGCGTGTTCACCAGCAGCCAGCCGTGCCAGGTTTCCAGCTTGCGGCGCATCAGCAGCAGTTGCGCCAGCACGCTGAAGGTCAGCACCAGGGAGTCGATGAAGGGCGCGTAAGCGTCGGTGAAATGATGCAACAAGGCGCCATAGGCCAACGCCACCAGCACGGCCAGCGCGCTCGCAGAGAGCCACTCCACGCCGGACAAACGGCTGATCGGCATGGGCTCGCCACCGCGCCCGCGTGCCCAGCTCCACCAGCCGATCAGGCTAGTGACCACGAAGAACCCTTGCAGGGTGACATCGGCATACAGCTGCACGCTGAAGAACAACCCGCCAAACAACACGCACCCGACCAGCCCGACCGCCCAGGTATGCACCGAATTACGCGCTGCCAGCAGCACCGAAGCCAGGTAGAACAGATTGGCGAGAATCTCCAGCGACGACGGCATGCACGCATCCTTATGGACATGGAATCAGCCGCGCAGCCTAGCACGTGACGCAGGCCACAACCGTGCATGCATCACCTGAACACAATAGGTGTTCCATGGTCTGATAAGCGCCCCTGACATTCCAAAGGACTGGATCGCCCCATGCCCCTGCTCGCCCTCCTCGTCATCGCCTGCCAAGTCACCTGCGGCCTTCATGTGGTTCGCTCCGGCCAGGAGCGCTACTGGCTGTACCTGATCATCGCCCTGCCCGGTCTGGGCTGCCTGATCTACTTCCTCGGCATCATGCTCCCCGATCTGCTTGGCAGCCGACGCGGGCGCCAGACCATCAACCGCCTGCACGACAGCCTCGACCCGCAGCGCCATTTGCGCGCCCTGCGCGACGAACTGGAGATTCGCGACACGCGTGAAACACGCGTCAACCTGGCCGACGAGTTGCTGCGCCTGGGTCAGGCCGAAGAAGCCGCGACGCACTACCAGCTCGCTCTACGCGGACTCGACAGCGATGCGCCGGACATCCTCCTCGGCCTGGCCAAAGCGCGCTTCGCGACGGAGGACTACGCCGGCTGCCAGCAAACGCTCGACCGTTTGATCGCCAGGAATCCGGACTTTCGCTCGGCCGAAGGTCACCTGCTCTATGCCCGCGCCCTCGAAGCCGAGGGCAACGACCTCAAGGCCGAAGAGGAATACCAGGCGCTCAGCCGCTACTACGCTGGGCCAGAAGCGAACTACCGCTACGCCCTGCTGCTCAAGCGCTTGGGCCGCCAGCGCGAGGCTGTCGAACTGCTGCAGCAGATCCAGGCCTATGCCCGCCGCTCGGCGCGCCACTACCGCACGCTGCACAAGGAGTGGCTGGATCTGAGCCAGAAAGCACTGCTCGAATTGCAGCGCGGCTGAATGGGCGCCCGTTTTTTGCCATCGTTCACAAAACGGAAAAGCCAAGCCTCGGTGCGCAAGACTTTGCACATAGGTCATTGGTTAGCATCGGACGCTATCGGAGAACCATGCTGGCATTCGCCGGCTGCAGCAGGGATGCAACAAAATGAGCGGCTACGTTCCCAATAACCGCAACGAACGCCCGGCTCCCAAGCCCGAACCCTACAACGGCGAGTTCCACCGCCAGGCCCCGCGCCCGCTCGAAGGTGTGAGCGTGCAAAGATCCAATTGCCTGGTCGGGCTGCGTTTCGTCTGGGACAACGGTGAATGTCTCGGTGCCAACCTGCCCTACAGCCTTATGCCTGCCATCGGCAATGCCTTGCGCGGCAACCTGGATACCCGCGGCAGCCTGACCCAGACCATCCCCAGTGGTGACTACGAGGCGCAATTGCTCCTCGACACGAATGTCGACGCCGATGTGTCCAGTGCTCGCACTGAACTCCAGGGCGTGTTGGATGAAATCCTTGCGGCAGAACGCGCTGAAGCAGCGAGGCTGCAAGCCATTCAGGATCAACGCAGCGCCGCCTCCAACTACCTGCATCGCCAGCTGGCCATGGGCAAGGGCTTCTTTCTCGGCGCCTGGGGGCTACTGAAGACGGCCAAGGAATACAGCGATCTGGTCAACCCGTTCACCGTGTTCAGCAATACCCTGCGGAGTGCCTGGAAGGCTCAAGTCAGCAATGGGGAAAGCTGGCTGCTCACCTTCAGCCGCCAGTTCAACGCCGAGCAACACCGCGAACTGGTCGAAGCGCTGGGTTTCGACCCTAGCAGCATCACCCGTGAACAATTGGCCGAAGCCTACGAGCTGGCCTGCTTCATCTACGAAGACGGCCCCAGCAAGGCCATGCTCGGCCACTTCGCCGTCGACTACGCCAAGGCACAGAACGCCGAGGAAATCGCCGAGTTCAGCGGTGGTGCCCTGTTCGAAATCGTACTTGCAGCCCTGCTGATCGCCTTCACTGGCGGTATCGGCCTGGCCGCACGCGGTGCTGCGTCGGTAAGCTACACCAGCAAGCTGGCCCGCCTGGGGAACGCACTGAAGCGCCTGAGCGCAGCGCTGAAGCGCGCAAGAATCAGGCGTGGTGGCAGAGCGAAAGGGAGCGGGACTGGGGCACGGACGGTAGAGGTGGAACGACCGAAGGACGCCCCTATCTCGACCTTGACTCCACCTGCTGTAGCTTCACGAAAGCCCATTGTGATAGAGAACGACATACTGGGTAAGCAACGAACGGGAAGTGCTAAAAAAACGGATCCCATGCATAGCTTCAACGATTTAATCGATAACTATGCTGGCGACGCCCAAACATTTGAGATACCAACCAAAGGCCCTGGCGGCATCACTATCAGAACTTCTAGGCTTTACCAAATTGAAGGCAGCCTGAATGGCAAAGATGGCATATTCGAATGGATAGTTGATCAAGATCGCGTTACTCATAGACGCTTCATTCCCGGAGGGAAAATAACAGGTTTTCCCAACCAACCTCCAAGACCTAATAGCTAGTTATGAACAATCTATTTTCCGAACTCATTAAGCGCGACCTGCTTGACTGGCCAGCATTGATAATTGGCTTGGATAAGGGCTGGGTAACCAAGAGCGAAATATCCGATTATGCATTCAAGCTTCTATCCGAAGGCCAAGAAGATACGGATATATCCTTGTTGGCTGGCAGCGAATCGCTGACTGACGATGAGGTAAACGTTCTATTGGTAACCCTCTGCAAGAAAGAGGGTGCCGACATCGCAATGAAGCAGACGGATACTCTTGAAAAATGGCGCTTAGCAAGCCTTGCAGCACTACAGCACTCATCGCTACCTGTGCAAGACAAGCTTGAACGCTTGCAAGAACTCTATGCAGAGTTCGGTTATCCAAACGACATGGCTTCGTGCAGTATTTATGCGCAAGACAATATTGACCCTCTTGAAGCATTGCAGGGTGTCGTTAGCAGTCTGGAGCAGCGCTTCGCTAAAGGGAGCCATTGATTCTTCCTCCCGAAAGCCGAAAATTATCAAGACAACCCAAGGTAAGAACAAAACACGTGAGTAGTGACCAGCCGTTCAGCTTTATTGATTTCAAAAAAGACAATAAAGATCCAGCTATTTCTGGCATCGATTACGTGCACGCGGTATACGCTACCACACCACTACACTTCGATTTTCTCGTTCATTACGCACAACTCTTTTCACCCGACATGACGGTGGTGGACGGGCGGGTATTCATCCGTGAGCTGTATGATGAGAACCGTCATCACGCGCTCTTAGAAAGTACAGAGGATGCGGACCATGCCCAATATTGGATGAACCTGCTGGAAATCACAGGTCTGTTTGATGACTTGACGACAGAGCAGGCTATCGCCCTGGCTCGGATAATGTCGCAATCCTGGAACAATAAGCTACTCACGGAATATGGCAGCTCATATGGAGAAGCCCGCTACATTTACGACGCCGATAGCGATGAGGTCTTCGTCACCATTGCCAGACAACCCTTGTAGAAGCGGAAGTGCGATGAATGGATCGATCATCTTTTTCATCGAGAAACGAATCCCAGAAGCGGATCTTCTCGCTCTGTTCAACGAGGAGCTGTTGGCGGGGGTAGAGTCTCTGGAATATCCCAATGAAACGGCTGCCGTTTTCCTTCAGCATCTCGATTACGACGTCGACTTCCAACAGAGCGCAATGCTTAGCTGGGCAGCCCAAGGGGTGGCCATCGATGACATTGGTCTTGCCCAGAGCCTTGCTGCCAGATTCTCCACGAAGATTATTCTTGAGCCCCAGAATATGAGTCTACCCGATGGTTATGACTGGTGCCTGGTGACGGAAGAACGCCAGCTTTATGCCGTTGCTGTGGCCGAGCTGGATGATGGACTCGCTCTGCGCCCAGACGCACCGAGCGTTCCGCTCAACAGCTAACGGTGCACTAGACCCGCGACACCTCTTCCCACGCCACCCGCTCCCCGGTCCACACATGGAGCTCGCGCCTCTGCGCTCCCGACCATAGCCAACCGTTACGCGCACCGACCAAGGTGCTGACCGCGTGTTGGCGGCCGAAACGGTTGTGCCGGGCGAGCAGCAGAGCAATATCGCGCATGACCGCCAATAGGTTGCTGTTGGACTGGAACAATGGCGTCAGCAAGCGGCTGGCCTGACGGTAGTAACGCAGGTGATCACGGCGCATATCGCCGTAATGAGCGAAGCGCGCATCCCAATCGAGAGACTGCGGCTCGGCGGCATCGCCGAGGGCATCGGCCAGCGCTGCCGCATCGACCAGCGCCATATTGGCGCCCTGCCCCAGCTGCGGACTCATGGCGTGGGCGCAGTCGCCGATGGCCAGGACGCGGCCCTCGTGCCAACGCTGCATGCGTACATCGGCATAGGCGGCCAGAGTCAGTTGCGCCGGGTCGTGCAGTTGCTGCAGATAAGGCTCGGCAGCCTCACCGGCGAGCGCTCTTACGCGCGCCTTCCAGGCCTCGAGTCCCGCTTCGCGGCAAGCGTCATGCTCACTCAGCGGCAGACTCCAGAACAGGCTGGTCAGGGCAGTATCACGGGCCTGGTGGGTGCTGCCGGTGGGCATCAGGCCGAACATTTCACGGCAGCCGCGATACCACTGGCGCAAATCGCGAGACTCAGCGCCAGGCGGGGTCGGCAACATGCTCCACAGCGCACCCCAGGGATAAGGCCGCGCCCATTGCCTGACCTGCATCTGCGCGCGCAGGGTCGAACGTGTGCCGTCGGCCAGAATCAGCGCGGCGAAATCCCCGACAGGCTGTTCATCGCCGCTCGGGTCTTCGCGCCACAGGCGGATATGCGTGGCGCCCTGTTCGAAGCGCTTCACCGTCACGCCGGTTTCTACCCGCACCCCAGCTCGTTGCGCCGCCTGCAACAGGGCAGTCATGAGTACGCCACGGTGAATGCCCAGACCAAAGCTGCCTGGCTGCCAATGGTGATAACGGGTGTCGAGGATGACGCGGCCCTGGCAACTGGTGCCGTACAGACGGCTGACCGGTGCCCCCAAGGCCGTGCATTCGGCCAGCAGGCCAAGACGCTGCAGCACTGCCAGGCCGGATGGCTGCAGAAGAATCCCGGCGCCGACGGGCTGCAACTGCTCGACGCGTTCCAGCACACGAACGTTGTAGCCCTGGCGGGAGAGTAAAATGGCGCTGGCCAGCCCTGCAGTCCCTGCGCCCACGATTGCTATCGGTAATCCCTGCATCGTCCTACTCCTTTTCGATGCCGGGGATTCTATGCGAGGCGCGGGGCAGCATGCAGTAGGTGTCAACGCTTGCCGGATTCATCCAGCAGGATATCGAAGCCACCCTTGTTCTGGCTGACGATGCGCAGTTGCTGGGTCTCCCCGGCCTTGATCGGCACGGCGACCTCGCGCAGCAGGCGCCCCATGCCACACAGGGTGTCATCCATGCGATCCGGGGTGATACCGACGATGCGCGTCCCGGGTGGCACCTCGAAGCGTGCCTCCTCGCCCACGCCAATACGTGCAGCGACCTTGCGATCCACCTCGATAGCCACATAGCAGCCACCGCCCATCAAGCCGAAATCTCGGGTGACCACGATGTGCGCGCCCCCTGTCTCGGCAGTCTGGAAGGCCAGCAAGCGATCCTCCGGCACCGGACGCACGTGCTCGGGATCGGCGCGAAACGAGGAACAACCCGCCAGCAACAACAGCGGTACAGCGAGAAGGAACGAACGCATGCAGCCCTCCGTGGGCATATCGGGTGTGCCCTGAGTATTAGCGCGAGTAATGCGTTGAGCAAGCGCCATCGATAGCAATGATGCCAACTAGCAGGCGCTTCGATTTCTGCCAGGCGCCAGGCGGTGGTTTCATCACTCCTGTCCCCCGCCGCACCACCTCAACCGCGGCTCAACCGATTGGAGCAACACAGATGAAAATCGCAACCCTGGTTTCCGCCGTCATTTCCAGCCTGGCACCCATGGCCTTCGCCGATGACACCGGCAAGGTCGGCCACGGCATCCCCGTGGAGAACTACCACTACGGCATGCAGCTGGATGTCGCCAGCGTGCTCGAACGCACCGACAACTCCGGCAAGAGTGGCGTGGTACCGAGCATCATGGTGTACCGCGACAGCCAGGGTGAGCTGCACAAAGTGCGTTTCCTCGAATGGGGCGGCAAGGCCAGCCAGAACGGCTGAGCCGAATGCAGCGGGCGCCCTGAGGGCGCCCGCTACGTTCAACCTTGAAGTCGCTTGCTCAGGCGCGCCTGAAGCTTCTCCAGCTCCGCCGGATCGGCCTTGTTGGCGGCGTGAATGCCGAGCCCCTCACCTTCGAAACGCGGAATCACGTGCATGTGGATGTGGAACACCGTCTGCCCGGCCGGCGCGCCGTTGAACTGCGCCACCTGCACACCCGCTGGTTGCAGCTCGTCGACCAACGCCTGGGCGACCTTCTGTACCGTCGCCATGACCTTGGCCAGGTTGTCCGTATCGATCTCGAGAATATTGCGCGCAGCCGCGCGCTTGGGGATCACCAAGCTGTGACCGTAGGACTGCGGAAACAGGTCGAGGAACGCCAGAACGTCTTCGTCCTCATAGATCTTGAAGCAGGGCAGTTCGCCACGAATGATCTTGGCGAAGATGTTGTCGGAATCGTATTGGCCGATCAGGCTCATGAAGGCGCTACCTCTGCGTGGTTCGAGGCAGGCAACATACCCTGGCCCAGCCCTTCATGGAAACCGGCACGACAGCTCGTTTCGTTCGCTCACCGAAAGACCACCGAGGAAATTCAATGACCGATCTCACCCGCTACCCCATCACCCACAAATGGCCGGCAACCGATCCCGAGCGCCTGCAGCTCTATTCACTGCCAACACCCAATGGGGTCAAGGTTTCGATCATGCTCGAGGAAACCGGCCTGGCCTACGAGCCGCATCTGGTCAGCTTCGAGCGCAACGAGCAGTTCAGCCCGGAATTTCTCTCGCTGACGCCGAACAACAAGATTCCCGCCATCCTTGACCCGAACGGGCCAGGCGGCCAGCCGCTGGCACTGTTCGAGTCCGGCGCCATCCTCGTCTACCTGGCGGAAAAGACTGGCCAGTTGCTCGCCCAAGATCCGGCGCAGCGCTACGAAACCCTGCAGTGGCTGATGTGGCAGATGGGCGGGGTCGGGCCGATGTTCGGCCAGCTCGGTTTCTTCCACAAGTTCGCCGGCGCCGAATACGAGGACAAGCGCCCGCGTGACCGCTACGTCGCCGAATCGGCGCGCCTGCTCGGCGTGCTCGATCAGCGCCTGCAAGGCCGCGACTGGATCATGGGCGACTACAGCATCGCCGACATCGCCGTGCTGCCCTGGGTGCGTTGCCTGGTGGACTTCTACAAGGCGGACGAATTGGTGCAGTTCGAGCGTTTCGGTAACGTGCGCCGTGTACTCAACGCCTTCCTCGCTCGCCCGGCGGTGCAGCGCGGCCTGAACATTCCGGCTCGCGACTGAAGCCCCCGAGATAGAGCCTCTGCCAATCCCCCAGCGAGGCGCTAGGAGAATATAATCCGGCGCCCCGCTCGCCCCAATCCAAGGTTATTCATGAGTCATCCCGCTTCCAGCGCCGCGCCAAGTCTGTCGCCTGGCGCGATCCTGCTTATTCAACTCGCCCTGGCCCTCGGCGGCTTCGCCATCGGCACCGGCGAGTTCGCCATCATGGGCCTGATGCCCAACGTCGCCGCCGACCTTGGCGTCAGCGAGCCGCAAGTCGGCCACGTGATCAGTGCCTACGCCCTCGGCGTAGTGGTCGGTGCACCGGTGCTGGCCCTGCTCGGTGCCCGCTTGCCACGGCGCATCCTGCTTCTGCTGCTGATGGGCTGCTTCGCCCTCGGCAATTTCGCCAGTGCCCTGGCGCCGAGCTACGAACCGCTGCTGATCTTCCGCTTCATCGCCGGCCTGCCGCACGGTGCATACTTCGGCATCGCCATGCTGGTGGCGGCGTCGATGGCCCCGCCGCACAAGCGCGCCAAGGCGGTGAGCCGGGTACTGGCCGGCCTGACCGTGGCCATCCTGATCGGCAACCCGCTGGCGACCTGGCTCGGCCAGTTCATGAGTTGGCGCTACGCCTTCGCCCTGGTCGGCGTGATCGCCATCACTACCATCGCCATGGTGGCGATCTTCCTGCCAGCCGACCCCAACGAGGAGCGCAGCAGCCCCTCGGGCGAGCTGCGCGCCTTCAACCGCGCACCGATCTGGCTGGCCCTGGGCATCGGCTCGATTGGTTTTGCCGGGATGTTCTGCGTGTTCAGCTATATGGCGCCGACCCTGCTGCACGTCACCCAGGTCGGCCCCGGCTGGATCCCGCTGGCCATGGGCGTGTTCGGCGCCGGCTGCATCGTCGGTAACAGCGCCGGCGGCTGGCTGTTCGACCGCCTGCGCCTGCGTGCGGTGGCCTGGATCCTGGCCTGGAGCACGCTGGTGCTGCTGGTCTTCCCCTTCGCCGCGCACAGCCTGTGGACGATCCTCCCGGCGATCTTCGCCCTCGGCACCATGATCGCCCTCGGCCCGGCGCTGCAGACCCATCTGATGGACGTCGCCACCGGCGCGCAAACCCTCGCGGCCGCCTCCAACCACGCTGCGTTCAACGTCGCCAACGCGCTTGGCCCCTGGCTCGGCGGCCTGGCGATCAGCGCTGGCATGGGCTGGACGGTGACCGGCTTTATCGGCGCGGCCACTGCAATCTGCGGCCTGGCGCTGTTCGCCTGGGCCTGGAGCGTACAGAAGAAAAACGGGCACATTTGAGGGATGCGAGACGGTGCGCGTGCAGGTATCTTCTGCCTCCCGAACCACCGTCATGAATCCCATCGATGATCGCCCGACTGCTGCGCTGCGCCCTGCTCGCTACTGCCCTGCTCACCTCCATCGACGTCCTGGCCAAGGTGGAGGTCGAAGCCCACGATGGCCTGCTGGCGGCGAAGGTGTCCGAGGAAATCGTGCCGGGCGATTACGAGGCACTGCTCAAGGCGCTGCGAGCCCACCCAGGCAAGTTCACGCGCAAGATCATGCTGCTCGACAGCATCGGCGGCAGTGTTCCCGAAGCCATGCGCATGGGCCGTCTGCTGCGTGAAACCGGCTTCGAGGCACTGGTGCCGTCCAACGGCCTGTGCCAGGGCAGCTGCATCTATCTGCTGGCAGCCGGCAGCACGCGCACGGTGAAAGGCGCCGTGGCGCTGCGTCGCCCGCCCTTCGCCAATGGCGACTCGGCATTGGCTCAGGCAGCCAGCACCCGCCTCGCGCTCAGCCCGGCCAACTACTTTCGCGAAATGGGGGTCGACGTCAGCCTGGCCGAGGCTATCTACCGCGTGCCGGAAGGCCGCCTGCAGTTGCTGAGTCAGGACGATCTGGCGCGTTATCACTTGAAGTGAGGCGGCACTCTTGCCCGGCACCAGACAACGCGATATTGTCCGCCCCCAGCATGGCAATGAGCCATCAGTGAAACGGAATTCGAGCATACGCAGCGACGCGTAAAGGCAACCGCCTGACCTTCATGCAACGTCTCCTCCGTGACCTGATCACTCGCTACGGCTGGCAATCCAGACCAGTCTTTGCGCCGTGCCTGTTCACCACCCCCTCGATACTCGGAGTCATCATGCTGAAGAAACTGGCCCTGGCCGCCTTTGCCTCGTCGCTGCTCGTCGGCTGCGCCTCGGTTCCCATGGAAGACAAGGAAGCCTCCACCGAAGCCAAGCGCTTTGCATCCCCCGCAGCGGGCAATGCAGGCCTGTACATCTACCGCAACATGGGCGCCGGCAGTGCCCTGAAGAAAGACATCTGGGTCGACGATAAATGCATCGGCGAATCCGCACCGAAGATCTTCTTCTACGAGCAGGTCAAAGGCGACATGGAGCACAAGATCTCCACCGAATCCGAGTTCTCGCCCAACGATCTGCTGGTCAAGACCGAAAGCGGCAAGAACTACTTCATCAAGCAGTACATCAAGATGGGCGTATTCGTCGGAGGCGCCAACCTGGAGCTGGTCGACGAGAAGGAAGGCAAAGAAGACATTGCGAAGCTGGAACTGGCGCGCAAAGGCACTTGCTCCAAATAAGCCGGAGCGGCCAGGCTGAGCCCCGACATCGAAAGATGCCGGGGCTTTTTCATTAGAAGAGGAAAGTCAGCGCCAGGTTGAACAGCATGGCGGCGACGAAGCCGATAGGCGCGGCGCGCAGCAGCAGTTGCGAGAACAGCGAGGCACGGGCCTTATCTTCCGTGCAGGAGCCCAGCAGCAGGCTGCCACCGGAGGAGAACGGCGAAATCGAGGTGGCTTGAGCACCCACCACGATGGCGACGAAGATGATCATCGGGTCGATCGACATCGAACTCGCCAGCGGCAACACCATCGGGAACAGCGCCGGCGTCACCACACCCAGGGTACTGGCGAAGATCGACATCAGTGCCGCGACCACACCGAAGGCCACCGGGATCATCACGGGCGGGATGTTGCCGCTGATCCAGGACGCCAGGGCATCGATGGTGCCGGCCTTGATCGCGACGGTAATCAGCATGCCGACCCCGCAGATCATGATCAGCGTGGCCCAGGGCACGGAGGCAATGGCCTTACGCTCGTCACCCAGCTTGAGCAGCAGCGCGATCACCGAGAACACACTGGCGATCAGCCCGATATCCACCTTGGCGTTGATGAACCTGACCGTGGCGTTGTCCGGGAAGGCCAGCAGCGCCAGCGGCGCGGCCAGTACCAGCAGCATCATCAGCACGGTCAGCAGCAGGGTGAGCTTCTGTTCGCGGTTGAAGGCTTCCGGCAGGTCGGCGTTGAGCACCGCATTCTTCAGATTGCGACCATGGCCGCCGAGGAAGACGAACGCGGAAATCACCAGTACCGGGATGATCGCGGTACTGGCGAAGATTGCCAGCGCATTGACGAAGGCTTCGCTCTCGGGCATGCCGGCGCTGGTCATCAGGCCACGGAAGATGATGCCGCTCTGGCTGGAGACGAAGTTGGCTCCGGCCAGCGCGCCGTAGTTCACCGCCATGCCACCGAGGATCAGGCTCATGCCGGTGCGCTGGCACAGCAGCAAGGTCAGCGGCGCCATGAAGGCCAGCACGGTGTAGTAACCGGCGCCCATGCCGGCGATCACACTGGCAGTGAAGAAGATCGCGTAGGGCAGCAGATGCGGCACGCCCCGGCAGCGATACAGCAGATGGCCGGCGAGTTTCTCCAGGGTGCCGTTGACGGTGGCGAAGCTGTAGAACAGGCAGACCGAGAAGATCACGAAGAAGATCTTCAACGGCCACATGCCGATGATGTCACCCGGGCTCAGACCCATGCCGAAACAGCCCAGCAGGTAGGCGAAGGCGATGGCGAACAGACCGATGTTGATCTTGGTGGTGTAGCCCAAGGCAACCGCAAGAACGATCGCGCTGACGACGAGCAAGCTCATCATGATGGTTTGACTCCTTTTGTTGTTCTGATGTGAGCGACGGCCTCGCTTACGCGAAACCGAACAGGGTTGCGGGGTTGTCCACCAGAACGCGGCGGCGCTCCTCGGGGTTGGGCAGCAGGGCCTCGAGCAGCGCGAACTGCTGATCGTAGCGGGTCTGCGACTCGAACTGGGTATTGGGCCAATCGCTGCCCCAAACGAACCGCCCGACTCCACCGCAGGCTTCGCGCAGGCGCGCTTCGATGGCTTGGGCGCGAGCCAGGTCGGATTGGCTGCGGTAGGCGGCGGACAGCTTGATCCACACCGGCGCCTGGCCGAGCAGATCGAAGAAGGCCGCATGCTGTGGGTCGTCCAGCTGCATGCTGGCAGCCGGCAGACCGAAGTGATCGATCACCACGCTGACACCGGACTCGAGAATCGTCGGCACGATCAGCGCCAGGTCGTCGAAGCCACGCTGGATCTCCACCTGCCAGCCACGTCGGGCCAGGCGCCGAAACAGGCTGTTCCAGGCGGGGCTGGCGTAATCCTCCAGCGCCTTGCCGATCAGGTTCAGGCGCACGCCCACCACACCGGCAGCCGCCAACTCGTCCAGTTCGCCGTCGCTCACCTGCGCATCGACCACCGCCACGCCGCGCAGGCGCTGCGGGAAGCGACGCAGCGCCTCGATCATGTAGTGGTTGTCGGTGCCGAGAAAGCTCGGCTGGATCAGCACGCCGTGAGATAGGCCGCAACCGTCCAGATGAGCCAGGTACTGCTCCACCGTGGCGTCGTAGTCAGGGCTATAGCGGCGACCAGGCGCCATCGGCAAGTCCTGCCGGAAGATGTGCGCATGGGTGTCGATGCCGGTGATAGCGGCATAAGGCAGGGACGTCACGAAGCGGTACCTCTGTCGATTATTGTTCGAACCAGCCTGGAAAGCTGATCGACTCGCCAGGACATATAGTCATATATATGAATAGATGATATCTAACGACAGACACCGACTGCTGTCAACGCACGGCTCGGTGGTAAAGTGACGGCCGGTCGAAATCGGGATTGATGCGCTATGAGCCCCACACCTCTGGGACAGGACGAGCGCCTGCCGCTGTATCAGCGGCTGCGCGATGAAATGCTGGCGAAAATTGCGGCAGGCGAATGGCTGCCAGGCGAGGCCATTCCCACCGAAGCGGAGCTGACGCGCCAGTACGGCGTTGCCGTCGGCACCGTACGCAAGGCGGTGGAGACCCTGGTCGCGGAAGGCCTTCTGCTGCGTGCCCAGGGCCGTGGCACCTTCGTGCGCCGGCCCAATTTCGATGGCTCGCTGTTTCGCTTCTTTCGTCAGGTCAGCGCCAGCGGCCAGTCGCAGATTCCACAGAGCCGTATTCTGGTCAGCCGTCTCGAACCTGCGGAGGAAGCCGCACGCGTAGCCCTGCAACTGCAGCCCGGCGAGCACTGCCTGTATCTGGAGCGGCTGCGGCTGATCGAAGGACGACCGATGTTTCACGAGCGCATCTGGTTGCCGGCCTCGCGCTTCAGCGCCCTGCAGAGCATTGCGCCCGGTGACTTCCCGCCGCTGCTCTATCCCTTCTACGAACAGCAATGCGGCCAGCGCATCGCCTCGGCGCAGGAAACCCTGACTGTCGCCAGCGCCGATGAAACCCTGGCTGCGACCCTTGGCGTGGCCCTCGGCAGCCCGGTGGTGGTGATCGCCCGCACCGCGCTGGGCTACGACCGCACGCCACTGGAATACCGGATGTCGCGCGCCGCTGCGGAGAACTTCCGCTACCAGGTGGAAATCAGCTAGCCAACGCATCGCCCAGACGCAAAACGCCCGGGCAAGCCCGGGCGTTCTGTGCTGCGAGATGTGGCTAGGGTTTGTACGAAAAGTCGTCGAGCGAAGGTCAGGCGAGGCAAAAACGGGTGAGGAAGCGGAGTTTACGAGCTGTAAATGAGCATTCCGAACCCGTTTTTAACGAAGCATCACCGAGCGCAGGCACTTTTCTTACAGAGCCTAGAACAGCCCCAGCCCCCAGGCCGCACCAAACAACACCAGCGAGAAGCCCCACATCCACCACAGCGAGTAGCGGATATGGCGGCCCAGATCCAGCCCGGCCAGGCCCAGCGCCAGCCACAGCGCAGGCGAGAACGGGCTGATGAAGGTGCCGATGATGTTGCCGATGGTCAGCGCATAGACCACGCTGGCCGGCTCCACACCCTGGCCGCTGACCACTTCCAGCGTCACTGGCAGCAGGCCGAAGTAATAGGCATCGGTGCTCAGCATCAGCTCCATCGGCAGGCCGAACAGGCCGAGCACGATATGCATCTGCCCCACCAGCGATGCCGGCAGCACGCCGGCCAGATCCTTGGCGATGGAAGTGAGCATGCCAGTGCCGGTAAAGATGCCGAGCATCGAACCCGCAGCCAGGATGATCATGCCCATGCTCAGCGCCGCCGGCGCATGCGCCGAGATACGCTGCATCTGCACCTTGCCGCCCGGATAGTTGAGCAGCAGCACCAGGCACAGGCCGATCATGAAGATGTAGCCCGCCGGCAATACGCCCGAGAACAACGACACCAGCACCGCCAGGAACAGCGCAGCGTTGGCCCACAACAGGCGCGGACGCGCCAGCTCACGTTCCTCTGCGCTCAGCTCATGCAGGTCGCTGCTGGTTTCCACCAGCACACCCTCATCACCCGTCCTGCCCGCAGCGATGCGACGCTGCTCCCGCCAGCCCAGCAGCGCGGCCAGGGCGATCAGCAGCACCACACCGATGCCTTGAATGGTGATCAGCGGTCGCCACAGTTCGGTGACCTCGATACCGGTCACCGCCGACGCCCGGCCCAGCGGCCCGGCCCAGGGCAGCATGTTGAAGATACCGGCGCCGAGGGCCAGCAACAGCAGCATCAGATAGGGGCTCATGCGCAGCTGCTTGTACAGCGGCAACAGCGCGGGAACGGTGAGCAGGAAGGTGGTGGCGCCGGCACCGTCGAGGTGCGCAAGCATGCCAATTATGGCGGTCGCCACGGTCACCGCGATCACGTTGCCGCGCGTCAGCCGTACCATGCCGCCGATCAGCGGGCGGAACAGCCCGGTGTCCTGCAGAACGCCGAAAAAGGTGATGGCGAACACGAACATGGTGGCAATCGCCGTCACCCGGCCAATGCCATCGGTGAAGAAACCGGAAATCGCCTCCGGGCCAAAGCCCGCGGCCAAAGCGCCCAAGAGCGGCACCACGATCAACGGCAGAACAGGCGACATGCGCCCGACGAGCAACAGCACAACCAGGCAGCAGATGGTCAACAGACCGATCAGGGTCAACAAACCGCTTTCTCCTCTTTTTCTTGTGGGGCGCAACGAGCGCGTCCGGAAGCTAAGAGGCGAACCTTTCAAAAACCTTTAAGCGGCGGATATCAGCCATGGCAAATGTCAGGGGATATGTCACACGCAGCAACTGCAAAACCTTCAGGCCAGTCGCAGCGCCAAGGCTAGGGAAATCGAGAACAGGGCCACCAGATTGCCGAGGATGACGATGGAAGCCACCTTCTCCGGCTCCTGGGCATAACGCTCGGCAAACATGAAGTTGAGCACCGCAGGCGGCAAGGCACCGAAGATCAGCAGGATGTCGGTCTCGCGCGACGACAGGCCGAAAGCCAGACAAAACAGGTAAGCGAGCAGCATCCCGCTCAGTGGCGTCGCCACCGCGCCCACCAGGCCGATGCGCCATTGCGCGAAAGGTGCCGTATTCAGCCGCACGCCGAGCGAGAACAGCATCAGCCCCGTGGAAACATCGGCAATGAGCTTGATCGCTGACAGGAATGGCGGCCAGAGCGCTATACCCGAGAGGCTGACCAGCACGCCGGCGACGCCGGCGATGATCACCGGCTCACGCAGCAGCCCCCAGAGTTTCACATTACGCCCGAGCCACCAGGTGGCGATGGCGAAGTGCAGGACATTTTCCACCAGAAACAGCACCACCGCTGCCGGCAGCACCTGCTCGCCAAAGGCGAACAGCAGCAGCGGCAAGCCCATGTTGCCAGCATTGGTGAACATCATCGGCGGCAGCAGCGTCTTCGCCTCATAGCCCAGCCAGCGCGCGAGCGGCCAACCGATCAGGCCTGAACCGAGCACGATGACCAAACCACCGAGCGCGATCATCTGCACATCGGCCAGCGCCACCGACTTGCTCGCCAGCGCGGAAAAGATCAGCGCCGGCACGAAGATGCCCATGTTCACCTGGTTGGTGGCGATCATGTCCGGGCGGTGCCGACGACCATACAGGTAGCCGATCGCGATCACCGTGAACACGGGGAATACGATGCTCACGATCTGCACGAGCATGGAGGATCCTTTATGCGTTAAGCAGTTCTCAGCCCTGCTGTGGTTTGCCGTTCAGAGCGTAGTAACTGCGGATGACCTGGCTGTCGTCGGCCCGTCCTTCGCCACGCCCGGAGGTGGCGAGAAACATCTGGTGCGCCACCGCCGCAATCGGCAAGGCGGCCTGGGCATCACGTCCGGCCTCGAGCACGATACCCAGATCCTTGACGAAGATGTCGACCGCACTGCTGACCTCCGGCTCCTCCTGCAACATGCGCGGGCCACGATCCTTGAGCATCCAGCTCGCTGCGGCCGAGCCGCTCATGATCTCCAGCAGCACGTCGAGGTCGACGCCGGTCTTGGCGGCCAGCGCGAAGGCCTCGGCGACCACGGCAATATGCACACCGCACAGCAACTGGTTGACGGTCTTGACCGTGGCGCCCTGACCGGCACGCTCTCCGACATGGAAAATGCGCTGCCCAAGCCCCTCGAACACTGGCCTGACCGCCTCGAAGGTCGAGCGCTCGCAGGCCGCCATGACGGTCAGCGAGGCAGCGCTGGCACCGGCAGTACCGCCGGAAACCGGCGCATCGACGAAACGTCGCCCGGTGGCCATGACCCGAGTGGCAATGCGCTCGACCGCAGCCGGTGGACAGGTGGCCATCAGGCAGACGATGCCATCGTCCGGCATGGCTGCCAGCGCCCCACTGTCAAACAGCACCTGCTCGGCCTGGGCCGCGTTGACCACCATCAGAATCATGACGTCGGCGCCCTGAGCGGCGGCGACAGCGTCACTCGACGCCTCGCCTCCTGCGCTGGCGAGCGCTGTCAGCGCCACGGGGTTGAGATCGAAGCCGCGCACGCGGTGGCCGGCGACAAGTAGATTTTTCGCCATCGGCAGGCCCATGGCGCCCAGCCCGGCAAATGCAATCGTATGCATGGGATGTCCTCTTCGCGATGACGCCCCCGCCGCGCGCAGGGGCGTCGTCGACTCAATAGATGGTGAAGTCCGGCACGAAGGAGACCAGGGCCAGAACGGTGATTGCCACCAGATAGAAGGGCCACAACTCGCGCACCACCGCCCCCACCTTCTCGTGGGAAATCGCCGAGGCAATGAACAGCGTGGTGCCAACCGGCGGGGTGAACAGGCCGATGCTGAGATTGATCGCCATCATGATGCCGAGCTGCGTCAGATCCAGACCGATGGCATTGCCGATGGCGACGAAGGTGGGGCCGAGCAGCAGGATCGCGGCCGGCAGGTCGAGGAACATCCCCACCATCACCATGATCAGGTTCAGCATCAGAATGACCATCCACGGCGAATGCAGGGTCTGCGCCGTCCACTCGGCGACGGCAGTGGGGATGGCTTCGACGGTCAGCACGTAGCCGACCAGGTTCGAGGCGGCGATCACCAGCATGACCACGCCGGTGGTCACCGCGGTATGCACCAGTGCGTCGTAGAGCCGGCGCCAGGTCAGATCGCGGTACACCAGCAAGCTCACCATCAGGCCGTAGAACACCGCCAGCACGCTGACCTCGGTTGGCGTGGCGATGCCAGCCCGCAGCAGCACCACGATGAAGGCGGGCATCGCCAGCGCCGGGGCAGCCGCAACGGTGGCCTTGAGTACCCCCTTGAGGGTGATCTCGTCAGTCAGCCGTTTGAAGCCGCGCAGGCGCCCGGACAGGTAGCACGTCAGCATGAAGCCGGCGCACAGCAGCAACCCCGGCAATACCCCGGCGAGAAACAGCGAGGCAATCGACTGGTTGGACACGGCGGCATAGAGAATCAGCGGGATCGACGGCGGGATCAGCCCCGCGATGGTCGCCGAGGACGCCGTGGCCGCCGCAGCGAAGGCGCCCGGATAGCCTTCGCGCTTCTGCCAGGGAATCAGCATCGAGCCCAATGCCGAGGCCTCCGCCACTGCCGAACCGGAGACGCCGCCGAACACCGTGGAGCCGACCACGGTGACCTGGCCCAGGCCGCCATGAAAGCGGCCCACGAGCATGGTGGCGAAGTGAATCAGCCGCTTGCCCAGGGTGCCGCCCATCATCAGGCTGCCCGAGAGCATGAAGAACGGGATCGCCAGCAAGGGAAAGCTCTGCGTCGGCTGGAAGATCTTCACGATCGCCGCCACGCTGGGCACGCCGCCGACGGTCACGGCAGCCACTCCCGAGCTGATCAGCAGCGCATAACCGACCGGCAACGCCAGCGCCAGCAGAGCGGCGAAGATGAGAATCATGACGAGGGTCATACGTCCTCCTCGATGTGATGGGCGCGAACGGCAAGCGGATCGTCAGCCTGAATAAGACAGGCCAGGGTGGTCAGCGCAGTCAGACCGAGACCGATGAAGCCGACGATCATGGCCAGGTAAGCCCACTTGGCCGAGAGTCCGGTGACGGGATAGACCTCGCTGCCGGTGATCTCGACGACGTCGAGACCGACCCAGGCCAGATAGAAGAAGGTGAAGGCGATCAGCAGGCTATGTAGCACCAGCAACAGCTTGTTCCCAGTGCGACCGAGCACCGCCTGCAGGGCGGTGACAGCGATGTGCTGGCCGCGCTGGGCAGCGAGCACGATGCCGCCCATCACCAGCCAGGGGAACAGGATGTTGGGCATTTCGGTCGGCCAGCCCATGCCCTGGTTGGTGAGGTAGCGCACCACCACCTCGGCCATCAGCGATACGAACATGGCCGTCAGCGCCGTGATCACCACCACCACGCTCGCCGCCACGATGATCGTGTCCGCCCAGTGCGCCACTCTGCTCAGTGTCGCATCACGCTGCGCCGCATTGCTGGAGGTCTCGGCCATCATCATTGCTTGCCCGCTTCGGAGACGATCAGCTTGACCAGATCCGGGTACTGCGCCGCCCACTTGTCGTAGACGGACTGGGTCTTGGCAGCGAACGCCGCTTGATCGACTTCATTGATCTGCACCCCTGCCTCGGCGAGTTTGACGCGCAGATCCTTGTCGGCGGCGAGGGACATCTCACGATTGAGCTGGCCAGCTTCGACAGCGGCCTCCTTGATCGCCTGCTGGTCTTCCTTGGACAGGGTCGCCCAGATCATCTTGCTGGCCAGCAGCGGCGTGGTCTCGTACTTGTGCCCGGTCAGCGAGATGTACTTCTGCACCTCGTAGAGCTTGGACGAATAGACGTTCATCAGAGGATTTTCCTGGCCGTCGAACACACCCTGCTGCAGGGCGATGTACAGTTCGGAGAACGCCAGCGGAGCCGGGTTGGCGCCCAGGGCCTTGAAGATGTCCAGGGTCATGGCATCCGGCGGCGTGCGCACCTTGATCCCCTGCAGGTCTTCCGGTTTCACGATCGGACGCTTGTTGTTGCTGGTGTGGCGAATGCCGTTGTCCCACAACGCCAGCACCACCAGGCCCTTGGTATTGGCGGCTTCATTGAGTTTGGCGCCAACCGGGCCGTCGACCACCTTGTAGGCATGCTCGAGGTCACGGAACAGGAAAGGCAGGCCGACCACATTGAATTCCGGCACCACGCCGGCGGTACTGCCCTGGGAGTTGGTGCTGAAGGCCAGTGTGCCCAGGCGCATGTTGGTCAGCGACTCGACGTCGTCGCCGAACTGAGCGCTGCCACCGACCTCGACCTTGACGCGGCCTTGGGTCTTTTGCTCGACCAGTTCGGCAAATTTTTCCGAGGCCACTGCTTTGGGGTTGCCCGGCGCGGCGTTATGCGAGAGGCGCAGAACCTGCTGGGCCCAGCTAGTGGAGGCAGTCGCGAGGGTGAGGGTCGCGGCAACGGCGATGAGTATCTTCTTCATGAGCTTCACCTTGCTTTCTTATTGATATTTTTGCGTTTCTTATTGGTATGCATGCACATACGAAGCGTCAGTTCAATCATGCGGGCGGTATTGAGGCCGCCCGCAAATACCCGGCGAGATGCCGGGCTCATCCATGAATGAGCATGCCTCCGTTGACATCGATCACCGCACCAGTGATGTAGGCAGACAGGCTGGACGCCAGGAACAGGTAGGCACCGGCCACCTCTTCGGCATTGCCCAGGCGATTGAGCGGGATGCTGGCGGCAATCTCGGCCTTCTGCTCGTCACTGAGCTTGCCGGAGCTGATATCGGTCTGGATCAGGCCGGGCGTCACGCAGTTGACGCGAATGTTGCTCGGCCCGAACTCACGCGCCATGGCCTTGGCCAGCCCCAGAACGCCGGCCTTGGCGGCCGAATAATGCGGGCCACCGAGAATGCCGCCACCGCGCTGAGCCGATACCGACGACATGCAGGCAATCGAGCCGCCGCCCTGCTCTTTCATGTGCGGAATCACGGCCTGGGACAGATAGAGCACGCCACGCAGGTTCACATCCAGGATGCGATCCCAACTGGCCGGATCGATCTCCAGGGTCTTCACCGGCTGGGTGATACCGGCGTTGTTGATCAGCACGTCGATGCGGCCGAAATCGGCGATGGCACGTTCGGCAGCATTGAGGCAGGCGTCCTTGTCCGCCACGTTGCAGGCATAGCCACGGTGTTCGGAGCCGATGGCAGCGGCAGCCTCGGCGGCGGCAGCCTCATCGAGATCGAGGATCACCACCTTGGCGCCATGGCTGGCGAACAGCCGGGCAGTGGCCAGGCCAATGCCGCGCGCCGAGGCCGCGCCGGAAATCATGGCGACCTTGCCGTCGAGAAGAAGAGCGTTGTTCATGCAGAAATTCCTTGCAGGTGCGCCTGTGAGCGGCGCGTGAATGAGTGCGGCGACACGCGGCCGCCTTAACCGAGCCAGCCCTTGATGGTCGCGGACATCGCCTCGGTGGAAATCCCATAGCGGTCGTGCAGCGTCGGTAGCGCACCCGCGTCGAGGAAGGCATCGGGCAATGCGATCTGACGAAACTGCGGCGTCACGCCTGCCGTCAGCAGCGCGGTGGCCACGGCCTCGCCAAGGCCACCAATCGAGGTGTGGTTCTCTGCCACCACCACCAGGCGGCCCGAACGACCGGCCTCCCGCAGGATGGTCGTGACATCCAGCGGTTTGATGGTCGGCACGTGCAGCACGCCCACATCGACCTTGTCGGCCTCCAGCGCCTTGGCCACCTCGAGCGCACGCATGGTCAGAATGCCGGAGGAGATCACCAGCACGTCACGGCCGTCGCGCAGCATCTTGGCCTTGCCCAGTTCGAAGCTGTAGTCGTACTCGTCGAGCACCAGCGGCACGTTGCCGCGCAGCAGGCGCATGTACACCGGGCCATTGTGCGCAGCGATCTGCGGCACGGCCTGCTCGGTGTCGAGCGCATCGCACGGGTCGATGATGGTCATGCCGGGGATGCCACGCATCAGCGCGATATCCTCGGTGGCCTGGTGGCTGGGGCCGTAGCCGGTGGTCAGGCCAGGCAGCGCGCAACACAGCTTGACGTTGAGGTTTTCCTCGGCGATCACCTGATGCACGAAGTCGAATGCACGGCGGGTGCCGAACACCGCATAGGTGGTGGCGAACGGCACGAAGCCTTCCTTGGCCATGCCGCCGGCCGATGCCATCAGCAACTGCTCGGCCATGCCCATCTGGAAGAAACGTTCCGGGTAGGCCTGGGCGAACAGGTGCAGGTCGGTGTACTTGGCCAGGTCGGCGGTCAGGCCAACGATTTCCGGGCGATTGGCCGCCAGCTCGACCAGGGCTTTGCCGAAGGGCGCAGCCTTGACGCGCTGCCCCTCGGAGGCGATGGACGCGATCATCGCCGAGGTGGTCAGACGCGGTTTCTTGGCAGTGGTGCTCATCGGGCAGCTCCCTGAGTTTGATCGAGGATATCGAGGGCCTGCTGCCACTCGGAGGCGTCGACGCGAATGAAGTGGTTCTTCTCGCGTTGTTCGAGGAAAGGCACGCCCTTGCCCATCAGGGTGTCGAAGAGGATCACGCGCGGCTTGGCTTCGCTCAGGTTGCGCGCGGCATCGAAAGCGGCGATCACGGCCGCCTGATCGTTGCCATCGACGCGCTGCACATGCCAGCCGAAGGCCGCCCATTTGTCGGCCAGTGGCTCGAAGCCCAGCACCTTGGTCGAGGGGCCATCGGCCTGCTGGTTGTTGATGTCGACCAGGCAGATCAGGTTGCCCAGGCCATGGTGGGCCGCGCTCATGGCTGCTTCCCAGGTCGAGCCTTCGTCCAGCTCGCCATCGGACATCGAGTTGTAAACGAAGGCCGGATTGCCCTTCAGGCGCAGGCCCAGCGCCATGCCCACGGCGATCGGCAGGCCCTGACCGAGCGAGCCGCCAGACATTTCCATGCCGGGGGTGTAGGTGGCCATACCCGACATTGGCAGGCGGCTGTCGTCACTGCCGTAGGTTTCCAGCTCGTCCTCGGGAATGATCTTCGCTTCGATGAGCGCGGCGTAGAACGCAATCGCGTAATGACCGTGGGACAGCAGGAAGCGGTCGCGCCCTTCCCAGTTCGGATCCTCGGGGCGCAGGTTCATGGCATGACAGTAGGCGGTCGCCAGGACATCGGCATAGCCCAGCGCCTGGCCGACATAACCCTGGCCTTGCACTTCGCCCATCTGCAGCGCGAAGCGGCGGATGCGATAGGCGCTCTCGGCGACTCTGGCGTGGGCGGGTGAATTATTGTTCTGCACGCGGTTCTCCTTGATCTGGCCCGGCGGCTGATTGCCGCCGCAGCCTCGTTCGTCTCTCTTGGAGGGGTGAGCTCCAGGCCTGCCGGATACCCTCAAAGGCGCATCCGGCGAGTGAGAGAAAGCCTATGCCCTTGATTTTTTGAGCTCAAACGAATAATCAAGGCAGATAGATGAATTGAACTAACGTGAAAAGACCATGCAGAACCGGGTATCGCTCAAGGCCATTCAGGCATTCGAAGCCGCCGCGCGGCTGTCATCCTTCGCCCTCGCCGCCGAAGAACTGTTCGTCACGCCCTCGGCGGTGAGCCATCAGATCAAGCTTCTGGAGGAGCAATTCGGCGTGCGCCTGTTCCACCGCGTGCATCGCGCGGTGGTGCTGACCGATGCCGGGCGGGTCTATGCCGAGGAGGTGTCGGCGGCCTTCAGCAGGATCGAACTGGCGACACGCGAGCTGGGCCGCACGGCGAAGAGCGACATCCTCACGGTGCACTCGACGCCCAGTTTCGCGACCCAGTGGCTGATGCCCCGACTGGCGCGCTTCAGCGCCTTGCAGCCCGATATCGACGTGCGCCTGAACGCCTCCTACCCGGCGCCTGCCGACCTGCTGACGCAAGGCGTGGACATCGACATTCGCTATGGCATGCGGCGCCTGCAGCCGGCCGGCACCATGGTGCTGCCCTTTCCGCCGGAAACCATCGTGCCGCTCTGCGCACCCTCATTGGCCGATGGCGCGCAGGCGATCCGCGCACCGGAGGATTTACGTCATCACACCCTGATCCACAGCGAGGTGTGCCTGGTCAGTTGGCGCGACTGGATGCGCCAGCACCGCAAGGTGCCACTGGATATCTCGCGCGGACCGCGCTTCGACCGTTCGTTCATGGCGATCAGCGCCGCCGTCGACGGCCTGGGGGTTTGCCTCGAAAGCGTGCTGCTGGCACAGCGTGAACTCGACAGCGGCCGCCTGGTCGCCCCATTCGGGTTGGAGGGGCCGAAAGTACAGGGTTATACCTTCAACCTGCTGCGCTCACGCGCGGAGCTGCCGAAGATTCGCAGCTTTCAGGACTGGATGTTTGGCGAACTCGAGGGACGCTCTCCTGTCGACCGTCCGGCACGCACATAGACTCGGGCGTGTCAGACAGCTCGCCCCGATCAGGACGTCTTGAACGTCTTCACCCGCTCCAGCCAATCCGGATCCAGGCAAGTCTGCTCCACGTCCAGCCCACGCTGCTCCATCGCCTCACGGTGGGCATTGATTTCGCCCACCATCTGGCTCAGCTCGCTGGAGTTGCCGTCGAGCTGGTGCATCTGCGTCACCCCCTGGTGATAGAAGCGCAGCAGCTTCATCGCACTTTCATCGCCCTGCTCCACACCCGCCTTGACGTGATGCATGACGTTGGTGATGCGCATCAGGCTGCGCTTGAGGCGCCAGCCATAGACGGCAGGCGCCATGAACGGCCGCGACCAGAGTTGCTGGCGTACCAGGGCGATGCTCAACCCGAGGCCCGCCGCCACACCCAGCAGATTCCACTTGAAGTTGTCGCCACCGGGCGTGCCGAACAGCTGTGTGCTCAGCGTGGCGCAGAGCATGGCCAGCGCCAGGAAGATGACCGCGATCAGTGCCGTGCTGCGACGGGTTTGCTGGCGGTAATAGGCCGGATCGATGGCTTGAATCTCGAACATGGAGGCTACTCTCGGAACGGACAGCGGGGGCGCCACCATGCACCATCACGGCACGGCGGTCGAGCCCGAGCACCAGCCCGATTGCCGCAGGTCAAGCCTTCCGCCAGGTTCAACCACTCTGCTTCAGCCATTCGCTGGGGCTCGCCCCCACCTTGCGGCGAAACGCGCGCGCCAGGGCCGAGGGGCTTTCGTAGCCGACCTCATCGGCGATCAACGCCATGGGCCGGCCTTCACGCAGGCGTTTCTGCGCCAGGCTGACACGCCAGCCCACCAGATAGTCGGCCGGCGTAGCGCCCACCACCTGGTGAAAGTGCGCAGCGAAACTGGCCCGTGACATGCCGGCCAACGCCGCCAGTTCGGCCACCGACCAGCCGTGCTGCGGCTTCTCGTGCAGTTGATTGAGCGCTCGCGCCAGGCGAGGCTCGGCCAGACCCGCCATCATCCCTGAAGCCAGCTCGCGGCTGTTCATCAGGTGACGCAGCAGTTGGATCACCATCAGCTCGAACAGGCGGTTGAGCACCAGCTCACGCCCGCAATCCTCCCCTGCCGCCTCGGCGAACAGCCAGTCCAGGCAGCCGCTCAGGCTCGGCAACTCGCGCAGCGGTTTGACGATGGCACCCGGCAGTGACCGCGACAGCGGATTGTCGATGCCGCCGTCGAAAGCCAGGGTGGCGCAGACCAGCTCGGCACCATCGGCCTCGCTGGCGGTCATCTCATGCAGACGCGGTCTGGCCACCAGCATCAGGCTTGGCTCTTCCAGGCGCAGCTCGCGGCCATTGCCCTCGCGAAAGCGCATGCGTCCGGCACGTAGCAGGTGAATGTAGCCGTGCGGCTCATGCTCGCCATGGCTGCTGGTGCCGCAAAAACCACCGCGGTGGAAGGTGCTGGCGTGCAGGTTGAAGTGGTGCAGCAGGCTGGACAGGCGATCCATGGTCATTTCGCACTCTTGGACGATCTGTCGCATAAAATCGACGATCTGAATCCGAAAAGCCAGATGGATTCCCTAATCTGGCTCCAGGCTTGAACGACAAGCTCCCCACCCAAGACTGGAGAATCACCATGACCCGCATCGCCGCACTGCCCTTCGAACAAACCGCTGCCAGCGCCCAGGCGCAACTGGAAGGCATCCGCAAGGGCCTCGGTTTCATCCCTAACACCTTCGCTACCCTGGCCAATGCCCCGGCCGCGCTGAGCGGCTACCTGGCGCTGTCCCAGGCGCTCGGCAAGGGCACGCTGAATGCCAAGGCGCGCGAAGTGGTGGCGCTGGCCAGCTCGCAGGTCAACGGCTGCGAATACTGCCTGGCCGCACACACGCTGTTCGCCGGCAAGGCCGGTTTGAGCGAGACGGACATTCGCAGCGCCCGCGATGGCGAGTTCGATGCCGTGGCGCGTCTGACCCGGCAGATCCTCGACAGCAGCGGCCGCATCAGCGATGCGCAGTTGCAGGCTGCACGCGAGGCCGGGCTGAGTGACGCCGCCATCGTCGAAGTGGTAGCCAACGTCGCCTTGATGACGCTGACCAATTACCTCAACAACCTGG
This sequence comes from Pseudomonas sp. C11, assembly GCF_034683865.1. Taxonomy (NCBI): domain Bacteria; kingdom Pseudomonadati; phylum Pseudomonadota; class Gammaproteobacteria; order Pseudomonadales; family Pseudomonadaceae; genus Pseudomonas; species Pseudomonas sp. C11. The sequence continues at coordinate 317,565 of NZ_JAWIIP010000004.1, forward strand.
CTGAAACCGTTGTCGACTTTCCGCCCGTAGCCGTCTGACGAGACAGGAGGTGCACCATGCAAGCCGTCACTCTTTACACAACCGGCCACTGCCCCTACTGCGTAAACGCCAAGGCGCTGTTGTCCCGCAAGGGCGTGGCCTACGAGGAAATCGACGTGGGCAGTTCGCCACAGCGCCTGGCGGAAATGCTACAGCGCAGCAACCGCCGTAGCGTGCCGCAGATCTTCATCGGCGCGCAGCATGTCGGTGGTTTCGATGATCTCGCCGCGCTGGAGCGTGGCGGCAAGCTGGATGCGCTGCTGCAAGCCTGAGCCCGAATGCGCCGCACGCCTTCGCTTGCGGCGCATGGCTTATCGATCATCGCGCCACGCGCCTGGATCATTTGCGCGTTCATGACAGATCCGCTGCACGGGTCACCTGCTCGAGCACCGAACTCGACAAGCCCCAGCCCATGCACCAGATTTAAGCGAAGTCGCCCCTCATGCTCTGGGCCGGTGCTGCCGATATAGCAAAGGCGGCGCCAAACCGGCATGCTGCGCGCCGCTTATGCCCTCGAACCGGAGCCTTTCCATGAGCCTCGATGCCCTGTCCCTGAAGTCCCGCCTGATCATCGCAGTGGCCATCCCCTGCATTGCCCTGTTGCTGGTAGCGCTGACCAGCCTGAGCAGCATGTCCAGCATGCACCGGGATACGGAAGTGCTCTACCTCAATACCGCCGCGCCGATGCGCGCCATGGCTGAAGCCGCCTCGCGCATCCCGCGTATGCGCGTGGGTATCGACATGATGCTGCTGCAGGACACCCCGCTGCGCGACGAGCGCGGCGTCAAATCCCGCGTGCAGGACGCCCGCAACGAAGACATCCCCGGCATGCGCGAGGCCATGCGCCAGGCCGTAGCCGCCCAGGTCAATCCGGAACGCAAGGCGCAGGCGCAGCAACTGCTCGATCAGTTCGAGACCATGGTCAGCAACGAGCTGAATCCGATGCTCGCCGCCTTCGACGCGGGCGACATGGCCAAGGCGCAACAGATCTATCGCGACCAGTACGCCAAGACCTACGGCGTGATGCGTCAGGGCGCCAACGACCTGCTCGATGCCCTGCTCAAACAGGCCGAGCAACAGAACGAACACAGCGGCAAGAGCTATGACGACGGCCTGACTCGCCAGATCGCCATCATCGCCACCGGCCTGCTGGTGTCGATCATCATTTCCTGGATGATCGTCATCCAGCTGCGCCGTCGCGTCGCCGTGCTGCAGAACAGCCTGGGCCAGGCCGCCGACAACCTGGCACTGGACACCCGCATCGACCTGCCCGGCCAGGACGAGCTGGCGGAGATCGCCCGCAGCTTCAACCAGTTCATCGACAAGGTGCACGGCGCCATGCGCCAGCTCGCCGACAACTCGCGCCAGTTATCCGGTATGGCCCGCGACGTGGCCGAGCGCGCGCGTCTGACCCAGAGCAACTGCACGGCGCAGAGCGACCGCACGGTGCAGGTGGCCACTGCGATCAACGAACTGGGCTCGACCGTCAACGAGATCGCGCGCAACGCCGAGAATGCTGCCGATGTCGCACGCGAAGCGACCCAGCATGCCCGTGACGGCGGCGCGGTGGTCAGCCAGGCGCAGCAGCAGGTCGATGCGCTCAACGGTGAGCTGGAGCAGGCCGCCAGGGTCATCGGCGCGCTGGCGGCGCAGACCGACGCCATCAGCACCACGCTCAACACCATTCGCAGCATTTCCGAACAGACCAACCTGCTCGCCCTCAACGCCGCCATCGAGGCGGCGCGTGCCGGTGAACAGGGCCGTGGCTTTGCCGTGGTGGCCGATGAGGTGCGCACCCTGGCCAGCCGTTCTGGCGCGTCCACCGAGGAAATCCAGCAGGTCATCGACCGCCTGCAGAACGAATCACGCTCGGCCGTCGAAGCCATGGCCAAGGGGCAGCGGCAGAGCGCGCTGGTGGTGGAGTACGCGAGCAAGGCATCGGTGGCGCTGGAACAGATCAACAGCCATATCGGCCAGATCAGCGATCAGAACATTCAGGTCGCCACCGCCACCGAGGAACAGTCCAGCGTGGTCGAGGACATCAACCGCAATATCGTCGACATCAACGAGCTGACCGTCGGCACCACCCATATCGCCGACCAGCTCAACCAGGCCAGCAGCGACCTGCAGGCGCTGTCGAGCCAACTGGACGGGCTGGTAGGCCGCTTCCGCCTGTAAGGCTCAGCGCAGATCCTCGTCGATACGCTGCAGCAGATAATCGTAGAAAGGGTTGGACGTCGCCCGCTGCAGGCTGTCCAGCCCCACCACCAGCACGCCGTGCTCACCGCGCGGCGCCAGCGTCCCCAGCGCCACGCCGTAGTCCTCGCCCGCTACCGGATCACTGCCATACAGCGGATCACTGGGCGGAAACGGCAAGGCCACGTGCGACAGCGAAAACAGCTGACTCGGGTAGTCCACCCCCAGCGACACGCGCTGCATCTGCTGGCTGCCTGCGGCGATACGACGAGCCTCCACCGCACGCCCCTGCTCCGGCGCCACGCCAACCACGGTCAGATCAAAGTCACGCGCGGCCGGTGGCAGCAATTGCTCCAGCAACCCGCTCATATCCGTGCGCAGCAGCGAACTGGCCGCCTGCGAGCGATTGATATCGAACACCACCAACTCGCTGCCGTTGGCCGGCAAGCGTTCGAACAGCTGGTGGACCACCGCTGGCGTACTTACGGTGTTATCGGCCAGTGATTGCAGGGCCAGCACCGGCGGCAGTCGAGCCAGACGGCCATCGGCCTCGGCGGCGTCGAAGGCACTCTGCACCTCGCGGGTCAGCTCGTAGGTCTGCCGCGCCGCGTGCACCGGGAAGGAGTTGTACTTGAACGGATTGAACTCCGGCAGCACGTTCATCCACGCCGACTTGGCGAAGGCCGGCAGGACCGCCGGCAAGGCCGCCAGTCCGGCATAGCGGGCGTAGCTGGTGACGCCGATCATCGGCGAGATCAGCACCAGGCGTTGCGGCATGGCCAAGCGCTCGTCCTCCAGTGCCGCCAGGCTGTAGCGCAGCGCCAATGCCCCGCCATTGGAATAACCGACCAGATACAGCGGCCCGTCCGGCACCTGGCGCCGCGCTTCGCGTACAGCCAGGCGCGTGGTGGCCAGCCATTGCTCCCAATGCGCAGCGGTCAGTGCCGCCGGCACCGTGCCATGGCCAGGCATGCGCGGTACCACGGCAAGCAGGCCCTGCTCGCTCAGATGCTGGGCGATGTGGCGCAGGCTATAGGGCGAGTCGGTCAGGCCATGCAGCAACACCACCACCCCGCGTGCCGGGCCCTGCGGCGGCAGGATGAAGGAGCGGTTCCAGTCACGCGACAGCTTGCCGGGGTAGACCGGGCTATCACTGGCGTAACGGCTGTAGCGCGCCGAACCGGAAGCCGTGACCGGCTCGATCAGCTCACGCTGCAGGCGCTCGAACAGGGCCGCCTCGGCAGCCACGTAGGTCTGCCAGTCGCTCGCGTCCAGCTCGTCTGCTTCCAGCTCCTGCGGCACCAGGCGGTGCCAGGGTTCCAGTTCGGGCAACGACGATAGCCCGGCGATACGAATGCCGAGCAAGGCCACCACGATCAACAACAGCACCACCAGCGTCCAGGCCATCACGTTGCGCATGCGCGGTAAACGCATCCAGCGCCTCCCTTGAAAATCTCTGGCCGGGAAAAATCCGTCCCGGCGACCGGCGGGCGCCTCTAAAAACGTAGGCGAGGCAGCCAGCGCAAGGCAAAAACAGGCGAAAAAGCGCAGTTTACGAGTTGTAAATGAGCATTTTGAGCCTGTTTTTAACGCAGCGATGGCAACGCAGGTAGTTTTTAGAGGTGCCCTGACTCGGGGACTGTAGTGCAAAGCCGCCCACAACCACCACCGGGTTGCTCAATACATATGGATTTCCGTATATTCGCAAACCCGCATATAGGGACTTACCCAATGTCCGAGCACCTCTCCCCGCCCGCGCTGTTCAAATCCCTCGCCGACGAAACCCGCGCCCGCGCCGTACTGCTGATCGCCGATCAGGGCGAGCTGTGCGTCTGCGAGCTGGTCTGCGCACTGGGCGACAGCCAGCCGAAGATCTCCCGCCACCTGGCACAACTGCGCAACAGCGGCCTGCTACAGGATCGCCGCCAGGGCCAGTGGGTGTACTACCGCCTAGCACCAGACCTGCCGCAATGGGTGCGCGACGTGCTGACCAGCACCCTGTCCGCCAACCGCACCTGGCTGGAACAGGACGCCAGCCGCCTCGCCAACATGGGCGACCGCCCTGCCCGCCTCGCCACCTGCTGCTGAGAACACCCCATGCTGATCGCCGTCGCCATCTTCCTGTTCACCCTGATTCTGGTCATCTGGCAGCCGCGAGGCCTGGGCGTCGGCTGGAGCGCCTCGCTCGGCGCCGTGCTGGCCTTGGTCGCCGGCGTGGTCAGCCTGGCCGACATCCCCACCGTGTGGAATATCGTGTGGAATGCCACGGCGACCTTCATCGCCGTAATCATCATCAGCTTGCTGCTCGATGAGGCCGGCTTCTTCGAATGGGCGGCGCTGCACGTGGCGCGCTGGGCCAATGGCAGCGGCGCGCGCCTGTTCGCCTTCAGCATTCTGCTTGGCGCTGCCGTGTCGGCGTTGTTCGCCAACGACGGCGCGGCGCTGATCCTTACCCCCATCGTGATTTCCATGCTGCTGGCGCTGCGCTTCTCGCCGGCCTCGACCCTGGCTTTCGTCATGGCCGCCGGCTTTATCGCCGATACCGCCAGCCTGCCGCTGGTGGTGTCGAATCTGGTCAACATCGTTTCGGCCGACTACTTCAGCATCGGCTTCGGTGCCTACGCCGCGGTGATGGTGCCGGTGAATCTGGTCAGCGTCGCCGCCACCCTCCTAGTGCTGTGGCTGTTCTTCCGCCGCGACATTCCGGCGCGCTACGAGGTGACGGCGTTGCAGGCGCCGAGCCAGGCGATCCGTGACCTCAGCACCTTCAAGGTCGGTTGGGCGGTGCTGTTGACGCTGCTGGTCGGGCTGTTCGCCCTGGAGCCGCTGGGCATCCCCATCAGCGCCGTGGCGGCAGCCTGCGCCGCGTTGCTGTTCGCGGTCGCCGCGCGTGGCAAACGCATCGCCACCGGCAAGGTACTGCGCGAAGCGCCCTGGCAGGTGGTGATCTTCTCCCTCGGCATGTACCTGGTGGTCTACGGCCTGAGCAATGCCGGCCTGACCGCCGAGCTGACCGGCCTGCTCGACGCCTTCGCCGGGTACGGCATCTGGGGCGCGGCACTGGGCACCGGCCTACTCAGCGCGTTGCTGTCGTCGCTGATGAACAACATGCCCAGCGTGCTGATCGGGGCCCTGGCCATCGACGCCAGCCAGGCCAGCGGCGCGGTGCGCGAGGCGATGATCTACGCCAACGTGATCGGCTGCGACCTGGGGCCGAAGATCACCCCCATCGGCAGCCTGGCCACCCTGCTCTGGCTGCATGTACTGGCGCGCAAGGGCATCCGCGTGACCTGGGGTTACTACTTCAAGGTCGGCATCGTGCTTACCCTGCCGGTGCTGCTGCTCACCCTTTCGGCCCTGGCCCTGCGCCTGAGCCTCTGACCTGGAGTCTTGACGATGAAAGTCCTGTTCATGTGCACGGCCAACAGCTGCCGCAGCATCCTCTCCGAAGCCCTGTTCAACCACCTGGCGCCGAGCGAACATCAGGCGGTGAGCTCCGGCAGCTTCCCGCGCGGCGAGGTACTGCCACGCACCCTGGTGACCCTGCGTGAAGCCGGCATTGCCACCGAGGGCCTGAGCAGCAAGGGCAACGATGCCTTCGTCGATTGCCCACCGGATATCGTCATCACCGTCTGCGACAAGGCAGCCGGCGAGGCCTGCCCGGTGTACTTCGGCCCGGCGCTGAAAGCCCACTGGGGCCTGGCCGACCCGTCCGATGCCAGCGGCAGCGAAGCCGAGATCAGCGCCGCCTTCCACGCCACCCTGGCGAAGATCGAAGCGCGCTGCCGCGCCTTCCTCGCCTTGCCCCTGGCGGACATGAACCGCAACGAGCTACAGCAGGCGCTGAATGAAATCGGCCAAGCGTGAAAGCACTCCCGTAAAGCGCCCCCGCCCAGTGGGAGGCGCTTTAGCGGCGACAATCGCGGCTGCGACTGCATGGATGCAGGAGGTAGAGCGAAGCAGGATGCCAGAGCCGAAAGCCGCTCCTACGAAGTTGACGTAGTCTGGCTAGAGCGGAGCGAAACCCAGGCTATATGTCCACCGGCAGGGGGATGTGAAGAGCGCACCCAACCTACGACAAAACCCCGTGAGAAGGACTTCAGCCACGACAATCGCAGCTGAAGCCCCTCCCACAGCGCCGAGGTCAGATACCGGCGACCACCGCGCAGATGCCCTGCGCGCTGCCGGCGAACTGGCTGCACAGGTGATTGATGGAGGTCACCAATACCTGTTCGGGCGAGGAGATGAAATCCACCGACATCATCACGCTGAGCATGGTGATGGTGACGATGGAGAAGGTGAACAGCTTGCGCGCCCACACTCGATCATCGGCGGCTTTGTAGCCCGACACGCCCATCCACAGCCAGTAGGCGCCGCTCAGCGCGGCGACCACGAAGTAGCTGTAGCCGGCGTAGCCGCTGAGCGTCAGCATCAGGGTCGCGACCACGAAGGCGGCGATGTACAGCACGATCTGCCGCTTGGCAGCCGAGATCCCCTTGATGACGGGCAGCACCGGGATGTTCGCGGCCTGGTAGTCATTGAAACGGAAGATGGCGATGGCATAGGAATGCGGCATCTGCCACAGGCTGAAGATCAACAACAGGATGGCGGCGCCAGCGTCGAACTCGTTGCTCACCGCGCAGTAGCCGACCACGGGCGGAGCCGCCCCGGACAGGCTGCCGACCAGGGTGCCGTACACCGAGCCACGCTTGAGCCACAGGCTGTAGAGGCCGACGTAGACCACGAAGCCCATGAGCACCAGCATCACCGCCAGGGTGTTGGTGGCGGCATACAGCAGTGCCACCCCCGCCACCCCGAGCACGCAGGCATAGACGATGGCGTGCACAGGGGACACCAGCCCCTGCGCCAGCACCCGGTTACGGGTGCGTTCCATCTTCTGGTCGATGTCCCTATCGATGTAGTTGTTGAACACGCAGCCTGAGGCGATCACCAACGAAACCCCGAGCGCCGTCGCAAGGTACAGCGCCAGGTTCGCATCGCCACGCGAAGCCAGGAAAAAACCACCCGTCACGGAAATCAGATTCCCGAAGACGATGCCCGGCTTGGCGAGGTTGAGGTACTGCTTCAGGAGCGCCAGCATCAGTTGATCATCATGTGATAGTGCATGCTCCACATGATCCAGACCGACAGGCCCACCACGAACGCGATGATCAACACGGTGAAGATCATCGAAATCACGTTCCAGCGGCCTTCCTCGTCCGTTTTCAAGTGCAGGAAATACACGAGGTGAACAAGAACCTGTACCAGACCGAACAGCACCACGGTGATCAGGGTCGCGCCACGGCTCAGACCCAGCACTTCAGGGTGCATGACCAGGGCGAAGGGAATCACGGTGAGGATCACCGACAGGATGAAACCGGTCAGGTAGTCCTTGAAGCCCACGGCGTGAGCGGCGTGATTGTCTTGGTGAGCCATTTACAGCACCCCCATCAGGTAGACGACGGTAAACACGCAGATCCACACCACGTCGAGGAAGTGCCAGAACAGGCTGAGCAGCCCCACGCGGGTCTTGTTGGTGTCGGTCAGGCCACGGCTGCCAACCTGGAACATCAGCACCAGCATCCACAGCAGGCCGGCACTGACGTGCAGACCGTGGGTGCCCACCAGAGTGAAGAACGCCGACCAGTAAGCGCTGGTCTGCGGACCGGCACCTTCATGGATCAGGTGGCGGAACTCATACAGCTCGATGCTGATGAAGGCCACGCCGAACAGGAAGGTGATGCCCAACCAGCGCAGTACGGCGCCCTTGTCGCCACGGTAAGTGGCGAGCATGGCCATGCCATAGGTGATACTGGAAAACAGCAGGGCAAAGGTTTCCACCAGCACCAGATGCAGGCCGCCGCCGAGCATTTCCTTCGCGGTGGGACCACCGGCGAAGGAGTTGCTCAGCACCGCGAAGGTGGCGAACACCGTGGCGAAGATCAGCAGGTCGGTCATCAGGTAAACCCAGAAGCCGAACAGCTTGATTCCACTGGTGTCGTGGTGGTGCTCATGGCCATCGTGGCCATGAGCGTCATGTGAATAGTGGGGTTCGTAAGCGGTCATGGTTAGGCCTGTACGACTGCGTTGGCTTTGGTTTGATGGTGCGCCTGCTCGATCCGCGCGATCTCTTCAGGCTGCACGTAGTAGTCGATGTCTTCGTCGTAGGAACGCACGATGAAGCTGGCGACAGCGCCGACCAGGCCAACGATGGCAAGCCACCAGATGTGCCAGATCATGGCGAAACCGAACGCGATGATGAAACCTGCCACCACCAGACCATTGCCGGTGTTCTTCGGCATGTGGATCGGCTCGTAGTGCTCAGGCGCAGGCATCAGCTCGACACCGTTCTTCTTCGCCTCGTAGAAGGCGTCGATCTTGTCCGCCGTCGGGATGACCGCGAAGTTGTAGAACGGAGGCGGCGAGGAAGTCGCCCATTCCAGGGTGCGGCCATCCCACGGGTCGCCGGTCACGTCGCGGTTTTCCTTGCGCTTGACGTAGCTGGTGAGGAACTGCACCACGGTGAAGACGATGCCGATACCGATCAGCACGGCGCCGACCACGGCCACCTGAATCCACGGCACCCAGGCCGGGTTGTCGAAGTGGTTCAGACGACGGGTCATGCCCATAAAGCCCAGCACGTACAGCGGCATGAAGGCGAAGTAGAAGCCCAGCAGCCAGCACCAGAAGGAGTAACGACCGAAGCGGTCGATCAGCTTGTAACCGAAGGCTTTCGGGAACCAGTAGATGATGCCGGCCAGGTAGCCGAACACCGCACCACCGATGATCACGTTATGGAAGTGGGCGATCAGGAACAGGCTGTTGTGCAGCACGAAGTCAGCAGCCGGTACCGCCATCAGCACACCGGTCATACCACCGATGGAGAAGGTCACGAGGAAGCCCAGGGTCATCCAGGTCATGGCGTTCAGTTGCAGACGGCCACGGAAGATGGTGAACAGCCAGGTGAAGATCTTCACCCCGGTCGGGATCGCGATGATCGAGGTCATGATGCCGAAGAAGGCGTTGACGCTGGCACCGGAACCCATGGTGAAGAAGTGGTGCAGCCACACCACGAACGACAGCACGCCAATGGCCGCGGTCGCCCACACCATCGAGGCATAGCCGAACAGGGTCTTGCGCGAGAAGGTCGCGACCACTTCGGAGAACACACCGAACGCCGGCAGAATCAGGATGTACACCTCGGGGTGACCCCAGACCCAGAACAGGTTGGCGTACATCATCGGGTTGCCGCCCAGTTCATTGGTGAAGAAGTGGAAATCCAGGTAGCGGTCGAGCGACAGCATCGCCAGGGTAGCGGTCAGCGGAGGGAAGGCGCCGCAGATCAGCACGCAGGTGACCAGAATGGTCCAGGTGAAGATCGGCATCTTCATCAGGCTCATGCCCGGTGCACGCATCTTGAGGATGGTGGCGATGAAGTTGACCCCGGTCAGGGTCGTACCCAAGCCCGATAGCTGCATGCTCCAGATGTAGTAATCCATCCCCACGCCTGGACTGTACTGAATCCCTGATAACGGCGGATAAGCCACCCAGCCGGTCTTGGCGAACTCGCCCAGACCCAGCGACAGGTTGATCAGCAGCGCGCCACCGACGAACAGCCAGAAGCTCAGCGAGTTCAGGTAGGGGAAGGCCACGTCACGTGCGCCGATCTGCAGCGGCACGACGATGTTCATCAGGCCGGTGACCAGTGGCATGGCCACGAAGATCAGCATGATGATGCCGTGCGCGGTGAAGATCTGGTCGTAGTGCTCGGGCGGCAGGTAGCCCTGGCCGTCACCGTGCGCCATCGCCAGGTGGGTACGCATCATGATGGCGTCGGCGAAACCACGCACCAGCATGACCAGGCCGACGAGGATGTACATCACGCCGATTTTCTTGTGGTCCACCGAGGTGAGCCACTCTTTCCACAGGTAGCCCCACTTCTTGAAGTAGGTCAGCGCCGCGAACAGACCCAGACCACCCAGCGCCACAATGGCCAGGGTGATCATGATGATCGGCTCGTGATACGGCACCGCATCCAGAGTCAGTTTTCCAAACATATTCATTCCTGCACCTCCGCTGCTTCGCGCATGGCCGTGCTATGCGAATCTTTCAGGGTCACGTACTGGCCGATCACCTTGTTGAACAGGTTCGGTTCAACCTGGCCGAAGTAACGGATCGGATAGATCGGGTAGCGATGGTTGACCATCTCGCCCGGCTCACCCACCTGCTTGAAGGTGGCGAAGTCCATGACTTCAGGCGATTGCTTGACCTTGTCGACCCACTGCGCGAAGCCTTCGTCGCTGACCGAGTGAGTGGTGAAGCGCATAGCCGAGAAGCCTTCGCCGCTGAAGTTGCCGGACTGGCCGAAGAACTCACCCTGCTCGTTGGCGATCAGGTTGAGCTGGGTACGCTGGCCGCCCATGGCGTAGATCATGCCGCCCAGTTGCGGGATCGACAGCGCGTTCATCACCGTGTCGGAGGTGATGTGGAAGGTCACCGGGGTCTTCTCCGGGATGACCAGTTCATTGACCACGGCCACGCCTTGATCCGGGTAGATGAACAGCCATTTCCAGTCGAGCGAGACGACTTCGATGTTCAGCGCGGGTTTGTCCGATTCGATCGGGCGATAGGGATCGAGCGAATGCGAGGTTTCCCAGATGATGACCGCCAGAACCGCGACGATGATCAGCGGGACGCCCCAGACGACCAGTTCGATCTTGTGCGAGTGTGCCCAGTCGGGCATGTAGGTGGCCTTCTCGTTCGACTCGCGATAACGCCAGCCAAACCAGAAGGTCATGATGATCACGGGGATGACCACGATCAGCATGAGACCAATGGAGATCAGGATGAGGTTGCCCTGCTCGACACCGATCTGCCCTTTCGAGTTGAACAGTGCCCAGTCACATCCACCGAGCGCTGAGAAGGCAATTGCCATCACCAGCCAGCGCACCAAACGATGGTACTTCTCTTCTTTCATGTCACGACCTTCAACTGAGTGATTTCCCACATTCAGGCTTCGGTCGCCGAGCAGCCCACAAGAAGACTGCCCGCAGGTACTCGTAGCTTGAGCATCCATGCAAGCGAAGCGACAGAACAGTGGGATTGCGCGATGTTGAAGGCTACAAGCGCCTCGCACAATTAATTAGCAGCCTATTCATAAGCCCGCTGCGCACCCCTCAGACACATATTTCGCAACATATGCGCAAAGTTTTGAAACACTTGCCGACACGTACCCAGCAAAGAAGCCAAAGGTGCGACAAATGATCACACCCCCGTTTTAGAGCTGTTTGACAGCTAATTGACAGGAATCATTGACTCGTTTTTTTGCCTGAGCAGGAAGGGGGCCATTTCTTGACATTGGCCAGAAATCGACTAGCGGCGTTCGATGATGACGTTGCGGGTTAACCATGCGAGCAACGGCAGGAGCCGCGCCCTGCAGTGTGCAACCCGTAGCCCGGATGCAATCCGGGGGCAATGGTGCGCCCCAAAGCATCGCGGCTAAAGCGGAATGCCGCCCAGCCGCTCCCACAGGTGTACACCCGTCCCGTAGGAGCGGCTTTAGCCGCGATAGCTCTACCTACCCGAACGATTCGATAGGCGCCCAGATCGCACCCGTTTCGCGCAATTGCCGCCAGCTGGGACATCCGTGGGAAGGGCTGTTGTGGGAACTGTGGGAGGGGCTTCAGCCGCGACAAGCATCGCGGCTAAAGCCCCTCCCACAGGCAACCGCGTAGCCCGGATGCAATCCGGGGGTAATGGTGCGCCCAAAAACATCGCGACTGAAATACGGGCCTTGAGTAAACCTGTAGGAGCGGCTGGGCGGCATTCCGTTTCAGCCGCGATCGCTCTATCCAGCCCCGTAACAGGCCTAAGCCACTACTTCCACGCGCAATAACAACCCACCGCCAACCCACTGGCCAGGGACACCTGGCGCCCCTGGGTCAGTGCATCGAGCACCGGCTCGACGAAGCTGTTGCTGGAGTTGCACACCAACCCCTCGCTGTAAGGCCCGGCATAAGCCAGCTTGCCGTCGCGATCCCAGATCGCCAGGGCCGGGCTGGCCGGCAGTGACTCCATGCCCTCGATGCCCGGCAAAGGCTTCATTCGCCCACGCAGAAACGGCGCAATCTCACCCTTGCTGCCCGGCTTCTGCACGCTATAGAACTCGACATCGGCATTGCGGTGCAGGCCGATCAGGTAGCGCAGATGCGCGTCGGTTTCCGCGTTGCAGGGGCAGTCCGGATCCCAGAAGTGCACCACGCGAATCGGGCCGGGGCCGGCCAGTTCCGGCGGCAGCTTCAACTCGCCCTGGCCGAAGATCACCGTCTGTTCGGCGTAGGGCCGCAGATAGGCCGCGCCGCTGAACCACCAGATCAACACGATTGCCGCCAAGACCACGGCAAAGAAGCCCAGCACAAAGTGCTTGAGCGTCAGGCGGCTGAACACACTCATGGTTTTTCGCCGAACTTACGCAAGAACTGCTTTTCCATTTCCTGGCAGCTTTCCACAGTGAAGGCACGTTCACTGTCGGCGCCCTTGGTGCGCTCCCAGCAGGCGGCGATGGCCGCGCGCTCACCCGCTTCGATCTCGCCACCCTGCGGGCGGGTGACGAAGTAGATAAAACCGGCAACCAACGAAATGACAAACAACAGCCCCAACACAAACAGCCCCAGGCAGCCACTGCGGCTCAGCCCAGCGTTTTCATCTTTTGCGCTCATGTCTCACTTCAACCTTCACAGTGGAACCCACTTCGAATCGGGCGCCAGGCGCCCTACCCTGCCGCGCCGGCCCGGGCAGTGAAGCCCAGGCCACGCCGATCATGCTTCAACCAGCGTCCACTGCTTGCTCAGGCGTTTGTCCGATACCGCCATCTTGGTACCCAGTTGCTGGGCGAACAGCGACACGCGGTACTCCTCCAGCATCCAGCGATACAGCGTGAGTTGCGCATCACGCTTGCCTTCCTGGGCATGTTTGGCAGCACGCGCCTTGTACTGTTCCCAGTAGCCGGTGATTTCGCCCGTCCATACGCGGTCACGCTGTACCTGCGCGCCAACCTTGTCCAGGCGCTGCTCGATGGCCTTCAGATAACGCGGGATTTCCTTGAGCCACTCGCCCGGCGTCTCGCGCACGAAGCCGGCATAGACCAGATTGGCCAGTTGCAGCTTGATGTCGTTGAGCGCCATGGCCTGGGCCAGGTCGATCTTGCCCTTGAAGCGCTTCTGCAGACCATGGTGCAGCTTGAGAACCTCCAGCACCAAACGGGCAATGCGCTCGGCATGCGCCGTCCAGTCGCCGCGCTTGCGTTCAGCCAGTTGCGCCAACGCCGCGCCGTCGCGCGGTAACGTCGCTTCGCCTTCGAGGATGCAGGCATCCAGGCTGGCCAGCAAAATGTCCTCGACCAGCGCCTCGACGCGGCCAATGTCGCGATACAGCAGACCCAGCTCGGTCAGCCCCGGCAGCTTGCCGCGCAGGAATTTGGCCTGCTCGGCCAGTTGTTGCAACAGCAGACGTTGCAGGGCACGGCGATGCTGGAAGTCGGCTTCGGCCTGGGTCGGGAAGCGCCCTTCCTTGACCACCCCCGGCTCTCTATCAGAACCGCTCCCGGCAGCTTCCACCAACGCCGGATAAACCGTCATGGAGAGGCCGGCGATCTTCTGCTGGGCCTTCTCGGCCACCTCGGCGAAGGCCTTGGCCTCCACCGCTTTCGGCTTGTCGCTCTGCTGCGGGATGGCCAACGCAGCCTGGCTGGCCTCGGCGAAACGTGCGGTCAGCTCGGCCAGGTCGCGGCCTTCACCGAGGAACTTGCCGCGCGCATCCACCACCTCGATATTCATCTTCAGGTGGTTTTCCAGGCTTTCAGCCGCTTCCGCCCAGGCCTCCTCGGATACCCGCGCGCCGGTCATGCGCAGCAGCTCGGTGCCAAGTGCCTGAGGCAGCGAACCCTGGCCGAACACCAGCTTGTCCAACGCGGCACCGACGAAGTCCGGCACCGGCACGAAGTTCTTGCGCAACGCCTTGGGCAGGCCGCGTACCAGGGCGATGCACTTGGCCTCCAGCAGCCCCGGCACCAGCCATTCCAGGCGCTCGGGCTGCAGTTGCGGCAACAGCGGCGCCGGCACGCGCAGGGTCACGCCGTCACGCGGGTGATTGGGCTCGAAGTGATAGCTCAGCGGCAGTTGCAGCTCGCCGATGCGCAGAGTGTCCGGGTACTGCGCGGCGGTGACTTCCTTGGCATCGCGGGCCAGGGCGTCTTCCTCGCGCATGATCAGCAGTTGCGCGTCGGCAGCGCTACCTTTCTTGTACCAGCTCTCGAAACTCGCGGCCTGGTAGATGTCCTGCGGGATGCGCGCCTCGTAGTAGCCGAACAGGGTTTCCTCGTCGGCGAGAATGTCGCGGCGGCGCGACTTGGCCTCCAGCTCGTCGAGGCGTTCGAGCAACTGGCGGTTGGCGGTCAGACAGCGCACGCGGCTGTTGATCTCGCCACGCACCAACCCTTCACGAATGAACATCTCGCGCGCCACCGGCGGGTCGATGGGGCCGTAATGCACAGGGCGGCGGCCGACGATGATCATGCCGTACAGGGTGACCTGCTCGTACGCCACCACCTGGCCGCGCTTCTTCTCCCAGTGCGGTTCCAGATGGTTCTTCTTCACCAGATGCGCGGCCAGCGGCTCGATCCAGTCCGGCTCGATCTTCGCCACCATACGGGCGAACAGCTTGGTGGTTTCCACCAGCTCGGCGGCCATGATCCAGTTGGGCTTCTTGCGCCCGATCACGCTGGACGGGTGAATCCAGAAGCGTCGCTGGCGCGCGCCGAGGTAGTCGCCCTCCTCGGTCTTCTGGCCGATCTGGCTGAGTAGACCGGCGAGAATCGCCTTGTGCACGGCGGCGTAGTTCTTCGCCCGCACCGCCGCCTCGCTGGCCTCGGCCTGTTGGCGGGCGATGGCGTTGACGCGGGTGTCCTTGGTCGGTTGCGGCGTGTTCGCCGTTTGCTCGCTCTGCGCGTCTGAGCGGTTCTGCCCGCCCTTGCCCATCAACTGCAGATCACGGGCGATCAGCACCAGTTGCCGGTGCGCATCGCGCCACTCGCGCAGGCGCATGTAGTTGAGGAAGTTCTTCTTGCACCAGGTGCGCAGCGGGTTGCTGCCCAGCTCCTGGCGCTTCTCCTCGAAGCCGCGCCACAGGTTGATCAGCGCGGCGAAGTCTGAATCCACATCCTTCCACTGCGCATGCGCCTGGTCGGCGGCCTGCTGGCGATCCATCGGTCGCTCACGCGGGTCCTGCACCGACAGCGCAGCGGCGACGATCAGGATTTCCTCCAGGCTACCCTGCTTGGCGCCTTCGAGCACCATGCGCCCCAGGCGCGGGTCGATGGGCAGGCGCGCCAGTTGCCGGCCGATGGGCGTGAGCTGGCTTTCGCGGTTGACCGCCGACAGCTCCTGCAACAGGTTGAAGCCGTCGCTGATGGCCTTGCCGTCTGGCGGCTCGATAAAGGGGAAGTCCTCGATGCTGCCCAGGCGCAGGTGCAGCATCTGCAGGATCACCGCCGCCAGGTTGGTGCGCAGAATCTCCGGGTCGGTAAATTCCGGGCGCCCGAGAAAATCCTCCTCGCTGTACAAACGAATGCAGATACCCGGCTCGACCCGCCCGCAGCGGCCCTTGCGCTGGTTGGCGCTGGCCTGCGACACCGGCTCGATGGGCAGGCGCTGTACCTTGGCGCGGTAACTGTAGCGGCTGATGCGTGCCGTGCCGCTGTCGATCACGTAGCGGATGCCAGGCACGGTCAGCGAGGTTTCCGCGACGTTGGTGGCCAGCACGATCTTGCGCCCGGCCATAGGCGCGAAAATCTTCTGCTGCTCGGCCGGCGTCAACCGTGCATACAGCGGCAGCACCTCGGTAAACCGCAGGTTGGCCTTGCGCAGCACCTCGGCGGCCTCGCGGATTTCGCGCTCGCCGGGCAGGAACACCAGCACGTCGCCAGGGCGCTGGCCCACGCTGCGCTCGTGCTCGGCGATCTCTTCCAGCGCGGCGAGAATACCCTGGTCGATGGACAAGTCATCGAGCAGACGCTCGCCCTCCTCGCCCTCCTCGTCCACCTCGGCCGCCTCGGCCGCCAGCGGGCGATACCAGGTTTCCACCGGGTAGGTGCGACCGGACACCTCGATGATCGGCGCGTCGTTGAAGTGCTTGGAAAAGCGCTCCAGATCGATGGTCGCCGAGGTGATGATCAGCTTCAGATCCGGGCGGCGCGGCAGCAGGGTCTTCAGGTAGCCGAGCAGGAAGTCGATATTGAGGCTACGTTCGTGTGCCTCGTCGACGATGATGGTGTCGTACTTTTCCAGAAAGCGGTCGTGCTGGGTCTCGGCGAGCAGGATGCCGTCGGTCATCAGCTTGATCAGCGTGCCGTCCTTGCTCTGATCCTCGAAACGCACCTGATAACCGACCAGCTCACCCAGCGGCGTGCCGATCTCTTCCGCTACCCGAGTCGCCACACTGCGCGCCGCCAGCCGACGCGGCTGGGTATGACCGATCAGGCCATGCACGCCCCGACCGATCTCCAGGCAGATCTTCGGCAACTGCGTGGTCTTGCCCGAACCGGTCTCACCGGCAATCACCACCACCTGGCTCTTCTCCAGCGCGGCCTTGATCTCGTCGCGCTTGGCAGCAATCGGCAACGCATCGTCGTAGCGCATCGCCGGAATGCTGCTGCGCCGCGCCGCCACCTTGTCGCTGGACGCCTGAAAACGCTCCAGCCACTGCGCCAGCTTGGCCTCATCGGGCTGCTTCTGCAGCTCATGCAACTGCCGGCGCAAGCGATGGCGCTCGGCGATCATGACGTGGTCGAGTTTCTTCTGCAGCGTGGCGAGGTCAGTCATCTGGATCGGGGCAATCAGGGCAAAGGCGGGATTGTCGCAGATTACGCCTCAAGGCGGGCAGGTCATCCCGCGTAGGAAGAACGAGAGATCAAGGCGTAAGGGAACGGCGGGTTTCGGCCCAGACCGTGTAAAAACGCAGCAAGTGATGGCAATCAACTGCCGGTGGATTTTCTCAGCGTCCAGAAGGC
>NZ_JAWIIP010000040.1:0-302 GCF_034683865.1 Pseudomonas sp. C11
CAGGTTGGCGCCGATGCCGTTGAAGATCAGCAGCGGCACCAGTTGCCCGTTGCCGGGGCGCACCGCGGTGCGAAAGGTCTGCCCATCGAGGTCGATGGTACGAAAGACGAATGGTTGCGGCATGGGCGCAGCCCCTATCGAGTTGAGCGCTCGTGACGACCGTCCCGGCCGCTACCAGAATGACCAGGACACGCCTGGTTCGCCACGTCCGGCCAGGCAGTCGTGGAGTGCGGCACTTCCCAGTGCCGCATGCTGTTGCGCACGGGGCGCGGTCGATCAGCGCTCGTGCACATAGGTACCAG
>NZ_JAWIIP010000041.1:0-301 GCF_034683865.1 Pseudomonas sp. C11
GCCATTTCAACGTCTTTACCGACAAGCTGCGTGGTGTCATCCGCCAGTTGCTCGACTCCTCCAGTTCCCTGGATCAGGCGGCACGTAGCATGGGCGACATATCCAGCGAAGCGCAGCTGCATAGCCAGCAGCAAGCACAGCAGATGGAGTTAGTGGCCACCGCCGTCAACCAGGTGACATATGGTGTAAAGGACGTAGACAAGAATGACGAGCATGCGTCAAGCGAAGTTCACACAGACGAGGATCAGGCCAGCCAGGGGCAACAAAGCATCGATGCCAGCCTGCATCAGATCGAGCAGTT
>NZ_JAWIIP010000042.1:0-296 GCF_034683865.1 Pseudomonas sp. C11
TCAATATCCCATCGAATCCCTGCATGAACCCTTTGATTAGGAACTCCCTTGGGCAATGTGGCTTGCGCCCACGCGATAAAGGCATCCAACTGCGAGGCATCTTTAAGGTGACTAAAGGGTTTAAAATCGATGATATTACTCATACGTCACTTCCATCTGCCGTGCCTGATCCACTCAGCGCGTTTCAATCAAGAATTACCTTGCGACATGCCAAAATGGCACGATCCCATAGCACTCCTGTATTTTTATCGTTTGCAATGGTTTGTGCACGGCGTCGTTCTAGTCGTGCAAGTGCG
>NZ_JAWIIP010000043.1:0-295 GCF_034683865.1 Pseudomonas sp. C11
AAGGTGGCCGATGAGCGCGGCACCCGCGAGCAGGCCAAGGCCATCCTCGACTTCCAGTACAGCAAGGACATCCAGCAACTGCTGGCCAGCTACAACTACCGTGTGCACAACCCGGAAGTGGTCGAGGCGACCAAGGCGCAGTTCGCCCCGGTGCGCCTGATCAACCCGACCGAGGTGCTGGGAACCTGGGACGAGATCACCGCCAAGCATTTCGACAACGGTGGTATCCTCGACCAGCTTCTCGCAGAGGGTCTCTGACAGCGACGGTCTGGCGTAGGGCGGGTGCAGCCCGCCA
>NZ_JAWIIP010000044.1:0-294 GCF_034683865.1 Pseudomonas sp. C11
CGATCGACACAGCAGCTGCCGCCGGCAAGTGCCAGGTATTGGATGAGTTACTTGTCGCTGGTGCTCAGGCAGACCCAAAATCTATACAGTTCGGTTTCACCCCATTGAGCATTGCTGCGCAAGCAGGTGATAGCGCGTGCGTAAAGTCACTTCTGGCCAAGAAGGTGCGGCTTGATGTGAGGACCGAGCCTGGGGGCGACACGTCACTGATCATGGCTGCATACGGTGTTAATCTGGAGGTGGTACAGATGATTGTCGAGAAAGGCGCGAACATTCAACTGAAAAACAATGACG
>NZ_JAWIIP010000045.1:0-291 GCF_034683865.1 Pseudomonas sp. C11
AAGTGGCGTCCCCTAGGGGACTCGAACCCCTGTTACCGCCGTGAAAGGGCGGTGTCCTAGGCCACTAGACGAAGGGGACCTGGAACTTCGTTTGAAACCCTGCCGAAGCAGCATTTCGAAAATTTGGAGCGGGAAACGAGACTCGAACTCGCGACCCCGACCTTGGCAAGGTCGTGCTCTACCAACTGAGCTATTCCCGCATTACAGCTTGAAAGTGGCGTCCCCTAGGGGACTCGAACCCCTGTTACCGCCGTGAAAGGGCGGTGTCCTAGGCCACTAGACGAAGGGGAC
>NZ_JAWIIP010000046.1:0-290 GCF_034683865.1 Pseudomonas sp. C11
AGTCATGCAGCATCGGGAAGAAGCTGGCCTGGTACTTGTGAGAGTGGATGATGCGCCCGGACTGCGGGGGAATCCCTTCTATGGGATCGCACCAGGCCAGCCAGACTCGTAGACCGACGTGGAACAGCTCGGGCTGCCCGAAGGCCTGGCGTGATACGCCGGAACGGATGCCGTCGGCGCCGACAAGGATATCGGCATCGATGCGCTTGCCGTCCTTGAAGGTGATGCTCAGGCCATCCGTGGTCTGCGTGTAGAGTTAGAAGTCGGCATTGGCCACCAGCATGCCTGCC
>NZ_JAWIIP010000047.1:0-287 GCF_034683865.1 Pseudomonas sp. C11
GTCTCTTCCGGAATGCTGCTGCAGCGCAGGTTGAACCAGCCGACCGCATCGCCAGCCAGGCGCACGGCCTCATAGCTCCAGTTGTGCCGGCCAGGGTTCGCGCAGTGGCGCACAACCTCGCGCCAGGCGATATCGTCAGCGGGAAACCCAAGATCCTCGGCGGTCGGCGTGCACAGCTTCACGAACTTGACAACGCTGGGCGCGAAGTCGGTTTCGAGCTGGCGGCAGGCCTCTATGCCGTACCGCAGTTGGTAGATGGTGTTGATCCCCGAGCGCATGAAACCTTT
>NZ_JAWIIP010000048.1:0-286 GCF_034683865.1 Pseudomonas sp. C11
GCTCGAGCAGGGCCGCGTCCAGGCCGATCTGGCCGAATTCGTTGATCAGCACCGCCCAGCGTTCGTCCGCGGGCTTATGCGCCAACAGATGGCGGATCAGACTGGTCTTGCCGGCGCCCAACGGGCCGGCGATCAGGTGGGTGGGGATTTGACTGATCATGGCGCTATGGTCGGCGCTTCACTGCACAGACTGCAACGCGCAGGCATGCTAGAGTCGCCGGCAATTTTTGATGGAGCTCGTACGATGCGTGCATGGCTGTTGCTGTTCTCCGTGCTGCCAGGCCTG
>NZ_JAWIIP010000049.1:0-284 GCF_034683865.1 Pseudomonas sp. C11
GGCTTTACTTGGAAAATCACACCCCAACTGGTTCGGATTCACTACCGCTTGGGCACTGGGAGTCGGTTTGGTGGTCAAATGGTGATCGGTAATAATCACCTGCATACCATGATCTTGCGCTTGTTTCACGCCGTCATGACTGGAAATACCATTATCAACGGTAATCAATAAATCAGGTGTAAAGCTGGTAAATGCTAAATCTGCAATTGCAGGCGTTAAGCCATAGCCATATTTAAAGCGATCTGGAACCAGATACTCTACCTGCGCCCCCATTTCTCGCAAAG
>NZ_JAWIIP010000005.1:0-334115 GCF_034683865.1 Pseudomonas sp. C11
ACTGCACGCCAGCCTCGGATACCTGCCCCCGATCAGCAGAGCGCCGCTTCCACTGAACAACGTGCTGGGTTTACACAGCTAGCCACAACCCGCCTGCAGGTTCAGACCAACGACTTATCCAAGACCTGCTCGATCTCGCGCTGGATCATCCCGCCCATGGCCGACAACAGCAGGCCCAACTTGACCTCGACCCGCACATGATCATCGCCCACCTCGATCTGGCCATCGGCACCGCTGCGCTTGAACTCCAGGGTGTCGCCGTTCCAGCGGTAGCGCACGTCGTACTCGCTGGCCAGGCGCTCGGCCAGGCGTTCGGCCTTCTCGCGGGCGGCCTCACGGCCAAGGGAATGGGATCGTTCGACACGAATGCGGGACATGACAGCTCCTCAGTCAGGCAGGCGCCGCAATGCTGCGGCATGAAGTCACAGCACTCTAACAGCCCGCCAAGCCACCTGGCACCCAGGCAAGACAAAGGCCGCACGCAGCTTTAGAATGGTGCGGTTTTCTACCCGGTGAGAGCGACATGAGCGATCCACGCAAGGCCCAGGAGCAGGAACCCACCACCCACTTCGGCTTCCAGGACGTACCGGAAAGCCAGAAGGCGGAAAAAGTGGCCGAGGTTTTCCATTCGGTAGCCGCCAAGTACGACCTGATGAACGACGTGCTCTCCGGCGGTCTGCATCGCCTGTGGAAGCGCTTCACCATCGAGCTCTCTGGCGTGCGCCCAGGCAATCGCGTGCTCGATATCGCTGGCGGCACCGGTGACCTGACCCGCAAGTTCTCCAGCATCGTCGGCCCCACTGGCCAGGTGGTTCTGGCCGATATCAACGACTCCATGCTCAAGGTCGGCCGTGACCGCCTGCTGGACAAGGGCGTGGCCGGCAATGTGCAGTTCGTTCAGGCCGATGCCGAGAAGCTGCCGTTCCCCGACAACCACTTCGACGTGGTCACCATCGCCTTCGGCCTGCGCAACGTCACCCACAAGGAAGACGCCCTGCGCTCCATGCTGCGCGTGCTCAAGCCCGGTGGCCGCCTGCTGGTGCTGGAGTTCTCCAAGCCCGGCAACCCGCTGCTGGCGAAGATCTACGACACCTATTCGTTCAGTTTCATGCCGCTGGCCGGCAAGCTGATCACCAACGACTCGGACAGCTACCGCTACCTCGCCGAATCGATCCGCATGCACCCGGATCAGGAAACCCTCAAGGCGATGATGGTCGACGCCGGCTTCGAGCGCGTCACCTACCACAACATGACCGGCGGCATCGTCGCCCTGCATCGCGGCATCAAGCCTTAATGCTCATAACGGGACTGCTGGCAGGCGTCGAAACGGGGCTCAATCGTGTCCTGCGCCTCGACGGCACGGCACTGCCACGCCTGCATGCACTGGCCGGCAAGGTCATCGCCGTGAACTGCCAGAGCCCGGCGCTGGAGCTGTTCATCCTGCCCAGCGGCGAGGGCCTGCAACTGGCATCCCAGTGGCATGCGCCCGCCGACTGCACCCTGACGGCGCCGGCCGCCAGCCTGGTTCGCCT
Organism: Pseudomonas sp. C11; assembly: GCF_034683865.1. Taxonomy (NCBI): domain Bacteria; kingdom Pseudomonadati; phylum Pseudomonadota; class Gammaproteobacteria; order Pseudomonadales; family Pseudomonadaceae; genus Pseudomonas; species Pseudomonas sp. C11. Next base: position 1,533 of record NZ_JAWIIP010000005.1, read on the forward strand.
GGCCCTGAGCCGCGACAAGACCGCCGTGCTGCACAGCCCCGAGGTGTCGCTCGATGGCGACAGCGGTGTGCTCCTGCAACTGGCCGGTATCCTTCAGGATCTGGAGCTGGACTGGGAATACGAAGTCTCGCGCTGGCTCGGCCCGGTGGCCACCACCTTGTTCGCCAGCCATCTGCGCAGCCGCGTGAACCTGGCCACTCAGGGTGCTGCCAGCCTCAAACAGGATCTGGCCGACTACCTGGCCGAAGAGTCACGTACCCTGGTCGGCCAACGCGAAGCCGATGTGCGCTTCGCCGAGCTGGATCACCTCAAACTCGCCCTCGACCGCCTGGAAGCACGCATCGAGCGCCTCACTTCTGCCCATAAGCCCGACGCATGAAGCTGCTTGCCGTTCGCCGCCTGCTGCGCATCCAACGCGTGGTCATCCGCTATCAACTGGACGACCTGCTCCTCGAACTACCGCTGCCCTTCTGGCTGCGCGCACTGTCCTGCCTGCTGCCCTGGCGCTGGCTGCCGCGCAAGCCACTGGAGCTGTCGCGCGGTGCGCGTCTGCGCCTGGCGCTGGAGGATCTGGGGCCGATCTTCATCAAGTTCGGCCAGTTGCTCTCCACCCGCCGCGATCTGCTACCGCCGGATATCGCCGACGAGCTGGCGCATCTGCAGGATCGCGTGCCGCCCTTCCCAGAAGATCAGGCCATCGCCCTGATCGAGCGCCAACTCGGCGCGCCGGTGAGCGAAGTCTTCGCCCGCTTCGACAGCCAGCCGCTGGCCTCGGCCTCGGTGGCCCAGGTGCACGCTGCACGGCTGAAAAGCGGCGAAGAAGTGGTGGTCAAGGTGGTACGCCCCGGCCTCAAGCCGGTGATCCGTCAGGATCTGGCCTGGCTGTTCCTGATCGCCCGCATCGCCGAGAAGGCCTCGGCCGATGCGCGCCGCCTGCGCCCCGTGGAAGTAGTCAGCGATTACGAGAAGACCATCTACGACGAGCTCGACCTGCTGCGTGAGGCAGCAAACTCCAGCCAACTGCGGCGCAACTTTGATGGCTCGCCGCTGCTGTATGTGCCGCAGGTGTACTGGGATCTGTGCCGCCACCAGGTACTGGTGATGGAGCGCATCTACGGCATCCCAGTCACCGACCTCGCTACCCTGGCCGACCAGCGCACCGACATGAAGCTGCTGGCCGAGCGCGGCGTGGAAATCTTCTTCACCCAGGTGTTCCGCGACAGTTTCTTCCACGCCGACATGCACCCCGGCAACATCTTCGTCAGCACCCGCACGCCGTGGAGCCCGCAATACATCGCCATCGACTGCGGCATCGTCGGCAGCCTCACCGACGAGGATCAGGACTACCTGGCGCGCAACCTGCTGGCCTTCTTCAAGCGCGACTATCGCAAGGTCGCCCAGTTGCACATCGACTCGGGCTGGGTGCCGGCCGATACCAAAGTCAACGAGTTCGAAGCGGCCATCCGTACCGTGTGCGAACCGATCTTCGAGCGGCCGCTGAAAGACATCTCCTTCGGTCAGTTGCTGCTGCGCCTGTTCCAGACCGCGCGGCGCTTCAATATGGAAGTGCAGCCGCAGCTCGTGCTGCTGCAGAAGACCCTGCTCAACATCGAAGGCCTTGGCCGTCAGCTCTATCCGGATCTCGACCTGTGGAGCACTGCCCAGCCTTTCCTCGAACGCTGGATGCGCGAGCGCATCAGCCCGCTGCACCTGCTGCGCAACCTGCAGCAACAGGCCGAGCAAGTGCCGCACCTGTCGCAGATCGCCCGCGACACCCTCGAGCGTCTGCAACAGCAACCCGCGCCCCAATCCACCGCGCAAGGTTCTCAGTGGCCGCTGCGTCTACTCGGCGCCGCACTGATAGGCGCCGGCGCCATGCAGGGATTGGCACCGCTGCTGGCCACCTGGCCCGCCTGGCTGATGGTCGGCGGCGGACTCTATCTGGTGCTGCGCCGATAGCCAGCCAGCGACGGCACTGGCACACTTGGCGAATTGACAGTCCGGCACGCCCGGCAGACTTGGAACACCGATGAACGATTGGCTCGACGAAATCCACTGGAACGAAGACGGCCTGGTGCCGGCCATCGCCCAGGATCACCAGACCGGCCGCATTCTGATGATGGCCTGGATGAACCGCGAATCCCTCGCCCTTACCGTCAGCGAACAGCGTGCCATCTACTGGTCACGTTCGCGTGGCAAGCTATGGCGCAAGGGCGAAGAGTCCGGCCATGTGCAGAAACTGCACGAACTGCGCCTGGACTGCGACGCCGACGTTATCGTGCTGATGGTCGAGCAACTGGGCGGCATCGCCTGCCACACCGGCCGTGAGAGCTGCTTCTATCGCGTGTACGAGAACGGCGCCTGGAAAACCGTCGACGCCGTGCTCAAAGATCCGCACGCCATCTATGCAGGACACAGCCATGAGTGACACCCTGAGCCGCCTGGCCGAAGTACTGGAGGCGCGCAAAGGCGCAGCGCCCGATAGCTCCTACGTCGCCAGCCTGTATCACAAGGGTCTGAACAAGATTCTGGAAAAGGTCGGTGAGGAATCGGTGGAAACCATCCTCGCCGCCAAGGACGCCGCCGTCAGCGGCGATAGCACGGATCTGATCTACGAAACTGCCGACCTGTGGTTCCACAGCCTGGTGATGCTCGCCGCCCTCGGCCAGCACCCGCAGGCCGTACTGGACGAACTGGATCGCCGTTTCGGCCTTTCCGGCCACGCGGAAAAAGCCGCGCGGCCGCAATCCGAATAACCTTCACAACGGAGAACGCATCATGGGTCTCGGCGGTATCAGCATCTGGCAACTCCTGATCATCCTGCTCATCGTGGTCATGCTGTTCGGCACCAAGCGCCTGAAGAACCTGGGCTCGGATCTGGGTGACGCAGTCAAGGGCTTCCGCAAATCGATGGACAACGCCGAGGCTGACAAGCCGGCGGTGGAAGAGCCCAAGGGCCAGACCATCGACGCCCAGGCACGCAAGGTCGAAGAGCCGGCGAAGAAAGACTAAGAGCGCCACGCCATGTTCGACATCGGTTTTACCGAGTTACTGCTGGTTGGCCTGGTCGCCCTGGTGGTGCTGGGCCCTGAACGCTTGCCGGGTGCCGTGCGTACCGCCGGTTTGTGGATCGGCCGGATAAAGCGCAGCTTCAACTCGATCAAGGCCGAGGTGGAGCGCGAAATCGGTGCCGACGAAATCCGTCGTCAGTTGCATAACGAACGGATCCTCGAACTGGAGCGGGAAATGAAGGCGATGAAACAGGAGCTGACCGGCACCGCGCTCGGCAAGCCTGAAGACCCGGCTGGCAAAACCGCAGCCGACGCGCCCCAGCCGCCTCAGGACAAGAATCCTCAGCCATGAGCCGCATCCCGGAATCCGACCAGGAAATGCCCCTGGTCTCGCACCTGACCGAACTGCGCACGCGTCTGTTGCGTTGCGTGGTCATCATCCTGCTGATCTTCGCCGGCCTGTTCTATTTCGCTCAGGATATCTACGCCCTGGTGGCCGCACCGCTGCGCGCCTACCTGCCGGCAGGCGCGACGATGATCGCCACAGGCGTCGCCTCGCCGTTCCTCACACCGTTCAAGCTGACCCTGATGTGCGCTCTGTTCCTCGGCATGCCGGTGATCCTGCACCAAGCCTGGGGCTTCATCGCGCCAGGGCTGTACAGCCATGAAAAGCGCATCGCCGTGCCGCTGCTGATTTCCAGCATTTTCCTGTTCTACGCCGGCATGGCCTTCGCCTATTTCGTGGTGTTCCCCATCATGTTCGGTTTCTTCGCCAGCGTGACCCCGGAAGGGGTGGCGATGATGACCGACATCGGCCAGTACCTGGACTTCGTCCTGACCCTGTTCTTCGCGTTCGGCGTGGCCTTCGAGATTCCCATCGCCACCTTCCTGGTGATCTGGATCGGCCTGGTCGACGTGGCCACGCTGCGCAAGAGCCGCCCGTACGTCATCGTCGGCTGCTTCGTGGTCGGCATGGTGCTGACGCCCCCGGACGTCTTCTCGCAGACGCTGCTGGCCGTGCCGATGTGGCTGCTGTTCGAAAGCGGCGTGATCGCCGGTGCAATGGTCAAGCGCAAGCGCGATGAGCAACAGGCCGAGGAAGAAGCCGAGCCCGAAGATCAGCCGCCTGCGCCGCTGTCGTGAATCTCCTGCTACTGGAAGACGCCGACTTCATCGGCGTCGATCGGGTTCGCCTGACGGGCCGGCGTCTCAAGCATCTGCATGAAGTGCACCGGGCCGAAGCGGGTGACCGCCTGCGCGTCGGTCGCTTGGGTGGCCAGATGGGCGAAGGGCATCTGCTCAGCCTCGATGCCGACAGCGCCGAACTCGCGGTGGAACTGAACCAGGCGCCGCCGGCCAAGCTGCCGCTGACCCTGATCCTCGCCCTGCCCCGCCCGAAGATGCTCAAGCGCACCCTGCAGACCATCGCCAGCATGGGCGTGCCGCGCCTGGTGCTGGTCAACAGCTATCGGGTGGAGAAAAGCTTCTGGCAGACCCCCTTCCTGCAGCCAGAAGAAATTCGCGAACAGTTGATCCTCGGCCTGGAGCAGGCGCGCGACACGGTGCTGCCCGAAGTGAGCATCGAAAAACGCTTCAAACCCTTCGTCGAGGATCGCCTGCCAGCGCTGGCAACCGGCACCCTTGGCCTGGTCGGCCACCCCGGCGACTACCCGGCCTGCCCACGCGCCGTCGAACAGCCGGTGACGCTGGCCATCGGCCCGGAGGGAGGCTGGATTCCCTATGAAATAGAGCTGCTGCGCGAAGCCGCAGGCCTACAGCCAGTGCAGCTTGGCGAGCGTATTCTGCGGGTGGAGACGGCAGTACCGGTGCTGCTGGCCAGGTTGTTCTAAGCACGAACGATCAACCTGTAGGAGCGAGCTACCGCTATACCTCCAGCAGGAAGGTTACCGGCCCATCATTGACCAAGTGCACCTGCATATTGGCGCCGAAGCGCCCAGTAGCGACCTGCGGATGCTGAGCGCGCGCCTGCCCCACCAAGGCGTCGAACAACGCCGCGCCCTGCGCAGGCGGTGCAGCACTGGAGAAACTGGGGCGCATGCCGCTCTTGGTGTCGGCAGCCAGGGTGAACTGTGAAACCAGCAACAGACCACCCTGCACATCGGCGAGCGAGCGGTTCATCTTGCCCGCCTCGTCACTGAACACGCGATAACCGAGCAGCTTGTGCAGGGCGCGGCCAATGCTGGCCTGGTCGTCCTGCGGCTCGATGCCGACCAGCGCCAGCAGGCCCTGATCGATGCTGCCCACCACTTCACCGTCGACTTCCACTCGGGCAGCGCTGACGCGCTGGATCAGCAGCTTCATGCATCCTCCGGCGGCATATCGAGCAGGCGTCGGGCCATCTGCTCGGCGGCGCGCATCAGCGCATCGGTGATGCCGGGCTCGGCCGCCGAGTGGCCGGCGTCGCGGATGATCTGCAGCTCGCTGTTGGGCCAGGCCTGATGCAGCGCCCAGGCGTTGTCCAGCGGGCAGATGGCGTCGTAACGACCATGCACGATGATGCCCGGCAGATGGGCGATCTTCGGCATGTCGCGGAGCAGTTGGTTCGGCTCGAGGAAGGCGTCGTTGACGAAGTAATGGCACTCGATACGAGCGATGGACAGCGCCCGATGCGCCTCGCTGAAGCGATCGACCACCTGGGTATTGGGGCGCAACGTGGCGGTGCGCCCCTCCCAGGTCGACCAGGCCTTGGCCGCGTGCATCTGGGCGATCTGATCGGCACCGGTCAGGCGCTTGTAGAAGGCCTGCATCAGGTCGCCACGCTCTTCAACGGGAATGGGCGCCACGTAGTCTTCCCAGTAATCGGGGAACAGGCGGCTGGCGCCTTCCTGATAGAACCAGCTGAACTCCTGCGGTCGGCACAGGAAGATACCGCGCAGAATCAGGCCGTGAACGCGTTGCGGATGCGTCTGCGCGTAGGCCAGCGCCAGGGTCGACCCCCAGGAACCGCCAAACAGCACGAACTTGTCTATCCCCAAGTGTTCGCGGATGCGCTCGATATCGGCGATCAGCGCCTGGGTGGTGTTGTTCTCCAGGCTCGCGTGCGGCGTCGAGCGGCCGCACCCACGCTGGTCGAAGGTGACGATGCGGTACAGCGCCGGATCGAAGTAGCGACGGCTGGCAGCATCACAGCCAGCACCCGGGCCGCCATGGATGAACAGCACCGGCAACCCGTCCGCCGAGCCGCTCTCGTCGACATACAGCACGTGCGGCGGCTCGACTGCCAGCTCATGGCGGGCGTAGGGTTTGATCTCCGGATACAAAGTCTGCATGGTTGGCTCCTGTTGGCTGGGCTACAACTGCCGTGTCCGCTCTGCCCGGCATCATAACCATGAAAAGGAAGTTCAGCATGTCGATGCGTCATCTGGTTTGGTCGCTGTTCGTCGCGCTCAGTCTTTCGATGATCGGCTGTGGCGCTCGCGACGACCCACAAGCCGCCCTCGAAGCCGCCGTGCAGCAGCTGCAGGACAATATCGAAGGCAAGCGCACCGGCGCGGTGATGGATCAGTTGCATGACGACTTCCTAGCCCGTCAGGAACTGGATCGGGACTGGGCCAAGCGCACCATGACCTTGCTGTTCCTGCGCCACAAGAACATCCAGGTGATCGCGCTGGGCAAGAACAGCTGGATCGACGCGGCAATTTCCAGCAAGGGCTACACCGAGGCACAGGTCGGCCTGAGCGGTGCCGAAGGATTGATCCCCGACAGCGCGCGGCACTATTCGGTAAAGCTTGAATGGTGGCTCGACGGCGACGAATGGAAGCTTGCGCGTCTGGATTGGCAGTGAAGGCGTAGCCCGGATGCAATCCGGGCTACGGGCGCGTCAGTCGGCCTTGCGCCAGATCAGCTCGGAGGTGTCGTAACCCTGTTCACGCGCGACGCTCAACAGCTTGTCGCGGGTTTCCTGATCGACTTCCGGGGTGCGTGACAGCAGCCACAGGTACTTGTGCTCAGGATGGCCGACCAGCGCCACGCGATAATCCTCGTCGTGGTAGATCACCCAGTAGTCACCCTTGATCGGCAGGATCTTGCTGGCCCAGTTGTCGAAGCGCACCCACAGTTTGTCGGTTTTCCCTTCGACCTGAGGTTCGGCTACCCCCTTGGCCTCGATCCACTCGCCATCCTTGTCACGGCAGCGGTTGGTGACGTCGATGCGACCATCGTCACGCAGCCCATAATGCGCTTCGGACTGCACGCAATTGCGCTGGAAGAACATCGGCAGCCGCGCCAGCTCGTACCAGGTGCCCTGGTAGCGCTGCAGGTCGACCTGCATGGTGTGCGGCGGTTCCTGAGGAATATTGCCGGTACCGGAGTTGGCACAGCCCGCGAGGGCAAGAATGGCGCCGGCGAGAAGAATCGAACGCATGGAAGCTCCTGTTACTTGAGTCCCTTGCCGGAGAACAGCATGACCTTGTCCCCGGCGTACTGGACGCTGATGTAGGCCTTGTCGTCGCCCCAGGTGCAACTGGTCATCCCCAGCGCCCCGGCACACTCGCCCGGCGCGCCAAGCAGGCTTTCCACCTCGGCCTTGCTCATGCCGGCCGCGAGCTTGGAATAGTTCTCCTGATTGACCTTGCTGCAGGCGGCCAGCAGGGCGCAGGCGAACAGAGCAAGAAAACGCATCTTCATGGGGTGCAACTCCTGATGGGAAGATGCCAGCAAGCTTGGCATAGCCGGCGACGACTTGCTCGCTTGGAGTTCAGAAACGCGAGCCAGGTTCCCGCAGGAAGGCTTGCTCGTCGTCACTGCAAGCGCGGCCGAGAATGGCATTGCGATGAGGGAAACGGCCGAAACGAGCGATCACCCGCTGATGGCGCTCGGCGAAGTCGAGAAAGTCGGCGAACAGCGCACGTTCCTCTGCAGCTGCTTCGCTCAGCAGCGCACGAAACAAGTCCACTGCACGGCTCTGCATGTGCAGATCCTCGGCATGCTCGAGCACCAGATAGGCAAAGACCCGCTGGATCGGCGCCAGCTGACGATCCCAGCCACGGTCGAGGCCCGTTTGCACCAACAAGCGGGCCTGACTGTCGCCATCAAAGGCTTGCGGCGTATCGCGAAAGATCATGCGCGGCAGTTGATCGAGCAAAATCAACTGCGCCAGCCAGCCTTGAGGGTCTTGCGCCCAGCCGTGCAACTGGTCAGCCAGCGCCTGTTTGACCAGCGCACCGAAACGCGCCTCGGCCTCACGATCCTGGCTGTCGCGCTTGCCGAACCATAACCTCTGACGCGCCGCTGCTACCTCGCTGGCGGTGCCATGATCGGCACCGAACCACCAATCGAGCAGCGGCTGCCAGGCGTTCATCAACCGCGATGGTAGGCGGTGATGCGCAGCACTTCTTCCTTCGAGCCGAGGAAGACCGGCACGCGTTGGTGCAGCGAGGTCGGCTGGATGTCTAGGATGCGCTGATTACCGTCGGTGGCAGCGCCACCGGCCTGTTCGATGATCATCGACATCGGGTTGGCTTCGTACATCAGGCGCAGCTTGCCGGGTTTTTCCGGCTCACGGGCATCACGCGGGTACATGAACACGCCGCCACGGGTGAGGATGCGGTGCACGTCAGCCACCATCGAGGCGATCCAGCGCATGTTGTAGTTGCGACCCAGCGGGCCGGTCTCGCCAGCCAGCAGCTCGGAGACGTAACGCTGCACCGGCGCTTCCCAGTGGCGCTGGTTGGACATGTTGATGGCGAATTCCTTGGTGGATTCCGGCACCTTGATGTTGTCGTGGGTGAGCACGAAGCTGCCCAGTTCGCGATCCAGGGTGAAGCCCTTGACGCCATTACCCAGGGTCAGCATCAGCATGGTCTGCGGGCCGTAGATGGCATAACCGGCACAGACCTGCTCGGTACCCGGCTGCAGGAAGGCTTCCTCGCCCAGGTCACCGGTCTCGCCATTGCGCTCGGGGCTGCGCAACACGGAGAAGATGGTGCCGACCGAAACGTTGACGTCGATGTTGCTGGAGCCGTCCAGCGGGTCGAACACCAGCAGGTAGGCACCTTTCGGGTACTTGCCGGGGATCTGGTAGGCGTTGTCCATTTCCTCGGAGGCCATGCCAGCCAGGTGGCCGCCCCACTCGTTGGCTTCGAGCAGGATCTCGTTGGAGATCACGTCGAGCTTCTTCTGCACCTCGCCCTGTACGTTCTCGCTGTCCAGGCTGCCCAGCACGCCACCGAGGGCGCCTTTGGACACCTGGTGGCTGATGGCCTTGCAAGCCCGTGCCACAACTTCGATAAGGAAGCGCAGATCAGCCGGCGTGTTATGGCTGCGAGTCTGTTCGATCAGGTAGCGGCTGAGGGTGACGCGGGACATGGACAGCTCCGGATAGGAAAAAATTGCGCGCAGTTTAACCCGAGTCGCCGCGCATTGCTGCCTGCTGGGATGGATGGCGGCTGTCCGCCTCCGGCAGCAGGGAGCAGACGCGATTGCGCCCGGCATGTTTGGCCTCGTACAAGGCGGCATCGGCGGCTTGCAGCAACTCATCCAGTTGCTGCCCCTGCTGCGGCCAACAGGCGAGGCCGGCAGACAGGGTGACACGCTGATCGCCACCACAGGTCGGAAGGTCACGGCTCGCCAGCTGCGAGCAGATCAGATGCAGGCGGCTGGTGGCTTCGCCTGGGTCGACCCCAGGCAGGATCAGGAGAAACTCCTCACCGCCGATACGAAAGACCGCATCGGTGCTGCGCAAGTTCTCCAGCAGATGCCGCGCAACCTCTTTGAGCACGTCGTCGCCAACCAGGTGCCCGCACTCATCGTTGAGGCGTTTGAAGTGGTCGAGGTCGATCAGGGCCAGAGCCAGCGGCAATTGTTCACGCTGCATGCGAGCGATCTCGCGGTCGAAGAACTCGTTCAGGTAGCGACGGTTGTACAGCCCGGTAAGCGGATCGCACAGCGCCTGCTCGCGCAGTTGCTCATGCAGCTGGGAAATGGTGCGCAGGCGCTCCTCGCTGAGCGCCAGGGCCTCGGCCAACTTGAGCTTGGCCAGGTGGCGCTGGGTCACATCACGCACGTACAGCATGCGTCCGAGGCGCATCGACCCGTTGCGCGTGGTGCGCTCGATAGCGCGTACGCGCACCTCGTAATAGCGGGCGGCGCAGGTCAGCGTCAGCATCTGCTCGGCTGAGTCCTCGTCATGCGTGTCGAGCAGGTGTTGCAGGTCGCTGCCGAATACCGGCCAGTCGACCAGCGCGCGTCCCTGCCACCCCTGCTGCAGGCCGGCCAGCTTGAGCGCGGCCGGGTTGGCCTCGATCACCCGCCCCCGCGGATCGACCACCAGCACCGGGTCGATCAGAGCCTCGAGCAGCAGGTGTTTCGCCACCGGCAGCAGATCGAACAGGCGCGCACCGACGATCAGCCAGGCGAAGGCCACCAGGGTAAAGGCGAAGCAAAATGAGGTGGGATCGATGCCGAAGACCGTCCAGCCGAACACCACGTAGGCGATATTGGCCGCCCAGGGCGCGGCCGTAACCAACACGAAGCCCAGGTAATGGCGGCGATGCACGCCCTGACTGAGCAGCGCGGCGCGTACCACCACGCCCATGCAGAAGGTCATCAGCAAATAGACATAGGCGGCGGTGGCGTAGAACAGCGGGCCATGCTGGTAGTCCACGGGCGCGCCAGGGCTGTCATCGATGGGAGCGCTGCCGGCCAGGTAGAACAGGTGATGCCAGGGATTGCTCAGCGCGGTGATCCATACCAGCAGCGGCATCAGGCTCAGGGCCACGACTCCGGCGCGCGGCATGGGCGCGCGCACGCTGTGCACGTACTGCCAGAGAAAGACCGCCCAGAAGGTCGGGGTGAACATGATGCCCAACCAGGCCATGCCGGCCAGGAACATCTTGCAGTCGGCGGCCTGGACGCTCAGTTCCAGCGAGGCACAGGCCATCCACCAGAGGCTGGACAGGTGCAGGAGGATGAAGCTGTCACGCCCGGGAAAGTCGCGCTGGCGACTCATCCAGTGCGCCAGCGCGATGGCGCCGAAACACACCAGCAGGGTGACCAGCACCGGCGGCGAAGGCGACCAGCCAGGTGCCATGCAGGCGTACATCAGCCGCGCTCCCCGTGATGGGCGATAGCGGCCGAGTTGATCGGAGAAGTCGAGGTATGCAAGGAGCCGTCCTGACCAGGATAGAGAGCGCGTGGCGCCCGAACCTGCTCACGCTTCACAACGCGGCTGCACATCCTGAACCGCGAAACCGTGAACGCCGCCTAAGATACCCGATTTGCATGGACATGACGCCCCTGGCCACGCCTGCCGAGTCAACTTGGATCGGATTTTTTCAACAGGCTGGCGGCCATCAGCGCGAGCATTGCCACGCCGACCAGAAGCAGCGCCCAAAGCCCCCAGCGCTGCCAGTTGCGAGGTGCAGCGGCGGACGCGGCCGGCGCACTGACCTGTAGCGCATCGACAGCCACCTCGGCCTTGGGCAATTCAGCCAGGCGCTCGGGCTGGTAGCCGGGGATCAGCGTGGTGATCGGCAGCGCTGCCGAACCTGCCCCCGCACGGCCCAATGCCAACTGATAGGGCGGCTCGCCGCGCGCAAGGAACACCAGTTGCGTGGCACGCACGGCCAGTTGCAGACGCGGCGCCTGGCTGCCCAGGCCACCGCCACGCGCATCGACGCGCAGGCTGAGCTGACGCACCGGCCAGCCTGGCAGGGCCAGTTCATCCTGACGCACCTCTCGTCCCTCCTGAGGCAGGCGGTAGAACACCCCGCTGGCCAACGCCTGCCAGGGCTCCTGCTCGCGCGTGCGTGCCGTGAACCAGACCGGCGCCAGGGTATTGGGCTCGTCCAGCGCGATGCGCAGACGCTCCAGCGGCAAGGCCTGCGGCAACTGCCACTGGTAGTGCCCGTAGGCTCCAGCCTTGCCTTCCAGCGGTTCGGACCACACCAAGGGTGCAGGGCTGCTCGCCTGGCGCCGGCTACGCAGGGTGACCACGTCCAGTTGCGGTGCCTGCTGGGGGCTGCGCCAGAGCAGGCGCAGATAGCGCGCCGGCTCGCCAGGCAGTTCGACCTGACGCTGATCGATACGCTCATCGGCGAAACTCAGACGCGCCACCTGCCCATCGCCCCAACTGCGCCAGTGCTGCAGATCATCGCTGGCTTCGATAGTGAAACGCTGAAAACCCTCCTCGCCGCCACTCCAGTTCAGATTGAGGCGTACCAGCGGCGCATCGATGGCGCTGGCATCGAGCAGCCAACCACGCAACTGGCGCTGCGTCTGCGTCGGCTGTTCGTCGCTCAACTCGATCAGGGTGCCATCGGTGTTGCGTTGCACACGCAGGCGTGGCACGCCGCCTTGCTCGGTATCGCCATACAGCGGGAACCAGCGCACGCCATGTTCCTGCTCCTCGTCGCGCGACTCACGCTGGCCGGGCAGCAGCGCATAGGCCATGGCCTGGCCCTGGCCGTTGAACACGCGCAGATCCCGTAGATCGCCATGCTCAGCCGCGTAGTAGACGGCCATGGGCAGTTCCACCCGGTACCAGGGGCCTTCTCCGCTCAGGGTCAGCGGCAGATGCTGGCGATAATCCTGCAGCCCCTCCTCGGCCTGTGCGACGGCAGCCCAGGCCAGGATCAGGGACACAACGGTGACGATGAATCTCACGACAACGACTCCTTGCTCGCAGGGGCTTCCTCGGTCTGGCGCGGCGGCAACGGGGCGAAATAGCCCACCACCAGAAGCAACACGCCGACGCCGATGAACGACACGATGCGCTCCAGCCCACCGCGGTTGCCCAACTCGATGAAGAACAGCTTGGCCACCACCAGGGCAATCAGTGCAGCGCCCACCAGCCACAGCTCACGCCGCGCACGCAGGTGGCCGAACAGCATCAGTGCCAGGGCGATCAGCGTCCAGACGATGGACAGGCCGGCCTGCACCAGCATCGACTCGAACAGCGTGGCGCTCTGCCAGGGCACGCCGCCCCAGTGGTGGGCGGTGCGCATCACCATCACCGTCAGCAGGGCGAACAACGACGCTCCCGCCACGACCTGTACCACCTGCAGCGCACGGCCAGGCTCCAGGCCAAAGCGCGGCAGGGCGAAACGGCCCCAGGCCAGCAACGCACCGAGACACAGCAGCAGGCCCAGCTCCAAGGGGTTGAACAGTGGCAAGTAGGGCAACGGATCACTGTCGCCGGCGCTGTTGGCGTTGGCCAGCCAGAACCAGGCGAGCATCAGTGCCGCCAGCGGTGCGGCTGCCCACAAGCGGTACTCACGCTCGAAGCTGACCACCGGCCAAGGCAGGCGGCGGGCCTGGGCCATGGCCCACAGATAGGCGGTCGGCAACAGTGCCCAGCCCAGCCAGCGCCAGGCGTTGTAGTGCTCGGCCAGGCTCAACAGCAAGTAGCGCAACTCCAAGGCCAGCACACCGATCAGCAGCCAGCAGCCGAGCACATGGGCGACACTGGCCGCCCTGCTCGGTAGCAGCTCGGCAAGTCGCTTCAACGCCAACAGATGCACCACCAGCACGGCAGCCCAACCCAGCCAGCCGAAATGCGCCGCCGGGTGATAGTAGCCATGCCAGGCGAAGGCCAGGATTGATCCCGCCACAGGCGCCAGCAGGCTGCTCAACAGTGCCAACTCACGCCAGCGGGTGCGCAGGGCCAGCAGCATCCAGAGCAGCGCCGACACTGCCGCCAGCCCCAGCAACGCACTGGCCTGCAGCTCCGGCGCGACGAAGCGCAGCACCTCGCTGCTCACAGCCAGCGCCCACCAGCCGGCGCCCCACGCCAACAGCAACTGGCCCAGACGCTGCAGGCTGACAGCATCGATGCCCGTCTCTCGCCCGCTACGTGCCAGGCTATGCAGGCGCCAGGCACCGACTTGCGCGGCCAGGCCAAGCACGGCGGGCGTCCAGAAACCGGTGTGCGCCAATGGCGACAGGCCCTCGCTACTGATACCCGCCAGCAATAGCGGCCCTGCGGCGAGGAAGGTCAGGCCGGCGAATACCTGCAGCACCAGGCTGAACAGGAACGCCGCGCGCTGCTGCAGATACAGCGCCAGCCACATGATCAGCAGCCCCGTGCCGCCCCACACCGCCGCAGCCGCCACCCAGGGCAGCACGAACAGCACCGCCAGGTTGATGAACACCAGGCCCACCAGCATCACCATCGACAGCGCGCCGAGCAGGCGGCGATTCTCGCGGATCAGCGGATCACGCGCCGCCAGCAGCATACCCGCGATCAGCCCCAGGCCGACCATCGATGCCGCCAGCAGGCCGAACCAGCCGGCACTGAAGCCGCCACGGTCGAACAACGAATCCAGCGCCATCTGGCCGAGGAACAGCAGACCGCCGAGCAACTGGATGGCAAAGGCACAGTAGACGAAGCTCGGCGCAGCCAGGCGCAGGCCGATGAACAGCGTTGCCAGCCCGGCCAGCGCCCAAGCAATCGCCGTACCGGGCGCCTCGAACAGCAGCGGCGCGATCAGATAGAGGAAAGCCAACCCGGCCAGCCCCAACCAGGGCAGCAGGCGGTTTTCCCTGGCACTGGCGAGCTGCGGCGCCTGGCGCAGTTGCCAATAGCTGAACAGCAGCGCCGCACCGAGCATCAGCGCGCCCAACGGCGAGCCATCGAGCAGGCTGTCGTAGCCGAAACCCAGCCCCATGACGAAGGCCAATGCCGCGCCCACCTGCAGCAATAGGGCGAACGCACGCGCCAACGGTCGTCCCTGGCGCAGGCCCAGCCAGAAGATGCCGGCGCCTTCCACGGCCCAGGCCGCGCTCGTCCAGCGTGCATCGAGGCCGAGCGGGATGGCCAGGCTGGCGAATACCACGCCGAGCGCCAGGCAGGTTTCCACCAACAGCAATGCCCGTTCGCCGGCACGTGCCTTGAGCACCCGCGCCAGCAGCAGATAGAACAGCCCCAGCCCCAGAGCACTGAAGGCGGCGGCGAACTCGATATGCCGCACCAACGCGACCTGCAGACCGAAGCCGACCAGCGGCGGGCCAAACAGCGTGGTGGCATCGACGTAATCACCACGGCGCAGCGACCAGCGCAGCAGCTCGTCCCGTGCCTCGGGCGCATCCGCCGCGTCGCGCAGGGTGCGGCGGGCGAACAGCAGGCCGATGGCCACGTACATCAGGAAGAACAGCACCAGGAACGGCTCGGTGCTCCACAGCAGCTCCGGCGTGTAGGAGCGCAGCCCCCAGGCGAAGCCGATGCCGAACGTACCGACGAAGCCGATCAGGTTGAGCTGGCGCCAGGCCTTGAACCAGGCGATAGCGAAGATGCCGGCATTGAGCAGGGCGAAATAGGAGAACAGCGCTACATGATTGCCGCTGCCGGTGGAGGTGAGAATAGGCGCGGCGAAACCACCCAGCGCGGCCGCAGCGGCCAGGCCGAGGGCATCCTGCTGCACAGCGAGAATGGCCGAGAACGCTGTCACCGCCACCAGCAGGCCGAGGGCCATGCCCGGATCGAGCAGCGGATGCAGGCGCATGGCGGCGAACACCGTCAGGTACAGCACGGCGATACCGGTGCCCTGCAGCACCAGGGCGTACCCGCGATTGCGTCGGCGGAGCCACCAGCCCAGACCGAGCAACGCCAGGGCGCTAGCCGCCACGCCCATGTAGCGCAGCTCGATCGGTACCTCGACGCCTTCGGTGGCGTAGCGCAGAAGAAAGGCCAGACCAAGGAACAGCAGCACCACACCGACCCGCAGCACGGTATTGCCGCCAAACAGCCAGGCCTTGGCCGCCGCGATGCCGCGCTCGATCAGGTTCGGCTCACGCGGTACCGGCTCGCGCCAGGCGCTTTGCTGCGCGGCCACTGGTGCTTCGTGGACGACCTGCGCGGCCAGAGGTTCGGGTTCTTCGACAGGCTGCTGCGGCTCGACTTCCGGCAAGGGTTCGAGCGTCCAGTCCAGCTCAGGCAAGGGCTCTTCGGCAATGATGGGGTCGGACTGAGGTTCGGGGGGCAGATCGACGGCGGGCTCGGCAGGCGCAGCAACCGGCTCGGGCTCGCTGCGTTCCCCCTGCTCCACCTTGAGCAGACGCTCGTGCATGGCACGTGTGCCACGCTCGAAGCGTTCGGCGAAATCCTTGAGCTGCGCAGTCAGCTGCGCGTTGCGCGACTCCAGCCCTTGCAGCCGCAGCGCCTGGCCAATACTGAGGCCGATCAGGCCACCCAGTAATGCGCCCGTGACCGATTCGCCAGCGCCCGCCCCGAGCACCAAACCGACCAGCATGAAGATCCATTGCATGCGTATATCCCAACCCTGAGAGAGATCGTCTCGCGCGCCTATCAGGACGCCCGAGACGGGCACACAGTATAGGAGTCGCATCGACCAACACCCAGAGAGACGTCTGCCAAACCGTTCACAGGCACAACGCAAAGCGATCAGCCGCCAGCCGGTGCTTCACAAACGCCCCGCGCCCGCTATCATCGCCGCCCCGTGACCGTAGGGCGGACTCGCGCGCGAAGCGAACAGTCCGCCGACAAGACAGGCCTAGCCAAGCATCATGATCAAACCCCGCCTGATAGCCGCTGCAGAGATCGACCGCCTGGAAACCTGGGCCAAATACACCGCCGACATGTGCCACAGCTGCATCTCCAGCTGCTGCACCCTACCGGTGGAAGTGCGCCTGAACGACCTGATCCGCCTGGAACTGGTGGACGAGTTCGAACGCAGCGAGCCGCCGAAGAACATCGCCAAGCGCCTGCAGAAGGACGGCATCGTCGAGCGCTTCAACCAGAAGTCGGGCATCTTCACCCTGACGCGCATGTCCAATAACGACTGCCTGTTCCTCGACCGCAAGACGCGCCTGTGCACCGTCTACGAGAAGCGTCCAGACACCTGCCGCCATCACCCCAAGGTCGGCCCACGGCCAGGGTATTGCGCGTACAAGCCCAAGTAGTCGAAAAGTTGCCGGGCGGATCTGGCGTCCAGCTCGCCTGATATACCGCATTCGCCGCGGGGCGCGGCTCCTACGCAAGCGCCCCGGGGCGAAGCTTGCTAGCGGCGCAAGCCGATAACTCGGCCAACGCATACCGGCTGTGGCAACCCCTGATGTTCTGCAGCGAGCTGCACGACCTTGCCTGCAACGACTGCGTCGAAAGACGCCGCTCGACCAGCGGCACTGTCGATATTCATCAGCATCTGCTCGCTTTCCGCCAGGCTGGCGTCCTCGCCCGGCCGATAAAGACCATGGTGGATATGCAGGCGCTTGGCGTCATACGCCAGCACTTGGGTACGCACCTCGACCTGTTCGCCCTCCTTCACTTCCGCCAGGAAGTTGAGGTGGCACTCCAGGGTGTAGAGGGTGTGGCCGGTGCGTGCGCGACCGGCTTCATCCAGACCCAGCATGTCCATCAGCGCGTCGGTGGCGTGGCTGAAGATCAGCAGATAGAAGGCGTCGCGCAGATGGCCGTTGTAGTCGACCCAGTCGCTGCCGACACGAGTTTGGTAGGTGGTGAGCATGCCTGTGGTTCCCTAGGTTGTGGGAGGGGCTTTAGCCGCGATAACGCAAGCATCACGGCCGCCCGCAAAAGTCCGAAGCTGCTTACTCGGCAAACTCGAAGCCGTGCTTGGCCTTGGTCTGGCGAATCGCCTCCAGCACCGCCAGCAGGCAATCGTCGCGGTAGCGTTCCAGAGCATCCAGGCTGCGTTCGCCCTGCTGCTCCGCCGTACCTTCGACCACCGCGTCGATCAGCCCATCGGTCAGTTCCGGCGCCTCAAGATAGGTCCAGGGCAGTTTCAGCGCCGGGCCGAACTGAGCCATGAAATGGCGCATACCGGCCGGCCCGCCGGCCAGGGTATAGGTCAGGAAGCTGCCCATGAACGACCAGCGTAGGCCGGCACCGAAGCGGATCGCGTCGTCGATCTCGCCGGTGGTCGCCACGCCGTCGTTGACCAGATGCAAGGCCTCGCGCCATAGCGCTTCGAGCAGGCGGTCGGCGATAAAGCCTGGCACTTCCTTGCGCACGTGCAGTGGGCGCATGCCCAGGGATTCATATACCTGCATGGCCGCCTGCACTGCCTCGGGCGCGGTCTTCGCGCCGCCGACCACCTCCACCAGCGGCAGTAGGTACACCGGGTTGAACGGATGACCGACCACGCAGCGCTCGGGATGCGTGGCATCTGCGTAGAACTCGCTGGGCAACAGACCTGAGGTGCTGGAGCCGATCAGCACGTCGGGGCGCGCGGCAGCGCTGATCCTGGCGTGCAACTCGCACTTGAGGTCGAGGCGTTCGGGCGCGCTTTCCTGGATGAAATCGGCATCGCGCACGCAGTCTTCGATGCTGCTGACGAAGCGCAAGCGCTCCAGCGAGGCGCCGGGCGCCAGGCCCTTTTTCTCCAAGGCGGGCCAGGCATTGGCCAGGCGGGTGCGCAGCGCCTGCTCAGCGCCGGGAGCCGGATCCCAGGCGATCACGTCGAGGCCATGGGCCAGGGCGCGGGCGATCCAGCCTGCGCCGATGACGCCGGTGCCGAGGGCGGCGAATGTCTTGATATGGGTGACGAAGGTCATGGTTGAACTCCGGTAGCCCGGATGCAATCCGGGGAATTGGCGTTAGGGCATGCCCCGGATTGCATCCGGGCTAGAGTTGTCGCGGCTTAAGCCCCTCCCACGGGGCGTTGTGCGTTAGCCGCGGCGCTTGAGCTTCATCTTCTCGCGTCCTTCAGCTGGGCTCAGGGCGCGGCCGCCGAGGCGCTCGATGATCTCGATGGCGCGTTCGACCAGTTGTCCGTTGCTGGCGTGCACACCGCGGTCTAGCCAGATGTTGTCCTCCAGCCCGACGCGTACGTGGCCGCCAAGCAGCATGGCCTGGGCCACCATGGGCATCTGCATGCGGCCGATGCCGAAGCCGGCCCAGGTGATGCCCGGCGGCAGGTTGTCGGCCATGGCCTTCATGGTGGTGGTGTCGGCCGGCGCGCCCCACGGAATGCCCAGGCACAGCTGGATCAGCGGGTCGTCCAACAGGCCTTCCTTGATCATCTGCTTGGCGAACCACAGGTGGCCGGTGTCGAAGATTTCCAGCTCGGCCTTCACCCCCAGCTCGGTGATGCGCTTGGCGCCGGCGCGCAGTTGCGCCGGGGTGGAGACGTAGATGAAGTCGCCGTCGCCGAAATTCAGCGTGCCGCAGTCCAGGGTGCAGATTTCCGGCAGCAGCTCTTCGACATGCGCCAGACGAGTGACCGGCCCGACCAGATCGGTGCCGGCGCCGAACTCCAGCGGCTGCTCGCCGCGGCCAATCTCCAGATCACCGCCCATGCCGGCGGTGAGGTTGATGATCACGTCGGTGTCGCTTTCGCGGATACGCTCGACCACCTCGCGGTACAGCGCCACGTCGCGGCTCGGCTTGCCGGTCTGCGGGTCACGCACGTGACAGTGGGCAACGGTGGCGCCGGCCTTGGCGGCCTCGATGGCGGCGGCGGCGATCTCCTTCGGCGTGACCGGGATCGCCGGATGCTTGCCGACGGTGTCGCCAGCGCCGGTCACCGCGCAGGTGACGATAACTTCGTAATTCATCTTCGACTGTCCTTTCCAGGGGCGAACGGGATCCGACGGCATGGCCGCAGATTTTGAATGGGAGAAAGGTGGCGCCGGATCACCCCGGCGCCCGGGTATCAGTTACCGGCGACCAGCGCAGCGTTGGCCGGCTTGCCGTCGAGGGTGGTCACACCTTGCAGCCAGGCGTCGACCACCTGCGGGTTGGCCTTGATCCACTCACGCGCGACCTGCTCCGGCGCCTTGCGCTCCATGATCGGCTGCATCAGTGCGGCCTCCTGCTCGCTGGTGAAGCGCAGGCTGGTCAGTAGACGGTTGGCGTTGGGGCAGCGCTCGGCGTAATCCGGCGAGGTGACGGTGGACACCGTAGCGGCGCCATCATTGGGGCCAAAGACGTCTTCGGTGCCGGTCAGGTAGGTGATGGGCATGGACAGGTTCATCGGATGCGGCTTCCAGCCAAAGAACACCACCGGTTTCTGATTCTTCACCGCACGCCCCACGGCCGCGAGCATGCCGGCCTCGCTCGACTCGACCAGCTTGAAGCCGCCCAGGCCGAACTGGTTGCTGTCGATCATCTTCTGGATTGCCGTGTTGGCGCCGGAGCCGGCCTCGATGCCATAGATCTTGCCGTCCAGCTCGTCCTTGAATTGAGCGATATCAGCCAGGGTCTTGAGCCCCTTGTCGGCGGTGTAGCTGGGCACCGCCAGCACTGCCACGGCATCGCTCAGCGACGGTTCGGCGGCAACTTTCACAGCACCGGCGTCGAGAAAGGGTTTGATGTTGTCGTCCATGATCGGCTTCCAGTAGCCGAGGAAGGCATCGACCTGGCCCTTCTGGATACCGGCGAAGATGATCTGCTGCGACGCCTGAGTCTGCTTGGTTTCATAGCCCAGGCCATGCAGCAGTTCGCTGGCGACAGCGGTGGTGGCGACTACGTCGGTCCAGCCGACGGCGCCGATGCGGACGCTCTTGCAACTGGCGTCGTCGGCCAGCAGGGAGGTACTGAACAGGCTCAGGGTGCAGCACGCGGCCAGCGCGGTAAGACCTTTCATCTGGGTGCTCCTCATCGTGTCACAGCGGTTTTATTTCGTTTTTCTAGAGGCTCAAACAGCCCCCACCGTGCTCGGGATTTTTGCTTCCCGATGAAAACACCTTACGCTCGACCATTAAGCAGAATTCGCACTTGAACGACTGTTTGTTGACCTATGCCGACTTTCTGCTTGCATGAAAGCCATGCCGGCCAATTAATCTCTCGGCCTGCGTAGCCCGGATGCAATCCGGGAATCCCGCCCCCCCCCTGCAACGGTTCATACAGGTATGCCCCAGACCTTCTGTTTCCTGCTGCTGCCCGGCTTCTCGATGATGGGCCTGATGTCGGCCATCGAGCCGCTGCGTGTAGCCAACCGTTTTCGCGGCGAGTTGTACCGTTGGCGCCTGCTCAGCCAGGACGGCAATGCCGTGCAGGCCAGCAATGGCATGTCGCTCAACGTCGACGGCGGCCTGGCACTGCCGGATGACACCCACGCATTGTTCGTGGTGGCCGGCTTCGAGCCGCTGGCCCATTACGACCACCACCTGGCGCACTGGCTGCAACGCCGCGACGCCGAACTGGCGGTGCTCGGCGGCATCGATACCGGCAGCTTCGTGCTGGCCGAGGCCGGGCTGTTCCAGCACCAACGTCTGACCCTGCATTGGGAGGCCATTGATGCCTTTCGCGAGCGCTACCCGGCGCTGCTGGTCACCCAGGAGCTGTTCGAGATCGACGGCAAGCGCATCACCAGCGCCGGCGGCACCAGCAGCCTGGATCTGATGCTGGGGCTGATCGGCCAGGCGCACGGCGAGCCGCTGGCGGTGCAGGTGTCCGAGCAGTTCGTGGTCGGCCGCATCCGCACCCGCCTGGATCACCAGCGCATGCAGGTAGCCAGCCGCTACGACCTGCACAACAAGAAGCTGGTACGGGTGATCGGCGAAATGGAGCGTCAATGCGAGCAACCATTATCCAGCGAGGCGCTGGCCAACAAGGTGGGCATCAGCGTGCGTCAGCTGGAGCGGCTGTTTCGTCATCATCTGGAGAGCACGCCGTCAGCCTTCTATCTCGGCCTACGCCTGGACAAGGCGCGCCAATTGCTGCGCCAGAGCGATCTGAGTGTGCTGGAGGTGAGCCTGGCCTGCGGCTTCGAGTCGCCGAGTTATTTCTCGCGCAGCTACAAGGCGCATTTCGGCGTGACGCCGAGCGAGGACAGGCACGAACGCCTGCCCCACGGCTGAAAGAGGCGTGCCCGGAACCGGGCACGCACTGGCATCAGGCCGAACGGCCCATTTCGGTTAGTGCAGACTGCACCAGGGGGTGCAGATTCTCCCCCCGACGCTCCAGTTGCCAGGCCATCAGTTCGATGCGCATCGCTGGCGTCCAGAAGCTCTGAATGTGCTGCTGAACGCCTTTGACCGCCAGCACCGGATCAGGCTCGGTAGCGAAGAACTGGGCGATCTGATTGGCCATCTTGACCAGGTTTTCCGCACTCATCGACGCACCTCGGCTTTCTCCTGTTTACGGCGCTCGCTGAGCAGACGCTGCTGCTCGTCGCTGAAGGCCTGGTAGCGTTTCTGCCATTCCGACGGCTGGTACACACGCGTGACTTCCACCGCCGTGACCTTGTACTCGGGGCAGTTGGTCGCCCAGTCGGAGTTGTCGGTGGTGATCACGTTGGCGCCCGACTCGGGGAAGTGGAAGGTGGTGTACACCACACCCGGTGCCACGCGCTCACTAACCCGTGCGCGCAGCACAGTCTGTCCGGAGCGGCTGCCCACACCAACCCAGTCGCCGTCGGCAATACCACGGCTTTCGGCGTCGGTCGGGTGGATCTCCAGGCGGTCCTCCTCGTGCCAGGCGACGTTCTCGGTGCGCCGCGTCTGCGCGCCGACGTTGTACTGGCTGAGGATACGGCCGGTGGTGAGCAGCAGCGGGAAGCGGCTGTTGACCTTCTCCTCGGTCGGCACGTAGCCGGTGAGCATGAAGCGCCCCTTACCGCGCACGAACTCTTCGATGTGCATGGTCGGCGTGCCGTCCGGGGCCTCGTCGTTGCACGGCCATTGCAGGCTGCCGTGGCGGTCCAGCTCGGCGTAGCTGACGCGGGTGAAGGTAGGCGTCAGGCTGGCGATCTCGTCCATGATCTGCGACGGATGCCGGTAGTCCATCTTGTAGCCCAGGGCATTGGCCAGGGCGATGGTGGCTTCCCAGTCGGACTTGCCGGCCAGCGGCTCCATCACCTTGCGCACGCGCGAGATACGGCGCTCGGCGTTGGTGAAGGTGCCGTCCTTCTCGAGGAACGAGCTGCCCGGCAGGAACACGTGGGCGAACTTGGCGGTTTCGTTGAGGAAGATGTCCTGCACCACCACGCATTCCATGGCCGACAGGGCGGCGGTGACGTGCTGGGTGTTGGGGTCGCTCTGGGCGATGTCCTCGCCCTGGCAGTACAGCGCCTTGAAGGTGCCGCCGAGCGCCGCCTCGAACATGTTGGGGATGCGCAGACCCGGATCAGGCTGCAGGGTCACGCCCCAGGCCTGCTCGAACTGGGCACGGACTTCGTTGTTGGAGACGTGACGGTAGCCCGGCAACTCGTGCGGGAAG
Source organism: Pseudomonas sp. C11 (assembly GCF_034683865.1). NCBI lineage: Bacteria > Pseudomonadati > Pseudomonadota > Gammaproteobacteria > Pseudomonadales > Pseudomonadaceae > Pseudomonas > Pseudomonas sp. C11. Next base: position 24,642 of record NZ_JAWIIP010000005.1, read on the forward strand.
GAGCCCATGTCGCAGGAACCCTGCACGTTGTTCTGCCCGCGCAGCGGGTTGACGCCCACGCCTTCACGGCCGATGTTGCCGGTGGCCATGGCCAGGTTGGCGATGCCCATGACGGTGGTGCTGCCCTGGCTGTGTTCGGTGACGCCCAGGCCGTAGTAGATGGCCGCGTTGCCGCCGGTGGCGTAGAGGCGCGCGGCTTCGCGGATCAGTTGCGGGTCGACCCCACAGATCGGGCCGAGCACTTCCGGCGAGTTCTCCGCCTGGCTGACGAAGGCGCTCCAGCGGGCGAAATCGGCCGGCTCGCAGCGCGCATCGACGAACGACTGGTTGACCAGGCCCTCGGTGACGATGACGTGGGCCAGGGCATTGAGCATGGCCACGTTGGTGCCCGGACGCAGTGCCAGGTGGTAGTCGGCGCGGGCATGCGGCGAGTCCACCAGGTCGATGCGGCGTGGGTCGATGACGATCAGCCGTGCGCCCTGGCGCAGGCGGCGCTTGAGCTGCGAGCCGAACACCGGGTGCGCGTCGGTGGGGTTGGCGCCCATCACCAGAATCACGTCGGCCAGCATCACCGAGTCGAAGCTCTGGGTGCCGGCGGACTCACCCAGGGTCTGCTTGAGGCCATAGCCGGTCGGCGAGTGGCAGACGCGGGCACAGGTGTCGACGTTGTTGTTACCGAAGCCGGCGCGTACCAGCTTCTGCACCAGATACACCTCTTCGTTGGTGCAACGGCTGGAGGTGATACCGCCGATGGAATCGCGCCCGTACTTGAGCTGGATGCGGCGGAACTCGCTGGCGGCGTAGGTCACCGCCTCGTCCCAGCTGACTTCCTGCCAGGGGTCGTTGATGCTCTTGCGGATCATCGGCTTGGTGATGCGATCCGGGTGGGTAGCGTAACCCCAGGCGAAGCGGCCCTTGACGCAGGAGTGGCCGTGGTTGGCCTGGCCGTTCTTGTCCGGCACCATGCGCACCAGTTCGTTGCCCTTCATCTCGGCGCGGAACGAGCAGCCGACACCGCAGTAGGCGCAGGTGGTGATCACGCTGCGCTCGGGCTGGCCTTTCTCGACCACGCTCTTTTCCATCAGCGTGGCGGTCGGGCAGGCCTGCACGCAGGCGCCGCAGGACACACACTCGGAGCTGAGGAAATCGTCGCCGCCGGCAGCCGCCACGCGCGACTCGAAGCCACGCCCCTCGATGGTCAGAGCGAAGGTGCCCTGAGTTTCCTCGCAGGCACGCACGCAGCGGTTGCAGACGATGCACTTGCTCGGGTCGTAGTCGAAGTAGGGGTTGGAGACGTCCTTGGCTTCGCTCAGGTGGTTGGCGCCGTCATAGCCGTAACGCACCTCACGCAGGCCAACCTGGCCGGCGACGGTCTGCAGCTCGCAGTTGCCGTTCGCCGAGCAGGTCAGGCAGTCCAGCGGGTGGTCGGAGATGTACAGCTCCATCACGTTGCGGCGCAGGGTGGCCAGCTTGGAGGTCTGGGTGCGGACCACCATGCCTTCGCTGACCGGCGTGGTGCAGGAAGCCGGGTAGCCGCGCATGCCGTCGATCTCCACCAGGCACATGCGGCAGGAGCCGAAGGCTTCCAGGCTGTCGGTGGCGCAGAGTTTGGGGATGGTGGTGCCGAGCATTGCGGCAGCGCGCATCACCGAGGTGCCGGCCGGCACGCTGATGCTGCGCCCGTCGATGCTCAGGCTGACCTGCACCTCGCTCTCGCGAGCGGGGGTGCCGAAGTCGGTATCTGTGGCGGGGTCGAAATAGCTGATCATTGTTCTGCCTCCGAGGTCTTGAGCCCGAAGTCGCCAGGGAAGTGCTTGAGCGCACTGCTGACAGGGAAGGCGGTCATGCCGCCGAGCGCGCACAGCGAACCGTGCGTCAGGGTGTCGCAGAGATCCTTGAGGATGATCACCTGCTCGTCGCGTGCCGCGTCATCGGGCGCCGCCAGCAGGCGGTCGACCACCTCGACGCCACGGGTCGAGCCGATGCGGCAGGGGGTGCACTTGCCGCAGGATTCCTCGGCGCAGAACTCCAGGGCGAAACGCGCCATCTGCGCCATGTCCAGGCTGTCATCGGCCAGCACTACGCCGCCGTGACCGAGCATCGCGCCCATGGCAGCGAAGGCTTCGTAGTCCAGCGGAGTGTCGAACTGCGAAGGCGGCACCCAGGCGCCCAGCGGGCCACCGACCTGTGCCGCCTTGATCGGACGACCACTGGCGGTGCCACCGCCATAGCCTTCCACCAGCTCGCGCAGGGTCAGGCCGAAGGCACGTTCGACCAGGCCGCCCTGGCGGATATTGCCGGCCAACTGGAAGGGCATGGTGCCCAGCGAGCGGCCCATGCCGAAGTCGCGGTAGAACACTGCGCCACGCGCCAGGATCACCGGCACCGAGGCCAGGGTGAGCACGTTGTGCACCAGGGTCGGCTGGCCGAACAGGCCTTGCAGGGCCGGCAGCGGCGGCTTGGCGCGCACGGTGCCACGCTTGCCTTCCAGCGATTCCAGCAGCGAGGTCTCCTCACCGCAGATATAGGCACCGGCGCCGACCCGCACTTCCATGTCGAAGGCACGGCCACTGCCGGCCACATTGGCGCCGAGCAGGCCGGCCGCACGGGCGACCTCGATGGCCTCACGCAACGCCTGCACAGCCTGCGGGTATTCGGAACGGATATAGACGTAACCCATGGTCGCTTCGACCGCCAGGCCGGCAATCGCCATGCCCTCGATCAGGACGAAGGGGTCGCCTTCCATCAGCATGCGGTCAGCGAAGGTGCCGGAGTCACCTTCGTCGGCGTTACACACCACGTACTTCTGCGCGGCTTGCGCGCCGCGCACGGTGCGCCACTTGATGCCGGCCGGGAAGGCGGCGCCGCCACGGCCACGCAGGCCGGATTCCAGCACTTCGGCGACGATGGCATCGCCGTCCATGCCGATGGCGCGGGTCAGACCCTCGAAGCCGCCCGTGGTGCGGTAATCGTCCAGCGCAGTGGGACGGGTGATGCCGGCACGGGCGAAGATCAGGCGCTGCTGGCTCTTGATGAACGGCAGTGCCTCCACCAGACCGACGGCGCTCGGATGCTGATTGCCACCATTGGTCAGCGCATCGAGCAGGCTACCGGCCTGGTCGGCGCTCAGCGGGCCAAAGCCGAGGCGGCCCTCGGTGCTGTCGACTTCCAGCAGGGGCTCCAGCCAGTACATGCCGCGCGAGCTGGTGCGTTGAATCTCGACCGGCAACTGACGGCGCTCGGCTTCGCTGCGCAGGGCCTCGGCCAGTTGGTCGGCGCCCACGGCGCGAGCGATGGAGTCGCAGGGTACGTAGAGCTTCAGCATGGCGTTTTCTCCAGGCAACCCTCGACCAGTTGCTGCAGGCGCTCGGGGGTGACCCGGGCGTGTAGCTGGCCATCGAGTTCCAGGGCCGGCGAACAGGCACAGGCGCCCAGGCAATAGACCGGGCGCAGGCTGATCTGGCCGTCCTCGCTGGTGCCGTGGTCATCCAGCCCGAGGTGCTCGCGTACCTGGGCGGCCAGTTGCTTGGCACCTCGGCTCTGGCACGACTCGGCCAGGCACAGGCGCAGGATGTGCTTGGCCGGTTCGCTGGTGCGGAAGTCATGGTAGAAGCTGATCACCCCGCGCACTTCGGCCTGGGTCAGGTTCAGTGCATGAGCGATTTCGGCGATGGCGACATCGGGTACGTAGCCGATGCCCTCCTGGATGGCATGCAGAATCGGCAGCAGGGCACCGGCGGTGTCCTTGTGCTCGTCCAGCACGCCTCGAATCAAAGGCAGGTGAAGCGTCTCATCAGGCATTACAGCGTTCCTCTGTCACAGGCCGTTGTAGTTTTCTGGGCCTGGAGGTTGCAGCTGTGGCGATTCTGCCCGTCACGGTTGCTGGGCGAATCGCCATCGAAAATGGCCTGGGCGGCGCATCTGCGCGCACGCGCCCGGTCATTAGCGGAGCTTGCCATCCCCACACCGGAGAAATTGCACTCCAGCGACGCCGTGCATACTGAAACCGACGCCGCCGAAGAACACGCCCGCCCCATCCTTTATAGGCGCTCACAGGTGAATTTGCCGAAACGCGACGCCTTAGCAACTGGCCTCTGGCGCTTACCACGAGAAAAGCGGCGCACCGAAGCCCACATGTCTATACGCGACCGGCTTGACGCTTTCGGCAAACCCCCAGTCGTTTTTGCATCGGGTCGCCCTGCCCCCCAGGGATAAGCTCTCCCCCAAAGCGCCACCAATCGACGTGGTGCATCCGCATAGGGGACAAGCCTGATGAGCCCAGCCGAATTGCACGCCGACAGCATCGTCATCGACGGTCTGATCATCGCCAAGTGGAACCGTGAACTGTTCGAAGACATGCGCAAGGGTGGCCTGACCGCTGCCAACTGCACCGTGTCCGTATGGGAAGGTTTCCAGGCCACCGTCAACAGCATCGCTGCCAGCAGCAAGCTGATCCGCGAGAACAGCGACCTGGTGATGCCGGTGCGCACCACCGCCGACATCCGCAAGGCCAAGGAACAGGGCAAGACCGGCATCATCTACGGCTTCCAGAACGCCCATGCGTTCGAAGACCAGATTGGCTACGTCGAAGTGTTCAAGCAGCTCGGCGTGGGCATCGTGCAGATGTGCTACAACACCCAGAACCTGATCGGCACCGGCTGCTACGAGCGTGACGGCGGCCTGTCCGGCTTCGGTCGCGAGATCGTCGCCGAGATGAACCGTGTCGGCATCATGTGCGACCTGTCGCACGTCGGCTCCAAGACCTCCGAGGAAGTCATCCTCGAATCGAAGAAGCCGGTGACCTACTCGCACTGCCTGCCTTCCGGTCTGAAAGAGCACCCGCGCAACAAGTCCGACGAGGAACTGAAGTTCATCGCCGATCACGGCGGTTTTGTCGGCGTGACCATGTTCGCGCCGTTCCTGGCCAAGGGCATCGACTCGACCATCGACGATTACGCCGAAGCCATCGAGTACGTGATGAACATCGTCGGTGAGGACGCCATCGGTATCGGTACCGACTTCACCCAGGGTCACGGCAAGGAATTCTTCGAGTACCTGACCCACGACAAGGGCTACGCCCGTCGCCTGACCAACTTCGGCAAGATCATCAACCCGCTGGGCATCCGTACCGTAGGCGAGTTCCCCAACCTCACCGAAACCCTGCTCAAGCGCGGCCATTCCGAGCGCGTGGTACGCAAGATCATGGGCGAGAACTGGGTACGGGTTCTGGCCGACGTCTGGGGCGAGTAAGCCCTTTCCAATCCAATTCATCTAGGAGCGGCTTCAGCCGCGAGCCGCCCCAAGGGGCGGCACACCTGAAGGCTTCGCGACTGAAGCCGCTCCTACGACACAAACTCAGGAGTTACCCAACATGTCCACCCATGCCCCCGAAATGCCCATCCTGGTCGACGACGAAACCGGCGTCTGGACCACCGACGCCCTGCCGATGCTGTACGTGCCGCGTCACTTCTTCGTCAACAACCACATGGGCATCGAGGAAGTGCTTGGCGCCGAGAAGTACGCCGAGATCCTCTACAAGGCCGGCTACAAGTCCGCCTGGCACTGGTGCGAGAAGGAAGCCGAGTGCCACGGCATCGAAGGCGCAGCGGTATTCGAGCACTACATGAAGCGCCTGTCGCAGCGCGGCTGGGGCCTGTTCGAAACGCAGAAGCTGGATCTGGAAACCGGCTATGCCGAGGTCAAGCTCAAGCATTCGGCCTTCGTCTACGTGTACGGCAAGGTGAACCGCAAGGTCGACTACATGTTCACCGGCTGGTTCTCCGGCGCCATCGACCAGATCCTGGCCGCCAAGGGCAGCCCGATCCGCACCGTGACCGTGCAGGAATACAGCGGTTCCGAAGAAGGCCATGACGACGGCCTGTTCGTCACCCGCCCACTCTGAATCAACCATAAGAAAACGGTGGAAGGGCCGGCGCACGAACCCTCTCGGTCGCGCCGGCAACACCTCCCACTCGCTAGAGCGCCTACCGTGAGGATGCCGTAATGGCCTTCGAAGCAATGTTCCAGCCGATTCAGATCGGCAAGCTGACCATCCGCAACCGCGTGCTCTCCACGGCGCACGCCGAGGTCTACGCCACCGATGGCGGCATGACCACCGAGCGCTATGTGAAGTACTACGAGGAAAAGGCCAAGGGCGGCATCGGCCTGGCCATCTGTGGCGGCTCCTCGGTAGTGGCCATCGACAGCCCGCAGCAATGGTGGAGCTCGGTGAACTTGTCCACCGACCGCATCATTCCGCACTTCCAGAATCTTGCCGACGCCATGCACAAGCACGGCGCCAAGATCATGATCCAGATTACCCACATGGGCCGTCGCTCGCGCTGGGACGGCTTCCACTGGCCGACCCTGATGTCGCCGTCCGGCATCCGTGAACCCGTGCACCGCGCCACCTGCAAGACCATCGAGGTCGAGGAAATCTGGCGTGTGATCGGCAACTACGCGCAAGCAGCGCGTCGTGCCAAGGAAGGTGGCCTCGACGGCGTCGAGCTGTCCGCCGTGCACCAGCACATGATCGACCAGTTCTGGTCGCCGCGCGTCAACAAGCGTACCGACGAATGGGGCGGCACCTTCGAGGGCCGCATGAAGTTCGGCCTGGAAGTGCTCAAGGCCGTGCGCAAGGAAGTCGGTGACGACTTCTGCGTAGGCATGCGTATCTGCGGCGACGAATTCCACCCGGACGGCCTGTCCCATGAGGACATGAAGCAGATCGCCGCCTACTACGACGCCACCGGCATGATCGACTTCATCGGTGTGGTCGGCTCGGGCTGCGACACCCACAACACCCTGGCCAACGTCATTCCGAACATGAGCTACCCGCCGGAGCCCTTCCTGCACCTGGCGGCCGGCATCAAGGAAGTGGTCAAGGTACCGGTGCTGCACGCGCAGAACATCAAGGATCCGAACCAGGCTACGCGCATCCTCGAAGGCGGCTACGTGGACATGGTCGGCATGACCCGCGCGCACATCGCCGACCCGCACCTGATCGCCAAGATCAAGATGGGCCAGATCGACCAGATCAAGCAGTGCGTCGGCGCCAACTACTGCATCGACCGTCAGTACCAGGGTCTGGACGTGCTGTGCATCCAGAACGCCGCGACGTCCCGTGAATACATGGGCGTGCCGCACATCATCGAGAAATCCACCGGGCCGAAGCGCAAGGTGGTGATCGTCGGTGGAGGCCCGGCAGGTATGGAAGCGGCACGCGTCGCCGCCGAGCGTGGCCACGACGTGACCCTCTTCGAGAAGCAGGATCAACTGGGTGGCCAGATCACCCTGGCAGCCAAGGCCCCGCAGCGTGACCAGATCGCCGGCATCACCCGCTGGTATCAGCTGGAGCTGGCACGCCTGGGCATCGACCTGCGCCTGAGCACTCCGGCCGACGAAGCCACCATCCTCGACCTCAAGCCCGACGTCGTGGTGCTGGCCAACGGTGGTCACTCCTTCCTCGAGCAGAACGAGCACTGGGGCGCCGCCGAAGGTCTGGTGGTGAGCAGCTGGGACGTACTGGCCGGCAAGGTCGCACCGGGCAAGAACGTGCTGGTGTACGACACCATCTGCGAATTCACCGGCATGTCGGTCGCCGACTTCCTCGCCGACAAGGGCGCGCAGGTCGAGATCGTCACCGACGACATCAAGCCGGGCGTGGCCATGGGCGGCACCACCTTCCCCACCTACTACCGCAGCCTGTACCCGAAAGAAGTGATCATGACCGGGGACATGATGCTGGAGAAGGTCTACCGCGAAGGCGACAAGCTGGTTGCTGTGCTCGAGAACGAGTACACCGGCCAGAAGGAAGAGCGAGTGGTCGATCAGGTGGTGGTGGAGAACGGCGTCCGTCCGGACGAAGGCCTCTACTACGCGCTCAAGGACGGTTCGCGCAACAAGGGCCAGATCGATGTCGACGCACTGTTTGCGATCAAGCCGCAACCTTGCCTGAGCGAGACAGGGGGTTACCTGCTGTTCCGCATCGGCGACTGCGTGGCTCAGCGCAACACCCATGCGGCGATCTACGACGCCCTGCGGTTGTGCAAGGACTTCTGATCTGACAACGGTCGACTGATGGCTCCCACGTCGCGGCGTACAACCGCCCGCGTGGGAACCCCCGACTCGTGACGCTCTGCGTCACACGCGCCGGACGCCTAGCGTCCGGCGAATCGTTGCTACGCAGCGCGCGGCAGCGATCAACGGAGACCAACGCTCATGCTGCAAACCATTCTTCCCATTCTGCTCTTCGCTGCCCTGGCACTCGCCGTGCTGGGCGCCTTGAAGCGCTTCCTGATGTGGCGTCGCGGTCGTCCTGCCAAGGTCGACTGGATCGGCGGCCTGCTGAAGATGCCGAGTCGCTACCTGGTGGATCTGCACCACGTGGTCGAGCGCGACAAGTACATGTCCAAGACTCACGTGGCCACCGCAGGTGGTTTCGTGTTGGCGGCAGTGCTGGCCATCGTCGTGCACGGTTTCGGCCTGCATAACCGTATCCTCGGCTTCGCCCTGCTGGCCGCCACGGTGCTGATGTTCGTCGGCGCTCTGTTCGTCGCCAAGCGGCGCCTGGATCCGCCTTCGCGCCTGTCGAAAGGCCCGTGGATGCGCCTGCCGAAAAGCTTGCTGATGTTCGCCGCCAGCTTCTTCATCGCCACCTTGCCGGTTGCCGGCATCCTGCCGGAGAACTTCGGTGGCTGGGTGCTGGCCATCATCCTCGCCGTTGGCGTGGCCTGGGGCGTGTCCGAGCTGTTCTTCGGCATGACCTGGGGCGGCCCGATGAAGCACGCCTTCGCCGGTGCCCTGCACCTGGCCTGGCACCGCCGCGCCGAGCGTTTCGGCGGCGGTCGCTCGACCGGCCTGAAAGCCCTCGATCTGGACAACCCGAAAGCGCCGCTGGGTGTGGAAAAGCCCACCGACTTCACCTGGAACCAGTTGCTCGGCTTCGACGCCTGCGTACAGTGCGGCAAGTGCGAGGCCATGTGCCCGGCCTTCGCCGCCGGCCAGCCGCTGAACCCGAAGAAACTGATCCAGGACATGGTCATCGGCCTGGCCGGTGGCAATGACGCCAACTTCGCCGGATCGCCCTACCCCGGCAAGCCACTGGGCGAACACAGCGGAGGCCCGCATCAGCCGATCGTGTCGCTGCAAGGCAAGGCCCTGGTGGATGCCGAGACCCTCTGGTCGTGCACCACCTGCCGTGCCTGCGTCGAGGAATGCCCGATGATGATCGAGCACGTCGATGCCATCGTCGACATGCGCCGTCATCTCACCCTGGAAAAGGGCGCCACGCCGAACAAAGGCGCCGAGGTGCTGGACAACCTGATCGCCACCGACAACCCGGGCGGCTTCAACCCGGGCGGTCGCCTGAACTGGGCCGCCGACCTGAACCTGCCGTTGCTGGCGGACAAGAAAGAGACCGACGTGCTGTTCTGGGTCGGTGATGGCGCCTTCGACATGCGCAACCAGCGCACCCTGCGCGCCTTCGTGAAGATCCTCAAGGCTGCCGACGTCGACTTCGCCGTACTTGGCCTGGAAGAACGCGACAGCGGCGACGTGGCGCGCCGCCTGGGTGACGAGGCGACCTTCCAGAACCTGGCCAAACGCAACATCGCCACACTGGCCAAGTACCGCTTCAAGCGCATCGTCAGCTGCGATCCGCACAGCTTCCACGTGCTGAAGAACGAATACGGCGCACTCGGCGGCAACTACCAGGTTCTGCACCACAGCACCTTCATCGAAGAGCTGGTGCGCAAGGGCTCGCTGAATCTCGGCCAGAGCAAGGCCGCCAGCGTCACCTACCACGATCCGTGCTACCTCGGCCGCTACAACGGCGAGTACGAAGCGCCCCGCGCGGTGCTCAAGGCCATCGGTATCGAGGTCAAGGAGATGGAACGCTCGGGCTTCCGGTCGCGCTGCTGCGGCGGCGGTGGCGGCGCACCGATCACCGACATCCCCGGCAAGCAACGTATCCCCGATATGCGCATGGTCGACATCAAGGAAACGGGCGCCGAGTTGGTCGCCGTCGGTTGCCCGCAGTGCACCGCGATGCTCGAAGGTGTGGTCGCACCGCGTCCGGAGATCAAGGACATCGCCGAGCTGGTTGCAGAAGTGCTGATCGAAGCCACTGAAGTACCGGCCAAGCGGCCCGCCGCCAAGCGCGAAATGGCAGAGGTGCAGTGATGAAGCGACTGCATACAGCAAAGGACGTAGGGCGGGTGCAACCCGCCAACACCTGTACGGCGGGTTGCACCCGCCCTACGCTCACCCTGGAGGCTGTGCAATGAGCGACATCATCCGCCGCGACCCACGCGCCGAGTGGATCGCCCGCAACCGCCTGCACCCGTTGCATGCGTCGATGCAGAAGGCCGAAACCAGCTGGATGGGGCCCAACGGCATCATCCGCAAGAACCCGCATGCCATCGCCGCAGGCTTCATCGGCCCGGCCGGGCTCAAACGTATCGACCGCAGCGGCGCCCAGCAGGGCACCAGCGGCAAACGCAGCAGCGCCAGTGTCGAGGTGCAACTGCCGCTGCACGTCGTCGAGCAACCCGCGTTCCACATCTGCGTGGTGCCGGACATGGTCGGTGGCCGTCTGTCCAGCCATGACAAGGATCTGCTCGGTCTGGCGCGCAAGCTGGCCGGCGATAGCGGTGCCGTAGTCGCGGTGATCTTCGGTGAAGACAAGGAAAGCGCTTTCGACACGGCCGGCGTCGACCGTCTGCTGCGTATCGTCGGCGATGCCTTCGACGGCTACGCCCCGGAAGCTCGCGTACTCGCACTGAGTGCCGTGGAGAGCCAATTGGCACCCCGCCATTGGCTGCTGCCCGACAGCCGCACCGGTGGTGGCGAACTGGGCCGCCGCCTGGCCGCCAAGCTCGGTGAGCGCCCGGCGACACGCGTCTGGCAAGTCGCTGGCGAACAAGCTACTGGCCGTGCCGGCAGTGGCCAGCAGGATATCCAGCGCGCCCTGCCACGTCTGATACTGGCCGCGGCCGAATGCGCCGAGCCGGTCAGCGACACACGCCATGAAGCGCGCAGTCTGGATCTGGGCGAGAAGATCGCTCACAGCCTGCCGCGTATCGAGGATCTCGGCCCGGTGGCCGTGGATCCGGCGCAGATTCCCATGGCCGAAGCCGAGTTCATCCTCTCCGGCGGCAACGGCGTGAAGAACTGGGAGCTGTTCCACCAGGCCGCCGTTGCCCTCGGTGCCACCGAAGGCGCCTCGCGCGTCGCGGTCGACGATGGCTTCATGCCGCGTAATCGCCAGGTCGGCGCCACCGGTACCTGGGTCACCGCCCGCGTCTACCTGGCCGTCGGTATTTCCGGTGCCATCCAGCACCTGCAGGGCATCGGCGCCTGCGACAAGGTGGTGGCGGTGAACATGGATCCCGGCTGCGACATGATCAAACGCGCCGACCTTTCGGTGATTGGCGACTCGGCGGCAATCCTTGCCGCACTGATCGAACGCGTTGCTGCCTGGCGCCAGGAAGGAAAACGTGATGCGGCGTAACCCGAATGCCATCCGGGTTCACCACCAGCTTTCCCGGATTGCATCCGGGCTACGGGGACACCATGACTGATCTGAATATCGTCGCTCTGGTCTCGGTCGGCGCCCACCCGACCTCGGGCCGCCCACGCCGCGCCGAGCAGGACGCCCGCGCGGTGGAGCTTGGCCTGCGCCTGGGCGGTCAGAATCTGCAACTGCTGCACGCCGGCGACCCACAGGCCGAAGCCCTGCGAGGTTATCTGGGCATGGGCCTGGAGCAGCTTGACGTACTGGAACAACCGGAAGGCGCCGACGCCCTGCCGCTGCTGGTCGATTACCTGCAAGGCAGCCGTACGCAGCTGGTGCTGACCGGTAGCCAGGCGGAAACCGGCGAAGGTTCGGGCATGCTGCCCTTCCTGCTGGCCGAGCGCCTGGGCTGGCCGATGGTCGTCGGCCTGGCTGAGGTGGAAAAGGTGGAAAACGGTGTGGCTCAGGTGCTGCAAGCCTTGCCACGCGGTCAGCGCCGTCGTCTCAAGGTGCGCCTGCCGTGCGTCGCCAGCGTCGACAACGCCGCCCCGGTCGCCCGCCAGAGCGCTTTCGGCCCGGCCCGTCGCGGGCAGATCGAAGCCCATGAAGTCACCGTGGTGGATGACACCTTGCTGGCCGAGGCCAGCCTGCAGCCCGCCAAGCCACGACCCAAGCGCCTCAAGGTGATCAAGGCCAAGACCGGTGCGGAACGGATGAAGGCGGCGACGGCCAAAGCCAGCGGTGGTGGCGGCCAAGTGCTCAAGGATGTCTCGCCACAAGACGGCGCGGAAGCTATCTTCAAGCTACTGATTGAGGAAGGCGTCCTGCGTTGACGCCTCAAGCCGAGGAGCTAAGACCATGATGCATACCGATCTGATCGACCAGGAAGATTTCCGCGAGCGCCTGGTAGCGCTGGGCCTGAGCATTCCATCGGGCTCCTCGCCCGAGCAGGCCTGCGAGCTGGCCGTCAGCGGCCTCAGCGCCGAGCGCGCGGTAGCCCTGCGCCGCCTGGTGGAAGAGCTGCTTGGCGGCAGCGCCACGTTGCTACCAAACGTACGCGAAGCCATCAGCAAGCATCTGCTACCGGCGTTGGTGCCGAAACCGGCTTGATCCGCTTAAGACTTGCCGGGTGAGCCGGGAGCGATCCGCCTCGGCCTACCAAAGGCCTGCAAGGCAGAGCTTGGTGGGCTAAAGCCCACCCTACACCGACTACAAACACAACGGGGCGCCACTGGCGCCCCGTTTTCATTGCGGTTCGAGTCAGATTCGTACGCTGGCGAAGGTCGACTCGCCCTGGGCACGATTGAGTGCCAACACCGCACTGGAATTGACCTGCTGCTCCGGAATCGGCAGCAACACCACCAGGTTGTTGCCCTGCTGGCCGGCACGTTCATCGCGCGGCGGAATACCGAAGTACTCGCGGTAGCACTTGGAGAAGTGCGGCGTCGAGACAAAGCCACAGACCGAGGCGACTTCGATGATCGACATGCTGGTCTGCTTGAGCAACTGGCGTGCACGAATCAGGCGCAGCTTCAGGTAGTAACGCGATGGCGAGCAGTGCAGGTACTTCTGGAACAGGCGCTCGAGCTGGCGACGCGAGATGTCGACGAAGCAGGCCAGTTCGTCGAGATCGATCGGCTCCTCCAGGTTGGCCTCCATCAGCGCGACGATTTCCTGCAGTTTCGGCTGGTTGCTGCCGAGCATGTGCTTGAGTGGTACGCGCTGGTGATCCTGCTCGTTGCGGATGCGCTCGTAGATGAACATCTCGGAGATGCCGGCTGCCAGTTCGCGACCATGCTGCTGGCCAATCAGGTGCAGCATCATGTCCATCGGCGCGGTGCCGCCGGACGACGTGTGGCGATTGCGATCGATGGAGAACAGGCGAGTGGTGATGGCGGCACGCGGGAAAGCTTCCTGCATGGACGCCAGACATTCCCAATGCACACTGCAATCGTAACCATCGAGTAGCCCAGCCTTGGCCAACGCCCAACTGCCAGTGCATACCGCACCGAGCTGGCGGCCTTGGCGCGCTTGCAGTTGCAGCCAGCTGACATGCTCGCGCTTGACGGTGTGCTGAATATCCACGCCACCACAGACGATCACCGCATCCAGAACCGGCGCACTGTGGATACCGGCGTCAGGGGTGATCTGCAGGCCGTCGCTGGCAACCACCGGCTGGCCGTCCAGAGTGATGGTATGCCAGCGATACAATTCCTTGCCGGACAACTGGTTGGCCATACGCAGGGGCTCTACCGCCGATGCGAGCGAGATCAGCGTGAAGTTGTCCAACAGCAAGAAGCCGACGGACTGTGGGACACGGTTCTGGGGCTGCGCCCCTTGGCTGAACTGCGACATTGGTGAAGCCCTCACGCTAAGCACGGTATCGACCCGACGGTGAGCGGATCGTGGTTTTGTTATGGCGCTGATTCGAGACCAGCTGGTCACTAAACCCAGGCAAAGCCCATGCCTAAGTTGATCGGCCCTTCAATAAAAAATGACGCACGCGCCATGCGGGCTTTCCAGGCTGCCGTAACACAACTTCGATCCCCCGCAGAGGCCCGGTCTCAAGGGGGTCTGTGCATTTCGGTAGCACTGTCAAAGATAGCGCGTCGTAGCCGGCTGGAGGCAGTAACGGATGGGCGGTAACAGCTGCCATCAAGCCCTGTTCGCCAGCGGATTCGAGCGCACCAAAAGTTGGCGCAAATGACGCTCCTGCCCCAGCTCGGCACAGATAGGTCGCGACACCGAAAAAATGCTCGGCGCCGCCTCTGCTTCGGGCATTTCAGGGGCTCCGTCGGGCGGCACCAACGGCCATATCAGCAACCCTGAGAACGCAGTTGCCAAGTCGCCCACAAAGTGCCGGTGGCACGCTCGCCGAAAAACAGCCAATCGCGCTCGTCGCCACCTCATCACCCGGTTCATCGGGACAGGATCGGCGGCATAACGTCAGTTCTGGATATGCCGAGGTCGCTTTTCCTCAGGCAGGCGGCCCGTCAATTGCTTTGTAGTCCGTGATTCGACCACTCACTTCAGAACAGGCAGGTACGCGCACATGAAAAGGCTCGCTCATTGGCTGCTCGCGTTTGGTTTCCTGTATGGCGCCAGCGCACAGGCTACCGAGGCGCAACGTTGCGAGCTGATCACACTGGCCGATGTCGGTTGGACCGACATCACCATGACCACCGCCGTTGCCCGCCTGGTGCTCACCGACCTGGGTTACCGCACCCAGGTGAAGAGGCTGTCACTACCGGATACCTACCAGTCCCTGGCCGATGGCCAGGTCGATGTCTTCCTCGGCAACTGGATGCCGGCACAGACACAACTGCTGGATCCGCATCTGAAAACCGGGCGCATCGAGAAGCTGCAGACCAACCTGCCAACCGTGCGCTACACCCTCGCCGTACTGGAGCCGGCTTATAACGCCGGCCTGCATGATTTCGCCGACATCCATCGTTTCAAGGATCAGCTTCGTGGCCAGATATTCGGCATCGAGCCAGGCAATGAGGGCAATGGCATGGTCAAGACCATGATCAAGGAGAACGTCTTCGGCCTGGGCGACTTTACCCTCGTTGAAAGCAGCGAGAAGGGCATGCTCAACCATGTCGAGCGCGCCCAGCAGATGGGACGTCCGGCCGTGTTCCTGGGTTGGGAACCGCACCCGATGAACGACAAACTGCGCATGTTCTACCTCTCCGGCGGCGACAAGTATTTCGGCCCCAACTATGGCGCTGCGCAGGTCAACACCGTGGCGCGCGGTGGATTTGCCGAAGAATGCCCGAACGTGGCCCAGCTGTTTCGCAACATGACCTTCACCATCGCTGCCGAAAACCAGCTCATGAGCGGCGTACTCGAAGGCAATACCAACCGTCGACGGGTGGCCAAGCAGTGGATAGAGAACAATCCCGAGCTGGTCAACGGCTGGATTCAGGGCATCAGCAAGCGTCAGTAATGAAAAATCATTAAAATCTTCGAAATAACGGAAAAAACCAGACAAATAAGCTGAAAACAAAGAAAGGTCTTCAGCCTATAACGGCATTCTTCGACAAGGGTGCGCGCGCCCCCAGGTGACGCACAAAAAACCCACACTTCAAAACCGGCAGACGGCGCTTTTGGGTAAAAAATGAACCCTGCCGGCGGTCTCCTGTCAATTTTTTTCAACACAAGCGTAGCCCCCATGAGACGGCGCTTGGAGCGTCATCGAAAGACGGAGAACCGCGCCGCGCGCGGCTTTCAGACTTGACCTGAGGGTAAAAAGGTCTGTTAAGGTTTTTACGCGTGTACCCAATCACCCCATTCGAAATCTCGTGCAGAGAGGAATTTGGCCTCACTCGGCGACCCGATGAAAAATTGGTGCATGCAGAGGACAGCGCTATGTCGTCGCCCAACACGTCAGAGTCGTAAACCGATAACTACGCAGACTCCAAGGCTATATCGTTGAGTCAGCCGATGACGTCGCTGCCGACTCCCAGGGGGAGCGGCAGACCGGGGCCCCACAACCCCGGACCGAAGAACAGATAAGCGCTGGCCCACCAACTTTGCGGGCGCCAGCCCAACAAGAAATTTCGGATGTACGCATGTTCCAGGAAGGAACATGAACCTCCAACGGACTGGATTTCGAAACACTGCCAGAGGGTTTGGAAAGCGGTTTGCAGCACGGCAAGGCAATGCTCACTCATTTACAGGATTCAACGGCGCTACGGTCAGCACGCTCGACCGCCAGCGTGTCGACAGCCTGTGCCCGAGTGTCGCCTCCGCCAGCGCAGCGAAACACTTACCTACCTCGACTTTCAGCAAACACCCACACAGGTATCAGAGCCCTGCCGCAGCTGTTCTACGCTTCGCTGATGCGTGCCCAGCCGTGCCCGTGCCGAAAGGATATCGTTTGAAGGGGAAACGTCCCATGCAGTCTGGAAAGATCGTGGTCGAGCACCTGTACAAGGTCTTCGGCTCAAACCCACAAGAAGCCATCGACCTGCTCAAGGAAGGCTGGAGCAAGGAGAAGATCCTTGCCGAGAAAGGCGCAGTGATCGGCGTCAGTGATGTGTCGTTCAGCGTCGAAGAGGGCGAGATCTTCGTTCTCATGGGCCTGTCCGGTTCTGGCAAATCCACCCTTATTCGCCTGATCAATCGCCTGGTCGAGCCCAGCGCTGGCGATGTTTATATCGATGGGCAGAACGTGGCCAAGCTGCCGCAGTCGCAACTGATCGACCTGCGTCGCCGCGACATGAGCATGGTCTTCCAGTCCTTCGCCCTGATGCCCTCGCGCAGCGTGCTGGACAACGCCGCCTTCGGCCTGGAAGTGGCCGGTATCGGCCGCAAGGAACGCGAGCAGCGCGCCATGGAAGTGCTCGAGCAGGTCGGCCTGGCGCCCTTCGCCAGCAAGTATCCGAACGAACTGTCCGGCGGCATGCAGCAGCGCGTCGGTCTGGCCCGGGCCCTGGCGGTCAACCCGTCGATGATCATCATGGACGAGGCGTTCTCCGCCCTCGACCCGCTCAAGCGCCGCGAGATGCAGGACGTGCTGCTGGAGCTGCAGAAGACCCATCGCCGCACCATCATCTTCGTCTCCCACGATATCGAAGAAGCCATGCGTATCGGCAGCCGCATCGGCATCATGGAAGGCGGCAAGCTGATCCAGGTTGGCACCCCGCAAGAGTTGATCGAAAGCCCAGCCAACGAGTACGTGCGCAACTTCTTCGACACCGTCGACACCAGCCGTTACCTCACAGCAGGCCAGCTCAAGTCCGACAGCGTGCCGACCTACGTGTACAACGGCAAGGCACCGGATGCCACACGCATCTGCAAGGAGCTGCAGGCGCTGGACAAGCACTACGCCTTCATCGTCGACGAGCACAACAACTTCCAGGGCTCCATCAGCCTGGAGAAGATCGCCCTGATGGTCGATGGCGACGATCCCAAACCACTCGAGGCCAATGCGCTCAAACAGGTCGTCCCGGTTCCGGAAGACATGCCGCTTGAAGACGTCATCAGCCGCCTGGTCGACAACGAAGGGCCAATCCCGGTGGTGGACGCCGAAGGTCACTATTGCGGCGCCATCAGCAAGGGGCGTCTGCTGACCCGCCTGCAGGGAGAATCCTATGAGTGACAAGAAACTCGACCTGGGCAGCTGGGTCAACGACGTCGTTCAGCACCTGCTGGATAACTACAGCGGCTTGTTCGACAACATCGGCAAAGTGGTCAGTGGCTTCTCCGAGGGCATCGAAAGCCTGCTGATGCTGCCGCCGGCCTGGCTGCTCATTGCCATCTTCGTCGGCCTCGGCCTGTGGCGCATCGGTGTGCGCTTCGCGGTCTTCACTGCCGTGGCCTTCATCCTCATCGTCATGACCGGCTTCTGGGAGCAGACCGTGGTCACCCTCGGGCTGACCTTCTCCTCGACGCTGATCAGTCTGCTGCTGGGTATCCCGCTGGGTATCTGGGCGGCGCGCAGCGAACGCGTGGCCACCATCATCCGCCCGATCCTCGACTTCATGCAGACCATGCCGGCGTTCGTTTACCTGATCCCGGCCGCGATGCTGTTCGGCCTGGGCCGCGTGCCCGGCATCATCGCCACGGTGATCTTCGCCATGCCGCCCGCCGTGCGCCTGACCAGCCTGGGCATTCGCCAGGTTAACAAGGAAATCGTCGAGGCCGGTCAGTCCTTCGGCTGCACCAGTTCCCAGCTGTTGTTCAAGGTGCAGTTGCCCAACGCCATGCCGTCGATCATGGCCGGGGTCAACCAGACCATCATGATGGCCCTGTCGATGGTGATCATCGCCTCCATGGTCGGCGCCGGCGGCCTGGGTAACGACGTACTGGCGAGTATCCAGCGTCTGGATATCGGTCTAGGCTTCGAGAGTGGTATGGCTGTGGTATTGCTGGCCATCATCCTCGACCGCATCACCGAAAGCTTCGGCACCAAGCAGCCCGTCAAGCGTGGCGTGTTCGCCTGGTTCAGCGGCAAGCTGCAGCGCCAATAACCACTTTTTCACTTCACAGGGAACCGCAGATGAAATCGTTCAAGACCACCGCCGTCATCGGCCTGCTGTCGTGCGCAATGATTCAGGGCGCCATGGCCGCGGAGCCAGCGAGCTGCAAGCAAGTGCGTTTCGCCGAAATTGGTTGGGCCGACATCGCCGCCACCACCGGCGTGGCCATGACTCTGACCGAAGGCCTGGGTTATCAGCCACGCAAGATCATGGCCTCGGTACCGATCGCCTTCACCGGCGTGAAGAGTGGCCAGGTCGACGTCTTCCTCGGCTACTGGGCGCCGTCGATGGACTCGGTCATCGAGCCCTTCCTCAAGGATAACGGCGTCAAGGTACTGCCCAAGGCCAACCTCGAGGGCGCCAAATACACCCTGGCCGTGCCGACCTACGCGGCCGAGGCTGGGCTGAAGAGCTTCCAGGACATCGCCAAGTTCAAGGATCAGTTGGGCGGCAAGATCTACGGCATCGAGCCGGGTAACGACGGCAACCTGCTGATCGACGGCATGATCAAGAAGAACCAGTTCGACCTCGGCGGCTTCCGCATGGTCGAGTCCAGTGAAGCCGGCATGCTGGTGCAGGTCTCGCGCGCCATCAAGAAGAAGGAGCCGGTGGTGTTCCTCGGCTGGGCGCCGCACCCGATGAACACTCAGTACGACATCACCTACCTCTCCGGTGGTGACGATGTGTTCGGCCCAGACTACGGCGCAGCCAAGGTCTACACCGTGGTACCGCCGGATTACGAAGCACGCTGCGGTAACGTCGGCAAACTGCTGAACAACCTGCAGTTCACCGTCGCTCAGGAAAGCCAGCTGATGGAGAAAGTGCTGGAGAAGGAAAATCCGCAGGACGTCGCCAAGGCCTGGATCAAGGCCAACCCGGGCGTTCTGGATCAGTGGCTGAGCGGCGTGACCACCTTCGATGGTCAGGATGGCGTAGCCGCCGTGAAGAAACACGTCGGGCTGTAACAAGCCGCGCCCCGATTCGGGCTTGCTCCTCAGGGGGCGAGCCCGGAAACCTCCTCGCTTAACGCTAGCGGCCCATTTTCGGCCGTGATGGGGAGACCTTGCCCGCGAACCGGCAATCTGCTGCGCAACACGGTTTCGCAAGGCCCGCAATGAGAACGAGCCAGTCAACGATTTTGCAACTGCCACTCAACTGACGGAGCACAACAAACATGCGCGTACTCAAGCAACTCTGCCTCGGCGCTGCCGCCCTGGCCATCGGCATGGGCAGCACTTTCGCTGCCGACAAACCCACCCTGAAAATCGGCTATGTGAACGGCTGGGATGACAGCGTCGCCGTCACCCATGTCGCCGGTGAAATCCTGCAAAGCAAACTGGGCTACACGGTGGAACTGAAGCCGGTCGAACCCGCCATCATGTGGCAGGGTGTGGCCCGTGGCGACCTCGACGTCACCCTCTCCGCCTGGCTGCCCGCCACCCACGGCGAGTACTACGAGAAGCTCAAGGACAAGGTGGAAGTCCTCGGCACCAACTACGCAGGCGCCAAGATCGGCCTGATCGTGCCGGACTATGTGCAAGCCAAGAGCATCGAAGACCTGGAGAAATACGCCAAGGACTTCGACGGCAAGATCACCGGTATCGACGCCGGCGCCGGCGTCATGCGCCGCACCGAAGACGCCATCAAGGAATACAACCTCGCCAGCATCAAGCTGATGCCGAGCTCCGGCCCGGCCATGGCAACCGCCCTGACCCGCGCCGAAAAAGGCCAGAAGGCCATCGTGGTCACCGGCTGGATTCCGCACTGGATGTTCGCCAAATGGAAACTGCGCTTCCTGGAAGATCCGAAGAAAGTCTTCGGTGATGACGAGCACGTCGACACCGTGGCCAACCCTGATCTGAAAACCAAGGCTGCCGACGCGGCTGCCTTCCTCAGCAAGATCTCCTGGAGCGGCGAAGAAGTCGGTTCGGTCATGCTGGCCATCCGCGAAGGCGCCAAGCCGGACGAAGCCGCCAAGGCCTGGATCGCCAAGAACCCGGATCGCGTCGCCGAGTGGCTGAAATAAGGTTATCCAACCTCAAGACGAAGCGGGCTGCGGCCCGCTTCGTCGTTTCTGCTGTTCGCCCGGCGCGCCCGTTTAATTGATCGGACGATCAAAATCCGCCTAGACTGCGCCCTCCTGTCTCGCCATGGAGAGTGCAATGCCCAAGGTCGGCATGCAGCCCATTCGTCGTTCGCAACTCATCGCTGCCACCCTGGAAGCCGTCGACCAGGTCGGCATGGCCGACGCCAGCATCGCCTATATCGCCCGCCTGGCCGGGGTGTCCAATGGCATCATCAGCCACTACTTCAAGGACAAGAACGGCCTGCTGGAAGCAACCATGCGCCACCTCATGAAGGCACTGCGCGAGGCTGTGGCCGGGCGACGTGAAGCGCTGGCCGATGACGGCCCACGGGCCCACCTGCGCGCGATGATCGACGGTAACTTCGACGACAGCCAGGTCAGCGGCCCGGCGATGAAGACCTGGCTGGCGTTCTGGGCCAGCAGCATGCATCAGCCTGCCCTGCAGCGCCTGCAGCGGGTCAACGATCACCGCCTCTACTCCAACCTCTGCGGCCAGTTCCGCCGCGCCCTGCCGCAGGATCAGGCACGCCTCGCCGCCCGTGGCCTGGCCTCGCTGATCGATGGACTCTGGCTGCGCGGCGCGCTGTCCGGCGAGGCCTTCGACACCGCACAGGCACGCCGCATCGCCTACGACTATCTCGACTTGCAATTGGCCAAGGCTCGTTAGAGGGTTGCCGACGGCAAGGCCTCACGCGCATGACCTTGGTGGGCTAAAGCCCACCCTACGACCGGCGTAGGGCGGGTGCAACCCGCCACCCAAGACGGCGGGTTTCACCCGCCCTACCTGACAGTCCGGCGAGGCCTTCGACACCGCGCAGGCCCGCCGCATCGCCTACGACTATTTCGACCTGCAATTGGCCAAGGCCCGTTAGAGGTTTGCCGATGGCAAGGCCTGACGCGCATGACCATTGGTGGGCTAAAGCCCACCCTACGAACAGCGTAGGGCGGGTGTAACCCGCCACCCAAGACGGCGGGTTTCACCCGCCCTACCCGTTCACTCCTTTGGCCAATGACCGTCTGGCTATGTCGTGATTGAGTGCGCTCCGTCGTTTTTATTGATTGATCGTTCAATTTAAATAAAATAGGCTGTTCTCTAAGCAAATCGAAGACAGAGGACAGCCCATGCCCCGTTTCGCCGAACAGCAGCTCTACATCGGTGGTCAGTACGTCGCCGCCAGCAGTGAAGAGACCTTCGACAGCATCAACCCCGCCACCGGCGAGGTGCTGGCCAAGGTGCAATGCGCCAGCCAGGCAGACGTGGATCGCGCCGTGGCCAGCGCCGCCGAGGGGCAGAAGGTGTGGGCGGCGATGACCGCCATGCAGCGCTCGCGCATTCTGCGCAAGGCGGTGGACATCCTCCGTGAGCGCAACGATGAGCTGGCCGAGCTGGAAACCCTCGACACCGGCAAGCCGCTTTCCGAAACCCGCTATGTCGATATCGTCACCGGCGCCGACGTGCTGGAGTATTACGCCGGCCTTATCCCGGCCATCGAGGGCGAGCAGATCCCGCTGCGCGAAACCTCCTTCGTCTACACCCGCCGCGAACCGCTGGGCGTGGTCGCCGGCATCGGCGCGTGGAACTACCCGATCCAGATCGCCCTATGGAAGTCCGCACCGGCCCTGGCCGCCGGCAACGCGATGATCTTCAAGCCCAGCGAAGTCACCTCGCTAACCGCGCTGAAGCTGGCCGAGATCTACACCGAGGCCGGCCTGCCCGCAGGCGTATTCAACGTGGTGACCGGGCTGGGCAGCACTGTGGGCCAATGGCTCACCGAGCATCCGGGCATCGAGAAGATTTCCTTCACCGGCGGTACCGTCACCGGCAAGAAGGTGATGGCCAGTGCCTCCAGCTCCAGCCTCAAGGAGGTGACCATGGAGCTGGGCGGCAAGTCGCCGCTGATCATCTTCGAGGACGCGGACCTCGAGCGCGCCGCCGACATCGCGGTGATGGCCAACTTCTACAGCTCCGGCCAGGTGTGCACCAACGGCACTCGCGTGTTCGTGCCGCGCATGCTGCAGGCACGCTTCGAGGCCAAGGTGCTGGAGCGGGTCAAACGTATCCGCCTCGGCGACCCGCTGGTTGACGCCACCAATTTCGGCCCGCTGGTGAGCTTCGCGCACATGGAGCGCGTACTCGGCTATATCGACAAGGGCCGCAGCGAAGGCGCACGCCTGCTGATCGGCGGTGCGCGGGTCAGCGACGGCGACTACGCCAAGGGCGCCTATGTCGCGCCCACCGTATTCACCGACTGCACGGATGCCATGACCATCACCCGCGAGGAAATCTTCGGCCCGGTCATGAGCATCCTCATCTATGACGACGAGGAAGAAGTGATCCGCCGCGCCAACGACACCACCTACGGCCTGGCTGCCGGCGTGGTGACCCGCGACCTCAATCGCGCGCACCGGGTCATTCACAAGTTGGAAGCCGGCATCTGCTGGATCAACACCTGGGGCGAATCGCCGGCCGAAATGCCGGTGGGCGGCTACAAGCAGTCCGGCGTTGGCCGCGAGAACGGCCTGGTCACCCTCGGCCACTACACCCGCATCAAGTCGGTGCAGCTGGAAATGGGCGATTACGCCTCGGTGTTCTGAGTCCCCTAGCGTGAGAGCGGCTTTAACCGCGAAAAGCATCGCGGATGAATCCGCTCCCACAAAGAAAGCCGCCTCGTAGCCCGGATGCAATCCGGGAACAGTCACTCGCGTTTTCCCGGATAACAGCCGGGCAACAGGAGGAAGCATGACCCAGGAATACGATTACATCATCATCGGTGCCGGCTCGGCCGGTAACGTGCTGGCCACCCGCTTGACCGAAGACGCAGACGTCAGCGTGCTGCTGCTGGAAGCCGGGGGCCCGGACTATCGCCTGGATTTTCGTACCCAGATGCCCGCCGCCCTGGCCTTCCCGCTGCAGGGTCGGCGCTACAACTGGGCCTACGAGACCGATCCCGAACCCTACATGAACAACCGCCGCATGGAATGTGGGCGCGGCAAGGGCCTGGGCGGCTCCTCGCTGATCAACGGCATGTGCTACATCCGCGGCAACGCCATGGACTTCGACAGCTGGGCCAAGGGCAAGGGTCTGGAAGACTGGAGCTACCTCGACTGCCTGCCATATTTCCGCAAGGCGGAAACCCGTGACATCGGCGCCAATGACTACCACGGTGGCGACGGCCCGGTCAGCGTGACCACGCCCAAGGTCGACAACAATCCACTGTTCCATGCCATGGTCGAAGCCGGCGTACAGGCCGGTTATCCGCGTACGGACGACCTCAACGGCTACCAGCAGGAAGGCTTCGGCCCGATGGATCGCACCGTCACCGCGCAGGGTCGACGCTCCAGCACCGCCCGCGGTTATCTGGATCAGGCCCGCGAGCGGTCGAACCTGACCATCGTCACCCACGCCACCACCGACCGCATCCTGTTCGACGGTAAGCGTGCCAGCGGCGTCAGCTACCTGGTCGGCAGCTCGAATGCCACCCTCACGGCCCATGCCCGCCGCGAAGTGCTGCTGTGCGCCGGCGCCATCGCCTCGCCGCAGATCCTGCAGCGCTCCGGCGTCGGCCCAGCCGCCCTGCTGCGCGAATTCGACATCCCCGTGGTGCATGATCTGCCCGGCGTCGGCGAGAACCTGCAGGATCACCTCGAACTCTACCTGCAGTACGCCTGCAAGGAGCCGGTGTCCATCTACCCGGCCACCAAGTGGTGGAACCAGCCGGCCATCGGCGCCAACTGGCTGTTCCTCGGCAAGGGCCTGGGCGCCAGCAACCAGTTCGAAGCGGGCGGCTTCATCCGCACCCGCGAGGAGTTCGCCTGGCCTAACATCCAGTACCACTTCCTCCCGGTGGCGATCAATTACAACGGCAGCAAGGGCGTGCAGGAACACGGCTTCCAGGCGCACATGGGCTCGATGCGCTCGCCGAGCCGTGGCCGTATTCGCCTCAAGTCCCGCGACCCGCGCGAACATCCGAGCATCCTGTTCAACTACATGAGCCATGAACAGGACTGGCAGGAATTCCGCGACGGCATCCGCATCACCCGCGAGATCATGGCGCAACCGGCCCTGGACAAGTACCGGAGCCGCGAGATCAGCCCGGGCGCCCATGTGCAGAGCGATGCCGAGCTGGACGAGTTCATCCGCAACCACGCCGAAACCGCCTATCACCCGTCCTGCTCGTGCAAGATGGGCGCAGACGAGATGGCGGTGGTCGACGGCCAGGGCCGCGTGCATGGTCTGCAGGGTCTGCGCGTGGTGGATGCGTCGATCATGCCGGAGATCATCACCGGCAACCTCAACGCCACCACCATCATGATGGCGGAGAAGATCGCCGACCGGATTCGTGGGCGCCAACCGCTGCCGCGCAGTACCGCCAGCTATTTCGTGGCCGGTGATCGACCAGTGCGTGGGCAGCCTCAGCGGGCGATATCGGCAGCCTGAGCGGATGACGAGGGTCTCGCGACCCTCGCGGTACCTGTGCCAGTCCTCTCGCGGATAAATCCGCGCCTAGCGAGCGTGCGTCCAGACATCCTCGTTGCGGGACTGGCTCTTGTGAGGAGCGAACGGGCAGCATTGCGCTTCATTCGCGGATCAGCCCAGCTCCTCTGCCAGCCCCCTTCACGGATGAATCCGCTCCTACCAGTCTGCCCAGCCCCTAAGCAGTGGCTGCCAGATCGTCACTGCGAATTTATTTACGTCGCAACCGTCGAAGGTGAGCACAGCCAGCGATAATGACGCACAGGTCAAAGCCGCCACCCAAAGCCGGACGCCTCATGCACACCACGCCACCACCGCTCGACCCACGCACCGCCCGCCTGCTGCCCTGGATCGTCGCCATCGCCTTCTTCATGCAGACGCTGGACGGCACCATCCTCAATACTGCGCTGCCAGCGATGGCCCATGATCTGGGTGAAGATCCGTTGCGCATGCAGTCGGTGGTGATCGCCTACATGCTGACCGTGGCCCTGCTGATTCCGGCCTCGGGCTGGATCGCCGACCGCTTCGGCACGCGGCGCATCTTCTTCGGCGCCATCGCCCTGTTCAGCCTGGGCTCGCTGCTCTGCGCGCTGTCCGAGTCGCTCGCCATGCTGGTCGGCGCGCGAGTGATCCAGGGTCTGGGCGGCGCGCTGATGATGCCGGTAGGGCGCCTGGTGGTACTGCGCGCCTACCCGCGAACCGAGCTGGTGCGGATCATGAGCTTCATCACCCTGCCCGGCCTGCTCGGCCCGTTGATCGGCCCGACCCTCGGCGGTTGGCTGGTGGAGGCGGCCAGCTGGCACTGGATCTTCCTCATCAACCTACCGGTCGGCCTGATCGGCTGCTGGGCGGCGATGCGCTACATGCCGGATCTGCGCGGCCCGCAGCGCAGCCGTTTCGATACCCCCGGCTTCCTCCTGTTCGGCGCCGCCATGCTGCTGATCACCGTGGCCCTGGAAGGCCTCGGCGAGCTGAAGCTGCCGGCCCTGCGCGTGACCCTGCTGCTGGTCGGTGGCCTGGCCTGTCTGGCGGTGTACTGGCTGCGCGCTGCGCGTATCGCCGAGCCGCTGTTCTCGCCCAGCCTGTTCGCCACCCGCACCTTCGCCACCGGCATCCTCGGCAACCTCTTCGCCCGCCTGGGCAGCGGCGCCCTGCCCTTTCTCACGCCACTGCTGCTGCAACTGGCGATGGGATATTCCCCGGCACAGGCCGGCATGAGCATGATTCCCCTGGCGCTCGCTGCCATGGCGATGAAGCCGCTGGCCAAACCGTTGATCGACCGCCTTGGCTATCGCCGCATCCTGACCAGCAATACCCTGCTGCTCGGCGCCCTGATCGCCAGCCTGGCGCTGGTCGATCAAGACACCGCGATGCTGCAACTGGTGGTGCAGTTGAGCCTGATCGGCGCCTGCAACTCGCTGCAGTTCACCGCGATGAACACCGTGACCCTGATCGACCTGGACAACAACGAGGCCAGCAGCGGCAATGGCCTGCTGTCGGTGGTGGTGCAACTGGCCATGAGCCTCGGCGTGGCCGCGGCGGCAGCGCTGCTCAGCGGTTTCAGCGCAGAGCTGGGTGAGGTGCAGCAGGCGTTTCAGGCGACCTTCATTTGCGTCGGCCTGTTGTCGATGCTGGCGGCAGCGATCTTCCTCCAGCTCGATCCGATGGACGGCCGCAGCAGCCGTCTGGTCGAGGTGCCACCGGAACACTGAGGCGGCCTGCTACACTGCCGCCCCAATCCTTCCAGCCGGACTCTTTTGCCGTGAGCGTCAACGCCTTTTCCAGCCTACCCCTGTCCGCACCGATGCAGGCCAACCTCGCCGCCCTCGGCTACAGCGAGATGACCGCCATCCAGGCTGCCAGCCTGCCGCTGATCATCAAGGGCCGTGACCTGATCGCCCAGGCCAAGACCGGCAGCGGCAAGACCGCCGCCTTCGGCATCGGCCTGCTGCATCCCCTCAATCCGCGCTACTTCGGCTGCCAGGCGCTGGTGCTGTGCCCGACCCGCGAGCTGGCCGACCAGGTCACCAAGGAACTGCGCCGCCTGGCC
The DNA here is from genome assembly GCF_034683865.1 of Pseudomonas sp. C11. Taxonomy (NCBI): domain Bacteria; kingdom Pseudomonadati; phylum Pseudomonadota; class Gammaproteobacteria; order Pseudomonadales; family Pseudomonadaceae; genus Pseudomonas; species Pseudomonas sp. C11. Next base: position 51,753 of record NZ_JAWIIP010000005.1, read on the forward strand.
CGTGCCGCCGACAACATCAAGATACTGACCCTGTGCGGCGGTGTGCCCTTCGGCCCGCAGATCGGCTCGCTGGAACATGGCGCGCATGTCATCGTCGGCACGCCTGGCCGCGTGCAGGAACACCTGCGCAAGGGCACGCTGAAGGTCGATGGCCTCAACACCCTGGTGCTCGACGAAGCCGACCGCATGCTCGACATGGGCTTCTTCGACAGCATCGCCGAAATCATCGAGCAGACCCCGGCACGCCGGCAGACCCTGCTGTTCTCCGCCACCTATCCGAGCGGTATCGAGCAACTCGCCGCACGCTTTCTGCGCAGCCCCGAACGCGTCGAAGTGCAGGCCTTGCACGATGACGGGCAGATCGAACAACGCTTCTACGAGATTGCCCCAACACAGCGCCTGGACGCCGTCGCTGCGCTGTTACGGCACTTTCGCAAGCAGCCGGCGGTAGCCTTCTGCGCCACGCGCCAGCAATGCACGGAGCTGGTCGAGCGCCTGGAAGCCGAGAAGATTTCCGCCGCCGCGCTGCATGGCGATCTGGAACAGCGCGATCGTGACCAGGTGCTGGCATTGTTCGCCGGGCGCAGCCTGAGCGTGCTGGTCGCCACCGACGTGGCCGCTCGTGGCCTGGATATTGCTGGGCTGGAACTGGTGATCAACGTCGAACTGGCGCGTGATGCGGAGGTGCACATTCACCGCATCGGTCGCAGTGGTCGCGCAGGCGAGAAGGGCCTTGCCGTGAGCCTGGTGGCACCGGCCGAAGCCGGGCGCGCCCAAGCCATCGAGGCCCTGCAGGGGCAGACAATGGCCTGGTACCCGCTACCGGCCGACAACACCAGCGTCAGCCTGCTGCCACCGATGCACACGCTGTGCATCGGCGCCGGGCGCAAGGACAAACTGCGCCCTGGTGACATCCTCGGCGCACTGACCGGTGATGCGGGCCTGAGCAGCGATCAGGTGGGCAAGATCGCCCTGTTCGAGTTCCAGGCTTACGTCGCCGTGCAACGTGACGTCGCCCGCAAAGCACTGCAACGGTTAACGGAAGGCAAGATCAAGGGCCGCTCGCTGCGCGTGCGCATGATCTAGTCTCTAGCAAGGGCCACAGAGGTCGGAGTCGCTCCATGCGCAATATCCTGGTCATCGAGGACAGCCCTCTGGTGCTGAAGATCCTGGCCCACCTGTTCCGCCAGGAACCGGATCTGGAGCCCGTGTTCTGCGCCTCGCTGGCCGAAGCGGAAGTCATGCTGGAAACCTCGGCCGGGCTGTTCTTCGCCGCCATCGTCGACCTGCACCTGCCGGACGCCCCCGACGGTGAGAGTGTCGATCTGGTGATGCGTCACCGCCTGCCCTGCATCGTCCTCAGCGGCAGCTACAACGAGCAACGCCGCGACGAGCTGCTGATGAAAGGTGTGGTCGACTACGTGCTCAAGGAAAGCCAGCACTCCTACGAGTACGCGTTCCGCCTGCTGCACCGCCTCGATCACAACAGCCATATCAAGATTCTCATCGCCGATGATTCCAACGCGCAGCGGCGCTACATCCGCCACATCATCGAGCCGCATCACTACCAGATACTCGAAGCCAGCGACGGCCGGGAAACCCTGCGTCTGATCGCCGAACAGCCAGACATCGACCTGCTGATCCTCGACCACTCCATGCCCGGTGTCAGCGGCTTCGATCTGGTCAAGCTGCTGCGCCAGAAATTCAAGCTCAACGAGCTGATCATCATCGGCGTATCAGCCGACCCCAAGGGCTCGCTCAGCGCGCAGTTCATCAAGCACGGCGCCGACGACTTCCTGCGCAAACCCTTCTGCCCCGAAGAGTTGAACTGCCGGGTGATGAACACCCTGGAACGCCGCGACCTGCTGCAGGCGCTGAAGAAGGCGGCGGAATACGATGCCCTCACCGGCCTGCGCAATCGCCGCTCCTTTTATGAGCGCGGCATGCGCATGATCCAGCAGGCACAACAGAGCGGCCAGCACCTGAGCGTGGCCATGCTCGACATCGACCATTTCAAGCACATCAACGATGGCTTCGGCCATGCCAGTGGCGACAGTGCGCTGGTGGTATTCGCCAAGGCCTTCGCCAGCGCCTTCCCCGACACCCTGATCGGTCGTCTGGGCGGCGAGGAGTTCGCCCTGCTCAGCCCCCTCGACGCAGCCGACCTCAGCGCCACCATCGACAGCCTGCGCCAGCGCTGTGCCACGCTGTACTACGCCAACGGCGCACCGCCGCTGTCGTTCAGCGCAGGCATTTACCGGGGCGAAGCGGAAGACCTGGAAAGCCTTCTGCACGAGGCCGATCAGCGCCTGTACCAGGCCAAGCAGAGCGGTCGAGCACGCACCGTACTGGCCTGATCAGGGTGCCATGCCGTGGCGGCGCAGGGTCTCCTCGTAGCTGCCATCGGCCTGCATGGCCTGGATCGCCTCGTCGAAGCGACGGGTGATCTCGCGGTGGTGCGGATGGCTCAGACGCACCAGGATATGCAGGCCGTTCTCGCTCAGTGGCTTGGGCAGCAACTCCAGCTCATCACGTAGCGGCGCCAGCTCACGCGCTAGGTGATAGCGCACCACCAGCTCATCCTCCAGCGCCAGTTGCACCCGCCCGGCGTGCAACATGCGCGCGGCGATCTCGAAGCCACTGACGCCCACGCGCCTCAGGTTCTCGTCGTGGTCGAAGGCCGGGTTATAGGCGTAGCCCCGCACGACTGCGATGCGATACGGATACAGATCGGCAAGTTGGTCGAAATCGATGCCCGCGCCCTTGCGCTGCAGGAAGCGGATGCGATTGAACAGGTAGGGCTGCGAAAAGTGACCAAAATAAGTGCGCTCCTGGCTGTACCAGGCGTTGATCAACACATCGTGCTCGCCGCGCTTGAGACCGAGCACGGCCCGCTCCCAGGGCACCTCGACGTAACGGGTGCGATAGCCGGCACGAGTCAGTGCCTGCACCACCAGATCGCTGGCCACGCCGTTGTTCGGTAGCGTGTGATCATTGAATGGCGGCCAGGGGTCGGCTACCAGACGCAACAGCTCTGCCGCCCCCAAGGACGGGGATAACAGCAGGAGCAGGAACCACGCACGCACGTTGGGCATTGTTCAGGTCTGATCCCTTATCGGCCAGTGTTGGCCTGTAAGTCATAGCAGGGGCCGTGCCATAAGTCATGCTCGGCAATCCAGGCCGACGCTGCCTGATCGGTCTGCGACGGCTTCAGGTAAGATGCGCCCCAGCTTAGCCCGGCAGTCCTGCCGGCATACCGTCTGGGGAAATAACGTGTTGCAAATCGATGTACTGATCATCGGCGCCGGCGCCGCCGGGCTGATGTGCGCCGCCACTGCGGCAGCACGCGGTCGACGCGTCCTGGTGCTCGATCACGCCAACAAGGCCGGCAAGAAGATTCTCATGTCCGGCGGCGGACGCTGCAATTTCACCAACATGTACTGCGAGCCGGGCAACTTCCTCTCGGGCAACCCACACTTCTGCAAGTCGGCGCTGGCGCGCTTCACCCAGTGGGACTTCATCGGCCTGGTGGCCAAGCATGGCGTACCCTACCACGAGAAAAAACTTGGCCAGCTGTTCTGCGACAACAAGTCCAGCGACATCCTCGAGCTGCTGTTGGCCGAGTGCAGCGAGGCCGGCGCCGAGATTCGCCTGAACACAGCAGTGCAGAGCATCGCGAAAGTCGAAGGCGGCTTTCGCCTGGACAGCGATATCGGCGCGATCAACTGCCAGTCGCTGGTGATCGCCACAGGCGGTTTGTCGATCCCCACCCTCGGCGCGACAGGCTTCGGCTATCAGGTGGCCAGGCAGTTCGGCCACGAGGTACTACCGACACGCGCCGGCCTGGTGCCCTTCACCCTCACCGATCCGCAGCTCAAGACGCTGTGCACGGAGCTGTCCGGCACTTCGGTGGAAGACTGCCGGGTCAGCTGCAATGGCCAGAGCTTCGTCGAGAACATCCTGTTCACCCACCGCGGCCTGTCCGGCCCGGCGATCCTGCAAATCTCGTCCTACTGGCAGCCGGGCGATACCGTGCACATCGACCTGCTGCCACATATCGACCTGCCGCAGTGGCTGGCCACGCAGCAGCACGAACGCGGCAACAGCGAGCTGAAGACGCTGCTCGCCGAGCTGTTCACCAAGAAGATGGCGACGCTGCTGGTCGACGCCTGGTTCAGCAACAAGCCGCTGAAGCAGTACACCCCGACCGAGCTGAAGGCGATTGCCGAGAGGCTGTCCGACTGGCAATTGGTGCCGGCCGGCACCGAGGGCTACCGCACCGCCGAAGTCACCCTGGGCGGGGTGAATACCGACGAGGTGTCATCCAAGACCCTGGAATCGCTCAAGGTGCCGGGGCTGTACTTCGTCGGTGAGGTACTGGACGTCACCGGCCACCTGGGCGGCTTCAACTTCCAGTGGGCCTGGGCGTCGGGTTATGCAGCCGCCCAGTACGTCTAGCTAGCTGCCCTGCCCAAACAGCAGGTTGCCTCCTCAGAATGAGGCCCGCTTGATCGGGCCGTGGTTGCGCTCATAAGCCTGGCGGATGCGCGTGAACCAGACGCCAACGGCGGATTCCTCGGCCCAGGGCTGCACGCCCAGGCACCAGGCCCAGAGCAGCATGCCAGCCACCAGATAATCGCAGGCGCCCGCCTCATCGCCCTCCAGGTACGGCTTGTCGCCGAGCCAGGCTTCCAGCGGTGCCAGCGCCTGGCGCAACTGCTGCTCGCCGCCCTGCGGATCGGCCATTTCCTCCAACGGCATGCCGAAGGCCTGCTCGCGACTACTGCGGAAGTAGTCACGATCCTCCTCAGCGCAGGCCTGGTAGGCGCGCAACAGCAGGATCTTCAGCAGCGGCATGCGCAGCGCATGGAAACTCAGACGCTCGACCAGACGCGCGCGTTCGGCCGCCGCGCCGTCACCCAGCAGCGGCCGCTGCGGATAGCGCGCATCGAGGTAGGCGAAGATGACGACGCTGTCGTGTACCGACTGACCGTCGTCGACCAGCACCGGTACGAGCTTCTGCCCGGAGAACTCGATTGCCGCCTTCTCTCCGAAGCGAATCGGCCGACTGTGGAAATCCAGCCCCTTGTGCGCCAGGGCCAGGCGTACTCGCCAGCAGTAGGGGGAAAACAGCAACTCACGGTCAGCACCGCACAGTTCATATAGCTCTCGCATGGTCTTCTCCTCGATGTGCAGAGCGAACGGTTCTTCGTTGGCAAAGAACATATCGCGGACTGATCGTGCAACCGGCGAAGTGATCACCTGCTCGACAAATCTCTCCCCAAAGCGAACGCGGTGAGTGAAAAGCTCGAAGTCTTGATACTGGACTGGCAATACGGTTGTCGTTTTATGGGTGCTTGTTCCGAATTGCCGCGTTCTGACTGATGTTTTTGGTTTCGCCCTCCCGGGCGAGTAACTTTTGCGGGCAAAAGTAACCAAAACCCTCCGCCCGTTCATCCGGCCCTGGCTACGCCAGGGTTCGCTCACTCCATCATCGTTCCAGAGGCCCGCCACGGTGGGCCATCCCTGGCCCATCGTGGCTCTCGCGACATCCATGTCGCTCAACCTCTTCCACGACGATTCCGTTCGCCCTCCTGGGCGGGCTCTGCACGCGCCTGAAACCTAGGTAAACCAGAATTAGCGTGGAGTGCTTGTACATATGTCAGCCTTAGGGCTGACCGGGGTGCCGGCTAATGAAACTATTGGTTTAACTCGACAACCCAATCGCAACTTCATCGCTACTAGAACACGCCGAGCAATCTATGGAATGCCGGTTCGTTCAGGCGCGCAGATGCCCCCTTCAGGAGGCCGAACGCAGGCATTGCGCAGGGGGCGAGCGGCATGGATGCCGCGAGAGGCGTAATGGGCCAAGGATGGCCCATGTACGCCGACCCCGGAGCGGTGCCGGAGTGAGGGAAGTCGAGCGCAGCGAGACCCGGATGGCGGGGGTGCGTTTCTTTTGCTTACTTTTCTTTGCGCATTTCAAAGAAAAGTGAGTCGCCCGAGGGGGCGAAACCCGGAATCGCTGAACACACAGCAGCGGCGTCCAGAACAGCCAACAAGACAACTCACAAACTCACAAACTCACCAGTCCGATATCCAGCCTGACAACCTCGAGGGCCTCTATCTTGAGCCTGTTTAAACGCCGTAATGGCAACGCAGGTAGTTCTTAGAGGCGCCCGACTCGGGTAGTCTGCTCGCATCGTTTCAGACAAGACCTCGTATGCCCCGCCCCAGTCTTCGCCAATCCCTTCGCCGCCTCTGGGCACTGGACAAGTTCAGCAGCGGCCTGCGGGTGTTCATTGCCCTGGCCGGGGCCTTGGCGTTGTGCTGGTGGCAGGACTGGACGCATGGCCTGATCCCGCTGTTCCTCGGCGTCATCGCCTGCGCCCTGACCGAAACCGACGACAGCTGGCAAGGCCGCCTGGGCACCGTGCTGGTGACGCTACTGTGCTTCAGCGCCGCCGCATATGCGGTGGAAGCGCTCTTCCCCTATCCATGGCTGTTCGTCATTGCCCTGGCGCTTTCCGCCTTTTCCCTGACCATGCTCGGCTCGCTGGGCGAGCGTTTCGCCACCCTCGGTTCAGGCACGCTGATCCTCGCCGTCTACAGCATGATCGGTGTCGAACAGCGCGGCGGCGTCGCTGGCCTGTGGCTGGAACCCTTGCTGCTGGTGGCCGGCGCGGCCTGGTACGGCCTGCTCTCGGTGATCTGGCATGGCCTGTTCGCCCATCAGCCAGTGCAACTGGCACTGGCCCGGCTGTTCCGCGAGTTGGGCAAGTACCTCAAGCTCAAGGCCGCATTGTTCGAACCGCTGCGCCAGCTCGACGTGGAACCCCGCCGCCTGGCCCTGGCGCAGCAGAACGGCCGGGTGGTGTCGGCACTCAACGCGGCCAAGGAAATCATCCTGCACCGGGTCGGCAATGGCCGCCCCGGCCCCAAGGTCAGCCGCTACCTCAAGCTTTACTTCCTCGCGCAGGACATCCACGAGCGCGCCAGTTCGTCGCACTACCCGTACAACGAACTGGCAGAGGCGTTCTTCCACAGCGACGTGCTGTTTCGCTGCCAGCGCCTGCTGCGCCTGCACGGCGAGGCCTGCGAGCGCCTGGCCGGGGCCATCGAGCTGCGCCAGCCATTCGAGTACCGCGAACTGTGCAGCCAGGCGCTGGAAGACCTGCACGCCTCGCTCGATCACCTGCACTTGCAAAGCAACCCGGCCTGGCGCCGCCTGCTGCGCTCGCTCGGCGCCCTGGCCGGTAACCTGGCCACACTCGATCAGCTCCTGGGTAACGCCAGCAACCCGGATGCCCTGGCCGAGGAACAGGACAGCAGCCTGCTCGACCGCGAGCCTCATTCACTGCGCGAAGTGGTCGAGCGCATCGGCCAGCAGCTCACCCCGACCTCGCTGCTGTTCCGCCACGCCCTGCGCCTGTCCGTGGCCCTGGCCGCCGGTTACGGCCTGCTGCACCTGATCCATCCGGCGCAAGGCTACTGGATCCTGCTCACCACGCTGTTCGTCTGCCAGCCCAACTACGGCGCCACCCGCATCAAGCTGGTGCAGCGGATCGCCGGCACCGTGCTGGGCCTGGCGCTGGGCTGGGTGCTGTTCGACCTGTTCCCCGATCCACGCGTGCAGGCGCTGTTCGCCGTGGTCGCCGGGGTGGTCTTCTTCACCACCCGCGCCACCCGCTACACCCTGGCTACCGCCGCCATCACCTTGCTGGTGCTGTTCTGCTTCAATCAGGTGGGCAATAGCTACAGCCTGTTCATTCCGCGCCTGGTCGATACCCTGCTCGGCAGCCTGATCGCCGGCCTGGCGGTGTTCCTGATCCTGCCGGACTGGCAGGGTCGGCGCCTGGGGCGCATGCTCGCCGGTACCCTGAGCTGCAACAGCGCCTACCTGCGGCAGATTATCGCCCAGTACGCCCAGGGCAAGCGCGATGACCTCGGCTATCGCCTGGCGCGGCGCAACGCGCACAACGCCGATGCCGCGCTGTCGACCACGCTCGGCAATATGCTGATGGAGCCGGGGCACTTCCGTAAGGATGCCGACCTGGGCTTCCGCTTCCTGGTGCTGTCGCACACCCTGCTCAGCTACCTCTCGGCACTCGGTGCCCATCGCGGCGAGCGCCTGCCCGAGGCCGAGCAGGCGCGCCTGCTGGAACATGCCGAACGGATTGCCTGCAGCCTCGACGATATCGCCGCCGGCCTGCTCGACAAGCAACCGCTGGCCATCCACAGCGACAGCGAACAGCAATTGGCCGAGGCGCTGGAACAGATCGCCGAGGATGCCGACGAACGCCAGCGTCTGGTACAGACCCAGTTGGCGCTGATCTGCCGACAATTGGCGCCGCTGCGCACCCTCGGCGCGCACCTGCACAAGCAGCAGAACACCACGAAACAGCCAGCAGACTGAAGGGATGATGACGCCACATCATTGACGCTTCCTGATTTTTTTATCACACGGTAGCGGTAGGCGACGGCTTTCTGCCAGTATGAGTAAAACGCCAATAATTCGGGGCCACCCGATGCCTATCCCTCACAGATCCGTCCGCGCCTCACCCGTCTGGCTACTGCTGCTCCTGTGCCTGCTGCTGCCCAGCGTCAGGGCCGCCACGCTACTGAACGACGCCAGTGCACCGCTGGATCTGTATGACACGGTCGATTTTCTCCTCGACCCGCAAGCCAGCCTGACCCTGGATCAGGTGCGCGCCACCGATGCCCCCTTCACCTCTGCGCACGCGCGCCGCGACCTGAGTTTTGGCTATGTCTCCGGTGTGGTCTGGTTGCGCCTGAATCTGCAGTCTCAAGCACAGCGCGTACTGCACTGGCGTCTGGAACTGAGCTATGCCTCGCTGGATGAAGTGCGCCTGTACGATGTGGGCGCAGAGGGTGTGCGTGAATCGCGCAGCGGTGACACCGTGCCCTATGCCGAGCGCGCCATCGGCCATCGCTATCCGGTGTTCGAAGTCGTTCTGCAACCCGGCGAGCAGCGCACCCTGTACCTGCGCGCGGACTCACGGGGCAGCATGACCCTCAGTGGCGGGCTGATGTCGGAACACGATTTCGAGCAGCACAGCCAGAACGGCTACCTGGTGCATGCCATCTACTGCGGCGTACTGATTGCCCTGGGCCTGTACAACCTGCTGCTGTTCCTCGCCCTGCGTGAACGCCCCTTCCTCAACTACGTGCTGTTCATGGTCGCCTTCGCCCTCGCCGTGCTTTCGCTCAACGGCCTCGGCGCGCAGTACCTGTGGCCACAGGCGGCGCCCTGGACCAACCGCATGCTGCCGGTCAGCCTGACCATGGCGGCGCTGCTGTCGACGGTGTTCGCACGCAGCTTCCTCGACACCGGCAAATGGCTACCGCGCTGGGATCGCGTGCTGCAGGTGCTGTGCTTCGCCACGGGGCTGGCGGTGATCGCCACCCTGCTGCTGCCCGTGCAGCGGGCCTTGCAGACCATGTCCATCACCGGGCTGAGCGTCACCCTTATGCTGCTGCTCACCAGCTTCGTCTGCGTGGGCTACCGCGTGCCCGGAGCCCGCCTGTTCGCGCTGGCCTGGATGATGCTACTCAGCGGCGCAGTGGCCCTGGCGCTGCGTAATTTCGCCCTGATCCCGTCGAACTTCATGACCCTCTATGCCATGCAGATCGGCTCCGGTCTGGAGATGATCCTGCTGTCCTTCGCCCTCGCCGCCCGCTTCAACGCGCACAAGCGCCAACGCGAAGCCGCCCTGCAACTCAGTGAGCGCACCCTGGAAAGACGCGTCGCCGAACGCACCGAAGCCCTGGAGCAGGCCAACCGGCGCCTCAGCCAACTGGCCCTGCAAGACCCGCTGACCGGCCTGGCCAACCGCAACGCCCTGCAGCAGCATCTCGACCAGGCACTGAGCCGCAGCCAGCGCGGCAACGAGCTGCTGGCGGTGATGCTGATCGACCTCGACGGCTTCAAGCCGATCAACGACCAGCATGGCCATGCCTTCGGCGACCTGGTGCTGGCGGAAGTGGCGCAGCGCCTGCGCCATTACCTGCGCGAGATGGATCTGCCGGCGCGCCTGGGCGGCGACGAATTCGTCGCCATCTGCGAGCGCCTGCAATCGGCTGAAGATGCTCATCAACTGGCCAAGCGCCTGCTCGAAGGCCTGGATACGCCGATATGCATTGAAGGCCGCACCGTGCGTGTCGGCGCCAGCATCGGCATCGCCCTGAGCCATGGCCGCGACGCGGCGACCAGTCTGATCCGCCGCGCCGACGCCGCCATGTACCAGGCCAAGGCCGAAGGGCGCAATCGCGTGCGCATGGTCAGCGAAGAAGCCTGACGGCCTGGACAGCGCAGCAGCAGCCTGGGATAAACGCGGCTTTCCCGCTCGCGACACCGACCATGGACAAAACCCAGTTGCTGCAGCAGGTGCTGGCCCATCTGCAAGCCGATCTCGACCAGGCCCACCAGGCCGCGCTCAGCGCCCATGAAACGGCCACCCACGAAGAGAACATCGCCGAGAACAAGTACGACACCCTGGGCCTGGAGGCGGCCTACCTGGCCAGCGGCCAGGCACGTCGGGTCGAGGAACTGCGGCAGACGCTGATCACCTGGCGCCAGTTGCGCCCACGGCCGTTCGACCCGGCGCAGGGAGCCGCCCTCGGCGCATTGATCCAACTGGTGGACGCAGAGGACAGGCAACAGTGGCTGCTGCTCGGCCCACCGGGCGCCAGCATGAAGCTACAGGCGGGCGACCACCTCATCCAGGTGATTGGCAGCGCCGCGCCGCTCGGCCGCCTGCTGCTGGGCAAGCAGCCGGGTGATGAGATCAGCCTGAACCTGGAGGGCCGCCAGCAGCATTTCGAAGTGGTCGAGGTGCTCTAAGCACTCATCTCGCGCCAGGTCAGGTACATGCGCAGATCGAACTCGATCTGCGCATAACCGGGCAGCATGTAATCGCAGAGCTTGTAGAACGCCTTGTTGTGCTCGGATTCTTTCAGGTGCGCCAGCTCGTGCACCACGATCATCTGCAGGAAGACCGGCGCGGCATCGCGGAACAGCGAGGCCACGCGGATTTCCTTCTTCGCCTTGAGCTTGCCGCCCTGCATGCGCGAAATCGCCGTATGCAGCCCAAGGGCGCGGTGGGTGAGATCGAGACGGTTGTCGTAGAGCACCTTGTCGATGCCCGGCGCGTTCTTCAGGTGCTCCTGCTTGAGTGCCATGACGTAGGCGTACAGCGCCTTGTCGCTCTGCACATCATGGCGCCCGGGGTAGCGCTGGGCCAGGTAGAGGCCGAGGCGGTCATCGGCGATCAGTTGGCGCACCTGCTGCTGGATGGCCACGGGATAGCCCTGAAGGTATTTCAACGACAGATGCCCACTGCAAAAAAAGGAGCTGGCAGTGTAACGCGCCTCACTTCGCCGGCACGACCCGCAACAGCCGCCCTTCGGCATTGTCGGTGAGCAGGTAGAGCGCGCCGTCAGGCCCGCTGCGCACATCGCGGATGCGCTCGCCAAGCTCCTCGAACAACACCTCCTCACCGGCCAGCATGCCGTCACGCACGCGGATGCGGCGCACGCTGCGCTCGGCCAGGGTGGCGGCGAACAGATCGCCCTGCCAGTCAGGAAACAGCGCACCGCGATACAGAGCCAGGCTCGACGGCGCCACCGAGGGCGTCCAGTGCAGCAGGGGCGCCACCAGGCCAGGCAACTGGGTGTAAGGGCTGACGCGCGCCCCGGTGTAGTCGACGCCGAAAGTTGCCAGCGGCCAGCCGTAGTTCTGCCCGGCCTGGATCAGGTTCAACTCGTCCCCCCCACGCGGGCCATGCTCGTGGCTGTACAGCCGATCATGCTCGGCATCGAAGACGATGCCCTGCACGTTGCGGTGGCCAAGGCTGTAGACCTCCGGCGCAGCGCCTTGTAGGGCCAGCAGCGGATTATCCGGCGGCACGCTGCCGTCGCGGTTGAGGCGCACGATCTTGCCCAGGTGGTTGCCCGGATTCTGCGCCTGCTCGCGCCAGTCGAAGCCATCGCCCAGGGTCAGCACCAGGGTCTTGTCGGCCAGAAAGGCGATGCGCCCGCCGTAGTGCGCCGCGCCCGCCTTGAGTGGCTGGGCGGTAAACAGCACGTCGACGTCACGCAGTTCATCCCCCACCAGCCGGGCACGGATCAGCCGCGTATTGTTGGCCTCGGCATCGCCATGGGCATAGCTCAGGTACAGCCAGCGGTTATCCGGGTAATCCGGATCGAGCGCCACCTCCATCAGCCCCGCCTGGGCGGCGATGAACGCCTGCGGCAACCCGGCGATGGGCTCTTCCAGCAGGCGACCATCCGCCTCGATCAGACGCAGGCGCCCGACCCGCTCGGTGACCAGCATGCGCCCATCCGGCAGGAAAGCCAGAGACCAGGGGTGCTCCAGCCCCTCGGTGAGGGTTTCGATACGGTAATCATTGGCCAACGCCGGAATGCTCAGCAGCAGCGCAGCACCGAGCAATGTGCGGAAGGTGTTCAGCATGGCAAAAACCTGTTCACGGCGAATTAGGTTGAGGGGGCTGAGCCCTGTAGCGCGCTCGCCGGGCGAACAAACCGAAGAGCAGCGCACCGGCACTGCCACAGGCCATCAACCCCAAAGTGCCCAGCGGGGTGCGATCAGCGGCGATCAGCGTCGGCATCGGCGCCAGGGCATTGGCCAGCGTCAGTGCCAACCAGACGGCGGCAGCACCGGCCGCCAGAAAGATCGCCCAGCGCAGTGGGCGCAGACGCCGTGCCAACAACAGAGCCAGCGGCAGGGCGAAGGCGAAGCCGGCGCCGGCCAGTAACGCGAAGGTGGGCGCAAACCCGAGCAGGTCGAGGCCAGTCGTGCCCAGCCTGACAGCAAGTGGCATCGGCGCGCCCAGTGCCTGCAGCGCAGCGAGATTGCTCTGCGTCTGAAAGATCGACGCGAAGGCGCTGGCCAGCAGTACGGCGAGAACGAAGGCGAGCAGCAGGCGCGGCAGGCTGGACATGAAAAACAGTTCCGGAACGGTAGTGCCCGGATTATGGCGTAGGCCGGCATTTACCACGCCCCAGGTGTTTTACAGGGTTTTACCTGAGCCTGCGGGCCGCATCGGGAGGATACGCCACCGCAGAAATACATTTTATTGACGCCAATAAAACGACGAACGGTGCTCACGTATGGCTCGGAATTGCCGTTATAAAGCGCGCCACGAGCACAGTCGTCGCTCGTGACAGGCAGCCCTGCCACCTTCTAGCTCGCGTGTCACCCGCTGGAACGCCAAGTAAGCCGTTACTGACTCCCGGACGAGATGTGCCCCCGACTGAAGTTTCCGTTTTTCAGGAGCTTTGAGCATGATCGAACTCGCTATGTGGAACCTGAGCATTCCAGTCGGCGTCCCCGCGACCACCATCGAGACCCGCATCCTCGCCGGCGGTTATCAGGATCACTACTTCCAGTCCAAGAACGGTGCGATCTTCTTCTGGTCGCCGGTCAACGGCACTACCACCGAAAGCGCCATATACCCGCGCTGCGAGCTGCGCGAAACCTATGCCGACGGCAGCCTGCGCAATTGGACCTATCCTGGCGCCGACCACTTCCTGCGTGCAGCCCTGAGCGTCAGCCAGGTGCCGTCTACCGGCAAGATCGTCATTGGCCAGATTCACGCCTATAAAAGCTCGATGCCGCTGCTCAAGCTGGAGTACCAGTACAAGACCAAGACGGCCACCGGCAATATCGTCGCCAAGGTGCGCATGACACCGGATGCCGAGATCGACACCGTGACCATCGCCAGTGGCATCGCGCTGAACCAGGCCTTCACCTATGCGATCAATCTGCAGCCAGACGGCACCCTGGCGATCCAGCTCGACAACATCCGCTGGAGCACTCATCTGGATCCGTCCTGGGCGCCGAAGCCGCTGTACTTCAAGGCCGGCGTTTACACCCAGGACAACACCGGCTACGAAACCGAAGCTGGCGCAGCCCGCTTCGACCAGTTGAGCATCGAACACCGCGCCCTGCTCAGCGCAGCGCCCTGAACCCCAAACACCAGGCATGAAAAAGCCGCGACGCTTGCGCAGTCGCGGCTTTCGGCTGAGCGTTGCGGGCCTGGGCCCGCAGCGGATCAGTTGACCTTGGCGTTCAGCTCGCCGCTGGCGTAACGCTGGTACATGCCTTCCAGGGAGATCGGCTTGATCTTCGAGGCGTTGCCGGCGGTGCCGAAGGCTTCGTAGCGGGCGATGCAGATGTCACGCATGGCGACGATGGTCTTGGCGAAGAACTTGCGCGGGTCGAACTCGCTCGGGTGCTCGGCCATCATGCGGCGGATGGCGCCGGTGGAAGCCAGACGCAGGTCGGTGTCGATGTTGACCTTGCGCACGCCGTGCTTGATGCCTTCGACGATTTCCTCGACCGGCACACCGTAGGTTTCCTTGATGTCACCACCGAATTCGTTGATCACCTTCAGCCATTCCTGCGGCACGGAAGAAGATCCGTGCATCACCAGGTGGGTGTTGGGGATGCGTGCATGGATTTCCTTGATGCGCTGAATCGACAGCACGTCGCCGGTTGGCGGCTTGGTGAACTTGTAGGCACCGTGGCTGGTGCCGATGGCGATGGCCAAGGCATCGACCTGGGTGGCCTTGACGAAGGCAGCGGCTTCTTCCGGGTCGGTCAGCAGTTGGCTGTGATCGAGCACGCCTTCTGCGCCGACGCCGTCTTCTTCACCGGCCATGCCGGTTTCCAGGCTACCCAGGCAGCCCAGCTCGCCTTCCACGGACACGCCGCAGGCGTGGGCGAACGCCACGGTCTGCTGGGTCACGCGGACGTTGTAGTCGTAGTCGGCCGGAGTCTTGCCGTCTTCCTTCAGCGAGCCATCCATCATCACCGAGCTGAAACCCAGCTGGATGGAGCGCTGGCAGACGTCAGGGCTGGTGCCGTGATCCTGGTGCATGCACACCGGGATGTGCGGGAATTCTTCGATGGCCGCCAGGATCAGGTGACGCAGGAACGGCGCACCGGCGTATTTGCGGGCACCTGCGGAGGCCTGGACGATGACCGGCGAATCGGTCTTGTCGGCGGCTTCCATGATGGCGCGCATCTGCTCGAGGTTATTGACGTTGAAGGCCGGCACGCCGTAGCCGAATTCGGCGGCGTGGTCGAGCATCTGGCGCATGCTGATAAGTGCCATCTTTTGAAGCTCCCGATATGGGTTGTTTAATGTGCAAGCCTGCCGCAGGGGCAGGCGTTGTTCAAGTTTCGTCTAGCCGAGGCTGCGCCAACGGCTCTCCCCGGTTTCGCCGAGGGTATTACGGAGCCTTGCAACCACGGCCGATCAGGTCGTCGGTGGCCGTCCAGTACACCAGCCCTTCGTCACCCCTGGTGTGGAAAGACAGGTTACCGTCGCTGTACAGCGCACCGGAAGCCGCTGGTTCCAGGCTCAGGCGATGCACGATGTCGTCGCCACCCAGACGTACGTCCACCTGCTCGCCCTTGCCATCGGCCACGCGCCAAAGCACCTCGGCCTGGCTATCGCAGACCCAGCGAGTCCACTGCTCCGGCGCTGTCTGCTGCTGACTGCAGGCAGCCAGCAGCAATGCCGTGGCGGTCAGGGCCGCCAGTCTTGCCATCATTTCGTGTCCTCGTCAGCAACGCTGCTCTACCGGCTCACCCGCAGGTTGACCGCTTTTCTGCTCGATTCGCTGGTCGTTCTGCGTGGTGGGCACTTCGATCGGCGCGGGGCTGAGCACCTCGCAAGCCGATTCCCGCCCACCGGCACAACCGGCCAGCACCAGCGTGATACATCCCAACGTCGCCAGCTTGCCCATGACATGACTCCTTGTTCGAGGGTTCAGTTTCAACAGACCACTCGATCACGCCAGGGTTTTATCCAACGGAGCGAACGGCATCCATCCGCCCCGCCGCGATCACTTGGCGCGCTGCTCCAGCACCTCGACTGCCGGCAGAACCTTGCCCTCGACGAACTCGAGGAAGGCACCGCCACCGGTGGAAATGTAGGAGATCTTCTCGCCTACGCCGTACTTGTCGATGGCCGCCAGGGTGTCACCGCCACCGGCGATGGAGAACGCCGGGCTCTCGGCGATGGCCAGGGCCAGGGCCTTGGTGCCGTTACCGAACTGATCGAACTCGAACACGCCGACCGGGCCGTTCCACAGGATGGTCTGCGAGGCCTTGAGCATTTCGGCGAACTGCGCGGCAGTCTGCGGGCCGATGTCGAGGATCATGTCGTCCTCGGCCACGTCAGCGACGGCCTTGACGGTGGCTTCGGCGTCTTCGGCGAAGGCCTTGGCCACCACCACGTCCACCGGCAGCGGCACCGCAACCTTGGCCGCGATGGCCTTGGCGGTGTCGACCAGGTCGGCCTCATACAGCGACTTGCCCACCGGCAGGCCGGCAGCGGCGAGGAAGGTGTTGGCGATGCCGCCGCCGACGATCAGCGAGTCGCAGATCTCGGCCAGGGAGTTGAGCACGTCGAGCTTGGTCGACACCTTGGAGCCGGCAACAATGGCCAGCATCGGCCGGCTCGGCTTGTCCAGCGCCTGGCCCAGCGCGTCCAGCTCGGCAGCCAGCAGCGGGCCGGCGCAGGCCACCTTGGCGAACTTGGCCACGCCATGGGTCGAACCCTCGGCGCGGTGAGCGGTGCCGAAGGCGTCCATGACGAACACATCGCACAGCGCGGCGTAGCGCTGGGCCAGCTCGTCGGCGTTCTTCTTCTCGCCCTTGTTGAAGCGCACGTTCTCCAGCAGCACCAGCTCGCCCGGCGCGACTTCGACGCCATCGAGGTAGTCGGCCAGCAGCGGCACTTCACGGCCCAGGGCCTTGGACAGGTAAGCGGCGACCGGCGCCAGGCTGTTCTCGGCAGAGAACTCGCCCTCGGTCGGACGGCCCAGGTGCGAGCAGACGATCACCGCAGCCCCCTTCTCCAGCGCCAGCTTGATGGTCGGCAGCGAGGCGAGGATGCGCGCGTCGCTCTTGACCACGCCGTCCTTCACCGGAACGTTGAGGTCTTCGCGGATCAGCACACGCTTACCGGCGAGGTCGAGGTCGGTCATCTTCAAAACGGTCATGGCATCAGTCCTTCACGGAGGCTGGTTGTTTGGAGGAGGTGGAAACAGCGAGCAGGTGTTCGGCCACGTCGAGCATGCGATTGGCGAAGCCCCATTCGTTATCGAACCAGGCCAGCAGGTTGACCAGGCGCGGGCCGGACACGCGGGTCTGGCTGCCGTCGACGATGGCCGAGTGCGGGTCGTGGTTGAAGTCGCAGCTGGCGTGCGGCAGTTCGGTGTAGGCCAGAAGCCCCTTGAGCGGGCCACTGTCTGCCGCCTGGCGCAGTACGCGGTTGATCTCTTCTGCGGAGGTGTCACGGGCAGTCTGCAAGGTGATATCCAGGCAGGAAACGTTGACTGTCGGCACGCGGATGGCCTTGGCCTGGATGCGCCCTGCCAGTTCCGGCAGCAGGCGCTCGATACCACGAGCCAGGCCGGTGGACACAGGAATCACCGACTGGAAGGCCGAGCGCGTGCGGCGCAGGTCTTCGTGGTGGTAGGCATCGATCACCGGTTGGTCGTTCATCGCCGAGTGGATGGTGGTAATGGAGACGTACTCCAGACCCACCACCTCATCGAGAAGTTTCAACAGCGGCACGCCGCAGTTGGTCGTGCAGGACGCATTCGACACCAGACGCTCACTGCCCGTCAGGCAATCCTGGTTGACGCCGTAGACGATGGTGGCGTCGATATCCGCCTCGCTGGCCATCGGCTGCGACAGCAACACGCGCGGCGCACCGGCAGCGATAAAGCGCTCGGCATCGGCACGGGTGGTGTACTGCCCGGAGCATTCGAGCAGCAGATCGATATCCAGCGCCGCCCAGTCGATGGCCTCTGGCTCGGACTGACGCAGCACCTTCACGCAGTCGCCGTTGATGTGCAGACAATCACCGTCGACTTTCACCTCGCCAGGAAAGCGCCCGTGGGTGGAGTCGAAGCGGGTGAGGTATTCGATGCTGGCCTGATCGGCCAGGTCGTTGAGCGCGACGATGTCCAGAGGCAGCCCATCACCCCGCTCATGCAGTGCGCGCAACACGCAGCGACCAATACGGCCATAGCCGTTGAGGGCAACGCGATAAGGGCGGTTGGACATGGGTGGTCTCGTATGAACCGTAGGGTGGATCGCACTTCATCGACCCGCCGTCGGCATGACGGCGGGCGAGAAGAGCGTCACCCGCCCTACGGCGTCGCTCTGACTCAGGCGTCGAGCAGTTCTTCGGCGGTACCGACGACGTTGTCGACGGTGAAGCCGAACTCCTCGAACAGCGCAGCAGCCGGCGCCGACTCACCGAAGGTGGTCATGCCGATGATGCGCCCTTCCAGGCCGACGTACTTGTACCAGAAGTCGGCATGGGCGGCTTCGATGGCGATACGCGCACCGACTTCGACCGGCAGCACGGCCTGCTTGTAGGCGGCGTCCTGCTGATCGAACACGCTGGTGGACGGCATCGACACCACGCGCACCTTACGGCCGGCAGCGGTCAGTTTGTCGTAAGCGGCGACGGCCAGGCCGACTTCCGAGCCGGTGGCGATGAGGATCAGTTCCGGCTCACCGGCGCTGTCCTTGAGCACGTAACCACCACGGGCGACATCCGCCAGCTGCTGAGCGTCGCGCGGCTGGTGCGGCAGGTTCTGACGGCTGAACACCAGGGCGCTGGGGCCGTCGGCGCGCTCGATGGCGTGTTTCCAGGCCACGGCGGATTCCACGGCATCGGCCGGACGCCAGGTGTCGAGGTTCGGCGTGCCGCGCAGGCTGGCCAGTTGCTCGATCGGCTGGTGGGTCGGACCGTCTTCGCCGAGGCCGATGGAGTCGTGAGTGAACACATACAGCACGCGCTTCTTCATCAGTGCGGACATGCGCACGGCGTTACGCGCGTATTCCATGAAGATCAGGAAGGTCGCGCCGTACGGCACGAAGCCGCCATGCAGAGCCACGCCATTCATGATCGCGCTCATGCCGAACTCGCGCACGCCGTAGAACATGTAGTTGCCGGATGCGTCTTCAGCGGACACACCCTTGCAGCCCTTCCACAGGGTCAGGTTGGAGCCGGCCAGGTCAGCCGAGCCGCCGAGGAATTCCGGCAGCAGCGGGCCAAAGGCGTTCAGCGCATTCTGGCTGGCTTTGCGGCTGGCGATGGTTTCGCCCTTCTCGGCCACTTCACGCACGTAGGCGGCGGCCTTCTCGGCGAAGTCGGCCGGCAGCTCGCCAGCGATGCGGCGCTTGAACTCGGCAGCCAGTTCGGGGAAGGCAGCGGCGTAGGCAGCGAACTTGTCGTTCCAGGCGGCTTCGGCGGCAGCACCGGCGGCCTTGGCGTCCCACTCGGCGTAGATCTCGGCGGGGATTTCGAACGGGCCATGGTTCCAGCCCAGGGCGGCGCGAGTCAGGGCGATCTCGTCATTGCCCAGCGGCGCGCCGTGGCACTCTTCCTTACCGCCCTTGTTCGGCGAACCGAAACCGATGGTGGTCTTGCAGCAGATCAGGGTTGGCTGATCCGTGCTCTTGCGCGCGGTCTCGATGGCCATTTTGATTTCTTCGGCGTCATGGCCGTCGACATTGCGGATCACCTGCCAGCCGTAGGCTTCGAAGCGCTTCGGCGTGTCGTCGGTGAACCAGCCTTCGACTTCACCGTCGATGGAGATGCCGTTGTCGTCGTAGAAGGCGATCAGCTTGCCCAGGCCGAGAGTACCGGCCAGCGAGCAGACCTCATGGGAAATGCCTTCCATCATGCAGCCATCGCCGAGAAACACGTAGGTGTTGTGGTCGACGATGGTGTGGCCGTCACGGTTGAACTGCGCGCCCAGCACCTTCTCGGCGATGGCGAAACCGACAGCGTTGGCGATGCCCTGGCCGAGCGGGCCGGTGGTGGTTTCCACGCCCGGGGTGTAGCCGTACTCCGGGTGACCCGGCGTCTTGCTGTGCAGTTGACGGAAGTTCTTCAGATCGTCGATCGACAGGTCGTAGCCGGTCAGGTGCAGCAGCGAATAGATCAGCATCGAACCATGGCCGTTGGACAGCACGAAGCGGTCACGGTCGGCAAAGTTCGGATTCTGCGGGTTGTGCTTCAGGTAATCGCGCCACAGCACTTCGGCGATGTCCGCCATGCCCATGGGGGCACCGGGGTGGCCGCTGTTGGCTTTCTGCACGGCATCCATGCTGAGGGCACGAATGGCATTGGCTCGCTCACGACGGCTGGGCATCGCTGAAATCTCCTACGGGGGCTGCTTCACGAATGAAGGGGGGCGAAAAAGGCCGCCATTTTCGCCCAGCCGCCCCCTGCGGGGCAATGACAGATAGTCGTAGAAGGCAAATCAGCTGGGACGCTCGCTCAGCACGCTGACGGCCGGACTGCCAGGGCCGCCCAGACAGGGCGCCTGGAACAGCTCGCCATTCCAGACGCCAACCAAGGTACGGGTGAGCACCAACGACCACACCGCCGCCAGTTGCACGGCCAGTACCAGGCCAGTCAGACCGAAAATGGCCAGCCCGGTCAGGTGCTGCAGCTCGAAGGTGGCCAGGGTGAAGACGCCCAGAGGGAAGATGAAGCCCCACCAGCCCAGGTTGAACGGCATGTTGTCGCGAATGTAATGGCGCGTGAACAGGGTGGCGATCACCAGCCACCAGAGCCCCGCACCCCATAGCGCCAGACCACCGACCAGACCGAAGTCCTGAGCCAGTTCGGCAGCACCGGCCAGGGGCGTACCGGCGAAAGCAGCCGGCGCTGCCTGCCCCAGACTCAGCAGGCCCAGGCAGCCCGTGGCCACCGGCCCCAGCGGTAGCCAACTGGTGGCGGCGAAATCGGTATCCGGCAGTTTGTGCAGGGCCAGGCGGAGCAGCACCAGGGTGATCAACGGGAAGACCAGTGACAGCGACAGCCCCCACAGCACGAAGCCCGTGACCACTAGCTGCCGCGCAGCATCGACGGGCAGATGAGGCGCCAGCGCACCAGCCGCACTGGCGACCACCTCCGGTGCGACTATCGGTAGCAGCCAGACGGCGGTGAGTTTTTCCAGCGCATGATTCTGCCGGGTGAACATCAGGTAAGGCACCAGCAACGCACCGAGCAGTGCCAGCGCCGCATCCAGCCACCACAGCGCGTGGGCCAGGGCATAAACCCCCTCGCCCCAGCGCGGCGCACCGAACAGCAACAGCCCCTTGATCAGCACCGCCAGCCCCATCGGGATCGCGCCAAGGAACATCGACTGCACCGGATGCAGCAGCATCGGCCACAGGGTTTCCCGAAACACGGCCAGGCGCAGCAGGAACAACAGGCTGAACAACGCGAATAGCAGCACGCCGAACAGCCACAAGCCCTCGGCCAGCAGCGCCAGCCCGGGCAACTGCCAGGGCAGATGGGCAAGCACCAGCGCCAGCACGCCGGTGCCCATGGTCACGGCGAACCAGTTGGGCGTGAAGTGACGGATGAAAGCCAGCGGCTCGGGCAGGCGACTGAAAGGGCGCGGCATGGTCGGGTGATCCCGTGACATGAAAGACGCGCCCAGCTTAAAAAGTGCCTTGCCATATTAAAAATACATATTCAGCATCCAAAGCATGCCTTTCATCTATACAAGAGCAGCATGAATCTCCATCACCTCAAGGTCTTTCTCGCCGTGGCCGAAGCCGGCAGCATCAGCGCCGGGGCCGAACGCCTGCACATCAGCCAGCCGGCGGTGACGAGGGAAATTCGCGACCTCGAAGCCAGCCTCGACCTGCGCCTGTTCGACCGCCTGCCGCGCGGCGTGCAACTGACCGAAGGCGGCCTGCGCCTGCTCGACTACGCCCAGCGCATCTTTACCCTGGAACGCGCCGCCGAGCGCGACCTGCGCGATTTCGCCCAGGTGGAACAGGGCGAACTGCAGCTGGGCGCCAGTGCCACGCTGGGCTCGTACCTGCTGCCGCCGCTGATCCGCCGCTTCCGCCACGCTCACCCCCACATCTTCGTCAGCGTGGAAGTCAGCAACACCGACGCGGTGACCCGCCTGTTGAATGAAGGACAAATCAGCCTGGGCTTCGTCGAGGGGGCCTTCGACCGCGATGCCTACGAGCATCGTCTACTGGCTCGCGACGCGCTGCTGCCGGTGGTGGCCCCGACGCATCCGCTGGCCCGCCTCGACAGACTCGGAGCGGAACAGCTGCTCGCTTACCCGCTGTACATGCGCGAACCCGGCTCCGGCGCGCGCAGCAGCATCGAGCAGGCCTACAGCGCCCACGGTCTCGAAGCCAAGGCCCATATGGCCATCGGCAGCACCGAGGCCCTCAAACGCCTGCTCGCCGACGGCCAGGGCATCGCCTGGCTGTCGCAACGGGTGGTGGAGCGCGAACTGCTCAGCGGCGAACTGCACCACCTGCCGGTGTCGGACTTGCAGATCGAGCGCGAGCTGCACGTGCTCTGGCGCCAGGGCGCCAGCCTGAGCCCGGCACCGGCGGCCTTCCTGGCGTTGAGCGAATCGCCGGCCTGACCTCAAAGCCAATATCAATATTTTTTGATATTGCTGTTGCTGTACGAAAAATGACCGACTAGACTGCGCCACCATGACCCTGCGCGCATCCGAGTTGGCATTCGACCCCTGCGACGAGCTCGCCGCCCTGTGCAAGGCCGGCGGCGACCCGCTGCGCCTGAACGTACTGCGCGTGCTGAGCAACGATTCGTTCGGCGTGCTGGAGCTGGCGCAGATCTTCGCCATCGGCCAGTCGGGCATGAGCCATCATCTCAAGGTACTGGCCCAGGCCGGCCTGGTGGCCACGCGCCGCGAAGGCAACGCGATCTTCTATCGCCGCGCCCTACCTGCTGGCGTGCTGCACGCCGCTCTGCTGGAAGAAATCGATGGTTTGCCGCTGGCCGATGCCCTGCAGGCGCGCATCGCTGCCGTGCATCGCCAGCGCGCAGCCGTCAGCCGCGACTTCTTTGCCCGTATCGCTGACAACTTCCAGGCCCAGCAGGATCTGATCGCCGGCCTGCCGCAGTACCGCGACAGCCTCCTCGCCCTGCTCGATGCCCTGCACCTGCCGGCTTCGGCCAGCGCGCTGGAAATCGGCCCAGGTGATGGCGCCTTCCTGCCCGAGCTGGCCCGGCGCTTTGCCCGCGTCACCGCGCTGGACAACAGCGAGGCGATGCTCGAGCTGGCGCGCCAGCGCTGTGCAGCAGAGGGCTTGAGCAACGTCGAGCTGCATCTGGCCGATGCCCTCGACGAAGCGCAGCCGCACCGAGCCGACTGCGTGGTGTTGAACATGGTGCTGCACCATTTCGCCACGCCCGCCGAAGCCTTCCGCCAGTTGGCGCGGCACGTCGCGCCGGGCGGCAGCCTGCTGATCAGCGAGCTGTGCAGCCACGACCAGAGCTGGGCGCGCGAAGCCTGCGGCGATCTTTGGCTAGGCTTCGAGCAGGACGATCTGTCGCGCTGGGCCAGCGCCGCCGGGCTGGTTCCCGGCGAAAGTCTCTATATCGGTCTGAAGAACGGTTTTCAGATCCAGTTACGGCACTTCGCCCAACCTGGCGAGCGAAGCGCTCCACGTTACGGCACACAAGGAACCCACCCATGAGCGAATATTCCCTGTTCACCTCCGAGTCCGTGTCCGAAGGGCACCCGGACAAGATCGCCGACCAGATTTCCGATGCCGTGCTCGACGCCATCATCACCCAGGACAAGCACGCCCGCGTGGCCGTGGAAACCCTGGTCAAGACCGGCGTGGCCATCGTCGCCGGTGAAGTCACCACCAGCGCCTGGGTCGACCTCGAGCAGATCGTCCGCGACGTGATCAACGACATCGGCTACACCAGCAGCGACGTCGGCTTCGACGGCGCCACCTGCGGCGTGATCAACATCATCGGCAAGCAGTCGGTGGACATCGCCCAGGGCGTCGACCGCTCCAAGCCGGAAGACCAGGGTGCCGGTGACCAGGGCCTGATGTTCGGTTACGCCAGCAACGAGACCGACGTGCTGATGCCGGCACCGATCCGCTTCTCCCACGCCCTGGTCGAGCGCCAGGCCGAGGCGCGCAAGTCCGGCCTGCTGCCGTGGCTGCGCCCGGATGCCAAATCCCAGGTCACCTGCCGTTACGAGAACGGCAAGGTCGCCGGCATCGACGCCGTGGTGCTGTCCACCCAGCACAACCCGGACGTGTCGCTGAAAGACCTGCGTGAAGCGGTGATGGAGCTGATCATCAAGCACAGCCTGCCAGCCGAGCTGCTGCACAAGGACACCCAGTTCCACATCAACCCGACCGGCAACTTCGTCATCGGTGGCCCGGTGGGCGACTGCGGCCTGACCGGGCGCAAGATCATCGTCGACAGCTACGGCGGCATGGCCCGTCACGGCGGCGGCGCCTTCTCCGGCAAGGACCCGTCCAAGGTCGACCGCTCCGCCGCCTACGCCGGCCGCTACGTGGCCAAGAACATCGTCGCCGCCGGCCTGGCCGAGCGCTGCGAGATTCAGGTTTCCTACGCCATCGGCGTGGCCCAGCCGACCTCCATCTCGATCAACACCTTCGGCACCCACAAGATCGCCGAAGAGAAGATCATCCAGTTGGTGCGCGAGGTGTTCGACCTGCGTCCGTACGCCATCACCAAGATGCTCGACCTGCTCCACCCGATGTATCGCGACACCGCCGCCTACGGCCACTTCGGCCGCACCCCGGTGCAGAAGACCGTCGGCGACGACAGCTTCACCAGCTTCACCTGGGAAAAGACCGACAAGGTCGAGGCCCTGCGCGCCGCCGCTGGCCTGTAATCAGCGCCCACAAAAAAGCCCCGCCAGCGTGAGCTGTGCGGGGCTTTTTCGTTTTATGCGCCTCAGGAAATCTTCAGGCCGCCGCCGATATACATCATCCCCAGGCCAATGCCCATGAACAGCAACGGCGCACGCATGGGCGGCTCATACAGGGCGAAAATCCCCTGCGAGACGGGCGGGAACAGGAAGTTGAGCACGACGCAGATCAGCGACACCTGGATGCCACGCGCTACAGACCAGATCCAGGCTACCAACGCGAGGAGAAAACCGATCACGTCCATTTACCGTTCCTTGGCTAGAGTAGAAGTTGGGGCGCGAAATATATCAGCCCCCAGGAAAAGCAACAGCACGGAAGGGTTCAAGGAGGAACCATGCGCAACGCTCTGGCACTCACCGCCCTGCTCGGCTCCATGTCGAGCCTGGCCGCACCCTGTCCCGACTGGTCCAGCGCACAAGCCGCGCAGGAGTTGACTGCCCTGCAAGATCAGCTCGCCAACTGGGATGACGCTTACCACAATCAGGGCCGCAGCCTGGTAGCCGACGAGCTCTACGACCAGGCCCGCGCTCGCCTGAGCCAGTGGCAGACGTGCTTCGGTCAAGCGCAACAGGCACCCGGCGACGCCCTGGTAGGCGCGAGTACCGAGCGGCCTCATCCGATCGCCCAAACCGGCCTGCGCAAGCTCGACGAAGCAGGCATCGGTCAGTGGCTCGCCGGCCGTAGCGATATCTGGATTCAACCCAAGGTCGACGGCGTCGCGGTGACCCTGGTCTATCGCCAAGGCCGCCTGCAGCAGGCCATCAGCCGCGGCGATGGACGCAGCGGGCAGGACTGGACAGCGCGCGCGCTTGAGTTGCCGGCCATACCCCAGCAACTGCCCCAGCCGCTGGACGCCATCCTGCAGGGCGAGCTGTACTGGCGCCTGGACAACCACCAGCAGGCCCGTGACGGCAGTGCCGGCGCACGCGGCAAGGTAGCCGGCCTGATGGCACGGCAGAGAATCAACGCCGAGGAAGCAGCAGGTATCGGCCTGTTCGTCTGGGACTGGCCGGATGGCCCGGCCGATATGCAAGCACGTCTGGCCGGACTGCAGCGCCTGGGCCTGGAGGACAGCCGCATCTACAGCCGCCCAGTGGAAAACCTGGCGCAAGCAGCTGAATGGCGGCAGCGCTGGTATCGCAGCGCCCTGCCCTTCGCCAGCGATGGCGTGGTGCTGCGTCAGGGCCAACGGCCTGCGGGCGAACGCTGGCAGGCCGAACCGCCGCATTGGGCGGTGGCCTGGAAATACCCGGCCAGCCAGGCGCTGGCTGTGGTGCAGCGGGTGCATTTCAACATTGGTCGCACCGGTCGCATCAACCCGGTGTTGGAACTGCAACCGGTGCTGCTCGACGACCGGCGCATCAGCCGCGTCGCTGTCGGATCGCTGCAACGCTGGCAAGCGCTGGACATCCGTCCCGGCGATCAGGTCGCCATTCGCCTCTCCGGCCTGACCATCCCGCGTCTCGACGAGGTGATCTGGCGCAGCCAGCAACGCGCCGACGTGGACGTACCGCATGCCGAGGATTACCACGCGCTGAGTTGCTGGCACAGCAGCCCGCCGTGCCAGCAACAATTCCAGGCCCGCCTGGCCTGGCTGAGCGGCAAACAGGGCCTGGCGATGAGCGGTGTCGGCCCCGGTCTCTGGGGTAGCCTGGGCCTGCATGGCCTGCTCGATTGGCTGGAACTGGATGCAGGCCAATTGCAGAGCCTGCCCGGCATCGGCGCACAGCGCGCAGAACAGTTGCAGCAGGCCTTCCACCAAGCCAGGGAGAAACCGCTGCGGCAATGGCTGCACGCGCTCGGCGCGCCACCGGGTTTCGACAGCGGCACACTCGATGATTGGCAGAGCCTCACCGAGCGCGATCTGGACAACTGGCGTCGGCAACCGGGCGTCGGCCAGAAGCGCGCCGAGCAACTGCTGGCATTCTTCAGTCATCCCGAGGTGCAGAGCCTGGCCAGGCAACTGCAAAAAGCTGGCGTAGCTGCCTTTCAGTCACGCCAAAACGCACCGGCTCCCGATCGGAGCGTTGCCGCCTCGGCCGAACCTCGAGCGTCTGACGGAGTCACTTCGCAATAGGCACTCACGAGGAAGCGACATGATCCGTCAAGCGACCGCGCTCGGCCTGCTGCTCACTGCAACGCTGAACGTCACCCTGCCCCTGGCCGCCGAAGCCGACAAGGACTGCAACGACAAGCGCCGGGTATTGCAGGAAAAAATCGAAACCGCCCAGCGACAGGGCAATACGGCCGAACTGGATGGGCTGCACCGCGCCCTGGGCAACGTGGACGCCTACTGCAACGACGTCTCGCTGCATCGGCAGCGCCTGGCCAGCGTGGAAGAGGCGCGCCAGGAGGTCGAGCAGCGCAAGCTGGATCTGCGCGAAGCCATGGGCCAGGGCGACCCGGAGAAGATCGCCAAGCACCAGGCCAAACTGGCTGAGGCGCGCGCCGAGCTGGAACAGGCCGAGGCCGAAGCCCGCGCTGTTCAGTAAGCGCGAAACGCCTTGTGGCAGGCCTCGCAGCTGTCCTCGACACGCTGCACCGCCGGCTCCAGCGCCGAGCGACTCAGCGGCGGCGCGGTGGTGACCTGCACCAGCGCAGCCGTGGACGCCTCGAGATCGCGCGCCATCTGCTGGAAGCGCTCCTGGCGCTGCCAGACCTCGTCGGTTGCCTGGCTGCGCTCGTCGTCACGCACCTGCGGGAAGTGCTGCCAGGGCTCGCGGGAAAGCGTGTCCAACTTTGCGGCGCCAGCAATGAAGGCCGCTTCGTCGTAAGGAATGCGCCCGCGCAACATGCCGCCCAGATCCTCGCTGACCTTGAGCATCTGCTTGAACAGCGCCTGGCGTTTGCCCAGCGGCGAATTGGGGTCGACACCGCCACAGGCGGCCAGCGTCAGGCAGGCACAGGCGACCAACAGGAACTTCTTCATCGTCATCGATACGACTTCCCGGCGAGAAGGGGGCGCCAGTATCGCCACTTGCCGCAGCCAGGCCAAGCACGCAAATGTCGCACGAGCGTCCGCGGCCGCACCGCGTCAGCTCGGGTTCAGCTAGCCCGATGACTCAGGCGGCCACTACGAACAACGTGACGATCAGCCCCATGCCGGCGAACCACAGCAGCGAGCGCAATACTCCCCAGCCGGCCAGGTAGCAGATGAAGTACAGCACCCGACTGGCGATGAAGGCCATCGCCAACTGATCGAGCAGCGCCTGCTCGGCGCCACCGGCCAGATGGGCGATGATCACCGCCGCTGCGAAAGCCGGGGTGACTTCGAAGCCATTGAGCTGAGCGTTGTTGGCCCGCTTGCGCCAGCCTTCCAGCGTACCCAGAAAGGCGCGTGGATCCTGGTTGGCCCGCGGCCCGTAGCCAGGGCCGAGAAACTTGGCGGCAGCGGTGCCCAGGTAGGGCAGGAAGATGGCGATCAGTACGCACCAGTAGGCAAGGGTCATGACGGGCTTTCACGGTTGGGAACGGGAAACCAAGCCTGCGCGAGCACCCCGCCCACCTCCATGACTGCCGTCACCGATGATGCCGGCGCTTCGGCCAAGCCTGCGGCCATCTTTGCCAGCGCGGCTCAGCCGGGGAAACGATCCTTGGCGTAGGTGATCGCCGTCTTGCCGTGAGGCGCCGGCAAGCCGTCCTCGCCGAGGTTGACGAACACCAGCTTGTCGATGGTCAGGATGCTCTTGCGGGTGACCTTGTTGCGCACCTCGCAGCACAGGGTGATGGAGGTACGACCGAACTCGGTGGCAGTGATGCCCAGTTCGATGATGTCGCTCTGCCGCGCCGAACTGACGAAGTTGATCTCGGAGATGAACTTGGTCACCACGCGCTGATTGTCGAGCTGGACGATGGCGTAGATCGCCGCTTCTTCATCGATCCATTTCAACAGGCTGCCACCGAACAGGGTGCCATTGGGGTTGAGGTCTTCGGGCTTGATCCACTTGCGAGTGTGGAAGTTCATGCAACGTCCTCCGTGCCAGATGGGGTGCCCATGATGCGCCGCCAACGCTGCGCTTGTCGCGGCATCGCCGGTTATCGGCTCGATAGCCCGCTGAATGCGACGGAAAACCTTGGGCGCCGCCGTTCGGCTCGCTATAATCCACACGTTTCACGCGACCGGCACCGCTCCGGTCGCTCCCGCCACCCGTCCGAGGGGCGCTGCAGCAACCTGGAAGATTTGTTTCGAATCCCAAGCCCGGCATTCCAGCAATGCTTCGCGGCAGATTCGAACCAGCCTTCCAGGCTGTCAGGCTCGGATGGGGCGTTATCCAAACGCATCAACGGCGCCCATTCGCAGACAACGAATGGAGAGCTTTTATGAGCGCTTTCAACGACTACAAGGTCGCCGATATTTCCCTGGCCGATTGGGGCCGCAAAGAACTGACCATCGCCGAATCCGAGATGCCGGCACTGATGGGCCTGCGCCGCAAGTACGCTGCCAGCCAGCCGCTGAAAGGCGCGAAGATCCTCGGCTGCATCCACATGACCATCCAGACCGGCGTGCTGATCGAGACGCTGACCGCCCTGGGCGCCGAAGTGCGCTGGTCGTCGTGCAACATCTTCTCCACCCAGGATCAGGCCGCTGCCGCCATCGCCGCCGCCGGTATCCCGGTATTCGCCTGGAAAGGCGAGACCGAGCAGGAGTACGAGTGGTGCATCGAGCAGACCATCCTCAAGGATGGCCAGCCGTGGGACGCCAACATGGTGCTGGACGACGGTGGTGACCTGACCGAGATCCTGCACAAGAAATACCCGCAGATGCTCGAGCGCATTCACGGCATCACCGAAGAAACCACCACCGGTGTGCACCGCCTGCTCGACATGCTCAAGGCCGGCACCCTGAAAGTCCCGGCGATCAACGTCAACGACGCGGTCACCAAGAGCAAGAACGACAACAAGTACGGCTGCCGTCACAGCCTCAACGACGCCATCAAGCGCGGCACCGACCACCTGCTGTCGGGCAAGCAGGCGCTGGTCATCGGCTACGGCGACGTGGGCAAAGGCTCGGCACAGTCGCTGCGTCAGGAAGGCATGATCGTCAAGGTCACCGAAGTCGACCCGATCTGCGCCATGCAGGCCTGCATGGACGGCTTCGAACTGGTATCGCCCTACATCGACGGCATCAACGATGGCAGCGAAGCCAGCATCGACAAGGCACTGCTGGGCAAGATCGACCTGATCGTCACCACCACCGGTAACGTCAACGTCTGCGATGCCAACATGCTCAAGGCCCTGAAGAAGCGCGCCGTGGTGTGCAACATCGGCCACTTCGACAACGAGATCGACACCGCCTTCATGCGCAAGAACTGGGCGTGGGAAGAGGTCAAGCCGCAGGTGCACAAGATCCACCGCACCGGCGCCGGCAGCTTCGATCCGGCCAACGATGACTACCTGATCCTGCTGGCCGAAGGCCGTCTGGTGAACCTGGGCAACGCCACTGGCCACCCGAGCCGCATCATGGACGGCTCGTTCGCCAACCAGGTGCTGGCGCAGATCTTCCTGTTCGAGCAGAAATTCGCCGACATGCCGGCCGACAAGAAGGCCGCGCGCCTGACCGTCGAAGTGCTGCCGAAGAAGCTCGACGAAGAAGTCGCGCTGGAAATGGTCAAGGGCTTCGGTGGCGTGGTCACCCAACTGACCAAGCAGCAGGCCGAGTACATCGGCGTGTCCGTGGAAGGCCCGTTCAAGCCGGACACCTACCGCTACTAAGGCCACAAGCTTCAGGCCGCAGGCTGCAGGCGAGTCGCTTCGTCTGCAGCCTGTAGCCTGCCGCCCGAAGGAATTTCCCATGTCTCAAGAACGCCGTTACAGCTTCGAGTTCTTCCCCACCAAGACCGAAGCCGGGCATGAAAAACTGATGGAAGTCGCGCGCCAACTGGCGACCTACAACCCAGATTTCTTCTCCTGCACCTATGGCGCAGGCGGTTCGACCCGCGACCGTACACTCAACACCGTGCTGCAACTCGATGGCGAAGTGAAGGTGCCGACCGCACCGCACCTGTCCTGCGTAGGCGATACAAAAGCCGAGCTGAGCGAGCTGCTCAACCTGTACAAGAACGCCGGCATCAAGCGCATCGTCGCCCTGCGTGGCGACCTGCCGTCCGGTATGGGCATGGCCAGCGGCGAGCTGCGCTACGCCAACGAGCTGGTCGAGTTCATCCGCAACGAAACCGGTGATCACTTCCATATCGAAGTCGCCGCCTACCCGGAAATGCATCCGCAGGCACGCAACTTCGAAAGCGACGTCGCCAACTTCGTGCGCAAGGCCAAGGCCGGCGCCGACAGCGCCATCACCCAGTACTTCTTCAACGCCGACAGCTACTTCTACTTCGTCGAACGCGTGCGCAAGTTCGGCGTGGATATCCCCGTGGTGCCGGGCATCATGCCGATCACCAACTACAGCAAGCTGGCGCGCTTCTCCGACGCCTGTGGCGCGGAGATCCCGCGCTGGGTGCGCAAGCAGCTGGAAGCCTACGGTGACGACAGCGACAGCATTCGCGCCTTCGGCGAACAGGTGATCACCGAGATGTGCGAACGCCTGCTGCAAGGCGGCGCGCCGGGCCTGCACTTCTACAGCATGAACCTGGCCGGCCCCAGCCTGGCCATCTGGAACAACCTCGGTCTCAAACGCTAACGGGCAGGGAGCCGCACAGCGGCTCCCACGCTCAAGGACGAGCCCTATGACAATCAAACGCCTGTTCCCCCTCGCCCTGCTCGCCGGCCTGTACGCGCCGACTGCACTGGCCAGCGCCGACATGACCTGCACACCGAGCTGGAAGCTGATTTCCGACGACTTCTCGACGTGCAACAACCTGGCTTTTCTCAGCCCTGGCAACGACAGCCGCGTCAACCTGCAACTGCTGCTCGACGATGCCGGCTACCTGCATCTGAACCGCGAACCACAGGCCATCGATGGCTACGAATATGGCTATGGCCGAGTACCGTTCAGCCTCGGCATGCTCGACCCGGGCCGCCAGGAGACGCCAGCGAGCGACGTGGATGGGCAGCCGGCACCTGATCCGGATGTCACCTACCTGAGCGAAGCCCTGCAGCGTCTTGGCATCCCCAGCGAGGCCGATACCTTCGCCGTACAGCAGTTCGCCGATGGCGAGGGTAACCGCTGCCGCAGCAACGACCTGCCGTCCGTACGCGGCTTCATCGATGCGCTCGATGCAACGCCGCAACTGGCCGCGAGCGAAGCCCAGGCGCTGGCCCGCTCGCGCCTCAACCTGCTGAGCCTGTGCGGCGAAGGCGACCCGCAGCCACAAGACATCCTGCCGCCGGCGACGCAGCTGCAGTCAGCCGCCAGCCAGGATTTCGGCCACTACCTGAGTGGCGCAGACGCGTTCTATCGCGGCGACCTCGACGCCGCCCAGCAGAGTTTCAGCGCACTGACGGACAACCAACAGCCCTGGCTGCGGGAAACCGCGCATTACCTGCTCGGCCGTGTCGCACTGAATCAGGCGCAACTGAACGCGTTCGATGAATACGGCTTCTTCAGCCCAGAGCAGGTCGACAAGACGCACCTGGCAAGCAGCGAGAAAGCCTTCGAGCAGTACCTGCAGAACTACCCACAGGGACTCTACAGCGACTCGGCACGCGGCCTGCTGCGCCGCGTCTACTGGCTTGCGGGCGATACCCGGCGCTTCGCGCAGGCTTTCGCCGAAGCGTTCAGCCAGCGCCCCCAGCCGACCGACCTGCACGCCCTGATCGAAGAACTGGACGGCAAGCTGCTTCCCGGCCTTGCGCCCGAAGCGGTGGAAGATCCCCTGCTGTTGGCCATGGTTGATCTGGTTCGCCTGCGCAATCCAGGCAGCGAACCCCCACGGCTCAGCCTGGAAGAGTTGCAGGCTCAGCAACCGAGCTTCGCCAGCCAGCCTGGCCTGCATGCCTACCTGATGGCTGCCTGGCATTTCTATCGCGGCGGCAATGCCGAGCAGGCTCTGGCAACCTTACCGAAGGCTACTGACGGGCCGATGAACGTCCTCGTCTTCAGCCAGGAAACCCTGCGCGGCCTGGCCATGGAAGCCAAGGGCGATCTGCCGGGTGCGCAGCAGCATTGGCTGGCCCTGCTCGCACGCAGCGAGGATCCATTACAGCAAGCCCAGTTGCAGTTGGCCCTGGCCCTGAACTACGAGCGCAGTGGCCAACTGGACAAGGTGTTTGCCGCCCACTCACCGATCACCACCGCGCCCATCCGCGAACGCCTGCTGGCCTACGGTGCCGGGGCCGACCTGCTGCGTCAGCGGGCTGACAGCGAACAGGCCGCGCCTGGCGAGCGCGAAACGGCGCTGTACACCCTGCTCTATCGCGACCTGAACGACGGCCTCTACGCCGACTTCCTGCGCGATGTCGCCCGCCTCCCCTACAAGCCGGCACAACCACCGCAGCAGTTCGACCCGAATCTGTTCACCTGGGCAGGCGGCAACGACGCCGGCTATGCCTGCCCGGCGCTAACCAAGGTCGTCGAGCGCCTGGCGGCCAACGCCGAAGACGCACAAGGCCTGCTGTGCCTGGGCGACTTCATCCGCGTCAACGGCCTCGACGGTCACAGCCTCGATCAACCGCCGCGCGCCGGCGAACTGGGCAGCGCGCCCAGCCAGTTCCAGGGCTCGCCCCATTCCCGCCTGGCCGGCTACCAGACGCTGATGAAAGCACCCCAGGCCAGCCGCGACGACAAAGCCTATGCGCTGTTTCGCGCCATCAACTGCTACGCCCCCAGCGGCTACAACGGTTGTGACGCTCAGGACATTGCCAAGAGCGAGCGCAAGCAGTGGTTCCAGACCCTCAAGCGGCAATATGCGGACACCCCGTGGGCGCAGCAGCTCAAGTACTACTGGTAGGGTTATTGCTGCTCGCCACCTGCCTGCCGGCAGAGGCCGGGCGCGTCGACGCCGCCGACTACCAGGCCTTCTGGCTCTGGGCAGGCGTCAGGCCACAGCCGGTACTGGCGCAGGCCCACACGTTGTACGTGCTGCAAGGGCAGATCGACGGCCCGCGCCGCGCCGGTGATCCGCCCGCGCGCATGCAGGCGCAGAACCCAGCCATGCCCAGGCTGTCGAAAGACATCGAGGTGTGGCTGGTATATCGCGCTCACACATTGGATTGGAACGAGGCCGTCCACGCCCTGCTGCTGGAGCAGTTGCAACGCTGGCAGCGTGCGGGCAACCGAGTTGCAGGCATCCAGATCGACTTCGATGCACAGACCCTGCACTTGGATCGCTACGCGGCTTTTCTCGAGGATTTGCGTCGACGGCTACCAGCGCACTACCGCCTGGGCATCACTGGCCTGCTCGACTGGGCTGGCAACGCCGACCCGGCGGCACTGAACCGGCTCAGCGGCGTGATCGACGAAGTGGTGATGCAGACCTACCAAAGCCGCCACAGCATCACCGACCACGCGCGCTATCTGCCGAGCATCGCGCGGCTGCAGCTGCCGTTCCGCATCGGCCTGATACAAAACGGCCAGTGGCAGGCGCCGGATTATCTACAAAGCAGCCCATGGTTTCGCGGCTATGTGGTATTTCTGCTGAACCCGAGCGAAAGCGAAAGCACACTCACTGACCGCCAACGGCGTCCCTGAACAACCGATAAAGCAGTCGAAATTCCTCCGCGCCAGCTTTCGGCGCAACCTTGCCATCAAGGACTCTCCTACATGCTCAAACGCTCCACGATCAATGCCTCCGTCAGCCCCAAGGGCAGCCTGGAAACCCTCTCCCAACGCGAAGTGCAGCAACTGCGCGAAACCGGTTCCGGCAGCGTCTACCGCCTGTTCCGCCAGTGCGCCCTTGCGATCCTCAATACCGGTTCGCACAGCGACAACGCCAAGACCATCCTCGAGGCCTACCCGAATTTCGAGGTGAAGATTCACCAGCAAGATCGCGGCATCCGCCTGGAACTGCTCAACGCACCGGCGGACGCCTTCGTCGATGGCGAGATGATCGCCAGCACCCGCGAGATGCTGTTCAGCGCCCTGCGCGACATCGTCTTCACCCAGAGCGAGCTGGAGAACAAGCGCATCGACCTGGACAGCTCCGAAGGCATCACCGATTACGTCTTCCACCTGCTGCGCAACGCCCGCACCCTGCGCAGCGGCGTCGAGCCGAAGATGGTGGTGTGCTGGGGCGGCCACTCGATCAGCACCGAGGAATACAAATACACCAAGAAGGTCGGCCACGAGCTCGGCCTGCGCGGCCTGGACATCTGCACAGGTTGCGGCCCAGGCGTGATGAAGGGGCCGATGAAGGGTGCCACCATCAGCCACGCCAAGCAGCGCAACCTCAAGGGCCGCTACCTGGGGCTGACCGAGCCGGGCATCATCGCCGCCGAGGCGCCAAACCCGATCGTCAACGAGCTGGTGATCCTGCCGGACATCGAGAAGCGCCTGGAGGCCTTCGTCCGCGTCGGCCACGGCATCATCATCTTCCCTGGCGGTGCCGGCACGGCCGAGGAGTTTCTCTACCTGCTGGGCATCCTCACCCACCCGGACAACCAGGATCTGCCCTTCCCGGTCATCCTCACCGGGCCGAAGAGTGCCGCTGCCTACATGGAGCAGTTACATGCATTCATCGGCGCTGCACTGGGCGAAGCGGCGCAGCAGCGCTACCGCATCATCCTCAACGACCCAGCCGAGGTGGCGCGTGCGATGCACGCCGGCATCCGTGAAGTGGAGCGCTTCCGCCGCGAGCGCAACGACGCCTTCCACTTCAACTGGCTGCTGAAGATCGACGAGGGCTTCCAGCATCCCTTCGAACCGACCCACGAAGCCATGGCCGGACTCAACCTGACCCGCCAGCAGCCGCTCCATGAGCTGGCCGCCAACCTGCGCCGCGCCTTCTCCGGCATCGTCGCCGGCAACGTCAAGGAGAACGGCATTCGCCTGATCGAGGAACACGGCCCCTACGAGATCAAGGGCGAGCCCGGCATCATGCAACCGCTGGATCGACTGCTGCAGGCCTTCGTCGAGCAACACCGCATGAAACTCCCGGGCGGCAGCGCCTACGAACCCTGCTACCGCATCGTCTCCTGATCGCCGGTCGTTCAGCGGACAAACCCGCTGAACGCTTTCACCGGATCGGCAAAGTGGTTAATCTGGCGCGATGCCAGTATTTCAGCGCCAAATTATTGCCACACTTCTATTGTGGGGACTCAGCCTCTGCGCCCAGGCGAAAACCCTTCGCCTGGTCACCGAGGCATGGCCGCCTTACGTCTTCGAGCAGGAAGGCCAGCCTGCGGGGCTGGACTACGAAGTCACCCGCGAGGTGCTCAAGCGCCTGAACATCGATCTGCAGTTGCAGTTCATGCCCTGGAAGCGCTGCCTGCTGGCCATGGATCAAGACCTGGCCGATGGCATTCTCGACATCTTCCGCAAGCCGGAACGCGAAGCGCACATGCAGTTCGTCGACGAGCCACTCAGCGATATCGAGTTCGTGCTGTTCTTCGCCCGCAGTCGTCCGTTCCCGTTTCGTGATCTGGCGGATCTGCACGGTCGGGTGATCGGCACCTCGCCCGGCTACTGGTACCACAACGACGCCTTCCAGACTTCCAGCGCATTCATCCTCGAAGAAGCCCCCACCCATGAAGCCAACTTCGGCAAGCTGGTGCGGCATCGCATCGATCTGGTAGTCAATGACCGACGCACGGGACTCATGCTGAGCCAGCAGATGGGGTTGGAGACGGAAATCGGTTACAACGCCACGGTACTGGGGCGCGATCGCCTGTTTCTGGCGCTGCGCAAGACACCCGAGCTGCGGCAGATGGCCGGAGCATTCGCCCGAGAGCTGCGTCGCTTCAAGACTGAACCGAGCTACCAGCGCCTGCGGCAACGCTACCTCGAGTCGCTCGAGCACCCCTGAACGCTCAGGCCGTGACCTATCCGACAGGCTGAGGGATGCGCAAGCCGCATGCTCTGTTATACTCGGGCCTTCCCGCCAGGCTTGCGCCCGGATGCTGGTTCTCGGAAATCAGCAGTACCGGACGGGATCATGCCCCCCAATGCGTGATTCAAGCCAGGCTCTACACCCCCAGGGCCACGCCCTCACTAGTACAGGATTGCTCATGTCCTTTGCCTCCCTCGGTCTCTCCGAGGCTTTAGTCCGTGCGGTCGAATCCGCCGGCTACACCCAACCCACTCCGGTGCAACAGCGGGCCATTCCCGCCGTGTTGCAAGGTCGCGACCTGATGGTGGCGGCCCAGACGGGTACAGGTAAGACGGGCGGCTTCGCCCTGCCGATCCTCGAGCGCCTGTTCCCGGGCGGCCATCCGGATCGCGAACAACGTCACGGCCCGAAACAACCGCGCGTACTGGTGCTGACACCGACCCGCGAGCTGGCCGCCCAGGTGCACGACAGCTTCAAGATCTACGCCCGTGACCTGAAATTCGTCAGCGCCTGCATCTTCGGCGGTGTCGGCATGAACCCGCAGGTGCAGGCCCTGGCCAAGGGCGTCGACGTGCTCGTCGCCTGCCCCGGTCGTCTGCTCGACCTGGCCAACCAGAAAGCCATCGACCTGTCGCATGTAGAAATTCTCGTGCTCGATGAAGCCGACCGCATGCTCGACATGGGCTTCATCCACGACGTCAAGAAGGTGCTGGCCAAGCTGCCCACCCAGCGCCAGAACCTGCTGTTCTCGGCGACCTTCTCCAAGGACATCACCGACCTGGCCGGCAAGCTGCTGCACAACCCGGAACGCATCGAGGTCACGCCGCCGAACACCACGGTCGAGCGCATCGAACAGCGCGCGTTCCGTCTGGCAGCCAGCCACAAGCGCGCGCTGCTCGCCCACCTGATCACCCAGGGCGCCTGGGAACAGGTGCTGGTGTTCACCCGTACCAAGCACGGCGCCAACCGCCTGGCCGAATACCTCGACAAGCACGGTTTGCCGGCTGCCGCGATCCACGGCAACAAGAGCCAGAACGCGCGCACCAAGGCCCTGGCCGACTTCAAGGCGAACAAGGTGCGTATCCTCGTCGCCACCGATATCGCCGCACGCGGCCTGGATATCGATCAACTGCCGCATGTGGTCAACTTCGAGCTGCCCAACGTCGAGGAAGACTACGTACACCGCATCGGCCGTACCGGTCGTGCCGGCCGCAGCGGTGAGGCCATTTCCCTGGTCGCTCCGGACGAGGAGAAACTGCTCAAGAGCATCGAGCGGATGACCAAGCAGAAGATCCCCGACGGCGATCTGCTGGGTTTCGACGCCAGCGCCGTGGAAGCGGAACGTCCGGAAGTGCGCGAGCCACGCCAGCCGCGTGGCGGGCAACGCGGCCAGAAACCGCAGAAAGCCCAGAACGGCGGCGAAGGCAAAGCCAAGGCCGAACATGACAATGGCGGCCGCAAGGACAAGGGTAAGGACGCAGGCAAGGAGCAGCCAGCCAAACCGCGCCGCGACCGCAAGCGCCGCGCGCCCAAGAGCGACGGTGCAACGGCCAGCCCGGCCGCGCCGGCACTGCCGCCGAACCGTGACCCGGAGGAGTTTCTCGACGACGAGATCGACAACTTCGGTAACCGCGTCGACTACGTCAGCCCCAACCAGAACAAGTCGCAGCGTGGCCGTCGTGGCGGCGCCCCAGCGGGTGCAGCCCAAGGTGCTCCG
This sequence comes from Pseudomonas sp. C11, assembly GCF_034683865.1. Classification (NCBI taxonomy): domain Bacteria; kingdom Pseudomonadati; phylum Pseudomonadota; class Gammaproteobacteria; order Pseudomonadales; family Pseudomonadaceae; genus Pseudomonas; species Pseudomonas sp. C11. The sequence goes on from NZ_JAWIIP010000005.1 coordinate 90,151, forward strand.
CGCCCGGCCAACAAACCACCGCGCAACAATGGCGGCGCCAAGCCAGCAGGCCAAGGCCAGGGTGGCAAGAACCGTCGCCAGGGCGCAGGCAGCGGCGGACAGGGCCGCAACGGCGGTGGGGCACGTCGCCCCGCTCACGATGGCCGCGTTACCTCGCTGGATCGTGATGAGCTGCCACGCTCTGAAGCAGCCGTGCGCAACCCGCGCGAACGTCAGCCGGTCATCGTGCACAAGAGCTCGCGCCTGGATCGCTTCCCGACGCCGGAACAGCTCGACGAACTGGCCACCAGCAGCCGTCCGCGTGGCGAGAAGCCGGCCCTGCTGACGCGCAACCGCGATGAATAAGCACGCGTAGCAGCAACGAAAACGCCGCCCCTAGGGGCGGCGTTTTCGTTATTGCCAGAGGCAAGCGGATGAACGGCTGAATAGCCCTCTCCCATATGGGGGAGAGGGTCATCAGCCAGGCCGCAAGCGGCCGCTTTCTTTACTGACGAACACCTTCGATGGAGATGATCAGCTCGACGGTTTCCGAAGCCGGGCCGAGATCCATGGAAATGTCGAAGTCCTTCATCTTGATGGTGGTGGTGCCTTCGAAGCCGGCGCGGTAGCCGCCCCACGGATCCTTGCCTTCACCGATGAACTTGGCCGCGAATACGACCGGCTTGGTCACGCCGTTCAGCGTCAGGTTACCGGTGACGTCAGCGGTGCCTTCACCGGTGGACTTGACCGAGGTGGACTCGAAAGTCGCGGTGTCGTGGGCCGCGACGTTGAGGAAGTCGGCGCTGCGGATGTGCTTGTCACGCTCGGCGTGGTTGGTGTCGACGCTGGCGGTCTTCAGGGTCACGCTGACCTTGCTGGCCTCGGGCTTGGCCGCATCGAAGCTGAACTTGCCGTCGAAATCCTTGAAGGTACCGTACAGCCAGCTGTAGCCCAGGTGGCTGATCTTGAAGTTGACGAAGGCGTGCTGGCCCTTCTTGTCGATCACGTAATCGGCAGCCATGGCCTGAGCGCCGATCAGAGCGGAACCGAGCACCAGCGCGGCGAGAGTTTTCTTCAGCATCTTGAGTCTCCTTGCAGGTCGTATCGAAAGTGGGGCAAGCCGTTTGCCCGAGATGGATTCAACGTCCGAACATGCGCAGCAACGTGCTGTCGCGGTCGATGAAGTGATGTTTGAGCGCCGCCAGGCCGTGGACACCGGCAAAGATCACCAGGCCCCAGGCAAGAATGCGATGAATATCGCCAGCCACGTCTTCCTGGTCGGGAATGCCGGTGAACGTGGCGGGCACGGTGAACAGGCCGAACACCTCGATGCCACGGCCATCGGCGGTGGAAATCAGGTAACCGGTGATCATCACGCCGAACAGGCCCAGATACAGCAGCCCGTGGCCGAGCTTGGAGGCCAGACGGGTCATGGCACCGTGGCTGGCCAGCGCTGCCGGCGAGGGATTGAGCAGACGCCAGAGCACCCGCAGCAGCATCAGACCGAACAGCAGCAGGCCGATGCTCTTGTGCAGGTCGGGCGCCTCTTGCCGCCACGGATCGTAGTAGCTCAAGCCCACCATCCAGTAACCGAGGGCGAAAAGCCCGAAGACCGCCAGAGCCACCAGCCAGTGCAGCGAAATGCTGACCAGACCATAACGAGCGGGAGAGTTGCGCCACTGCATGCCATGTATCCCTGATAAGGAAGTGGAGAAAGGTTATCGATAAAAGCATCGAATTAAAGGGGAATTTTTCGCTTGGAAATATCGAGAAATACGATAACTAAATGCCTCATTCCAGCGCGACCTCGTTAGTGACAAACGGGATGACAAAGTTGCTCGCCTGCCGCCAGGCGGCTCGGTTAGAGGGATGGGTGGCAATGGGTGAAACCGGGCGAGCATCTGCTAGGCTGTGCGGCCGAGAATTGGGAGAACCGTCATGAGCCTGAACGACCAGTGGATGCAGCGCGACCTCGAGGTGCTGTGGCACCCCTGCACCCAGATGAAGGATCACGAACGCCTGCCACTGATCCCGATTCGACGCGGCCAGGGCGTGTGGCTGGAAGACTTCGACGGCAAGCGCTACCTCGATGCGGTCAGCTCCTGGTGGGTCAATGTCTTCGGTCACGGCAACCCGCGTATCAATGCACGCATCCGTGAGCAACTGGAAAGCCTGGAGCACGTGATGCTCGCCGGCTTCACCCATGAGCCCGTGGTCGAACTGTCCGAACGCCTGGTGCAGATCACCCCGGAGGGGCTGAACAAGGTGTTCTACGCCGACAACGGCTCCTCGGGCATCGAAGTGGCGCTGAAGATGAGCTTCCACTACTGGCTCAACAGCGGCCAATCGAACAAGAAGCGCTTCATCACCCTGAGCAACAGCTACCACGGCGAAACGGTGGCGGCCATGTCGGTCGGCGACGTGTCGCTGTTCACCGACACCTACAAGGCGCTGCTGCTCGATACCCTCAAGGTGCCCAGCCCGGACTGCTATCTGCGCCCCGAGGGCGTGAGCTGGGAGGAGCATTCGCGCGTCATGTTCGCCCATATGGAGCAGGCGCTGGCAGAACACCACCACGAAGTCGCCGCCGTGATCGTCGAGCCGCTGATCCAGGGCGCGGGCGGCATGCGCATGTACCACCCGATCTACCTCAAGCTGCTGCGCGAGGCCTGCGACCGCTATGGCGTGCACCTGATCCATGACGAAATCGCCGTTGGCTTCGGTCGCACCGGCACGATGTTCGCCTGCGAACAGGCCGGCATCACCCCGGATTTCCTGGTGCTGTCCAAGGCGCTGACCGGCGGTTACCTGCCGATGGCCGCCGTGCTCACCACCGATCAGGTCTACAGCGCCTTCTACGACGACTACGCCACGCTGCGCGCCTTCCTCCATTCACACACCTACACCGGCAATCCGCTGGCCTGCGCGGCTGCCCTGGCGACCCTGGACATCTTCCGTGATGACGATGTGATCGAACGCAACAAGGCACTGGCTGCGCGCATGGCCAGCGCAACGGCGCACCTGGTCGACCACCCGCATGTCGCCGAAGTACGCCAGACCGGCATGGCCCTGGCCATCGAGATGGTCGCCGAGAAGGCGAGCAAGACCGCCTATCCCTGGCAGCAGCGCCGCGGCCTGGCGGTTTACCAGCACGCCCTGTCGCGCGGCGCGCTGCTGCGCCCGCTGGGCAGCGTGGTGTACTTCCTGCCACCGTACGTGATCACCCCGCAAGAGATCGACTTTCTCGCCGAGGTGGCCAGCGAAGGCATCGACATCGCTACCCGCGAATCGATCAGCGTGGCGGTGGACAACCGCTACCCCGATCATCGCGATCCGGGCTGAAACGGCCACAGGCTTCAGGCCGTACGCTGCAGGCGTTAGACTGCGCGCCTAAAGCCTGCTGCCTGTAGCCTGAAGCCCTATGCGCCTATCCCGTTTCTTCATCGACGCTCCACTCTCCCTCGGCCAACACGAACTACCCGAGGCTCAGGCCCACTACATCGGCCGCGTGCTGCGCCATGCAGTCGGCGACGCCGTGCAACTGTTCGATGGCAGTGGCCAGGAATACCTCGGCGAACTGATCGAGGTGGGCAAGAAGAACGTAAGGGTCGAGTTGCGCGAGGCGTTCACCGGCCTGGCCGAGTCGCCACTGCGCATCCATCTGGGCCAGGGCCTGTCGCGTGGCGAGCGGATGGACTGGGCCATTCAGAAAGCCACCGAGCTGGGTGCCAGCGAGATCACCCCGATCGTTTCCGAGCGCTGCGAGGTGCGTCTGAAGGACGAGCGCGCCGACAAGCGCATGGCCCATTGGCGCCAGGTGGCGATCAGCGCCTGCGAGCAGTGCGGGCGCTCGGTGCCGCCGGTGATTCATCCGCCGCTGGAACTGGCGGCCTGGTTGCAACAGGTCGAGGCCGATTTGAAGCTGGTGCTGCACCCGGTTGCAGAACCCTGGGCCAGTCACGTTCCGCCGCGTTCACTGGCGTTTCTGATCGGCCCGGAAGGCGGCTTGAGCGATGCCGAAGTCGACCAGGCCAAGGGCGCAGACTTCCACGCCGCCCGCCTGGGGCCGCGCGTCCTGCGTACGGAGACCGCCCCCGTGGTGGCGCTTAGCATCGCACAGCAGCTGTGGGGCGACTTGTAGGCAGGAAATGTCGCCTCGACGTAACAAAATGTGACCTCAAGAGATTGCAAGCCGGGCAGTCTTTGTCATGCTCTGCGCGCCGCGTGCGCGACCTGCTTTACCAGCAACCTGCGCCCGGCTGAGGCCGGCGCCTGAGCTGCGTCGCCCCTCTTCCAATAACAAATCAACGGGTAACGGCTCCGCCCAAAAGGCGACCGCAAGCCCAGGAGCATTGCATGAACGAACTGGTCTCGACCCTCAACGGTCTGGTCTGGAGCCCGGCGCTGATTTACCTCTGTCTCGGCGTGGGTCTCTACTTCTCTCTGCGCGGTCGCTTTCTCCAGGTCCGTCACTTCAAGGAAATGATTCGCCTGATGTTCGCCGGGCGTACCGACGAACACGGCATCACCTCGTTCCAGGCACTGACCATGACCCTCGCCGGTCGCGTCGGTACCGGCAACATCGCCGGTGTGGCCACCGCCATCACCTTCGGTGGCCCGGGCGCCGTGTTCTGGATGTGGATGGTCGCCTTCCTCGGCGCCAGCTCGGCATTCGTCGAATCCACCCTCGGCCAGGTGTACAAGGAGAAGCTCAACGGTGAATACCGCGGCGGCCCGGCCTTCTACATCGAGCGCGGCCTGGGTCTGAAGTGGTACGCCTGGCTGTTCGCCATCGTCACCGTATTCGCCTGCGGCCTGCTGCTGCCGGGCGTGCAGGCCAACTCCATCGCCTCCAGCGCCAACACCGCCTTCGGTATCGACCCGAACGTCACCGCAGCCGCACTGGCCGTGCTGATCGGCCTGATCATCTTCGGCGGCGTCAAGCGCATCGCCCACTTCACCCAGGTGGTGGTGCCGTTCATGGCGCTGGGCTACATCCTGGTCGCCCTGGTGATCATCCTGCTGAACATCGGCCAACTGCCGGATGTGCTCGCGCTGATCTTCAAGAGTGCCTTCGGTATGGACGCTGGTTTCGGCGCCATTCTCGGTATGGCCATCCAGTGGGGCGTGAAACGCGGCGTCTACTCCAACGAAGCTGGCCAGGGCACCGGCCCGCACGCCTCGTCCGCCGCGGCTGTAAGCCACCCGGCCAAGCAGGGCCTGGTGCAGGGCTTCTCGGTCTATGTCGACACCCTGTTCGTCTGCTCGGCCACCGCCTTCATGCTGCTGATCACTGGTCAGTACAACGTGCAGGCGCCGGACGGTAGCGCGCTGTTCACCGGTATCGCCGGTGTCGCCGCTGGCCCGGGTTACGTGCAGACGGCCATGGAGAACATGATGCCCGGCTTCGGCAACGCCTTCGTCGCCATTGCCCTGTTCTTCTTCGCCTTCACCACCATCCTGGCGTACTACTACATCGCCGAAACCAACATCGCCTACATCAACCGCAAGGTGAACCGCCCCATCCTCACCCTGCTGCTGAAGTTCGGCATCATCGCTGCGACCGTTTACGGTACCGTGCACAGCGCCACCTTCGCTTGGGATCTGGGTGACCTCGGCGTGGGCCTGATGGCCTGGCTGAACATCATCGCCATCATCCTGATGCACAAGGTTGCCTACAAGTGTCTGAAGGATTACGAAGAGCAGCAGGATCAGGGCAAGGATCCGGTGTTCCACCCCGAGAAACTCGGCATCAAGAATGCCGACTACTGGGGCAATCACACCTCGGAAGACAACCTCGCCGCCGAGAAGGCTGAAGAAGCGCAGCAATCGCAGCGCTGATGCGCCTACAGAGTCGCCCGGGCTGAGCCCTGGGTGACACTGGCAGCACCCTAGAAATCCGATGTCGCCATGGCGGCATCGGATTTTTTGTTTCTGGTGTATTGGGTAAGGCGGTTTCCTGCATCTGGAACTATCGGTTTCACTCGGCAGCAGTAGGGCGGATCGAAGCGCCGCATGGCTGGCTTGATACCCCGCAAAGAATCTCCCTGAAAATCACCCCAACCCACGCAAGGTCAGCGCCGCCAGCGCCAGCAACAACACCCCACACCCGGCATAACTCAGACGATGCCAGAGCAACGAAGTATTGCGCCGCAGCCAATCCACCAGCGCCGCACAAACGAAACACCAGACCAGCGAAGCGAGCATGAAGCCGGCGAAGAACACCAGCATCTGTTCGCTCGTCGGCGTGCCCTCGACGATCCCGGCCAGCGCACTGCCCAACGCGCCCCAGAACACGATGTTCTTCGGGTTGGATAGCGACAGCAACGCGCCAGCGGCAAAGGCGCTGCGAGCCTGTGCGTCGCCTTCTTCCTCCTGTTGTGGCGGCTGCCAGGCATCGCGCAGGCCCTGCACGCCCAGCCAGGCCAGATAGGCGGCGCTGGCCAGCGTCAACGGCACGCGTACGCTGTCCTGGCCGAGCAGCAACACCAGGCCGCTCAGGCCGATCAACGCCCACAGCGCATCACCGATCAACGAGCCAAGCTGCACCAGCAATGCCGGGCGATAGCCGCCACTGAGACCACGACGCAAGGTTTCACTGAATACCGCCCCTGGCGAGATGACGAACGCCAGACCGAACAGCACGGCAGCGATAAAGACCGTCAACATGACTCGACTCCCCCTCTAAAGATGGCGCCGATTATGGCGTGGCGCCAAGGGAGACGCTTGAACCGGATTGCTCAGCAGCGCAGCAAGGCCTGATAGCGCCCGGGGCTGATGCCGTAGGCAGCGCGGAAGTGTCGGTTCAGATGGCTCTGGTCGGCAAAGCCCAGCGCATGAGCCACTTCGCCGGCAGGCCTGCCCTGACGCAACAGCCCCTGTGCACGACGCGTGCGCAGTTGCATGGTCCACTGCCTGGGGCTGAGGCCGGTGTGTTTCTGGAAGCTGCGCAGCAGATGGAATTTCGACAGACCCAGTTCGCTGGCCATTTCCTCGAGGCTAGGGCTGCGCTGCAGATTGGCAGCCAGCAACTCCTGCAGGCGACGCACGGCGGCATGCCCTACCTCGCGGCGTGACACCAGACCGACACCAGCACCGGCGGCTACCCGCGCCAGGAGCAGGGTCAGGCGCTCCTCGCCGCGCTCGCGCCAGAGCATATCCTCACTCAGGCAGGCCTCGACGGCGCGACCCAGCTCGTTCGCCAGCAGTGCATCATCCTGCCAGGGGCGCTCGAACTGCACGGCACTCAAGCCCAGGCTGGCCGCCAGACTCTCCACCGGCAGATAGACCCCGACATAGCGCCACGGCTGCCCCTCGGCTGCGCCGCCGCCCTGGATTTCGCCGGGATTGTAGGTGGTGATGCAGCCGGCAGGAGCCGTGAAGGTACGACCATCCAGCCACACCTGCTCTTCGCCCAGCAGGTTGGCGCTGATGACGAATTCGTCGTGGCTGTGCTTGTCGAAGTGCTGGCCAGACGACGCGCAACTGGCGACCTCGAGATCGCCCAGACGCGCCAGGCGCAAGCGGCCGTCAGATGATTCCGGCATCTTCGAGCAACTGCTCGAGGCCGATCAGGTCGGGAATACGCACCACGTCCTCACCGACCCGAGCTGCGCCCAGTTCCAGCGGAGCCAACGCCACATCGGCGGCTGGCAGGTCGCTCTCGACCTTCAACGAACGCGGAATACCCTGCACCAGCAAGGCAATGAACTTGACCTTGGCACGCCCACCGAGGGCGTTGAGCACGGCTACCCGGGCACTGCCGCCGAGTTGCGCCTGGGCGCCACTGGCAGCCTCGAACGACAACAGCGGCAGACGCAGGTCACGCCAGGCGATCTGACCGAGATACCAGTCCGGCATGCCCTCACCCGCTTGCGGTGCGCGGTAGGGAATCAGCTCGGCGACAGCGACGTTGGGCAGCAGCAGGGTACGGTCGGCCAGCGGCACCAGCAGGCCGGTAAGGCTGGCGGCACTGTTCTGGGTGGCAACGGCTTGGCTCATGGAAACGTCCTTAACTGCAATGTTCGGCGATGTGATTGACCAGGGCCACGGCCAGCTCGCGCGGATCGGCACTGAAGACGCTGTAGCCACCCTCGCGCAGGCTGTCGGGCATGCTCGGGCTGGCGCAACTGTCGGCACGCTGCGTCCAGATCACCCCGCCCTGGCGTTTGACGTAGGCGGCGGCGGCGCTGCCATCGCTGCCCATGCCACTGAAGACGATGACCCCGCACTGGGCGCCAAACTGCTGCGCCAGGTTGAGCATCATCTGGTCGATCGAGGGGCTGTAAGGCTCGGGCCAACCGCGCTCGGCGATCTGCATGGTGCCGTCTTCGGCAAAACCCAGCTCATGGTTGATCGGCGCGACCACCACTTCGCCACAGCGTACCGGGTCACCATGGCGGGCGCTGTTGACGTGCCATTGGCTGTGCCGGCCAACCGCTTGCGGCAATGCCGCTTCGAAGCTGGCATCGATGTGCTGGGCATAGATGAAGCCGATGGGCAGCCCGCCCGGCAGCGCATCGAGGAAGGCCTTGACCGCCGCCGGCCCGCCCAGCGAAGCCGCCAGCAACCACACCTGGCGCGCGGGCTCGCCGGCTTTCAGCGGCGTATCGGCCAGCGCCTGGGGCAATTCCAGGCGTGACGGGCGCTGCCCTTCGTCGAGCAGCGCCTGCAGGCTCGGGCCGACCGCCTGGGTTGGATCGCCAACCAGACGCTTGAGCTTGCCAAACAGGCTGCGCTCCCAACGCGGGTAGTTCTCCGAATGCCGCTCGGGAGCATGGCCTTCGCCGAACAACACCGGTGCACTGGCGTGTTCGAGCAGGCTGTCGACCAGCGGCGAGTCTTCGGACTGGGCCAGATCCACCAGCCACAGATCGGTCTCGCAGGCGGCCAGGGCGTCTTCATCGAGGCGCGCCGGGTCGCTGTTGAGCACCACGTTGTAGCCGCCACCGATCAGTGCCTGCTGCAGCACATGGCGCTGCAGCGAGGTGTCGGCGATGACCGCGATACGAGCTGCGGTTCTTTCCGTCATGCTTCATTCCCTCGCTGACCACTCACCAGTTGCGTGATGCTGTCGAGCAGCAGGGACTCCTGATAAGGCTTGCCGAGGTACTGGTTGACGCCGATGGCCATGGCCCGCTCGCGGTGTTTCTCACCGGTACGCGAGGTGATCATGATGATCGGCAGATCCTTGAGATTTTCGTCGTGACGCACCAGGGTCGCGACCTCGAAGCCGTCCATGCGTGGCATCTCGATGTCCAGCAGCATGATGTCGGGCTTGTGCTCCTGCAACTGAGCGATGGCGTCGACCCCGTCCTTGGCGGTCATCACGTTCATGCCGTTGCGCTCAAGCAGACGGCTGGTGACCTTGCGCACGGTGACCGAGTCGTCCACCACCATGACCAGCGTCGGGCGCACGGCCTCGACCTCTTCGGCGACGACCTCGGCGCGGCCCAGCTGACGCGGCGTGAGCTGGTTGAGCAGGCGCGCATGCAGAGTGCGGATGGTCGCCAGCAGATCGAGAATCACCACCACGCGACCGTCACCGAGGATGGTCGCACCGGAAATACCGTGCACCCCGGCGAACTGCGGGCCCAGGCTCTTCACCACGATCTCGCGCGAACCGGCCAGGCTGTCGACCTGCACCGCCACGGCGTGCTCGCTGGAACGCACCAGGATCACCGGCAGCGGCAGGCTTTGGCCAACGAGCTTCGGATGCTGACCGTTGTTCAGCAGGTCGCCAAGGTACTTCAGCTCGTAGGCCTGCCCGGCGTACTCGAAGCGCGGCGCATCAGGCGCGTAGTAGGCTTCCAGTTCGTAAGGCGAGACGCGCACGATACCCTCGATGGTATTGAGCGGAATGGCGTAGAGGTCTTCGCCGGAGTACACCATCAGCGCACGGTTGACCGAGACGGTGAACGGCAGGCGAATGGTGAAGCGCGTGCCCTGGCCGACGTTCGAGTCGATGCTCATCGAGCCGCCGAGCTGCTTGACCTCCGAGTGCACCACATCCATGCCGACGCCACGCCCGGAAATCTGCGTGACCTTCTCGGCGGTGGAGAAGCCGGCTTCGAGAATGAACTGCAGCACCTCGTGATCGCTGAGATCGCTGCCTTCGTCCATCAGCCCACGTTCGATGGCCTTGCGCCGTACGGCATCGAGGCGAATGCCACCCCCGTCGTCATCCAGGGTGAGGACGATATCGCCGCCCTCACGGCCGAGATTGAGGCGGATGGTGCCGGTGTCCGGCTTGCCTGCGGCGCGGCGCACCTCGGCGGGCTCGATGCCATGGTCGACGGCGTTGCGCAGCATGTGTTCCAGCGGCGCGACGATACGTTCGAGCACGGTACGATCCATTTCCCCCTCGGCGTTGCCGACGAGGAATTCCACCTGCTTGCCCAGCTCACCGGCCACCTGCCGGACGATCCGACGCAGGCGTGGCACCAGGCGGTCGAACGGCACCATGCGCGTCCGCATCAGGCCTTCCTGCAGCTCGGTATTGACCCGCGCCTGCTGCAGCAGCAGCGTCTCGGCGTCGCGGTTCTTCGCCGCCAGGGTTTCCTTCAGGTCGAGCAAGTCGGAGGCCGACTCGAACAGCGCGCGCGAGAGCTGCTGCAGTTGCGAGTGGCGATCCATTTCCAGCGGGTCGAAATCCTCGTAGCCGGCACGCTCGGCTTCGGCCTGGTAGCGGCTGAGAATTTGCGCCTGGGTTTCGGTGTCGAGGCGGCGTAACTGGTCGCGCACGCGGTCGATGGTCGCTTCCATCTCGCTCAGGGTGAAGCTGACATCGCTCACCTGCTGCTCGACACGGCCACGGAAGATCGAGGTTTCGCCGGCCAGGTTGACCAGCCCTTCGAGCAGTTCCGCCGGAACCTTGACCAGTTCCTGCGGTGCGCGGCGCGCGGCAGCCTCATCGGCGGCTTCGCGCGCACGCTGTACGAAGGGCAGGATCTTGTCGACCTGCACCTGCGCCGGTTGCTCGCTGGCTGCCACGATCGAGGTCGAGGCGGCACGCGCAGGCTCCGGCGCGGCGACCGTCTCGACGGGTGCTTCGTCCTCCAGACTTTCGTCCAGACGCAGGCGCAGTTGATCGAGTTCCTTCTGCAGCCCCTCGAAGCCGGACTGCACATCGAGGAACAGGCTTTCCGGCCAGGGCGCGCCCTGCTGCAGGGCCTCGCTCAGGTGCTGCTCCAGGGCGTGGCTCATGTCCCCGAGACGCTTCTGCCCGGCCAGGCGTGCACCGCCCTTGAGGGTGTGCAGGATACGCAGCATCTCGTCGATGGCGGAGGCGTCGTCGCGCTGCTGTTCCCAGCGCCCGATGGCGGCTTCCATCGCTTCCAGCAGGTCGTCACCTTCCTCGAGGAAGATTTCCAGAATGTCGCTGTCAGCTTCGTGGTCAGCGCCACTTTCGACCACTGCCTTGAGCTGTATGGCAGAGGGAATGCTGACCTGCTCGTCCGGGTTGGCGCGGAAGCGCTTGATCGCCTCGATCAGGGCGTCGCCCTGCGGCACGGTGCGCCTGGCACGTACCGCGTCGAGCATCTCTGCCAGACGGTCATGGCAGGCTTGCAGGAGGGTAAAAAGCTCCGGGCTGGCGCGCATTCGGCCGGTACCCAGGCCCTCGTAGAGAAATTCGAGTTCATGGGCGAGATCACCGATCTCGCGAATCTCCGCCATGCGCGCACCACCCTTGAGGGTGTGCAGATCGCGCTGCAGGGCTTCGAGCTCCAGACTGTTGTCGACATCCGCCATCCAGCGCTGCAGGGCGGCCCCAGCGCTGTCGATGATATCGAAACCTTCCTCGAGGAAGATTTCCACCAGTTCGGGGTCACGTTCGTCATGCCAGTCGGACTGAGGCTGCGCCTCGACTTCGGGCTCGGGCTCGGGCTCGGGCTCGGGCTCGGGCTCGGGCTCGGGCTCGGCAACAGGATCGTCCTCCACCGGCAGTGTGTCGAGCGTCAGCGCCTCGATGTCCATACCGGGTTCATCGGGCTCGCTCTGGGCATCGGGCAGTTCCTCGACCTCGGCCAAGGCTGGCAAGGACTCGGCGATTTCTTCGCCAGCCAATGCAGGCTCTTCATCCGGAGTCTCGTCGATCACCGACTCGGGCTGTACGACGGCCGGAGCCAGGCCCTGCCCGGCACCGGCCTGGCGAAACTGGCGAATCGCCTGGATAAGGTCATCACCCAGCGTCAGCGGCTGGCGCGCCTGCAGTTGGTCGAGCATCAGCCCAAGTCGGTCATGACTGCGCTGCAGCAGGTCGCCGAGCTGCGTGGAATACGCGTAGCGACGATCCACCAGGCCTTCGTAGAGCGACTCCAGCTCATGGCCGAGGTCCCCGATAGGACGAATCGCCGCCATGCGCGCGCCGCCCTTGAGGGTGTGCAGATCGCGCTGCAGGGAAGACAGCGGCAGGGTGTTGTCCGGTTCGCTGAGCCAGCGTTCCAGAGCCTGACCGGCGCTCTCGAGGATATCCACCGCCTCTTCGAGGAAGATCTCCACCATCTCGTCGTCGAGATCGGCATCCAGCACCTGCGAGGAAACCGCGAGTTCCGGTGCCTGCTCGGCAGGCTGTGGCAGCGGCTCGTCCTCACCTGACGGCTCTTCAATATCGGCCTGCAGAGCTTCGGTGGCAGCATCCAGATCGAGGACTTCAAAACCCTCGGCGCCAGGTGTCAGCAGGGCCAGCGTGGCCGGACCCAGCGCTTCGTCGAGCAATGCGCGCAGGGCATCGACCCGCTCGGGCTGTGGCGTGACCTCCAGCGCGGCAGCCACCTGATCCATCATGCCGATCAGCGCTTCGTGAGCCTTTTCCGCCTCATCGAAGAAGCGCTCGCTGACCGCCAGGCTGCCTTCTTCGACCGCACCATAAAGATCCAGCAACGCTTCGCACAGCTCGTCGATCTGCGGCAGCTCGGCCATCTCGGCACCACGGCCCAGGGTGGTCAGTTCGTCCAGCAGGGCCGACAGCTCCTGGCGCTCGGCGGGGTGCTCGCGCCATTTGCGCAGCAGATCCTCGGCATCGAGCAGGATATCCATGCCCTCGGCGAGGAAGATGCCGATCAGTTGTGGATCACGGACTTCACCGCGTTCGCCGTGGCGTTCGCCTTCGGCCTGCTCGAGGCGCTCCTGATGCAGCGTCTGTACGCGGGCCAGGAAGGCTTCGGCACCGTCGATGGGGGCCAGCGGCCGGCTTTCCAGTTGCTCAAGGCCGGCGCGGAAGAGTTTCTCGGCCTGACTGAGCAGCTCGGCGGCAGCCAGATCGACCGGTATCAGGTTGGTCTTGAACTCCTTGACCAACTTCTCCAGCGGCGCGGCGATTTCCGCCACCGGCAGAATGCCGGCCATGTATGCACTGCCCTTGAGGGTATGCAGCGCCCGCTGCAGGTCATCGGTCACCGGTTGCGGCAATTCCTGCGCGCAATCGGCGAGAAAACCGACCAGGGTATCCAGGTGGGTTTCCGCCTCGTTGCGGAAAATCTCCAGCAGTTGTGGGTCGAGGGGCTCGCCATCGAGGGGTTCGCTGTCCCCAGGCTCGTCATCGAGCGATTCAGCACCGATCGGCGCGCCGACCTCGACTTCCTCGACCAGGGCTTCGACGGCCGGCTCGTCTTGCACGGTGCTATCGGTAGCCTCGGCGTCGCCCACGGACTCGGCTACCTGTGCGGCGACCGGGGCGTCAGATTTTGGGGGCGTCAGGCCCTTGGCCAGGGCATGCGCCGTGGCCGCCAGCAGGTCGACATCATTGCGTTGGCGCTGAGCCTTGGCAGCGAATTCGTCGACCAGCGCCGGCATCAGCGCGACCACGTCCACCACCACCTGTTGCACGGCCTCGCCGGGCTCGATACTGCGTTCGAGCACGCGGTTGAGCAGATTCTCGATCGACCAGGCCAGCTCGCCGATCACCAGCGCACGCACCATGCGCCCGCTGCCCTTGAGGGTATGGAAAGCGCGACGAACCTCGATCAGCGCATCCTTGTCCTCGGTATTGGCCTGCCACTTCGGCAGGTACTCGGCGATGGTTTCCAGCACCTCGCCGGCTTCCTCGATGAAGACTTCGAGCAGCTCATCGTCCACCGGCTCTTCGTCGGCAGGCGGCGGTAGCAAACTGGGCGGCACGTCGGCGGCAGGTGGATTGATGGCCTGCACCGGTGCAGCCATGACGTCGGCCATGGACAGCGGCTTGTCCACCTCGACGGGGTTAACCACGGGCTCCGGCTCTACAGCGCTGGGCAGCTCGACTTCGGGCAGATCCAGGTCGGCCAGTTCCAGTTCGTCCCATTGCGGCGCAGCGGCCTGTTCGTCGAGGTCGAGCTCGATTTCGTCGAGCCGGTACTCATCCGCAGCGGGCGCTACCGGCTGCACGGCAGGCAAGTCTTCGAGGGGTTCGAGATCGAAGGTGACGGTTTCGGCCGGCAGCGCCTCGAAGTTCGCCGGCTCGACCAGCGGCTCGGCATCCAGCAGCCATTCGTCCTCCACTGGCGTGGTCGGTTCGACCTCGTCGATCAGTGGCTCATCCAGCGGCTGCTCCAGCTCGCTGTCCTCGGCACCGAGCAGCTCGATCTCCTGCAGCGGATCGGCAAGCGGTGCCGGCGTTTCCAGCGGCGGTTCGACAGTGTCGAGAATCGAAGGTTTTTCCTGCAGCGGATAGCCAAGCGCCTCCAGGCTTTCCTCGGCGACGTCGAGAATCAGGTCACCCTGGGTGCCGTGATCTTCGGCCAGGCGCTCGAGGTAGTACTCGACGCTGGTAATGGCATCGGCCAGGGTGTCGAGGCTCTGCCAGTTAGGCACCGCCTTGCGTGCCAGCAGTTGCTCCTGAATGTAGCGATTGCAGGCGCTGAGCAGGTCGGCAGCGCGCTGCAGAGGGATCATCGCAAGACCGCCACGCACCTGGGTCAGCAGCTCGGGCACACGCGCCAGGTGCTCGTGATTCCACTGCGAAGCGATGAATTCGATGATCGCGTCCTTGGCCTGCTCCAGGCCGTTGCGCGCTTCCTTGATCACCAACTGGTGAATCTGCCCGACATCGGTGGTCGGCAGGCGGCTCTGCTCGCTCTGGCTGTCCTCGCTCGGGCCAACCATGCCGGCCAACGTCGCTTCGACATAGAGCAGCGCGCCGGCAACATCCATCAGCACCGCATCGTTTGGCTCGCGCTGACCGAGAGACAGGCCATGGATCACATCGATCTGGTCGAGGATCACCTTGCGCGGCTGGCCGAAGCCCAGCACGGCCAGGGTATCGGCGATCTGCTTGAGCGGGGCCAGCAGGGCATCCAGTTCGCTGGGCTGATTGCGGTCGCTGCGCACGAACAGATCCAGGCTGTCCTTGACCCGCACCAGCTCCTCGCATAGGGCGGCCACCACCGAGCGCATGGCATCGCGGTCGGGACCGGCCAGGCGGGCGCGTTCCTCGTCCACCACTTCGGTGTCCGGCAGTGCCTCGTCCAGGCGGTATTGTTCCTTCAGGGCGCGGATGCGCGGCGATTGCGCCGGCGCCTTGGCCACGTAGAACAGCAGATTCTTGGTCAATTCATCAGGCGCGGCCTGGTTGATACCGTCGGCGCCCTGCTCGACCAGACGCTTGAGCTCCTTGTCGACCTGGCGCAGCAGGGTTCGCACCGAAGTGCCGTTGACCACGCTGCCATTGGCCAGGCCTTCGACCATGCCGGAAGCAATCTGCCACAGGCCACCGAGCGGGGCCTCCTTGCACAGGTTTTCCAGGCGCGCGAAAACCCGCGCCATGTAACCGAGATTGGTGGCCAGATCCTGGTTGCGGATCACCCCGACAAGCGCCATCTGCAGCATCTGCCGCAGCTTGCGCAGCAACACCGGCAGCTCGGCGGTGCGCAGACGTTCCAGGCCACCCTCCGGCAACGCCGGTTGGCGAACGGACATGTCCGGCGAGAACAGGCTGGTTTCCGACAGCAGCTTCTCGCCACGGGCGGCACGCAGGTCGTTGAGCAGCGGCAGCACGACCATCGGCAGGTCGCGGCGCGCGGTCTGGATACGGTCGAGGTACACCGGCAACTGCAGGATGGCCTGCATCAGCACTTCCAGCGCCTCGCCCTGGTTGGCCACGCGGCCTTCCATCAGCGCCTTGGCCAGTTGCTCCATTTCCTCGGCCAGTAGAGCGGCGCCGTAGAATTCGACCATCTGCAAGGTGCCATGCACCTGGTGCACGTAGGTCAGGCAGAAGCGCATGCGCGTCGGATCCTGCGGGTTCTCGACGAACGCCTCCAGGGCCTGGCGCGCCTGCTTCAGGGTTTCCGCGATCTCGCCTTTGACCCACTCCAGGGCGACATAATCATGCCGATCACCCATAGCCACTCCACTCATAAACTTGGCCTTATCCCTTGCGGGTAAACGCCAGAACACGCTCGTCGGCTACCGGCACCAGCTCCGGATGCTGCCAACCGGCTACTTCACCCACACCCACCACCAGCAAGCCACCCGGTGCCAGGCTCTCGGCCAGGCGATTGAGGATGTCGCGGCGGCGCCAGCGGCGGAAGTAGATCAGCAAGTTCTGACAGAAAATCACGTCCATGCCGGACATCGGCGCCTTGGCCAGTTCCAGCACATTGAGCCTGGCGCAGCACACGCGCGCAGCCAGGCTCGGTACCACCTTGAAGCGTCCATCGGCCTGGGCGAGGAAATAACGCTCGCGCAGCTCGTCACTCACCTGCTCCAGCCTTCGCGTCGAGTAACAGCCCTCGCGGGCCTTGCTCAATGCGCCCTGACTGATGTCCGTACCGGTCACGGCGAAATGTTCCGGCGACTCGCTACCCTGCAATGCTTCGGCGGCCAGGATGGCCAGCGAATACGGCTCCTCGCCACTGGAACACCCTACGCTCCAGAATTCCCAGGGCTTACCCAGCCCGGCCGTCAGACGCTCCTGCAGATAACGGCTCAACACGTCGAACGACGGCAGGTGGCGGAAGAAACGCGTCTCCTGCACGGTCAGACGATCCAGCAGGGTCGACCACTCCACCGCGCCACGTGGCCCATCGGTCACCTGACGGTAGTAACTGGCGTAGTCCGTGACGCCCAATTCGCGCATGCGCGCGCTCAGATTGGTCTGCAGAAATGCCCGGCGCTGTTCGCTGACGACCACGCCGGTACGCTCTTCGAGGAGCGTCTGCCAGTCGTGAAAGTCCGTCTGCGACATCTCGGCCGTAGGCGTCAACGCCCAGATGCCGGCTGCCTGCATACCCTGCCCCTCGCCCTGAGTCATGGCTATCCAGCGGAGGCCGCGAGCGACCTCCGCACTCCTCTATCAGACCGGGTCGCGGCTGTCCGGGAGGGTGAAGCCCGACACCGACTTGCGCATCTCACTGGCCATCTTGGCCAGGTTACCGATGCTGCGTGCGGTAGCGGTGGTACCCGAGGACGTCTGCGAGGTGATCTCCTGAATCACGTTCATGGTGTTGGAGATGTGGCCGGCCGAGGAGGCCTGCTGGCGGGCGGCGTTGGAAATGTTCTGGATGAGGGCTGCGAGGGTCTTGGATACCTTCTCGATCTCTTCCAGTGCCACACCGGCGTCCTGCGCCAGACGGGCACCACGCACCACTTCGGAAGTCGTCTGCTCCATGGAGATAACGGCTTCGTTGGTGTCGGTCTGAATGGTTTTTACCAGCGCCTCGATCTGCTTGGTCGCCGCCGAGGAACGTTCTGCGAGGCGTTGTACCTCGTCCGCTACCACGGCGAAGCCGCGGCCCGCATCACCGGCCATGGATGCCTGGATCGCGGCGTTCAGGGCGAGGATGTTGGTCTGGTCGGCAATGTCGTTAATCAGGCTAACGATGTCACCGATCTCCTGGGACGATTCACCGAGACGCTTGATCCGCTTCGAAGTGTCCTGGATCTGCTCACGGATGTTATCCATGCCGGTGATGGTGTTGTGTACGACTTCGTTGCCCTTGTTGGCGATGGCTACGGAACGTTCCGCTACCGCGGACGATTCGCTGGCGTTCGCCGATACCTGGTCAATCGACACGGCCATCTCGTTGATCGCCGCAGAGGCGCCGGCAATTTCCTGCGCCTGGTGCTCGGAAGCCTCGGCCAGGTGCATGGCGGTCGCCTGGGTTTCCTGAGCAGCCGAGGCCACCTGCACGGCGGTCTGGTTGATGGTTTCTACCAGGTCGCGCAGCTGGTCGATGGAGTAGTTGATGGAGTCGGCGATGGCACCGGTGAAGTCTTCGGTTACCGTCGCGGCCACGGTCAGGTCACCGTCGGCGAGGTCGGCGATTTCGTCGAGCAGTCGCAGAATCGCCGCCTGGTTACGTTCGTTCTTCTCGGCGGTCTCGGTCAGACGGCGGTTGGTTTCACGCACCATTACCAGACCGATGAGGATGATCGACGCCAATGCCAGAGCACCGAGGACATAACCGAACAGGGTGTTGACGGTACGCCCGGCAGCCTGATCCTCGAAACCGACGGCCAGGGCGGAAGCCTTGTCCAGCAGCGTTTGCGAAACGGTGAAGATGGAGTTGGCGGACTCACGCACCTGGAACAGTTCCGGCGAGGTTTCCAGAATCTCGTCCACGGAACCGGATACGAATTCGAACAGCTCGGAAATCTCCGACAGGCGCTCCAGCGCCTCGGTGTCGGTCACCTTGGTGATTTCCATGGCGGCGTTGCCTTCGAGCATGGCGTTGAGTACACGCCCGAACAGGCTGGCATCGCGACCGAACATGTCGGCGGCCTGCACCGAGTCTTCGTCACCGGCCAGTACCTTGTTAACCGAACCCAGAATACGCTCAGCCAGCAGCGACTGACGCTGGGCCACGGCGACCTGAGCGGCCGGCGCACCGCTTTCCAGCAGGATGTCGACGACTTCCTCGTACTCGACCTGCAGTTGCGGGATGGTTTCGGCCAGAGTGGCGGCTACCTGGTGCAACGACAGTACGGTCTGCTCGCTGGCCAGAATGGCGTCGGCGTTTTGCCGCAAGCCATCCCAGTCTTTCTGCACGGCAGCCATCTGCGGCTGAACCGCCTCGGGCGCCGGCGGCAGGCCGGTGCTGGCGTCACCATCGGTGAGGAAGCTCCAGCGCTGCTGGAAGTCGTTACGCGCATCACGCAGCAGGCCGAAGGCCTCTGCCTTGCCCGTCGCGGCTTCCGTGGCGTTCTTGGCGATACGCTGCGACAGTACGCGCAGCTCACCGGAGTGACTGATGTACTCGGTGTCGTAGTTCGATTGCGTATTGATGTACGCGAAGTTGGCGAACTCCAACACGATGGAGACGATCAGCACGACGAACAGCCCCGCAATCAGCGTGCTGCTACGTGTCCCGCCCAACAGATTGCTTGCATTGAGTTTCTTCATTATCTGGCCCCCGCCTGGACCGACCGCACTACGGTTCCCGTATAACGCCAAAGGGCCGGCAGAACCGACCCAACCGAAATTCTTCTAATAAGCGACATCGAGAAACACCTGATCCCGCGTCAAGGCATGCGGGCTGAATACCAGCCAGGGTTGCTCACGCTGAAATACACCGTGGATGAAGGGCGCGATGCTCGCCTCGAGAGGCGGCAACTGCTCGGAAAAGGTATCCACGGGGAAATGTTGCATACCGAAGACTTCGTCGACCGTCAGGCCAGCGAAGATGTCCTGGTGATCGACCACCAGAACCCGCCGCAGCTTGCGCAGCGGCGACAGTTCATTGCCGAAGAAGCCACACAGATCCATGACCGGCAGCAGGCGCCCGCGTACGTTCGCCACACCCTTGACCCAGCCCTTGACCCCCGGCAACTGCGTGTAGCGAGGCTCGTGCAACACCTCGCCAACCTCCCCCATCGGCGCCACGAACAGGCGCTCGCCCATGCGAAAACCGATACCACTCCAGGTTTGCACCGCAGCCTGCTGAGAGGGCAGGCCGGCCGCCAGCGCACGACAGCGCTGGTCGATCTCACGGAGAATCTGGAAGGGAGTCAGTACGTCCGACATGCCGCCGTGGCCTTCTTCTTATCGAGTAAGCGGACAGCCCGGCGTCAGCCGGCCAGAACCGAATTGAGGGTTTTCAGCAGCGTGTCTTCATCAACCGGCTTGGTCAGGTAGTCCTTGGCGCCCTGGCGCTTGCCCCAGACCTTGTCGGTTTCTTGATCCTTGGTGGTGACGATGATCACCGGAATGTGGCTGGTTTCGGCGTCCTTGGTCAGTTGACGGGTCGCCTGGAAACCGTTGAGGCCCGGCATGACGATATCCATCAGCACGGCATCGGGCTTTTCCTGGCGAGCCAAGGCGACGCCATCGGCACCATTTTCCGCCTTGAGTACCTGATGGCCGTGCTTTTCCAGCATGGCGGTCAGCTTGTACATCTCGGTCGGGGAGTCATCAACAATCAGAATTCGAGCCATGGTCTATCCCAATACAGAAGAAGCGTAGGAGCCCTAGGGCCACGACGTCAGGAGGCTTGTTCCACCGGGGTGAAGTCCGGCACATGGGTCTTGATCGCCCCGAGCAGCTCTTCCTTGCTGAAAGGCTTGGTCAGGTACTGATCGGAACCCACGATACGGCCCTTGGCTTTGTCGAACAGGCCGTCCTTGGAGGACAGCATGATCACCGGGGTGGATTTGAAAGCACTGTTGTTCTTGATCAGGGCACAGGTCTGATAGCCATCGAGACGCGGCATCATGATGTCGACAAAGATGATGCGGGGATGAGTGTCGGCAATCTTGGCGAGGGCATCGAAGCCGTCGACCGCAGTGATGACTTCGCAACCCACCTTCTTCAGCAGAGTTTCCGCGGTGCGACGAATCGTTTTCGAATCGTCGATCACCATCACTTTCAAACCGTCGGAATGCTGTTCCATGTTCGCCCTACCATCGCCTCGGTGAGTCGTTATTTACGCGTTATCAGTATGCCTGAGGCCCAGTTTCCGGTAGGCCTGCGGCCCACCGTCGGGCCTTTTTAGCACACTCTCCACATGCAAGCTATAAGCCCGCCCGGCGGCTTTTCGCCCTTGACCACGGCCCCGCCTGGCGCCACCCTGACAACCCTTGTTGGGCCCGGCCGATGCGGCCGACGCCTGTATTTTTCTCGCGGAGAGTCACCCCATGAGCCTTCGTCTCGGGATCGTCATGGATCCCATCGCAGACATCACCTTCAAGAAAGATAGCTCGCTGGCCATGCTGCTGGCGGCCCAGGCTCGCGGCTGGTCACTGTTCTACATGGAGCAGCAGGATCTCTATCAGGCGCGTGGCCAGGCTCGTGGCCGCATGCGCCCGCTGAAAGTCTTCAACGACCCTCAGCGCTGGTTCGAACTGGACGCCGAACAGGACGCCCCCCTTGCTGAACTGGACGTGATCCTGATGCGCAAGGATCCACCCTTCGATAACGAGTTCATCTATTCCACCTACCTGCTGGAGCAGGCAGAGCGCGATGGTGTGCTGGTGGTCAACCGCCCGCAAAGTCTGCGTGACTGCAACGAGAAGTTCTTCGCCACCCAGTTTGCCCAATACACGCCGCCAACCCTGGTCAGTCGGCGAGCGGATATTCTGCGCCAATTTGCCGATGAGCACCGTGACATCATTCTCAAACCCCTGGATGGCATGGGTGGTTCGATGATCTTTCGTCACCGCGAAGGCGACCCCAACCTTTCGGTGATTCTGGAAGCCCTCACTCAGCATGGCAGACAACAGATCATGGCGCAGGGTTATTTGCCGGCAATCAAGGATGGCGACAAGCGCATCCTGATGATCGATGGCGAGCCGATCCCCTATTGCCTGGCGCGCATTCCCGCCGCAGGCGAGACGCGCGGCAATCTGGCCGCCGGCGGCCGAGGCGAGGCACGCCCGCTGACCGAGCGCGACAAGGAGATCGCGGCAGCCGTAGGCCCGACTCTGCGCGAGAAAGGGCTGATCTTCGTCGGCCTGGATGTGATCGGCGAGCACCTGACGGAAATCAACGTCACCAGCCCGACCTGCATCCGCGAGATCGATGCGGCCTTCGACACGCGCATCGGCGAACGCCTGATGGAGTGCATCGCCGGCAAACTCGGCGCAAAAGCTTGACGCAGGTTACAGCCTGGCGCTTCAGGCTTGCAGCCTGAAGCGCCGCGCCGCAGACTGCGCGTCACCCAAAGCAGACCCGATACGCGATGAACGCAGCAGCCACGCCTCCCGTCACGCCCTCCGCCGCCGTCCGCCCGGCGGATCGTCTGGGCTTCACGCTGTTCATCGCGGCCGCGCTGCATGTCGCGGTGATTCTTGGCGTGGGCTTCACCCTGGAGCCGCCTCCGCAGATCAGCAAGACGCTGGAAATCACCCTGTCGACCTTCAAGAGCGAGGAGAAGCCCAAGGAAGCCGACTTCCTCGCCCAGGACAACCAGCAAGGTAGCGGCACCCTCGAACATGCCGCCGCGCCGAAGACCACCGAGCAGGCGATTTTCCAGGACAGCGAGGTGCGCAAGGTCACCCCGCCCGCCACGCCACAGCAACCCGCGACCAAGCAGGAAGCGCCCAAGGCCGCCGTCGCCACGCGCGCGCCGCAGCCACAGAAAACTCCAGTCAAGCGTGAGGAAAGCAAACCCACGCCCAAGACACCGCCAGCACCGGTCTTCGACTCGGCACAATTGTCAGCTGAGATCGCCAGCCTGGAGGCCGAGCTGGCCCAGGAAGTTCAGGCCTACGCCAAGCGGCCGAAGATCCATCGCCTCAACGCCGCCTCGACCATGCGCGACAAGGGCGCCTGGTACAAGGACGAATGGCGCAAGAAGGTCGAGCGCATCGGCAACCTCAATTATCCGGACGAAGCCCGCCGCCAGCGCATCTATGGCAGCCTGCGCCTACTGGTGTCGATCAACCGTGATGGCTCGCTGTACGAAGTACAGGTGCTGGAATCCTCCGGACAGCCAGTTCTCGACCAGGCTGCCCAGCGTATCGTGCGCCTGGCTGCGCCCTACGCCCCGTTTACCGGTGACCTGGCCGATATCGACCGGCTGGAGATCATTCGCACCTGGCGCTTCGAGCGCGGCGACCGCCTCTCGAGCAATTGACGGCGCCGCCGCAAGCCTCAGAAGCCACCCACGTCCACCCGGCCTTTCGCTTTTACTTGCAGCTTGTGGCTTGCAGCCTGCAGCTTCAAACTAAGCGACATGAAGAATTCAGCCCCCACCTCGCTCAAGCACCATTTCCTGATCGCCATGCCGCACATGGCCGATCCGAATTTCGCGCAGACCGTGACCTACCTGGTCGAGCACAACGAACAGGGGGCAATGGGCCTGGTGATCAACAAGCCCAACGGGCTGAACCTGGCCGATGTTCTGGAACAGCTGCGCCCGGATGAGGAGCCGGCCGTGCTGTGCCACAGCCTGCCAATCTTCGCCGGCGGCCCGGTACAGACCGACCGCGGCTTCGTCCTGCACCCGGCCGGCCAGCAATTCCAGGCCACCCTGGAGCTCGGCGAGCTGGGTCTGTCCACGTCGCAGGATGTGCTGTTCGCCATCGCCGATGGCAGCGGCCCGGACAAATACCTGATCACTCTCGGCTACGCCGGCTGGGACGCCGGGCAACTGGAGGCAGAACTGGCCGACAACGCCTGGCTGACCTGCCCCGCCGACAGCGCAATCTTGTTCGACCTGCCCTTCGACCAGCGCCTGAACGCCGCTGCCGCCAGCCTTGGCATCAACCTCAGCCTGCTCACCTCACAGGCTGGGCACGCCTGATGAGTGACAAGCCACTGCGCCTGCTACTGGGCTTCGACTACGGCACCAAGCAGATCGGCGTCGCCGTCGGCCAGGTGATCACCGGCCAGGCCCGCGAGCTGTGCGTGCTCAAGGCGCAGAACGGCGTACCGGACTGGAGCCGTGTCGAAGCACTGATCAAGGAGTGGCAGCCGGATGCCGTGGTGGTCGGTCTGCCGCTGAACATGGACGGCACGCCCAGCGAGATGAGCGCCCGCGCGGAGAAGTTCGCACGCCGCCTCAACGGTCGCTTCAACCTGCCGGCCTACACCCACGACGAACGCCTGACCACCTTCGAGGCCAAGGGCCAGCGCCTGCGAGAAGGCCAGAGTGGCGGCTACCGCGAGCGCCCGGTCGACGCCATTGCCGCAGCCTTGTTGCTACAGGGCTGGCTAGAGGAAAACTGCACGGGCTGAGCGAATCGGCCCGCACCAAGGAGTTTCGCCATGCTACCGAACCCCAACGACCTGCTGCCGGCCATGGCCAGCGCCCTGACCCAGCACCTCAACCAACGCCAGATCAGCGGGCCGCGTTTCATTGGCATCCGTACCGGCGGCGTCTGGGTCGCTCAAGCCCTGCTCGCCGCCCTGGATCGCGACGACGCGCTGGGCGTGCTCGACGTGTCCTTCTACCGCGATGATTTCACCCAGAATGGCCTGCACCCGCAGGTGCAGCCGTCCGAGCTGCCGTTCGAGATCGAAGGCCAGCACCTGGTGCTGATCGACGACGTACTGATGAGCGGGCGTACCATCCGCGCCGCGCTGAATGAACTGTTCGATTACGGCCGCCCGGCCAGCGTGACCCTGGTCAGCCTGCTCGACCTCAACGCCCGCGAGCTGCCGATTCGCCCCGATGTGGTTGGCGCGACCCTGTCGCTGGCCGCCAACGAGCGGGTAAAATTGTCCGGCCCCACGCCGCTGACCCTCGAACTCCAGACGCTCGCCAACTGAGACCCCCGCGATGACGCCACTCGCCGCCAAGCGCCCGCTGCAGCTCAATGACCAAGGTCAGCTGCGCCATTTCCTCTCACTCGACGGCCTGCCCCGCGAGCTGTTGACCGAAATCCTCGACACCGCCGACTCCTTCCTCGAAGTCGGCGCGCGGGCGGTGAAGAAAGTCCCGCTGCTGCGCGGCAAGACCGTGTGCAACGTGTTCTTCGAGAACTCCACGCGCACCCGCACCACCTTCGAGCTGGCCGCCCAGCGCCTGTCGGCCGACGTCATCAGCCTCAACGTCTCGACCAGTTCCACCAGCAAGGGCGAGACGCTGTTCGACACCCTGCGCAATCTCGAGGCCATGGCTGCCGATATCTTCGTCGTGCGCCATGCCGACTCCGGCGCCGCGCACTTCATCGCCGAGCACGTCTGCCCGAACCTGGCGATCATCAACGGTGGTGACGGCCGCCACGCGCACCCGACCCAGGGCATGCTCGACATGCTCACCATCCGCCGCCACAAGGGCGACTTCGAGAATCTCTCGGTGGCCATCGTCGGCGACATCCTGCACTCGCGGGTGGCACGCTCGAACATGTTGGCGCTGAAGACCCTGGGCTGCCCGGACATCCGCGTCATTGCGCCGAAGACCCTGCTGCCCATCGGCCTGGAGGAAAGCTACGGCGTGCGCGTGTTCAGCGACGCCAACGAGGGCCTCAAGGATGTCGACGTGGTGATCATGCTGCGCCTGCAACGCGAGCGCATGCAGGGCGGCCTGCTGCCCAGTGAGGGTGAGTTCTATCGTCTGTTCGGGCTCACCGAGCAGCGCCTCAAGCTGGCCAAGCCGGACGCCCTGGTGATGCACCCGGGACCGATCAACCGCGGCGTGGAAATCGAGTCGGCAGTAGCCGACGGCCCGCAGTCGGTGATCCTCAACCAGGTCACCTACGGCATCGCCATCCGTATGGCCGTGCTGTCGATGGCCATGAGCGGGCAGAACGCCCAACGTCAACTCAACGCCGAGGAGGCCAACTGATGCGTACCGCAATCCTCGGCGCCCGCGTGATCGACCCAGCCAGCGGCCTCGATCAGGTCACCGACCTCTATATAGAAGGCGGCAAGCTGGTCGCCATCGGCCAGGCGCCTGCTGGCTTCGTCGCCGACAAGACGCTCGACGCCCAGGGCCTGATCGCCGCCCCCGGCCTGGTCGACCTGTCGGCGGCCCTGCGCGAGCCGGGTTACAGCCGCAAGGGCAGCATCGCCACGGAAACCCTGGCTGCAGCCGCAGGCGGCGTCACCAGCCTGTGCTGCCCGCCGCTGACCAAGCCGGTGCTGGACACTCCGGCGGTGGCCGAGCTGATCCTTGATCGCGCCCGCGAAGCCGGACACACCAAGGTCTTCCCCATTGGCGCGTTGAGCAAGGGCCTGGCTGGCGAACAACTGGCTGAACTGGTTGCGCTGCGTGACGCTGGTTGCGTCGCCTTCGGCAACGGCCTGGATAACTTCCGCAGCAGCCGCACCCTGCGTCGTGCGCTGGAATATGCGGCCACCTTCGACCTGCAGGTGATCTTCCATTCGCAGGACGCCGACCTGGCCGAAGGCGGCCTGGCGCATGAGGGCCCGACCGCCAGCTTCCTCGGCCTGGCCGGCATTCCGGAAACCGCCGAAACCGTGGCCCTGGCCCGCGACCTGTTGCTGGTGGAACAGAGCGGCGTACGCGCGCACTTCAGCCAGATCACCAGCGCCCGTGGCGCCGAGCTGATCGCCAACGCTCAAGCCCGTGGCCTGCCGGTAACCGCCGATGTCGCGTTGTACCAGCTGATCCTCACCGACGAGGCACTGATCGACTTCTCCAGCCTCTATCACGTGCAGCCGCCACTGCGCTCGCGGGCCGACCGCGACGGCCTGCGCGAAGCGGTGAAGGCCGGAGTGATCTCGGCCATCGCCAGCCACCACCAGCCGCACGAGCGTGATGCCAAGCTGGCGCCTTTCGCCGCCACCGAGCCGGGTATCAGCAGCGTACAACTGCAGCTGCCGCTGGCCATGAGCCTGGTGCAGGACGGCCTGCTGGATCTGCCGACCCTGCTGGCGCGTCTGTCCAGTGGCCCGGCTGCGGCGTTGCGTCTGCCGGCCGGCAAGCTGAGCGTCGGCGGCGCTGCCGATGTCGTGCTGTTCGATGCGCAGGCTTCTACCGTCGCTGGCGAGCAGTGGTACTCCAAGGGCAGCAACTGCCCCTTCATCGGCCATTGCCTGCCCGGCGCAGTGCGTTACACGCTGGTCGACGGGCATATCAGCTATCAGGCTTGAATGAGTCGGGCGTACTCGCGAAGCAGTACGCCTTTGCCGGGAGTATTGGCCGTGAGCGGTGGTGCCGAGCGCTGCATGGGCCGGCGGACTGTTCGCTTAGGCTCCTGAGTCCGCCCTACGCCCCTTAAAGCCCGCGCTTCAGCAAGCACTCCGAGCCCGCCATCCGGCGGGCTCGCCTTTTTCTGCTATCTACAACGCCCGCGCCTCTACCTCAGCGTTCTGCTGCGGATTGGTGGCGATATTGGACGAATGAGTGACTCGACGGTCATCATCCACGTCAGGTTAGGCAGCCAAATCTTTCCAAACGCCACCGCCCTATGACCCTGCCCGCGCATCCAGGCGCCGGCCCGGTGTCGCGCTGGCCTTGTTCAGGAGCTTTTGAGTTATGTCGCGCTTACCTGTGATCGTGGGTTTCGGGGGTTACAACGCAGCCGGGCGCAGCTCCTTCCACCATGGTTTCCGCCGCACCGTGCTGGAATCGCTCGAGCCCAAGGCACGCCAGGAAACCCTGGCCGGCCTGGCGCAAATGATGAAGCTGGTGCAGGTGGTCGAGGGTCAATACCGCGACCAGGATGGCCAATCGCTGAGCCATGCCGAGATCGAGGCCCGCTTCGCCAACGAGATTCTCGCCGGCACCCTGGTGCGCCGCATCGAACGCCAGCACCTGGATCCCGATGCCGCCCATTGGCAGAAAAGCATCACCCTGGATGCTGGCCAGCAGCCGCTGACCTTCACCACTTCGCGCAAACAACTGCCCGAACCGCTGCCAGCCAACTGGTCGCTGGAAGAACTCGACGGTAACGAAGTGCGTGTCACCCTGCATGACAGCTGCGAATTCAAGGTCGACAGTTATCGCCCGCTGGCAGTGAAGTCCGCAGGCCAGTTGCCCACCGGCTTCGAGCCGAACGAGCTGTACAACGCCCGCTTCCACCCTCGCGGCCTGGCCATGACCGTGGTCGGCGTCACCGATGCCCTGCGCTCGGTGGGCATCGAGTGGCAGCGCATCATCCAGCACGTGCGCCCGGATGAAGTGGCGGTATTCGCTGGCAGCGTAATGAGCCAGCTGGATGACAACGGCTACGGCGGCATGATGCAGTCGCGCCTCAAGGGTGGCCGCGTCACCGCCAAGCAACTGGCCCTGGGCCTGAACACCATGCCGGCGGACTTCATCAACGCCTACGTGCTCGGCAGTGTCGGCACCTCAGGCAGTGTCACGGGCGCCTGCGCCACCTTCCTCTACAACCTGCAGAAGGGCATCGAGCAGATTGCCAGTGGCAAGGCCCGTGTGGTCATCGTCGGCAACAGTGAAGCGCCAATTACTCAGGAATGCATCGAGGGCTACGGCGCCATGGGTGCACTGGCCACCGAGGAAGGCCTGCGCCAGATCGAGGGCAAGGATGAAGTCGACTTCCGCCGCGCCAGCCGCCCGTTCGGCGACAACTGCGGCTTTACCCTGGCAGAAGCCTGCCAGTTCGTGGTGCTGATGGACGACGAACTGGCCCTGGAACTGGGCGCCGATATCCATGCAGCGGTGCCTGACGTGTTCATCAACGCCGACGGCTTCAAGAAATCCATTTCCGCCCCTGGCCCGGGCAACTACCTGACCGTAGCCAAGGCCGTGGCCAGCGCCGTGCAACTGCTGGGCCTGGACGCCGTGCGCAGCCGCAGCTTCGTCCATGCCCACGGCTCCAGCACCCCAGCCAACCGGGTGACCGAGTCGGAGATTCTCGACCGTGTCGCCGCGGCCTTCGGCATCCAGCAATGGCCAGTCACCGCGGTGAAGGCCTTCGTCGGTCACTCCCTGGCCACCGCCAGTGGTGATCAGGTGATCGCGGCCCTCGGCGCCTTCAAGTACGGCATCGTGCCGGGCATCAAGACCATCGATGCGGTGGCCGGTGACGTGCATCAGAATCACCTGAGCCTGTCCACGGAAGACCGTAAGCTGGGTGAGCAGGCGCTGGACGTGGCCTTCATCAACTCTAAGGGTTTCGGTGGCAACAACGCCAGCGCCGTGATCCTCGCCCCGCACGTGGCCGAACGTATGCTGCGCAAGCGCCATGGCCAGGCCGCCTTCGAGGCCTACCTGGCACGCCGCGAGAGCACTCGTAGCGCCGCAGCGGCCTACGACCAGCAGGCGCTGCAGGGCAAGCTGGACATCATCTACAACTTTGGCAACGACATGATCGACGACCAGGCGATCTCCATCACCACCGAGGAGATCAAGGTGCCGGGCTTCGAGCAGCCGCTGGTGTTCAAGAAGGACGAGCGTTACAGCGACATGCTCGATTGAGCGGTCACGGCGGGAAGGGCTTCAGAACCGTAGGGCGGGTGCAACCCGCCATGGTCGATGTGGCGGGTTTCACCCGCCCTACAGACCGCGCGCCAGCTCGATCAGCTCGCCACGCCATTCGGCGGCAGCCGGCAGCGCCAGGAAAGACGGATTGAGAAAGGACTCGCGCGTCTCATAGGTCAGCGGTGCACCGCTCAGATCCAGCACTTCGCCACCCGCCCCTTCCAGCACGCCCTGCGCCGCTGCGGTGTCCCACTGCGAGGTGGGCGCCAGACGCGGATAGCAGTCGGCATTGCCTTCGGCCAACAGGCAGAACTTCAGCGAACTGCCGATATTGGCCAGCGCGGGCTCGCCGAAACGCTGGATCAGACCGGCCAGCAGGGTTTCCTGCGCCGGACTCGAGTGACGCTTGCTGGCCACCAGAGTGATGCCTTGAGCCTGAGCCACACGCACGCGAATCGGTTGCTCGCGACCCGGTGCATCGCTGCACCAGGCCCCCATGCCGGCACCGCCGTAATAGCAACGGCCGCTGGCCGGAATGCCGACCACGCCGAAAACCACGCGGCCCTGCTCGATCAGCGCGACATTGACGGTGAACTCCTCCGATCCGGCGATAAATTCCTTGGTGCCATCGAGTGGATCGACCAGCCACCAACGTGTCCAGGCGGCGCGCTCGGCCAGCGGGATGTCGGCGGCCTCTTCCGACAAAACAGGCACCTCCGGTGCCAGGGCGCGCAGACCGTCGAGCAGGATATGGTGCGCAGCCAGATCGGCGGCGGTCACCGGCGAGGCATCAGCCTTTTCCGTCACCGCCACACCGCTGCGCCAGTAAGGCAGAGTGGCCGCACCCGCCGCGCGCACCAGTTCGATCACACGGGGAATGTAGAGATGGCTCACAGGCTGAACTCCCCACGCTCGGTCAGCAGATCACGCACCAGATACAAAGCGGCCAGTGCACGCCCCTCGCTGAATTGCTCGTGGCGGGCCAGGCTGGAGAGCTCGCGCAGGCTGATACGGTCGACGCGCATCGGCTCGGGTTCGTCCCCCGGCAGGCGCTCTTCATACAGATCGCGCGCCAGCACCACCTGAATCTTCTGGCTCATGTAACCGGGCGACAGGCTCAGCTCGGTGATGTACTCCAGCTCGTGCGCACCGAACCCGGCCTCTTCCTTGAGCTCGCGGTTGGCTGCCACCAGCACGTCTTCCCCCGGTTCGACCAGCCCCTTGGGCAACGACAGCTGATAGTCATCGGTGCCGCCGCAGTATTCCTCGATCAGCACGGCATGTTCAGCGTCGAGCATCGCCACCACCATCACCGCACCGTAGCCCGGGCCCTTGCCGACCAGCCGCTCATAGGTGCGCTCGGCGCCGTTGGAAAAACGCAGCTGCACCTCCTCGACGCGGAACAGGCGGCTGCTGGCGACGATCTCGCGAGCGAGAACCGTGGGTTTTTGGCGCATGGAACAACTCCTTGGCGGAACCTGGCGGGTTATCATACAGCGGCTTTCGTCATTATCCCCGGCACAGATTGCGCGTTCACGACGCACTCTGGCAGATTCACGACCCAATACTCATCAGACGCGCCCATGCCTCCACTGCCCTGGCACCAGATCGACACCGTCCTGCTGGACATGGACGGCACCCTGCTCGATCTGCACTTCGACAATCACTTCTGGCTCACGCATCTGCCGCAGCGCTACGCCGAGCACCATGGCCTCAGCCTGGCACTGGCCGAAGCCGAGCTGCTGCCGCTGTTTCGCCAACATGCCGGTACGCTGAACTGGTACTGCACGGATTTCTGGAGCCGCGAACTGAAGCTGCCGATCCGCGAGCTCAAGCGCGAGGTCGCGCACCTGATCGCCCTGCGCGCGGATGCCGAGGTCTTTCTGCGTGCACTGCGCGAGGCCGGCAAGCGTGTGGTGCTGATCACCAACGCGCACCGCGATTCGTTGTCGTTGAAGATGGAACGGGTCGAGCTGGCGCCCTGGTTCGAGCGCCTGATCAGCTCCCACGACTATGGCTTTCCCAAGGAAGACCAGCAGTTCTGGTTCGCCCTGCGCCAGGACGTCGATTTCGACCCGGCGCGCAGCCTGTTCATCGACGACAGCCTGCCGATCCTGCGTAGCGCCGGGCGCTTCGGCGTCGTCCACCTGCTCGCCGTGCGCCAGCCCGATAGCCAGGCCGGTGTCAAGGACACCGAAGAGTTCGCAGCGGTGGAAGATTACCGCGCCCTGATTGCCGGCCTCTGAGAGCAGCCATGGACATCAAACAGCTGAAGTTCCTCGTCGCCCTCGACGAAACCCGCCACTTCGGCCAGGCCGCCGCACGCTGCCACGTGACCCAGCCGACGCTGTCCATGCGTCTGCGCCAACTGGAGGAGGAACTGGGCCTGGAGCTGGTGCGTCGCGGCCAGCGCTTCGAGGGCTTCAGCGCCGAAGGTGAGCGTATTCTCGCCTGGGCACGCAGCCTGCTCGCCGCCGAAGATGGCCTGCTCGCCGAAGCCGCCGCGTGCCGGGGGCAACTGGTGGGTACCCTGCGCCTGGGCGTGGTACCGCTGGCGGCCTTCGACCCGATGCATCTGGTCAGCCTGTTCGCCGAGCACCATCCCAGCCTGAATTTTCAGCTGCATGCGCTGAGCAGCGAACAGATCATCGAAGGCCTGGGACGCAATCAGCTCGACCTTGGCCTGTCCTACCTCGACCGTCTGGATCGGCAGCATTTCGCCTGCCTGGAGCTGGGCGAGGCGCGCATGGGGCTGCTATTCTCGCCCCGCCACTTCCCCTTCAGCAGCAACAGCCTGAGCTGGGAAGAACTGGCCACGGTACCGCTGGGCCTGCTATCGAGCGGCATGCACTTTCGTCAATCCATCGACCACAGCTTTCGCGCGCGCGGACTGAGCCCACGGGTTCGGCTGCAGACCGATGCCGTGCATCAGTTGACCCGCGCCGTCAGCGCCGGTCTGTGCTGTAGCATCATGCCGCTGCAGAGCGGTGACTGGCCGGCCGCCCCGCATCTGCGCCTGCTGCCGATCGAAGATGCCCACACCCTCGCGCCCATGGGCCTGATCCGTCGCCGTGGCGCGCCCGATTCGCCACTTGCACAGGCCTGCTTCAGCGCTGCCGAGCAGTGGCTGGCACATCACGCGCTCGACCGATAAACGCCATCGATCAGCGTATCGAAGCAGACGATTAGACGACACCTCCACAAGGGCTTAGGCTAGCTGAGTCAAATTGTCTCAGGGGGCCTCCCAATGCCCGAGCGCAAAGCCTCCCCGGCCGCGTCCAGCGCCTACAGCTATGTCGAACTCGGTTCACAGCACGCCCATCAGGCCGAGCTGGCAGAAGAGTGCGCCCTGGCCATCAGTTACAACGATCTGAACCAGGCCGTGATGATGGTTTCGCCCCATCATCTGCAGGATTTCGCCGTCGGTTTCAGCTTGGGCAATGGCTGGATCAACTCCATCGACGATATCTATGACATTGACATCCGCGGCCTCGCTTCGAGCCGCGAGGCGCGCCTCGAAGTCAGCAGCCGCTGCTTTTGGGCGATCAAGCAGCAGCGTCGGCAACTGGCCGGCAACAGCGGTTGTGGACTGTGTGGCGTCGACGCACTGGATCAGGCGCTGCCGGTTCTCGATGCGCTGCCCGGCGCACCGCTACCGCCTCTGGAGCACCTGCAAGGGCTGCGTGACCGCATCGGCGAACAGCAGCAGTTGGCCCGCAACAGCGGCGCCTTGCACGCCGCGCTGTTTATCGATGCGCAGGGCGACATCCGCCTGTGCCGCGAGGACATTGGCCGCCACAACGCGCTGGACAAGCTGATTGGCGCACTGGCCCGCGAACGCATCGACAGCCACGGCGGTTTCGCCCTGGTGACCAGCCGCTGCAGCCTGGAGCTGCTGCACAAGGCCGTGCGCGCCGGTATCGCCACGCTCGTCAGCCTGTCGGCGCCGACCGCCCTGACCGTGGAGTGGGCACGCCGCCACCGCCTCAACCTGATTCATCTCCCTCATCACAGTTCGCCGCGCGTCTACAGCCCGGCGCCCGTCAACGAAGAATCCGCATGAGCCTGCAACCCGTCGACCCGCGTTACAAACCCTACAGTGGCCCGGCCGCCGGCTGGGGCGCGCTGAAGAGCGTCACCCGCTTCTGGCTGGACAGCAAACAGCCGTTCAAGAACCTGCGCGCACTGCTCAAGACCAACCAGAACGGCGGCTTCGACTGCCCCGGCTGCGCCTGGGGCGATTCGCCCGAGGACGGACGCATCAAGTTCTGCGAGAACGGCGCCAAAGCGGTCAACTGGGAAGCCACCAAACGCCGTGTGGACGCCTCTTTCTTCGCCCGCTATACGGTCAGCCAACTGCGCGAGCAGAGCGATTACTGGCTCGAGTATCAGGGCCGCCTGACCCAGCCGATGCGCTATGACGCCAGCACCGACCGCTATCTGCCGGTCAGTTGGGACGATGCCTTCGCCTTGGTCGCACAGCACCTCAAGGCGCTCGAAAGCCCCAACCAGGCCGAGTTCTACACCTCCGGCCGAGCCAGTAACGAGGCGGCCTTCCTCTACCAGTTATTCGTCCGCGCCTACGGCACCAACAACTTCCCCGACTGCTCGAACATGTGCCACGAGGCCAGTGGCGCGGCGCTGATCGAAAGCATCGGTATCGGCAAGGGCACCGTCACCTTCGACGACTTCGAGCATGCCGATGCGATCTTCGTCTTTGGCCAGAACCCCGGCACCAACCATCCGCGCATGCTCGAACCGCTGCGCGAGGCGGTGAAACGCGGCGCTCAAGTGGTCTGCTTCAACCCGCTGAAGGAGCGCGGTCTGGAGCGCTTCCAGCATCCGCAGAACGCGCTGGAGATGCTCACCAACGGTTCCGAGCCGCTGAATACCGCCTTCTTCCGCCCGGCATTGGGTGGCGACATGGCCGCCATACGCGGCATCGCCAAATTCCTTCTGCTGTGGGAGCGTGAAGCCCAGGCCAAGGGCGAGCCCGCCGTGTTCGACCATGCCTTCATCGCAGAACACACCGACGGCCTGCAAGCGTACCTGGACGTGGTAGACGCCACCGACTGGCAGCACATCGAGCAACAGTCCGGGCTGTCCCTGGCCGAGATCGAGCAGGCCGCGCGCATGTACCGTCGCGCCGAGCGGGTGATCATCTGCTGGGCCATGGGCCTGACCCAGCACCACCACTCGGTACCGACCATTCAGGAAGTGGTCAACCTGCAACTGTTACGCGGCCAGATCGGCCGCCCCGGCGCCGGCCTGTGCCCGGTACGCGGCCACAGCAACGTGCAGGGCGACCGCACCATGGGCATCAATGACCGTCCGCCGGCGGCTCTGCTCGATGCCCTCGAAAAGCGCTTTGGCTTTAGCGTGCCGCGCGCCAACGGTCACAACACCGTCGAGGCGATCAACGCCATGCTCGATGGCCAGGCCAAGGTGTTCATCGGCCTCGGCGGAAACTTCGCCCAGGCCACCCCGGACAGCCCCCGCACGCACCAGGCGCTGATGAATTGCGCACTGACCGTGCAGATCAGCACCAAGCTCAACCGCAGCCACCTCACCGTCGGCCGCGATGCCCTGATCCTGCCCTGCTTCGGTCGTACCGACATCGACCGTCAGGCCACGGGCCCGCAGGCGGTGACGGTGGAAGACTCGTTCAGCATGATCCACGCGTCCTATGGCCAGTTGGAACCGCTGTCGGGCAGCGACATGCGTTCGGAACCGGCCATCGTCGCCGGCATCGCCAAGGCCACCCTGGGCGATCATCCGGTGGAATGGGATGCGCTGATCGCCGACTACGACCGCATCCGCGACCTGATCGCCGATACCATCGCGGGCTTCCACGACTTCAACCAGCGCGTCGCCAACCCAGGCGGGTTCTACCTCGGCAACTCGGCCGGCGCGCGCAGCTGGAAGACCAGCAACGGGCACGCCCGCTTCATGAACCACGCGCTACCGCAGAGCCTGGTGCACGAGCGCATCCGTGGCAGCGGCCAGCAGCCGGATCTGATCCTGCAGACGCTGCGCTCGCACGACCAGTACAACACCACCATCTACGGCCTCGACGACCGCTATCGCGGCGTACGCGGCCAGCGCCACGTGGTCTTCGCCAACGAGGCCGACATTCGCCGCCTGGGCCTGACGCCGGGGCAGAAAGTGGACATGGTCTCGCTGTGGGACGACGGCATCGAGCGCAAGGTCGAGGGCTTCACCCTCCTCGCCTTCGACATCCCGGCTGGCCAGGCCGCAGCCTACTATCCGGAGACCAACCCCCTGGTGCCGCTGGACAGCTACGGTGTCGGCAGCTTTACCCCGACCAGCAAGTTCGTCGCCATTCGCGTTCTGCCGGCGCAGAACACCACGCTGCTGGCAGCAGGCTGACGAAAGGCCAGGAACCTCGATCAGGGCCCACGGGTCAATGGCATAACGCCGAACCGCGGCTCCCTGACGAGGTTTTCATGAAGTCACTGCAACTCTTCTTCCTGTCCCTGGGCATCACCAGTGGCGGCTACGCCTTTGCCGGCAATACCGAAGCAGGCCTGGGCGGCGCCCTGGGTGGCGCGGTCGGTGCGATGGTTGGCCAGCAGGTCGGTGGCAATACCGGCGCGGCCGTCGGTGCCGGTCTCGGCGGTGCCGCCGGTGGTATGGTCGGCGCGGATCGGCGCAGCCGCACCGAAGCGGCCATCGGCGCCGGCCTGGGCGCAGCGGGCGGTAACGTGCTCGGCCAGCAGGTGGGTGGCAATACCGGTGGCGTGGTCGGCGCCGCGGTTGGCGGTGGTGCTGGCGGCGCGCTGGGCAACCACATGGGCAATGCCAGCTATGAAGACGACCGCCGCGACAGGCGCCATCATGGCAAGAAGCATCGCCACGGCAAGAAACATTGGCATCGCCGCTGATGTGCTGGCTCGGGCCGGCAGCCCAATGCCGGCCCACGCTTATCCCTCGCTGAGCAGACCCAACAACGCCGCTCTCAGGCTCGCCGGTATGTTCACCGGACGGTTGCTCACCCGATCCACGAACACGTGGACGAAACGCCCGGCCGCACAGGCCTGCTCCTCTCCCGCCCGGAAGATCGCCAGCTCGTACTGCACCGAACTGTTGCCCAGCTTGCCGACGCGCAGGCCGACCTCGATGGCATCGGGAAACGCGATGGAGGCGAAGTAATCGCACGACGAGCTGACCACGAAACCGACCACCTCGCCGCCATGGATATCCAGCCCACCCTCGGCGATCAGATAGGCATTCACCGCACTGTCGAAGTAGCTGTAGTAGGTCACGTTGTTGACGTGGCCATAGATGTCGTTGTCGTGCCAGCGCGTGGTAATCGGCTGGAAGTGGCGGTAATCGCCACGCAGGTGTTGAGGTTGGCTCATGATGATCCTTGGGTTGGAATCGCGGCTAAAGCCCCTCCCACAAATCCGCAAGCTTTGCGGGAAGTGCCTGGGTCGCGACCTGAATCAGTAAGCGGCCTGGTAAATGGCCAGGGCCTGCTGCTCGTTCATCTCGCGCGGATTGTTCACCAGCAGCCGTTGCTGCAGCATGGCGTCCGCTGCCAGCGTGGGCAACATCGCCTCGCTCACGCCAGCATCGCGCAGCCGCGTCGGCAGGCCGCTGCGCTGGCTGAAGCCGGCCAGGGCATCGATCAATTGCTCGGTCTGCGCCGCTGCACTGCCCGGCCGCAGACGCTCGCCCAATACCAGCGGCGCCAGCTCGGCGTAGAGCGGCGCAGCCACCGACGCGTTGAACGCCAGCACCTGCGGCAGCACCAGGGCGTTGGACAATCCGTGGGGAATATGGAAATGCCCGCCCAGCGGATAGGCCAGCGCGTGCACCGCCGCCACCGGGGCATTGGCAAAGGCCTGCCCGGCCAGACAGGCGCCAAGCAGCATGGCCTGGCGCGCCTCGCGGTTGCTGCCGTTGCGCACCACTTCATCCAGGTTGGCCGCCAGCAGGCGCAACGCCTCACGCGCCAGGAGGTCGGAGAGTGGGTTTTTCTTCAGTGCGCTGGTGTAGGCCTCGATGGCATGCACCATGGCGTCGATACCGGTGGCGGCAGTGACCGCACCCGGTAGGCCGAGGGTCAGGTCGGCATCGAGCAGAGCCAGATCCGGCAGCAGCAGTGGCGAAACCACGCCCATCTTGGTTGTCTCGCCGGTGGTCACGATGGCGATCGGGGTGACCTCGGAGCCGGTACCGGCGGTGGTCGGTACCTGTATCAGCGGCAGGCGCCGGCCGCTAGCATTGCCGACGCCATAGATATCGCTCAACGCCTGATCGCCGTCAGGATGCGCCAGCAGCGCTACGAGCTTGGCTACATCCATCGAACTACCGCCACCGAAGCCGACGATCAACTCGGCCCGCAACTCCCGAGCCTGATCCACGGCCGCCAGCACCACGGCCTCGGGCGGGTCGGCCAGCACCTGGTCGAACACCTGCACGCTCATACCCGCGCGAGCGAAGCCCGGCAGCAGCGCTTCGAGCAGACCCAGACGGGTGATACCCGGGTCGGTGACGATCAGCACGCGCCGGGCGCCGCGTTCGCGGCACAGTTCGGCCAGACGTAGGCTGGCGCCGGATTCGCAGAGGATCTGCGCGGTGGTGGCGAAGCTGAAGGGATGCATTGGTGTGCTCCTCTTGTTGTAGTGTTTTCCGGACCCGGCCAACGGCCTGCATCGCGTCAGGCTTGCGCCCAGCAAAGCGGCGCCTTCACTCACCTAGGGCGACTCGGTTGAAACGATAACGCTCCTACCTGTTCCGCTGGCGCACGAAGCGGAAAGCTCGAGTCACGATAAGCACACCGCTACCATTTTTGAAATTTAGTCTCGTGATACTTCCTATTCAGCCGATGAATTTCAGCACCTTCGCCCTCAACCTGTTGCGGATGCTGGATGGTATGCAGCGCGAACAGAACGTTGCGCGCGCCGCTGACCGTCTGGCCCTGAGCCAAACGACAGTAATCACAGGCGGCGCATATAGGCAGGCAGCCGGCTGGTGGCTGCCGCTGGTCGACCTGCCGCTCACCTCGGCTCGATCCATTTAGAAGAAGGTCAGCCTGGCTCAAGGACGGCGTGACGCCGCGCTGCAATGGCTGAGAGAGGATGCCAACCAAGGGAAGGAGAGAGATTGCTGCTAGAAAGATGTACGAGCCTGGGAGGCAGGGCAATAAATCCGGCAATGTACCGACGTTGGCGGGTGCACCCGAGGATTTACCAAAAACACCACTGCGCCAAGGCGGGGACGGCGCAGCGGCATGGGGAAGCGGATCAGGCGGCGCGCGAGGGTGATTCGCTGATCAACATGCCGTGAGACACCAGATAGCAGCGGTGACCATTCTGCAAGGTCAGCGGGCTGCGGTTGGAGATGATCCAACCCTTGCTCAACAGTTGTTCGATATGGGCACGCAGAGCGGGCAGGTGGCGCTGTTCCTTCATTGCCATTTCCTCAAGGGAGAAGGGGATGCTTCCAGGCATCTTTTGTCTTATTGGTGACACAGTTGGCGAAAGTATAGTGGCGCCGTGCCAGACCTAGAAACGCCTACTCCGTGTAAAGACGTGTAGGAAAATCGCTATGCCGCACCGCCGCCTGCTGCGCTTCTGCAGGAGCATCGATCACAACCAAGGCTGGCGGCTGGCGCTAGCCCAAGGCTAAGCTGTGGCCATGACCTCGACCGCCCCCTTCATCCGCTCGCTCGACACTGGCCAGGCCGGCCCAGCGCTGCAGATCGGTGGCGACTGGACGCTGGCCCACTATGCGCAGCTGGAAGTCCAGGTGCACAGGCTGCGCGAGCATCTGAGCGACGCCATGCAGCTGGATCTGCAAGCCCTGGCCGCGCTGGATACCGCTGGGGCGGCGCTGCTTCAGGAACTGCTCGGCAGCCAGCGCCTGCGCGAGATCGTCCAGCAGACCCATGACCTGAGCGATGAACGCCGCGCCCTGCTGCTGGCCGTAGCCAATGCCACGGCCGAGGAGGAACCACCACCGCCACACGCCACGCCCTCGGCCCTACGCGAAGTGCTCGGCCATATCGGCGTGGAAATGGAGGAAATGTGGTGTCAGCTCAAGGAGCTGCTCGGTTTCATGGGGCTGACCCTGAGCAGCCTGCTGGTCACGCTGCTGCGTCCGCGGCGCTGGCGCCTCACCTCGCTGGTCGCCAATCTGGAACAGTGCGGCCTGAATGCCGTGCCCATCGTCGCGCTGCTGACCTTCCTGGTCGGTGCCGTGGTGGCCTTTCTCGGCGCCACCATCCTCGCCGACTTCGGCGCCAGCATCTACACGGTGAACCTGGTCGCCTTCTCCTTCCTGCGCGAATTCGGCGTGCTGCTCACCGCCATCCTCATGGCTGGCCGCACCGCCAGCGCCTTCACCGCGCAGATCGGCTCGATGAAGGCCAACGAGGAGATCGACGCGATCCGCACCCTCGGCCTCAACCCGATCGAGCTGCTGGTGCTGCCGCGCCTGCTGGCCATGCTGATCGCCCTGCCCATGCTCACCTTCGTCGCCATGCTCAGCGGCATACTCGGTGGCGGTCTGGTCTGCGCCCTCTCGCTGAACATTCCACCGGTGATGTACCTGTCGATCCTGCATGACAGCGTCGAATTGCGGCATTTCCTGGTGGGCATCCTCAAGGCGCCGATCTTCGCCTTCCTGATCGCCCTGATCGGCTGCCTGGAAGGCTTCAAGGTCAGCGGCAGCGCGCAGTCGGTTGGCGAACACACCACCTCGGCGGTGGTGCAGTCGATCTTCCTCGTCATCCTGCTCGACGCCCTGGCTGCGCTGTTCCTGATGGAGATGGGCTGGTGAAGCGCGAGGCGGTGATCGAGGTGCGCGACCTGTGCAATCGCTTCGGCGCGCAGGTCGTGCACCAGCACCTGGACTTCGACCTCTACCGTGGCGAGATCCTCGGCGTGGTCGGCGGCTCGGGTACCGGCAAGTCGGTGCTGTTGCGCAGCATCGTCGGCCTGCGCCAGCCCACTTCGGGCACCATCCGGGTGTTCGGCCAGCAGTTGCTGAATCTGCCCGGCGAACAGCGCTCGCAGCTCGAACGGCGCTTCGGCGTCCTGTTCCAGCGCGGGGCTCTGTTCTCGTCGCTGACCGTGACCGAGAACATCGCCCTGCCGCTGATCGAGCATGCCGGCCTGCCGCGCGCCAGCGCCGAGCGCCTGGCGCAGGTCAAGATCGCCCTCGCCGGCCTGCCGCAGAATGCCGGTGACAAGTACCCCAGCGAGCTGTCGGGCGGCATGGTCAAACGCGCCGCCCTGGCGCGGGCCCTGGCGCTCGACCCGGATATCCTGTTCCTCGACGAGCCCACCGCCGGCCTCGATCCCATCGGCGCGGCGGCCTTCGATCAGTTGATTCGCACCCTCTGCGACAGCCTGGGTCTGAGTGTTTTTCTGGTGACCCACGATCTGGATACGCTCTACAGCATCTGCGACCGGGTCGCGGTGCTGGCACAGAAGAAGGTGCTGGTCGCCGACCGCCTGGAGGTGGTGTCGGCCACCGACGATGCCTGGATTCAGGCGTATTTTCACGGCCCGCGTGGACGCGCGGCTGCACAGGCTGCCAATGCAGTCGGGAGCGATTGAATGGAACCCAGAGCCCATCATGTCCTGATCGGCCTGTTCACCGTGGTCACGGTCGGAGCCGCCTTGCTGTTCGCCCTGTGGCTGGGCAAGGTCGGCGCGGACAAGGCCTTTACCGACTACGAGGTGATCTTCCACGAAGCCGTCACCGGCCTGTCGCAAGGCAGCGCCGTGCAATACAGCGGCATCCGCATCGGCGATGTCGTCGCCCTCGGCCTCGATCCCAAGGATCCGCGAACCGTGCGGGCGCGCATCCGCGTCAGCGGCAATACGCCGATCAAGGCGGACACCCGTGCGCGCCTGGCCATCACCGGGGTCACCGGCCTGGCGGTGATCCAGTTGTACAGCGGTACGCCGAACAGTCCGCTGCTGGAAGGCAAGGATGGCCAGCCGGGGGTAATCATCGCCGACCCCTCACCCCTGTCGCGGCTGATGTCCAACGGCGAGGATCTGGTGCTGAGCATCACCCGCCTGCTCGACCAGGCCAACCGTCTGCTTTCGGACGACAACACCCGGCATATCAGCCGTACCCTGGCCAATCTGGAGCAGGCCACGAGCGGCCTGAGCGAGCAACGCCAGGATCTCGGCAAGGCCCTGCAGCAGGTCGCCGACGCCACCCGTGAAGCCGGCGAACTGCTGCGCACCGCCAACCGCCTGCTCGACGGCCAGGGTAGCCAGACGCTGGAAAACACCGCACGCCTCACCGCCTCACTGGAACGCAGCAGCCGCACCCTCGAACAGTTGCTGGACAGCAACCGCCAGGCTCTCGATAGCGGCATGCAGGGATTGGGCGAACTCGGCCCGGCCATCGGCGAACTGCGCGAAACACTCGGTTCGCTGCGCAGCTTCTCGCAACGCTTGGAGCGCGATCCCGCCGGCTATCTGCTGCGCAACGACAGCATCAAGGAGTTCCAACCATGAAGCGCCTGTCCCTGCTGCTGGCTGCCGGCCTGCTCGGCGCCTGCTCGATCCTGCCGCAGAGCGAACCGCTGGACATCTACCTGCTGCCCGCCGCCGCACTGCCGGCCCGGACACAAGCGGTCGACTGGTCGCTGCGCATCAGCACACCGAGCAGCGGCGAGTTGCTCGACGGTACGCGCATCGTCGTGCTGCCCGAACCCGGCCGCATCAATACCTACCAGGGCGCACGCTGGAGCGAGCGCACACCCCAGCTCGTGCGCCAGCGCCTGCTCGATGCCTTCCAGGATGACGCCAGGGTCAAGGCGTTGAGTACCGAGGATCAACACCTGCAGGCTGATCTGGAACTGGTCAGCGAACTGCGCAGCTTCCAGAGCCAGTACCGCGACGGCCGCCCCGAGGCGCTGATCCAGCTCGACGTGCGGCTGGTGGATGTGCGCGCCCAGCGCATCCTCGCCAGCCGTCGCTTCAGCGTCAGCCAGGCGGCTGGTGATACCTCGGTTGCGGCCGTGGTCGCCGCGTTCGGCCAGGCGGGTGACCAGCTCTCGCGTGAGCTGGTGGATTGGACGCTGCACGAAGGGCAACGCAGCCGCTGATTGACGCCGTGGGAGGCGCTTTAGCGGCGACGGGCGCCTCGGTGAAGCGTCCTGGTTAGGCGCCCTGCAACCAGTCGCGCACCGCGGCGTAGGGGTAATCCTCCAGCGCGGCGAAACCGGCCAGCTGTCGCGCCTTGAGCTTGGTGAACAGGGGCGTGGTCACGCCACAGAGAAAACGCGTCAGGCATTCGTGACTCGGCCTGCAGCCAGCGTGCTGCTGGTGCTTCTCGATGAAGGCGGCGCACAGCGCTTCGCCATCACGGCCGCTAAGGGGCGGTAATTCCGGCGGCTGCGGCAAGGTCGCGACCTGGCCCCGGCACACCGAACAATGCCCGCACCGCTCGGGCGCCTGTTCGTCACCAAAGTACAAAGCCAGGCGCCGACTTAGGCACTCGCGGCTCTCGAACAAACCGAGCATGGCCTGAATGCGAGCGATCTCGCTGGCCTCGTGGGCACGAAAGTGTGTATGCAGTTCATTGGCCAGAGCATCGACATCGAAGTCGCCATCGAGCACGGCATACACCTCGGTCATCTGCTTGCTTTCCAGCTCCAGCCAGCCCTTTTCCTGAAAGTAATCCAGCGCCTTGACCACCCGCGCGCGCTCGGCGCCGTACTGCTGATACAAGGCGTCGAAATCCAAGGTCGACCAGGTACGCGCCCGTTTCGAGCAGGCCAGGATGGCCTCGACGAACTGGCGCCGCTCGCCCTCGAACTGCGCCAGCAGCACGTCGTCTTCCAGCAAGAGCTTGAAGCGATACTCGGCGAAATACGCGTAACGCGGCGCGATGATGCCACGTAGTTCTAGCTGCACCAGCAAGGTCTTCAGGGGCAGCGCACGGATATTGCTCAGCTCCGATAGCTGATTGAGCATCAGCTCCCACTGCCCGCCCGTGCCGACTGCGCGCAAATCATCGAGCACCGCGCGGATGCCAGAGAGCTCTGGCGTGTCGCCGTAGACGAAGTTCTCCAGCACGCTGAGGCCGTCGCGGCTGGCCAGCACCAGGCAATCGGAAGCCTGGCCGTCACGCCCGGCGCGGCCGATCTCCTGGCTGTAGTTCTCCACCGACTTGGGTAGATCGAAGTGCACCACGTTGCGGATGTCGCGCTTGTCGATGCCCATGCCGAAGGCGATGGTGGCGACGATGCATTCCAGCTCGCCGGCCATGAAGCGACGCTGAATCGACTCGCGTACCTCGTGCGCCATACCGGCGTGG
Source organism: Pseudomonas sp. C11 (assembly GCF_034683865.1). Lineage (NCBI taxonomy): Bacteria > Pseudomonadati > Pseudomonadota > Gammaproteobacteria > Pseudomonadales > Pseudomonadaceae > Pseudomonas > Pseudomonas sp. C11. Next base: position 133,656 of record NZ_JAWIIP010000005.1, read on the forward strand.
TACGCGCTGACCGCCAGGCCCTGGCCCTGCAGACGCTCGGCCACCTGCTCGGCGGTCTTCTGCTGGGTGACGTAGACGATGCTCGCCTGGCCGCGTCGCGGTGCCAGCCATTGCTGCAGGCGTTGCTGCTTGGCACCGCCAGGCACGGACTCGACCAGCAGGTTGAGGTTGGGCCGGTAGAAACCGGTGGTGACCACATCCGCCTCGGCGATGGCGAATTTCTCGCGCATATCGGCGATGACCTTGGGCGTTGCCGTGGCGGTGAGCAGCAGCACCTGATTGATGCCGAACTGGCGCTGGTAGTCGGGCAACTTGAGGTAGTCCGGGCGGAAATTGTGGCCCCACTCGGAGATACAGTGCGCTTCGTCGACCACCAGTAGGGAGATCGGCACCTGGGCGATGAAGTTGCGAAAGCGCTCGTTCTTCAGGCGCTCCACCGAGATCATCAGGATCTTCAGTTCGCCGCTACGCGCCCGGTTCATCACATCCATCGTCTGCTCGCGGCTCTGCGCCGAATCGATGCTGGCCGCCGCGATACCGTGGGCATGCAGGAACGCCAACTGGTCCTGCATCAGCGCCAGCAGGGGCGAGATCACCAAGGTCAGATGCGGAAGGTGCAGGGCCGGCAACTGGTAGCACAGCGACTTGCCGGAACCGGTGGGAAAGATCGCCGCCGCCGAACGACCGGCCAGCACGGCGCTGATCACCGTTTCCTGGCCGGGGCGCAGCTTGGCGAAACCGAAGACGCGTTTGAGGGTGGACATGCGCTGTCACTCCTTTGACCGCTTGAAGGTCAGAGCGTAAGGCCATGGCGGGTTGCACCCGCCCTACGGCTCTCCGTTGAAGAGCCACAAGCCTAGCGAAGATTGTAGGGCGGGTGAAACCCGCCACTTCTGACCACGGCGGGTTTCACCCGCCCTACGACGGCGGCTCTAACCTTTCGCCCCAAAAAAGAAACCGCCCGAAGGCGGTTTCTTTTGCTCTGCCCAGCGCTTACAGCTGCGGGCCGGCGTTCTTGATGGCGTCGCTAACGTCGAACTTCTGGAAGTTGTCGATGAACAGCTTGGCCAGGCCCTTGGCGGCTTCGTCGTAGGCGTTCTTGTCTGCCCAGGTGTTGCGCGGGTTGAGCAGGTTGGTTTCGACGCCCGGAACCGACTTCGGCACATCCAGGTTGATGATCGGCAGGTGCTCGGTCTCGGCACCGATCAGCGCACCACTCTGGATGGCCGCGATCACACCACGGGTGGTGGGGATGTTGAAACGCTTGCCGACGCCGTAGCCGCCGCCGGTCCAGCCGGTGTTGACCAGGTAGACCTTGGAGCCGAAGGCATTGATGCGCTTGATCAGCAGCTCGGCGTAGACGCCAGCCGGACGCGGGAAGAACGGCGCGCCGAAGCAGGTGGAGAAGGTCGACTTGATGCCGCCGCCCGAACCCATTTCTGTGGAACCGACCAGCGCGGTGTAGCCGGACAGGAAGTGGTAGGCCGCCTGCTCGTTGTTGAGGATCGACACCGGCGGCAGAACGCCGGTCAGGTCGCAGGTCAGGAAGATCACCGCATTCGGCTCGCCACCCAGGTTCTTCTCGCTGCGCTTCTCGACGTACTCCAGCGGGTAGGCCGCGCGGCTGTTCTGGGTCAGGCTGTCGTCGGCGTAATCCGGGGTGCGGCTGTCGTCGAGCACGACGTTTTCCAGCACGGTGCCGAACTGGATGGCTTTCCAGATCACCGGCTCGTTCTTCTCGGACAGGTCGATGCACTTGGCGTAGCAACCGCCTTCGACGTTGAACACCACGCCTTCGCCCCAGCCGTGCTCGTCGTCACCGATCAGGTAACGCGACTCGTCGGCGGACAGGGTGGTCTTGCCGGTGCCGGACAGGCCGAAGAACAGGGTGACGTCGCCCTCTTCGCCGATGTTGGCGGCGCAGTGCATCGGCAGCACGTCTTTTTCCGGCAGCAGGAAGTTCTGCACGGAGAACATGGCCTTCTTCATTTCACCGGCGTAACGCATGCCGGCGATCAGCACTTTCTTGGCCGCGAAGTTGATGATCACGCAGCCATCGGAGTTGGTGCCGTCACGCTCGGGCACGCACTCGAAGTTGGCGACGTTGAGCACTTGCCACTCGCCACGGCCAGCCGGGTTGTAGGCGTGCGGGTTGATGAACAGCTGACGGCCGAACAGGTTTTGCCAGGCGGTCGCGGTGGTCATCTTGACCGGCAGGTAGTGCTCTTCGGCCGAGCCGACGTGCACATGGGAAACGAAGTGATCCTGAGCGGCGTTGAACGCCTCGACGCGATCCCACAGTGCGTCGAACTTGTCGGCCGGGAACGGACGGTTGATGTTGCCCCAGGCAATTTGCGCCTCGGTGCTCGGCTCCTGAACGATGAAGCGATCAGCCGGCGAGCGGCCAGTGCGATGACCGGTACGAACGACCAGCGCGCCGTTGGCGGCCAGTTCCCCTTCACCACGGCGAATGGCTTCTTCGACCAGTTGCGCGGCGCTGATGTCGGTGTACACGGCGTTGTTGGCTTGCGTCATGAGGATCCCCGTCGGCCGCTGGCCGAGTCTTCCGAACGTTGTGTAGTTACAGGGGCAACTGCGCTACACGGTAAAAAAGTCGCGGGAGTATGCCAGAAAAGCGAACTGCTTGGCAGCCTCCAATCCGATACAGCGCCAATAGTGACAGTCTATTGGCGCGAGAGGTTCATCAGTGCCGGGTCTGCGACGGCGCTTCGCTGCCGGCCCCGGCAAACAGCTGGGCGATGTCGGCGGCGTCGAAGGCATAACGCTCGTTACAGAACTGGCAATCGATCACCACGCTGCCGCCCTGTTCGGCCAGCAACAGCTCGGCATCGGCCTGGCCGAGGCTGGCCAGGGCACTGGCCGAGCGCTCGCGTGAGCAACTGCAGCGGAACTGCAGCGGCTGTTCGTCGAACAGGCGCACGTTCTCTTCGTGGTAGAGGCGATGCAGCAGAGTCGGGTTGTCCAAACCCAGCAGCTCTTCGGCGGTCAGGGTGTCGGCCAGGGTCAGCACGTGGTTCCAGCTTTCGGCGCGTTCTTCCGGCTCGGTCTGGTGGTGCGGCGGCAGTTGCTGCAGCAGCAGGCCACGGGCACGCTGGCCATCGGCCTTGAGCCAGAAACGGGTCGGCAACTGCTCGGAGCTGGCGAAGTAGTTGGACAGGCACTCGGCCAGGTCAGCGCCATCCAGGTCGACGATGCCCTGGTAGCGCTGGCCGCGGGTCGGGTCGATGGTGATGGCCAGTACGCCGCTGGGCATCAGGCTTTGCAGATCGGCATCGGCGCCGATCTGCTCAGCGTCGTAGCGGGCAATGCCGCGCAGCTCACGGGCGCTGGAGCATTCGACCATCAGCAGTGACAACGGGCCTTCGGCGCGCGCCTGCAGCACCAGCAGGCCGTCGAACTTGAGGGTGCCGACCAACAACGCAGCAGCGGCCATCATCTCGCCGAGCAACTGGGCCACCGGCTGCGGGTAGGCGTGCTTGGCCAATACGTGGGCATAGCTCTCACGCAGGGCGACCAGCTCACCGCGTACATCGGTGTCATCGAACAGGAAGCGTTGGCTGAAGTCGTTCATAGCGATATGCCCAGGGTCTACCAAAAAGGCTGGCGATTTTATGCACAAACGCAGGTTCAACCAAGCGCCAGGCGCCGAACGAACGCTAATGGCCATGCGCCGGCACGTCTGAACAAGACCTGAACCGAGCATCAGGTCACATTGCATGCCCAAGGCAAGCGTCTAAGATGCGCGCGCTTAGGGTAGAGCCGTCATATTTCTGCAAAGGGACTTTTCATGTCGACCGTCTTTCTCAATACACAGTGGCGCCTGCGGCCGCTGCTGATCTGCCATGTGGTCAGCCTGCTGTTGCTCGCCAGTTGGCTGTGGCAACCCACGCGCCAGTTCTGGGACGCCTTCGATCTGTGGCTGTTCCATCTGCTCAACGACCCGGTGCACGCCGGTGGGCTGTGGGCGCATATCTGGGCCATCGGCAGCATGCGCCCGGTGGATGCTGGCGTCGGTGTGGTGATGCTGGCAGTGATGCTCAAGGCCGGCCTGGTCTTCGAAGGCACGCAGGTGCGCCGTGCGCTCTTCGCCTTCCTGACCATGCTGGTGGTGATGCTGCTGATCCGCGTGTTGTTTTCCGATCTGGTCGACTACATGGGCTGGCAACACCAGAGCGCCTCGCTGGCTGTCGAGGGCAGCGCGCGCCTGACCGAAATGTTCCCGGCCTGGGAAGAGCGCTGGGATCTCAAGGACAGCGCCAGCCGCAGCTTCCCGGGGGATCATGCCTCGGTACTGATGATCTGGGCCTACTTCCTCAGTTTCTTCGCACGCGGCTGGCGCCTGGCGCTGGTCTGGGCGATTGCCGTGATCGGCATATTGCCGCGCCTGGTGGCCGGTGCGCACTGGGGCTCGGATGCCTTCGTCGGCGGCGTGCTGTTGAGCCTGACCGGCATGGCCTGGGGCTGCTTCACGCCACTGGGCTACCGTGCCAGCGAGTGGCTGGAGAAAGTCACCCTGCCGATCACTTCGCGCCTGGCCAGGCTGCCGCTGCTGGGCAGCATAAGCGTGGTCAGCGGGCGCTGAGGTACGCGCCCCAGGAGCTCGCTCCGACTAAGCTGGCGCCTAATCTTCGTCGGCCCATGGGTGGCGCAGGCCACCTTGCTGTTGCTCGTTGAACTGATGGATCTGCCGGCGCTGCTTCTTGCTCGGCCGGCCGTCGCTCTGCACACCGAGGGCACCGGCCTTGCGCATCGCCGCGGCCTGCTCGCGGCGGGCGATACTTTCTTCCGTCTCGCGATAGAGCAACTGCGCCTCGGGCGCACCACGACGCACCGCAGAAAGGGCCAGCACGACGACCGTGCGCTCATCGAAGCCGGTGCGCAGCACATATTCATCGCCAACCTTAGGTTCCTTGCCGGGCTTGCAGCGATCCCCTCGGTGATGCACCTTGCCTCCTTCTATCGCCGCCTTGGCCAGGGCGCGGGTCTTGTAGAAGCGTGCCGCCCATAGCCACTTGTCCAGGCGTACCTTGTCGTCGTCTTTCTCGCTCATCTCTTACTCTTGTTGGTTCTACGCTGCCTGATGCAGTTGTCACATGGCGCATCTAGAATGCGCGGAACTATAGGCCCGTCAGTCACGGGGGAACACCGTCGTTTTGAAAAGCATCGACTCTCTCAGCGTGATCGGCCTGCGCGAATGGATCAACTTGCCGCAACTCGGCATCGTTGGTTTGCGCGCCAAGATCGACACCGGTGCCAGCACCTCGAGCCTGCACGCCAGCGATATCCAGCCATTCCAGCGTGATGGCGAGGACTGGGTGCGCTTTACCGCCTACCTCGGCACCCAGGTTCAACGCCGCCACCGCTGCGAAGCGCCGCTGGTATCGGTGCGGCGCATCAAGAGTTCCAACGGCCAGGCGCAGAATCGCTACGTGATCCGTACCGAGCTGGCGCTCGGTGATCGCCTGTGGCCAGTGGAATTCACCCTGGCCTGCCGCAAGACCATGCGTTATCGCGTGCTGCTCGGCTCCAAGGCGCTGGTCACCGGCCACCTGCTGGTCAACCCGGCGCTGAGCTACGTCCAAGACAAACCCGCCCTGCCCTCATCCCTTTCAGGTGCCCCATGAAGATCGCCGTGCTGTCGCGCAACCCGCGTCTGTATTCCACCCGTCGCCTGGTGGAGGCCGGTCAGCAGCGGGGCCACGAAATGCAGGTGATCGACACCCTGCGTGCGTACATGAACATCGCCAGCCACAAGCCGCAGATCCACTACCGTGGCCAGGCCATGGAGGGCTTCGATGCAGTGATACCGCGCATCGGTGCCTCGGTGACTTTCTACGGCTGCGCGGTATTGCGCCAGTTCGAGATGATGGGCGTCTACCCGCTCAACGAATCGGTAGCCATCAGCCGTTCGCGCGACAAGCTGCGCGCCCTGCAACTGCTGTCGCGCAAGGGTATCGGCCTGCCGGTGACCGGCTTCGCTCACTCGCCGGACGACATTCCCGACCTGATCCAGATGGTGGGCGGCGCGCCACTGGTGATCAAGGTGCTGGAAGGCACCCAGGGCATGGGCGTGGTGCTGGCGGAAACGCACAAGGCCGCCGAGTCAGTGATCGAGGCCTTCCTCGGCCTCAAGCAGGACATCATGGTGCAGGAATACATTCAGGAAGCGGGCGGCGCCGACATCCGCTGCTTCGTGGTCGGCGACAAGGTGATCGCGGCTATGAAGCGCCAGGCCAAAGCCGGCGAGTTCCGCTCCAATCTGCACCGTGGTGGCAGCGCCAGCCTGATCAAGATCACCCCGGAAGAACGCATGACCGCCGTGCGCGCAGCCAAGGTCATGGGCCTGAACGTTGCTGGGGTGGACATCCTGCGTTCCAACCACGGCCCGCTGGTGATGGAAGTGAACTCCTCGCCCGGCCTGGAAGGCATCGAGACCACCACCGGCAAGGACGTCGCGGGGATGATCATCGAGCATCTGGAAAAGCACGCCGAACCCGGGCAAACGCGCACCAAGGGGCGCGGATGAACCCAGCGTTCAACGGGCACCTGGCGCTGATCGCGCCGGCCGCTGCCATCGCCGAAGACGTGCTCGAAGCGACCCTGGCGCAACTTGAAGTGCAGGGCATTCGCTACCACCTGGGCCAGCACGTACGCGCTCGTCACCGTTACCTGGCTGGTACGCCCGAACAACGCCTGGACGACCTGCACCAGGCCTTCAGCCTGCCTGGCATCGATGCGGTCTGGTGCCTGCGCGGTGGTTACGGCAGCGCGCAACTCATCGCGGATATCGACTGGGCCCTGCTGCAACAGGCCAGCTCACGCCCACTGATCGGCTTTTCCGATCTGTCGATCCTGCTCGAAGCCTTCCAGTGTCATGGCCTGCCTGCCATTCATGGCCCGGTAGCCACGGTGCTGGGCCAGCAGGCACTGGCAGCACCAGGCGGCCAGCGCGAACGACTGGCCTCGGTACAGGCCCTGTGGAGCCTGCTCGCGGCGCAGCATCGGCAATTGCCGGTGCGCCACATCAGCGGGCCGCAGCACAGCATCAGCGGCACCTTGCAAGGCGGCAACCTGACGGCGCTGGCCAGCGCCTGCGGCACACCCGCGCAAATGCAGTTGGGCGAGGACTCGATCCTGATCCTCGAAGACGTCGGCGAACCCTACTACCGCCTCGAGCGCAGCCTCTGGCAACTGCTGCACAGCTTTGCCGGCCGGCGCCCGCGCGCCGTCTGCCTGGGCAGCTTCACCGACTGTCCACGGCGCGGCGTGCATCACAGCCTCGAGGAGATCTTCGCCGAGTACCTGGCGCCGCTGGGCATCCCGCTGTACGGCGAACTGCCCAGCGGCCATGGCGACTCCAACTATCCCTGGCCCTACGGCCAATCAGCCCGGCTCGGCGGCGACAGCCTGAACTGGTAAGCCCGTTCAACGCGAGCGGGCCTGCATCCAGGCAAGGAATTCGGCCTCGGCCATGGGCCTGCTGATCAGATAACCCTGGCCGAGGGTGCAGTCCTGCTCACGCAGCAGCGCCAACTGGCTGTCACGCTCGATGCCCTCGGCCACGCATTCCAGCCCCAGGTTGCGGGCGATCATCAAGATGGTCTGCACCAGCATGCGGCCGCTGCTGTCGCCATCCAGATCGGCGACGAAGCTGCGATCGATCTTCAGGCGATCCAGCGGCAGACGCTTGAGGTAGGTGAGCGAGGAATAACCAGTGCCGAAGTCGTCGATGGCGAAGCGCACGCCCTGTGCCTTGAGCTGGTGCATATGGTCGATGCAGCGGTCGACGTCTTCGAGCAGCACGCCTTCGGTGATCTCCAGCTCCAGCGACTGCGCCGGCACGCCATGGTGCTGCAGGCACTGCTCGACGCGGCTGACGCAACCGGCCTGGCGCAACTCGCGCGGGCTCAGATTGACCGCCAGTACCAACTGCGGCCACTGCGTCTGCCAGCGCGCCAGGGCGGCACAGGCCTGCTCCAGCACCCATTGGCCGATGTCCTGGATCAGGCCAGTCTCCTCGGCCAACGGCACGAACTGATCGGGCGCAATCTCGCCGCGCTCCGGATGCTGCCAGCGCAGCAGCACCTCGGCACCGGCCACCGAATCATCGGCCAGCAAGAGTTGCGGCTGGAACATCAGTTGCAACTGCCCGCGCGCAATGGCCTGGCGCAGCTCCCCCTGCAGCAGCAGGCGCTGGTCGATGGCCGCCTGCATTTCCGGGGCGAAGAAATGCAGCGCGTTACGCCCGGCGTGCTTGGCGCGGTACATGGCGGTGTCGGCCTGCTTGAGCACGTCGGCCGCCTGCTGCAAACCCATCGGGTGCAGGGCGATGCCGATGCTGGCGCTGATCGACAGCTCATGGCCCTCGATCAGGCAGCTGCCCTGCAGGCCACGCAGCAGCTTCTCACCAACCGCCGCGGCCTGCTCGGCGGCCAGGCTCGGTTCGTGATCGAGGGCTTCGAGCAGCACCACGAACTCGTCACCGCCCAGCCGGGCCAGGGTATCTTCGGTGCGCAGTTCCGCCGCCAGGCGCTGGGTGACCTCGCACAGCAAGGCGTCGCCGACCGGGTGCCCGAGGCTGTCGTTGACCGTCTTGAAGTGATCCAGGTCGATGAACAGCAGGGCGCCCAGGCTGCCTTCGCGGCTCTCGCGATCCATGGCGTGCTGCAAGCGGTCGAGCAACAGGCGGCGGTTCGGCAGGCCGGTCAGTTCGTCGCTGTAGGCCAGGCGCTCGATCTCGCGCTGGTAACGCTGACGCTCGGAAATGTCGATGATGCTGGCACGAATCAGGATGTCCTCGCCCGGCATCCGCAGCAGGCGCACCTCGCACGGCAGCTGGCGCCCGGCGCTGTCACGGTGCAGCCATTCGAAGACCGGCGTGTCGCCCGCGATGGCACGCTGCAAGTGCTGCTTGCCTGCCTTGGTCGAGAGTTGGCCGTCCGCCTGACGAGCCGGACTGATGCTCTGGATGCTGCGGCCCAGCAGGGCTTCGCGGCGGTAGCGGAACAGACGCAAGGCGTTTTCGTTGAGTTCGACGATGCCGCCGTCCGGATTGAACAGCAGGATCGCCTCGGGCGCATGTTCGACCAGGGTGTGATAACGCGCCTCGGCCTGGCGGCGAGCGCTGATGTCCTCCACCAGCAGCATGAACATCAGCGGATGCGTCGCCCCCGGCCGCACCACACGCAAGCTGACGCGGGTGAAGACGACCTGCCCGTCGGCACGCAGAAAGCGCTTGTCCATTTCGAAGCCATCGCTTTCACCCAACAGCACCGGTTCCAATCGACTCCGCTCGGCGAGCAAATCGTCGGGGTGCGATAGCTCGCGCCAACTGCTGGCCAGCAGTTCCTCGCGACTGCGGCCGAGCATGCTGCACAGCTTGGGGTTGACCTCCTCCCAAGCGAAGCTCTGCGAGGTCAGCGCCATGCCGATCAGCGGGGCCTCGAAGAACAGGCGCAGGCGCTCGTCACGGTCACGCAGTTGCGACTCGGTACGGCGGCGCTCGTTGATGTCCTGCACCACGCCGTAGATACGCAGCAGGCTGCCATCGTCGTCGCGCTCGGCCATACCGCGCAGGCGCACCAGACGGCCACCCAGACGGGCGCACAGGCGCACCTCGATATCCAGGTCATCCAGCCCGGCATGCGCCGCCTGCAGCGTCTGCCGGATCAGCACCTGGCTCGGGGTGTCGTAGTAGTCGAGCGTCTGCTCCAGATCGGGCGAACCGAGGTGGATGTCGCGGTCGACGATGCGGTAGCAGCCGTCGCTCCAGAACATGCTGGAGTCACTGACTTCCAGCACCCAGCCACCGAGGTTGGCGATGTCCTCGGTCTGGCTGAACAGGTGGCTCTGCCGCAGCATGGCGGCACGTTGCTGCTCCACCCGGGCGGCCAGTTCCTCGCGCTCGGTGACATCGTGCTGCAGGCCGACGAAGTGACTGATGCCCTGCTCGTCACGCATCGGCGCCAGCACCACCTCGTTCCAGAACGCTGTGCCGTCCTTGCGAAAGTTGCGCAACACCGCACGGCCGGTACGCCCTTCACGCATGGCGGCGCGCAGGATCTCCAGGCCACGCTGATTGCGTGCCGCGCCGGAAAGAAAACGGCAGTTGCGCCCCAGCACCTCCTCGGCGCGGTAACCGGTAATCCGGCTGAATGCCGGGTTGCTGTAGACCAACGGCATGTCCGCATGGCGCGCATCGGCGATGGTAATACCCAGCGGGCTGGCCTCCATCGCCAGCTTGCTGCGCGTCAGTTGGTGCTGCATCTGCGTGCTGTGTGCCAACGATTGGCGCAGATCGCTCAAGACCCGCCCGACCAGCAGGGCCGCCCCCATCAGCAGGAGCAAGTTCAACTGCAACGGGTAGCCGCCTGCCGGCGTGTCGAAACGCGTGCCGTCACGCAGCATGGGCCAAAGCTGCATGGTCACCAGCCCCAGTAGCGCGCCGAACAGCGCGCCGGCAAAGGCATGACGCAGCGCTAGCACCAGTAGAGTAGCCCCCAGCAGCGGTACGGCGATCAGGGTCGGCAGGCTGGTGATCACCCCCGTCAGCAGGCTGAAACCAGCCAGGGTGAACAGCCAACCTCTGGGCGAATGGCTCACCTCCAGGGCAGGGGCGTCCCGCTGCGTGGTACCTGCCAACAGCCAGCCCCGCGCACGCAGGGGCGCGCTGGCGAAGGCCAGCAGCGGCGTGGCCAGGGCCAACAGGCTGCCGATGCACACCAACCAGGCATTGAGGCTGGAAAACGCCCACAGCTCGCGCTGCAGCAAACCCGTCAGCCACAGATTGGCGTGCAGGCCCAGCGCCAGAACGCTGGCGGGCAGCAACACACCGAACGCCATGAAGCGCAGCAGGTCACTCAGCGACACCAAGGCTGGGTCGAAGGTCTGGCGCCTGAGCAACCAGCCGCCCAGCGCCACACCGATGACCTCGGGAAGGCCGTAGAGCAGCCCCCATTCCCACGGCAGCCCCCAGAGTGGGCCGGTGACGACCGCATTCAGGTAGAGAGCCGGCAGCACCCGCGGCCCCCACCAGATGAAGAATGCCAAACCCATGACCAGCGGCAGGTAGCACAACGCCACGCCATCATCCATGCGAGTGATCAGCGACAGCCAGGTGCCCAGATGGAAGAGCGGCAGCGGCAGCCACCAGGTCCACAGGGGTAGACGGGGGAACGGGGAGGTGGACATGCTGGCCTCTCAGCGGAACGCCGGCACAGCATAGCCAGGGCGATCCCGGGCAGCCATTGGCCAGCACACGCCGATAACGGCGCGGCTGACCCAGGGTGGTTATACCGCGTCGCGCGGCAGGAGCAGCCCCAGCGGCAAACGCACCCGCGCCTCCAGCCCACCGCCGCTGCGATTGCGCAGCTCGACACTGCCACCATGCAGGGCCGCGATGCGCTTGACGATGGCCAGGCCCAGGCCGGTACCACGACCGCCGCGCGCACGATCCCCGCGGATGAAGGGGTTGAAGATGCTGTCGAGCTCAGCCGGATCGATACCGGCTCCACGATCCAGCACGCTCAGCACCACATAAGGCGCGCTCTGATCCCCAGCCAGACTGGCGACCACCTCCACCGCATCGCCACCGCCGTGGTTGAGAGCGTTCTCCACCAGGTTGGTGAGCAGGCGCTTGATCGACACGCGGCGCAGCGGGAAGGGCGGAATGCTCTCCAGGCACAGGCGCACACGCTCGCTGCCCTGGTTGTAGGGCGCCAGGGTTTCCCGCACCAGCTCGGGGAAGTCGGCTTCCTCCACCGGCTCGCCGCGGCCATCGCGGATGAAGGCGAGGAACTGGTCGAGGATGGCGTCCATGTCCTCGATATCGCGCACCATGTCGTCGGTCAGCTCGGTGTCGGTATCCATGAACTCCAGGGCCAGGCGCAGACGCGTCAGCGGCGTGCGCAGGTCATGGGAAACCCCGGCGAGCATCAGCTCGCGCTCGCGCGCGGCCTGCTCCACGTCCTCGGCCATCTGGTTGAAGGCGCGGTACACCTCGGTCATCTCGCTCGGTGTATCGCTGATCGGCAGGCGCACGCTGCGCCCCTGACCGAGCTGGCGAGCGGCATAGACCAGGCGTTTGAGTGGCGCGTTGAGCTGACGCACGAAGATCCAGGCCGCAGCGGTGGAAATCAGGCCGATCCCGAGGAACCAGCCCAGCACGCTCCAGATGCGTTGCCCACGCAGCGGGTGCGGATACATCGGCACCCGCACCCAACCATCGCCGAGGCTCGGCGCGCGCACCCAGAGCGCAGGCGGCGTGGTCGCGCGCACCCGCGTTTCGGTGTCGGGGCCAAGTTCGGTCTGCATCTGCCGCTGGAATATCTCGCTGTACGGCCAGTGCTGCTCGTTGGGCGGCACCTGATCGCTGGGCGTGCGCTTGAGCCCGGCGGCCTGCGCGACACGCTCGCGGTCACTCGGGTCGGTCGCCCAGTAGGCGCGCAGGGTCAGCGCCGCGCCGTGACTGTACTGACGGTCGACCAGCACGTCCTCGTTCATCATCAGGTACACCAGGGTCAGCGCCTTGGAGAACAGCACGACGACGAGCACCAGCCAGAGGGTGCGGGCAAAAAAACTCTGCGGGAACCAGACGGGGGCTTTCACGAGCGCAAAACCGTAGGAGCGAGCTCTGCTCGCGAAAACGCAACTTCGATTCGCGAGCAGAGCTCGCTCCTACACATCACTTATTGCCATCCGGCACGAACACGTAACCCACACCCCAGACGGTCTGGATATAGCGCGGCTTGGACGGATCCGGCTCGATCAGGCGACGCAGACGGCTGATCTGCACGTCGATGGAGCGTTCCAGCGCATCCCACTCGCGGCCACGGGCCAGGTTCATCAGCTTGTCGCGTGTCAGCGGCTCGCGCGCGTGCTGCACCAGTGCCTTGAGCACGGCGAACTCGCCGGTAGTAAGCATGTGCACTTCCTCGCCCTTCTTCAGCTCGCGGGTAGCCAGCGACAGCTCGTATTCGCCGAAGGTGACGCTCTCGTCCTCGGTACCCGGCGCCCCTGGCACCACCGGCGCCTGGCGACGCAGCACAGCCTTGATCCGCGCCAGCAGCTCGCGCGGGTTGAAGGGTTTGGCCAGGTAATCGTCGGCGCCCAGCTCCAGGCCCTGGATGCGGCTGCCTTCGTCACCCTTGGCGGTGAGCATGATGATCGGGATCTGGTTGTTCGACTCACGCAGGCGGCGGCAGGCGGAAAGGCCATCCTCGCCGGGCAGCATCAGGTCGAGCACCACCAGATTGAACAGCTCGCGCGCCAGCAGACGATCCATCTGTTCGACGTTCTCCACCGCGCGTACCCGATAGCCCTGCTCATCGAAGAAACGCTCGAGCAGGCGACGCAGGCGGGCGTCGTCGTCGACGATGAGAATCTTCTCGCCTTCGGCAGCAGGGATAGCGGACTGGGTCATGGTGTCTCCTTGGACAGCCGTACGATGGACGGCAAGTGGCGGCATTATCGCTCAGGCACTGAGCCGGGCGCTTCGACCATTGTTAGCAGATTTTTCCCCGAATGGTTCGCAGCGTGCGCGAGTGCGGTGTTTATAATGCGCCGCTTTCGTATCCGGCCCGCATTTCTGCGGCCACCCTGTCGTCCCAGTGGGTAGCTTTATTTATGGACAGCATCAACAACCGCATCGCCGAAGAACTGGGCGTGCGCCCGCAGCAAGTCGCCGCCGCCGTGGCCCTGCTCGACGAAGGCTCTACCGTGCCCTTCATCGCCCGTTACCGTAAAGAAGTGACCGGCAGTCTCGACGACACCCAGCTGCGCCACCTGGAAGAGCGCCTGCGCTACCTGCGCGAACTGGACGAGCGCCGCATGGCGATCCTCGCCAGCATCGAGGAGCAAGGCAAGCTCACCCCGGAACTCAAGCGCGAGATCGACCTGGCCGACACCAAGACGCGCCTCGAAGACCTTTATCTGCCGTACAAGCAAAAGCGCCGCACCAAGGGCCAGATCGCCCTGGAAGCCGGCCTCGGCGAACTGGCCGATGCGCTGTTCAGCGATCCGAGCCTGACACCCGAGCAGGAAGCCGAGCGTTTCATCGACGCCGAAAAGGGCTTCGCCGACGTGAAAGCCGTGCTCGAAGGCGCCAAGTACATCCTCATGGAACGCTTCGCCGAAGACGCCGCCCTGCTCGACAAGCTGCGCAGCTTCCTCAAGGACAACGCCACCCTCAGCGCCCGCCTGGTGCCGGGCAAGGAAAACGAAGGCGCCAAGTTCAGCGACTACTTCGAGCATGACGAAGCGCTCAAAGGCGTGCCGTCGCACCGTGCGCTGGCGATCTTCCGTGGCCGCAACGAAGGTATTCTCAGCGCCAGCCTCAAGGTCGGCGAAGAACTGCCGGGCAGCATGCATCCGTGCGAGGTGATGATCGGCGAACGCTTCGGCATCAGCGCGCAAGGCCGTGCCGCCGACAAATGGCTGGCCGAGGTGGTGCGCTGGACCTGGAAGGTCAAGCTGTACAACCACCTGGAAACCGACCTGCTCGGCGAGCTGCGCGAGAAGGCCGAGGACGAGGCGATCAGCGTTTTCGCCCGCAACCTGCATGACCTGCTGCTGGCCGCCCCGGCCGGTCCGCGCGCCACCCTGGCGCTCGACCCGGGCCTGCGCACCGGCTGCAAGGTGGCCGTGGTCGATGCCACCGGCAAGGTGCTGGAAACCGCCACCGTCTACCCGCACGCCCCGCGCAACGACTGGGACGGCACCCTGGCCATCCTCGCCAAGCTCTGTGCCAAGCATGGCGTCGACCTCATCTCCATTGGCAACGGCACCGCCAGCCGCGAAACCGACAAGCTGGCCGCCGAGCTGATCAAGAAGGTGCCGGGCCTCAAGCTGACCAAGGTGATGGTTTCCGAAGCCGGCGCCTCGGTGTACTCGGCCTCGGAGCTGGCCGCCCGTGAATTCCCCGATCTCGACGTGTCACTGCGCGGCGCAGTCTCCATCGCCCGCCGCCTGCAGGATCCGCTGGCCGAGCTGGTGAAGATCGACCCGAAGTCCATTGGCGTCGGTCAGTACCAGCACGACGTCTCCCAGCTCAAGCTGGCGCGCAGCCTGGACGCCGTGGTCGAGGACTGCGTGAACGCCGTCGGCGTGGACGTGAACACCGCCTCTGCCGCCCTGCTGGCGCGCATCTCCGGCCTCAACGCCACCCTGGCGCAGAACATCGTGCAATACCGCGACGCCAACGGTGCCTTCGCCTCGCGCGCCGAGCTGAAGAAGGTGCCGCGCCTGGGCGAGAAGACCTTCGAGCAGGCCGCCGGCTTCCTCCGCGTGATGAGCGGCGACAACCCGCTGGACGCCTCCGCCGTGCACCCGGAAACCTACCCGCTGGTCGAGCGCATCGCCCAGGACACCGGCCGCGACATCCGCTCGCTGATCGGAGATTCGGGCTTCCTCAAGCGTCTCGATCCGGCCAAGTTCACTGACGAGCGCTTCGGCCTGGTCACCGTCGGCGACATCCTCAAGGAACTGGACAAGCCCGGCCGCGACCCGCGCCCGGAGTTCAAGACCGCCGAGTTCCAGGAAGGCGTGGAAACCCTGAACGACCTCAAGCTAGGCATGGTGCTCGAAGGCGTGGTGACCAACGTCACCAACTTCGGTGCATTCGTCGACATCGGCGTGCACCAGGACGGTCTGGTGCACATCAGCGCGCTGTCGGAGAAGTTCATCAAGGATCCGCACGAGGCGGTCAAGGCCGGCGACGTGGTCAAGGTCAAGGTGATGGAAGTGGACATCCCGCGTAACCGCATCGCCCTGTCCATGCGCATGGGCGATACCCCCGGCGAGAAAGTCGAGGGCGCGCGCGGAGGTCAGCGCGGCAATGGCAACCGTGGCGGCAACACGCCGCGCAGCGAGCGCCACTCCAGCCAGGACAAGCCGGCGCCCGCCACCGGCGGCATGGCTGCACTGTTCGCCAACGCCAAGCAGTTGAAGAAATGAGTACGACTGACAACGTCGGCGCCAGCAGCGCCTTTTCCCGCCTGCTCGGCCTGGAGATCCTCCAGGTCGGCGGTGGCGAGGCGCGCGTGCGCCTGACCCTCACCGACGAGCTGCGCAACCTGCACGGCAAGCTGCACGGCGGCGCGCTGTTCTCGCTGATCGATACCGCCATGGGCCAGGCCAACCACAGCCTGGGCGATGGCGGCCCGAGCAGCGTGACCCTGGAGTGCAAGATCAACTATATCCGCCCGGTATCCGAGGGCAGCGTGCTGTGCCACGCCAAGGTGCTGCACGCTGGTCGCCGCACCCAGGTGGTGGAAGCCGAAGTGCTGCAGGGAGACAAGCTGGTCGCCAAGGCACAAGGCACCTTCGCCTGCGTGTAATCGACCGGGCGCGAAGTCGTCTAATGTGGCTGCATCGTCGCCCCTTGCAGAGTGCGGGGGCGATCCCCATATTGTGGCGACTGCCCAGTTAGGAATTGCATCTTGAGCGACCTTCTCTCACGCCGCCTGGCCCAGCTCGGCGAGCCGGCCAACCTGTCCCTGCTGGGTGAATGCCTGCACGGCATCGAGCGCGAATGCCTGCGCGTCGATCGCGACGGCCAACTGGCCCTGACCCCGCATCCGCAAGGACTGGGCTCGGCACTGACGCACGCGCAGATCACCACCGACTACTCCGAATCGCTGCTGGAATTCATCACCGGTACGGCCACCGACGCCGCGGCCACCCTGGATGAACTCGAGCGCATCCACCGTTTCACCTACACCAAGCTCGACGGCGAACTGCTGTGGAGCCCGTCGATGCCCTGCCAGTTGCCGGATGAGGAGACCATTCCCATCGCCCGCTACGGCAGCTCCAACATCGGTCGCCTCAAGTACGTGTACCGCAAGGGTCTGGCGCTGCGTTACGGCAAGACCATGCAGTGCATCGCCGGCATCCACTACAACTTCTCCCTGCCGGAGAAACTCTGGCAGCTGCAGCAGCAGAGCGAAGGCAGCGAGCAGAGTGCACGCGACTACCAGTCGGCGCGCTATATCTCGCTGATCCGCAATTTCCGCCGCTACAGCTGGCTGCTGATGTACCTGTTCGGCGCCTCGCCGGCGCTGGACAAAGGGTTCATGCGCGGCCGCCCGCACCAGTTGCAGGAGCTGGATGCCAGCACCCTGTACCTGCCGTACGCCACCAGCCTGCGCATGAGCGACCTGGGCTACCAGAGCAGCGCGCAGTCCGGCCTGACCCCCTGCTACAACGACCTGTCCAGCTACACCGACAGCCTGCGCCTGGCCGTCGGCACGCCCTACCCGCCCTATGTCGAAGCCGGCACCAAGCGTGGCGACGAGTGGCTGCAACTGAACACCAACATCCTGCAGATCGAGAACGAGTACTACTCGAGCATCCGCCCGAAACGCGTCACCCGCAGTGGCGAGCGGCCAATCCAGGCACTGATGAGCCGTGGCGTGCAGTACGTGGAAGTACGCTGCCTGGACATCAATCCCTTCCTGCCGCTAGGCATCGACCTGGCGCAGGCACGCTTCATCGACGCCTTCCTGCTGTTCTGCGCCCTGGATGACAGCCCGTTGCTGGAAAACGGCGAGTGCAGCAACTGCACCAGCAACTTCCTCAAGGTGGTCAAGGAAGGCCGTCGTCCTGGTTTGCATCTGCAGAAGGGCGCGCAACAGGTGGAACTCAAGGCCTGGGCTGATGACCTACTCACGCGCATCCTGCCGCTGGCCGAGTTGCTCGACCGCGCCCAGGGCGGTAATGCCCATGTCGAAGCGCTGGCACAGCAGCAGGCCAAGGTAGCCGATGTCGAGCGCACGCCTTCCGCTCAGGTGTTGGCCACACTACGCCAGGGCATGAGCTTCACCGAGTTCGCACTGCAGCAGAGCCGCCAGCACGCCGAGTACTTCCAGGGCCAGCCGCTGGATGCCGAGCAGCAGGCTGTTCTGGAACAGGTTGCGGGCCAATCGCTGGCCGAGCAGGCCGAACTGGAAGCCCAGCCGGAAGGTGATTTCGACGCCTTTGTCGCGGCTTACCAGGCCAGCATCCTCGCCGTGGCGGTGTGAGACTCGTCACAAAGCCAGCCAGCGGAGCCAAAGGGCGGACGAGCGGCCATACGGCCGCTCGAACGGGCAGCTAGCATGAGTTCAACGGACTGAATGGGAGCACGCCAGATGGCGCCCGAGCGACACGATGCCTCGCCCCAATGGAGCCTGGAAGGCCTCACCAAAGCGTACCAGCAAGGTTACATGGCCGGGCTCACCGGCCTGCCCCGCACGCGCCAACCCTACCCCGCCGAAGTACCGGCAGCAGCCTGGGAGGCCGGCTGGGACGACGGTCGCGAGCAGTGGCGCCTGCATCAGCGCAGCGCCTGACCTTGGCGTAGGAGCGGCTTAAGCCGCGAAGCTCGCGGATAAATCCGCTCCTACAGCTCGCTCCACAGCGCGAAGGGCGAACTGGAACGCCGGCCGCTCGTAGCGCCAGCGAACAGTCCGCTGTGCCATGCCAAGCGCTGTAGGGTGGGCTTTAGCCCACCGATTCAGCATGCCGTGATCCCTTCACCGACACCCAACAGGCAAAGGATCCGTCACCCTCTACAGAGCCTTCTCGAACACCTTGGAATTACGCTGATAGTTGTACAGCGAGGCACGCGCCGCGGGCATGCGCTCGACGCTGCTGGGCTCGAAACCGCGCTCACGGAACCAGTGAGCCGTGCGGGTGGTAAGCACGAACAGGGTCTTGATGCCCTGCGCCCGCGCCCTGGCTTCGATACGTTCGAGCAATTCGTCGCCACGGCCGCCATGCCGGTAGTCAGGATTGACCGCCAGGCAGGCCAGTTCACCGCAGTCCGATTCGGCGATGGGATAAAGCGCGGCGCAGGCAATGATCAGCCCCTCGCGCTCGACGATACTGAACTGCTCGATTTCGCGCTCCAGCACCTCGCGCGAACGGCGCACCAGAATGCCCTGCTCTTCCAGCGGGCGGATCAGCTCGATCAGGCCGCCGACATCCTCGATGGTCGCCTCGCGCAGCGATTCGAACTGCTCCTGCGCCACCAGGGTGCCGTTACCGGTGCGGGTGAACAGCTCGCTGAGCAATGCACCATCGGTGGCATAGCTGACGATATGGCTGCGTTTGACCCCGCCCCGGCAAGCCTGAGCAGCAGCGTCGAGCAATTCGCCCTGGTAGTTGCAGCCCAGGCGCGCCAGGTGCGCCGGCACCTGCTGCGGACGCAGCTCGCGCACCAGCTTGCCACTCTCGTCGAGCAGGCCGTCTTCGGCGCCGAACAGCAGCAGCTTGTCCGCCGCCAGGTCGATGGCCGCACGCGTGGCGACATCCTCGCAAGCCAGGTTGAAGATTTCCCCGGTGGGCGAATAGCCCAGTGGCGACAGCAGCACGATGCTGCGCTCGTCGAGCTGGCGATTGATGCCCTTGCGGTCGATACGCCGCACTTCGCCGGTATGGTGATAATCGACGCCGTCGACCACACCAATCGGCCGAGCGGTGACGAAGTTGCCGCTGGTCAGGCGCAGACGCGAGCCCTGCATCGGCGACGCAGCCATGTCCATCGACAGACGCGCTTCGATGGCGATACGCAGTTGCCCCACCGCATCGATCACGCATTCCAGGGTCTGCGCGTCGGTGATGCGCAGGCCGCGATGGTAGTGCGGGGTCAGACCGCGCGTCGCCAGACGCGCCTCGATCTGCGGGCGCGAGCCATGCACCAGCACCAGACGCACGCCGAGGCTGTGCAGCAGCACCAGGTCATGGACGATATTGGCGAAATTGGGATGGGCGACGCCCTCCCCCGGCAACATGACCACGAAGGTGCAGTCGCGGTGGGCATTGATGTAGGGCGAAGCATGGCGTAACCAGTTGACGTAGTCGTGCATGTAAAGATCCGTGAGCGTCGAAACGTAGGGCGGGTGCAACCCGCCATGGCCATTTGGCGGGTTACACCCGCCCTACCTCTCATCGTCGCAGCACGTCTTCACTCCGGGTCAGGCAATAGTGTTGGATCAGTTCGCGCAGTAGCGTCACCGTAGGTTCGATACGGGCCAGCTCCAGGTGTTCCCCAGGCTGATGCGCGCAATCGATGTCGCCAGGGCCGAGCACCAGCGTCTCGCAGCCAAGGCGCTGAAGATAAGGCGCTTCGGTGCCGAACGCCACCGCTTGCGCGCTGTGCCCGGTCAGGCGTTCAGCCAGGCGTACCAGCTCGGCATCGGCGCTTTGTTCGAAGGGCGGTACGGCCGGGAACAGCGGGCCATAGTCGATGCGCACCTCGTGCTTGAGTGCCAGCGGCTGCAACTTGCTGCGAATGGCCGCACGCAATTGCTCCGGATCCATACCCGGCAAAGGCCGCAGGTCGAACTCCAGGGCGCACTGGCCGCAAATACGGTTGGGGTTGTCACCACCATGGATGCAGCCGAGGTTGAGCGTCGGTTGCGGCACGCTGAACTGCGGGTTATTGAACTCGCGCTGCCATTGCGCACGCAGCCCACGCAGTTCGCCCATCACATCCTGCATGGCTTCGAGCGCACTGTGGCCGAGGGCGGGATTCGAGGAATGGCCGCTACGGCCGAGAATGTCGATGCGCTCCATCATCACGCCCTTGTGCAGGCGGATGGGCTTGAGGCCGGTCGGCTCGCCGATCACCGCCGCACGTCCCAACGGCCGGCCGGCATCGGCCAGCGCACGCGCGCCGGCCATCGAGCTTTCCTCATCGCAGGTGGCGAGAATCAGAAGCGGCTGCTGAAAGGGCTGATCGAGCAGCGGCCGCACCGCTTCGATGACCAGGGCGAAGAAGCCCTTCATATCGCAACTGCCCAGGCCCACCCAGCGGTCGCCCACCTCGGTCAGCTTGAGCGGGTCGGTCTGCCACAGGGCGGCGTCGAAGGGCACGGTATCGCTGTGCCCAGCCAGCACCAGGCCACCGGGGCCGGAGCCATAACTGGCGAGCAGGTTGAACTTGCCGGGGGAAATCTGCTGGGTTTCGCAGGTAAAACCCAGATCACCGAGCCAGGCGGCGAGCAGGTCGATGACGGGCGCGTTGCTCTGATCCCAGTTGGGCTGGGTACAGCTCACCGAGGGCGCGGCGATCAGCGCGGCGAACTGCTCTTGAAAGGACGGCAGGGGCATGGGCGCTCTCCTGAGACGATGCCCCATCATAGGGACATCGTCTTGTCGGTGAAACCGCCAGAGCGGAATCAGACGCCGCCGAACAGCCCGCGCAGGATGAAGAAGAAGATGATCGACAGCACCGCACCAGCCGGCAGAGTGATGATCCAGGACAGGAAGATCTTGCCGATCATGCCCAGGTTCAGCGCACCGATGCCGCGTGCCAGGCCGACACCAAGAATGGCGCCGACCAGGGTGTGGGTGGTGGATACCGGCAGGCCCAGACCCGACGCGCTGACCACGGTGGTGGCAGCAGCCAGTTCGGCGGCAAAACCACGGCTGGGGGTCAGCTCGGTGATTTCCTTGCCGATGGTGGCGATCACCTTGTAGCCATAGGTGGCCAGACCCACGACGATGCCCAGTGCGCCCAGCAGCAGGATCCAGCCCGGCACGATGGATTTCTCCCCAGCGGCCAGGTCACCACCACTCTGGATCACGCCGACGATGGCCGCCAGCGGGCCGACGGCGTTGGCCACGTCGTTGGAACCGTGGGCGAAGGCCATGGAGCAGGCAGTGAAGATCATCAGGATGGCGAACACCTTCTCCACGCTGGAGAAGTGGAAGGCCTTGTCCGCTTCGGCATCGACGTGGATGCGGCTGAGCAGGGCGATACCGATCAACATGACCAGCACGCCGATGCCCAGCGAGAGCATGAAACCCTCGGTGCTGGTGAGATCCAGGCCGACGTGCTTGAGGCCCTTGCTCAGGGTCATCAGCGAGATCATGAAACCGGTGATGAACATGTACAGCGGCACGAAGCGCTTGGCGTTCTTGAACGGCTCGTCGGTGTCGATGATCAGCTTCTGCACGCTAACGAACAGGCAGAAGGAAATGATCCCGGCGAGCATGGGCGTGACCACCCAACTGGCGACGATGGGACCGACGCCACTCCAATGCACCGCGTCGACCGACACGCCGACAGCCGCGAAGCCGATCACCGCACCGACGATGGTGTGGGTGGTGGACACCGGCCAGCCACGCATCGACGCGACCAACAGCCAGGAACCGGCGGCCAGCAAGGCCGACATCATGCCCAACACCATGAGGTTGGGACTGATCAGATTGGCATCGACGATGCCGTTCTTGATGGTTTCGGTCACCTCACCGCCGGCCAGGTAGGCACCGCAGAATTCGAAGACCATGGCAATGATGATCGCCTGCCGGATGGTCAATGCACGCGAGCCAACGGATGTACCCATGGCGTTGGCTACATCGTTGGCCCCGACACCCCAGGCCATGAAAAAACCGAAAAGGCAGGCAAGCACGAGCAGAACCAGCCCGTAGTCCGCAATCAGAGACATAAAGTAAGTTTCCGTAGATCCCAGAAAGGACACTGGCGCTTAGCGCGCCAGCAGTTGTTCCAGTCGGTTGCCCACTCGTTGGGCACGGTCGGCGACGTCGCCGATCCAGTCGATGATCTGATAGAGGAACATCACATCGACCGGGGGAAGATCCTTCTCCAGCTTGAACAGCGTCCGACGCACTTCGATCTGCAGGCGGTCGGTATCGTGCTCGATCACACCGAGCTCTTCGATCAGCGTCTCCACCAGCACGGCCTCGCGGCCGGCAAAACCGGTCTCGAGCAGCTCGTCGAGTTCGTTCATCGCCTTCAGCGCCTGCGCGCTGGCATCCACACTGCGCTGCACGTAGGTGCGCATCAGCGGTTGCAGTGCCTGCGGAATGGCCATCTGACGGCCGAGCATCAGGCCGGCGATGTCCTTGGCACGGTTGGCGACTTTGTCCTGTACACTGAGCAGCTCGAGCAGATCCGAGCGCGGAACTGGCAGGAACAGGCTCTTGGGCAGGTGCAGACGGACGCTTTTCTTCAGTTTGTCCGCTTCATGCTCCAGCCGGGACATGTCCTGTTGTACCTGTTCGACCCTGGCCCAATCCTCGACCATCACGGCTTCGAAGAAGGGCACCAGGTTCGCTGCGCACTCATGCGCCTTGGCGATGTGCTGCTGCATGGGGCCGATGGGAGAACGGCCGAACAGGCTGACAAAAGGATTGATAGGCATAGGGTAAACCCCTGTTTTGAGAAGGGCGCAAGTATAGGGATCGACTTCGCCGGCCGCCAGCGCGCGTCATCGGACTGTCACAATTTCATATCTAGGCGTCATACCTGCTGACCATGGTCAAAGAAACCGAAATCAAACTGCGCGCCAGCCGCGCCACACTGGCCGCGCTGCGCGAACACCCACTGCTGAAGAAGCGCAACAAGAGCGGCTGGCAGCACACACCGCTGTTCAACCAGTACTACGACACGCCCGCGCGTGACCTGGCCGGGGCCAAGGTCGCCCTGCGCCTGCGCCGCGACGGCGAGCAGTTCATCCAGACCCTGAAAAGCCGCGGTCAGAGCGTGGCCGGGCTGTCCGAGCGCAACGAATGGGACTGGTACCTGGACACGCCTGAACTCGACCTCGGCAAACTCGACGACCAGTGCTGGCCGGCCAGCCTCGCCGATCTCGACAAAACCAGCCTGATGCCGCTGTTCACCACCGATTTCGTGCGCGAGAAGGCCGAGATTGCCTGGGGTCGCGGCAAGGCCAAGGTGGTGATCGAAGCCGCCCTGGACTTGGGCAAGGTGATTGCCGGCGAAGGCGAGGAAGAAATCTGCGAGCTGGAACTGGAGCTGCGCCAGGGTGAACCGGCAGCCCTGCTGGAACTGGCCTGCGAACTGGCCGAAGGCCTGCCACTGATGCCCTGCGACATCAGCAAGGCCGAACGCGGCTATCGCCTGTTCGATGCCGGCAGCTACAGCCTGAGCCTGCCGACACCCACGCTGAGCGGCGAAATGAGCCTGGACGATGGCTTCGCCGCACTGGCCTGGCACCTGCTTGGCGCCAGCCAGCGCCTGGCCGAGCAATATCGCTGGAATGGCCACTGGCGGCTGCTGGCCGAATGGGTCGAACGTCTGGGCGAATTGCGCGCTCTGCTCGGCAGCCTCGGCCAGGCCGTGCCGCGCGCCAGCAGCCGCGAGCTGCGCCAGGGCCTGGACGCTCTGCTCGACGACTGGCGTCCGCGTCTGCTGGCCGGCCAGGATGACGAGTCGATGCGTCAGGCGGCGCCCGCCCTGTTCGCCAGCGAACTGGATTCGCCGCGCTGGGGCCTGCTGTCGCTGCAACTGGCACGCTGGCTGCTGGCCGGCGGCTGGCGCGAAGGCCGTAACACCCGTGGCCAGCGCCAGGGCGAGGCGGCATTGGTCAACTGGCTGAGCACACAGCTCGCCGACGAAGCCGCCCAGCTCAACCTGCGTGGCTATCAGGCGCTGCCGCTGCGCCTGGTCGAGCAACAGCCGCGCCTGGAGCGCATGCTGGTCTGGCTGCGCCTGGCGCGCCAGGTACTCGAGGTGGACGAAGTCGATCGTCTGTATGGCGAGCTGAGCAAACTGAGCGACCTCACGCTGCAGAACGCCGAGGCCGAGGCCATCACCGAGCAGTGCATCAAGGTGCAGCAGTTGCGCGCCTGGAAGGCCTTGCTGCGCTGATCCGGCAAAACCTGGCCGGCGACGCTGTCGTCCGGCCTGAGTCAGGCGGCAGGACGCCGCCCTCATGGAATCACCTGCCATGTTGCGACGTAGCCTGAAATCGCTCCTTACCACCTGGCTGACCGGCCTGCTGGCTCTGCTGCCACTGGCCTTGACCCTGGCCTTGCTGGGCTGGATCGTCAGCCTGCTCAATCGCCTGATCGGCCCGGCCACCCTGGCCGGCCAATTCTTTGCCGCCCTCGGCCAACCCTTTTCCAGCAACGGCTACACCGCCTGGCTACTGGGGAGTCAGGTGCTGGTCGCCAGCCTTTATCCCCTGGGCCTGGCCGTGCAACTGGGCCTGCGCAAACCGCTGACCTGGCTGCTCGACCGCACCCTGCGGCGCACGCCGATACTGGGCAACCTGTACGACCTGGCCGACCGTTTCGTCGGCCTGCTGGACAAGAGCAAGAACCCGGACATCGCCACCATGGCGCCGGTCTGGTGCTTCTTCGGCGGCGACGGCGCAGCCGTACTGGCGCTGCGTCCTAGCTCGGAAAGCATCGAACTGGAAGGCCGCGCGTACTGCGCCATTCTCGTGCCCACCGCACCCATTCCCATCGGCGGTGGCCTGCTCTACGTGCCGGTGGACTGGGTACGCCCGGCCGATATGGGCGTCGAACAACTGACCAGCATCTACGTCTCCATGGGCCTGACACCTCCCGGCAAGCCAGCCCAAGGCAGTCCATCACCCGGCCAGGAGCGGGCGCAGAACGATTAGCCCAGCGGCAGGCTGGTGGTCGACTTGATCTCCGACAGGGCAACGATGGAGTTCACCTCCTGGATGCCCGGCACCAGCGACAGCTTCTCGAAGAAGAAACGTTCGTAAGCCTCGATATCGCGGGTGACGATACGCAGCATGAAATCCACCGCGCCCATCAGCACATGGCATTCCAGCACCTCGGGAAACTCGCGCATGGCCTCGGCGAATTCGGTGAGATTGGAGCGGCCATGAGCGTTGAGTTTGACCTGAGCGAACACCTGGGTGTGCAGACCCACACGCTTGCGATCGAGCAGGGTCACCTGCTTGCGAATCACCCCCTCGTCCTTGAGGCGCTGGATGCGCCGCCAGGAGGGTGACTGCGACAGCCCGACACGCTCGGCGATCTCGGCGGTGGACAGACCGGCATCTTCCTGCAGCAGGGCGAGAATGCGTTGATCGTAGGCATCCAGGGTGACGGACATAAAAATTCCTTTAAAAAGACGATAGCCGGAACAGTTATCCAACAATAACCGCAAAACACAGAAAACGAGGCAGAACTTTTGCCGCAACAAGGCAGAAACTTGAGCAAAACCAACCTGAGTCGCCGCCATGCCCGCTACCACTCCCCTTGCCACCCTCCAGCAGCGTCGTGATCCCTGGCAGGAACGCCCGGACGCCTGCGTGCACTATCGCCTGCGCACCGATGCCGAAGCGGACGTGCTGTGCCGCCTGCTCGGACTTTTCGCCCAGTTGCACCTGCTGCCCGAATCCCTGCAGGTCGCCCGCCGGCAAGACGACCTACACATCGATCTGCAGATCCAGGGCCTTTCGTCGCACCGCGCCGGCGTCCTGGCGCAGAAGCTGCGTGGCCTGGTGTGCGTCTGGGAGGTGGACTGGCGCCACCTGGATCACAGCCTGAGCAGCGAAGTGGCCTGAAGCGGGCACTGACTCACGCCCGCCCTTCGCCCTGCTCATGCTTTTCGGGCATCCTAGTTCGGCTACCCTTGTTCAGGCCGACCCCGAGGAGCCCGCATGTCTGCTATCCACACCACCACCCCGGACCGCGTACTGGATCTCGGCGATCTGCTGCGTGAGTTGGTCAGCGAAGGGCGTGTGGAACAGGACGTCGCTGAACAGTGCCTGGCGATCCGCCGTAGCGCGGTGAACAACCAGCAGCACCCGCTGGAGTTTCTCGCCGCGCAGCAGTTGGACGATCTGACCCGGCCCGGCAAGAAGCTCGACCTGGAAACCCTCACCGTCTGGCTGGCCAAGTACGTCGGCCAGCCCTACCTGCGCATCGACCCGCTGAAGATCGACGTGCCGGCCATCACCCCGCTGATGTCCTACGCCTTCGCCCAACGCCACAAGATCCTTGCCGTCGCGGTGGACAGCGAGAGCGTCACCATCGCCAGCGGCCAGCCGCTGGTGCACAGCTGGGAAGCCAACCTGATCCACGTGCTCAAGCGCCCGATCAAACGGGTGGTAGCCAACCCGGCGGACATCCAGCGCTTCACTACCGAGTTCTACCGCCTGGCCCGCTCGGTCAGCGGTGCCAATGCCACTGACCAGAAGATCAGCGGGGTCGGCAACTTCGAGCAACTGCTGAGCCTCGGCGCGCAGGATCAGGAGCCGGACGCCAACGACGCGCACATCGTCAACATCGTCGACTGGCTGTTCCAGTACGCCTTCCAGCAGCGCGCCAGCGATATCCACATCGAGCCGCGTCGCGAACAGGGCACGGTGCGTTTTCGCATCGACGGCGTGCTGCACACCGTCTACCAGTTCCCGGCGCAGGTCACCATGGCGGTGGTCAGCCGCCTGAAGAACCTCGGCCGCATGAACATCGCCGAGAAGCGCAAACCGCAGGACGGCCGGGTCAAGACCAAGACGCCCGATGGCAACGAGGTGGAACTGCGCCTGTCCACACTGCCCACCGCCTTCGGTGAGAAGATGGTGATGCGTATCTTCGACCCGGAAGTGCTGCTGAAAAGCCCGGATCAGCTGGGCTTCTCTCCCGAAGATCTGCGCCGCTGGGCGAGCATGACCAGCCAGCCCAACGGCATCATCCTGGTCACAGGCCCCACCGGTTCGGGCAAGACCACCACGCTGTACACCACGCTCAAGCAGCTGGCCACGCCGGAAGTGAACGTCTGCACCATCGAAGACCCCATCGAGATGATCGAGGGCGCCTTCAACCAGATGCAGGTGCAGCACAACATCGACCTGACCTTCGCCAGTGGCGTGCGCGCGCTGATGCGCCAGGATCCGGACATCATCATGGTCGGCGAGATCCGCGACCTGGAAACCGCAGAAATGGCCATCCAGGCGGCGCTGACCGGCCACCTGGTGCTCTCCACCCTACACACCAACGACGCCCCCAGCGCCATCACTCGCCTGCTCGAACTGGGCGTGCCGCACTACCTGCTCAAGGCCACCATCCTTGGCGTCATGGCGCAACGCCTGGTGCGCACCCTGTGCCCACACTGCAAGGCGCCGGTGCAACTGGACGAAGACACCTGGAGCGGCCTGACCCGCCCCTGGAGTTCCCCCCTGCCAACCCAGGCGCATCATGCCGTCGGCTGCCTGGAATGCCGCGAAACCGGTTATCGGGGCCGTGCCGGCGTGTACGAGATCATGCTGCTCAACGATGCGATCAAGCCGCTGATCACTGCCGATACAGACCTGACGGCGCTACGCCGCGCCGCCTTCAAGGACGGCATGCGCAGCCTGCGGCTGTCCGGGGCGCAGAAGGTCGCCGCCGGCCTGACCACCATCGAGGAAGTGCTGCGCGTCACTCCGCAGAGCGAGCAACGCTGAACGGCTCACAACGCTGATAACGCGTGGTTCCAAGCTGTGGATGCCAGGCGAACAGATACTGGCCATCCTTGAGCTGATTCACCAGCCAGCGGCTGATCTCTTTCCGCACGGCCGGGCAACCCTGGCTGCGTCCCATGCGCCCCTGACTGGCGACCAGCTCAGGCGCCACATAATCGGCGCCATGCAGCACCAGTGCGCGACTGCGCGCCTGGTCGTTGAGCCCTGGTTCCAGGCCGTCCAGACGCAGTGCATAGCCGTGCCGGCCGACATAGCTCTCGGCACCGATAAACAGGCCGAGGCTGGACTGATGACTACCCGTCAGATTGGAAAAATGCTCGGCGATGAACTCGCCGGAAGCTCGACCATGAGCGACGAAATCCCGCAGCAACAGACGCTCCGCCTGCAGATCGAACAGCCATAACCGCTGCTGCGCCGAAGGCAGTGAATAGTCGATCAGCGCCAGCCTGCGCGCGGGGTGCGCACCGCCAGAGCCGGCACAGTCCAGCGCGGCCAGTGCAGCCCGCAATGCCTGTGGCGCGAGCTGCGGCGCCTGCTCTTGCAGCTTATCGAACCTGTCTGCATGGGCTGTGGAGGCCAACAGCGCCAGCAGCATGAGCCATCGGCGAAACCTGTGAGCGGAGAACATGCCCACCTCCAAAAGAATTGACGAACCTGCACACCCTGCGAAGAGGTCGGCGGCATACCAGACACGCCTATGCTTAGATACAACGATCTTAAACAGGGAGTGCAACGATGTTCAGCAGAGGGAATCACGAAGCCGGCCGTGCCATGACCGATGGACGAACGCCTGCATGATTGCCTATCTGCAACAACTGGCTTTCTGGGACTGGCTAGGCCTGGCCACAGCCCTTCTGGTTCTCGAAGTGTTCGGTACGGGCGGCTACCTGCTCTGGGCCGGCTTAAGCGCAGTCACGGTAGGCACATTGACGTTCCTCATCCCCAATCTACCCTGGCGTTGGCAGTTCCTGCTGTTTGTGACTCTGGGTCTGCTCACCATGCTGAGCTGGCGGCGCCATCAGCAGCGCGTACGCTGACATCCGGCCTGGCAACCGGCCATCGCCTCGCGGGAACCCAGACGTTCATTTGCCACTCCTAGCAATACCTATCAACGCACAGGAGTGCCACCATGCGAGTACTGAGCCGAGCCGCCCTCGTGCTGGGCGGTTGCATGATCGTTCAAGCAGCGTCAGCCGACGGGATGCTGCGTGACATCCTCTCGTCGGGCGCTACCACAGCGTCCACCTACCTCACCTTCAAGGATCGCAAGCTGGTCGCAGCGGCCGAGGAAGATGCCAGCAGCTTCGTCGCCAGCGCTGGTGAGATCCGCGGCCCACATCTGGAGGCCGCCCTGCAGAAACTGCGCGCAGGCAATCCGCAACTGCAGCAGGCCGATGATATGGAGCTGGCCAGCGCCATATTGGCCTCTTCGGCAAGCGAGCCACAGCGCCTGGCGGCAGAATGAAAAAAGGCCCGACTCCAAAGGAGGCGGGCCTTTTTTCATACCATTGGCAGAAGCGGTAGCTCTGCCCTGGCGATTACATCAGCGGCAGGGTGTAGCTGACGATCAGACGGTTTTCGTCGACGTTGCGGCTGAAGTTGTCACGCACAGTCGCGTTGCGCCAGCGAACACCGAGATTCTTCAGTGCGCCTTCCTGGAACACGTACATCAGTTCGGTGTTGCGTTCCCACTCACGACCTTCGGACAGCCCTGCACCACGATCAATGTTGTCACCCGTCAGATAACGGGTCATGAAAGTCAGCCCCGGAATACCGATGGAAGCAAAGTTGAAGTCGTAACGCGCCTGGTAGGATTTCTCGTCCTTGTTGCCGAAATCACGAATCTGAACGAAGTTGACCAAGAACGGGTCAGTGCCATCGATAAAGGCATAACCGGTATCACCACTCATCTTCTGATAACCCAGGCCGAAAGAATGGCCATCCAAACCGTAGGTGATCATGGCACCGAAAGCTTTGTTGTCGACGTTGCTGCGGTTGCCGTCGTCGGTAGAACGAGCAAATCGTACATCGGTCTTCAGACTCTGCTTGTCGCCCAGCGGCAGGACATGCACGAGGTTGAAGGAGTGCTGCTTATAGAGCTCGTCCAGATTGGAATAGTAGTAACCGGCGGTCAGCTCTTTGGTCAGTTTGTAGGTGCCACCGATGAAATCGAAAGAATCGGTGGTAGTACCGCCAGTGGTGGTAATGCCACGACTGGCAGCACCGCCGCGAGCAATAGCGATGTCTTCATAATCGCCAGAGTTACGGTGGTTTACCTCACGAACATGCGCAGCCTCAAGCATCAGACCATCGATTTCTTGAGAGACGATATGGCCGGCTTGAAAGACCTGAGGCAGCAGACGACCGTCGCTGGAAGCGATGGCAGGGTTCTTAAACTGCATCTGACCAACACGCAGGGTGCTATTGGAGACTTTCACCTTGGCAGCAACGGCCAGATCAGAATAGTTATCCTGAGAACCACCCGACGAGCGATCAGGAACCAGCAGGCCACTGCCGGCAGTACCATCTCCCGAATCCAGTTTGAAGCCGAACATACCGATGGCATCGGCGCCGAAGCCCACGGTTCCTTCGGTGAAGCCGGAGTTCAAACGAAAAATGAAGCCCTGCGCCCATTCTTCTTGCTTGGACTGGCCTGCATCCTCGCGAAAGTCACGATTGAAGTAGAAGTTACGAGCTTCCAGGCTAGCTTTGGTATCGCCGACCAGGTCAGCGAAGGCCATTTGGCTCAGGCCCAAGGTGCTGGCGGCTACGGCCAGTGCCAGGGAGGTCTTTCTCATTATGTTTCTCTCCAGTGTGTTTAAGGTGACGCATCGCCCGGCGCAGACTTCGGCACGAAGAGGCAGGCCTGGGACGAATAAGGTGCGCACACACGCGGGCGATCGCTACGGATACGCATGGCTGGCGGTACGCTTGAAATCAGGAAGGGGAACGCAGTGGGAGGCCCAAAGGCAGGGACAGGCAGCTTGTTGGGTTCATAGTCGGCACTCACATCGTTTTTATTGTGTGCCAGCGTCCATGAAGCCGGCCCTATAACATTGGGCCAAGGCAGATAGCGTGCCAGCTCCCTCTCATAGAGAGGAAACCCCTCTAGCACGCAAGGTTACACTTCTTTTGCGTTGTAATGACGCTTCGGTGAAAGCACCATGACCGGCAAGTTTCCGCCCAGCAAGGATCGTTTTTTGGCGGGAAACCGCCACATCAACCAATCACGATTTGATTCTTGCCCTGGCGCTTGGCCTGATACATCGCCGCATCGGCGCGGGCATACAACGCCTCAAGATTGGCATCCCCCGTACGCAGCACCGTCAGGCCCTGGCTGACAGTGATGCCGAAGGTCTCGCCCTCGTACTGGAAGCTCAGACGCTGCACTTCGCGCTGCAGCCGCTCGGCCACCTGCAGCGCGACGTCCGGCTCGCAACCGGGGAACAGGGCCGCGAACTCTTCACCGCCGATACGCCCGAACAGATCGTC
The DNA here is from genome assembly GCF_034683865.1 of Pseudomonas sp. C11. Lineage (NCBI taxonomy): Bacteria > Pseudomonadati > Pseudomonadota > Gammaproteobacteria > Pseudomonadales > Pseudomonadaceae > Pseudomonas > Pseudomonas sp. C11. The sequence continues at coordinate 165,362 of NZ_JAWIIP010000005.1, forward strand.
ACGACGCAATGCCGTGGCGCCGCAATGAGCCAGACGCTGCAGCACCTGGTCACCCATCTGGTGGCCATAGCGGTCGTTGATCTTCTTGAAGTCGTCCAGATCCAGCAGCAGCAGGGCCATCGAGCCGCCGTACTGGCGCGCCTGATCGAATTCGCGTCGCGCGCAGTCGAAAAAGTGTCGACGGTTGCTGCTTTCGGTCAGCACGTCCGTGGTCGCCAGGCGGTGCAACTCACCCTCCAGGCGCTTCTTGTCAGTGATGTCCTCGGCGATACCGACGATTACCGTGCCGCGCCCTGACGCCTGCCGGGAGCTGATGAAGCATTTGTCGCTGAGCCAGCGCAACTGCCCATCGCTGCGGATGATGCGGTACTCGCGCTGCTCCACAGCACCGGTTTCCAGCACCTGGGCCAGACTTTCGGCCGCGTAATCGAGATCATCGGGATAGATGCTATTGCGCCATTCGTCGTAGCTGGCCATCAGCAGCGCCGCTGAGCGACCGAAAACTCGCTCGTAAGCGGGACTGACGTAGATGATCCGCTGCTCGTCCCAATCGAAGGCCCAGAGTACCGCATTGACGCTACCCAGCAGGCTGCTGAACAGTTGTTCGCGCTCGCGCAGGCGCTCTACTTCACCACGGCTGTGCAGCAGCGCCAGCGTCAGTTCTTCCCTTTGGGTTACCGCATTGTCGTGTTCGTCCATTACCGCGGCCATACAGCCCCTCTAGCACTCGAGATGACATCGTTGAGGGCTTGGACAAACACAAAGGCCTGCCGTTCGGCAGGCCTTTTGCCAGCTTTTACGCCCTTAGGCGGTGGCAGCGGCAGGGCGTAGCGAATAGGTCTTGAGCTGCTCGGCGAATTCGCGCAGCGACTGGATGCCACTGGCTTCGGCGTCATGCACCCACTGCTTCATCGCTTCGAGCATGTCATGGCCGTTGCTGCTGGTTTTCACCCAGATCTGCTGCAGGGCCAGACGCTTCTCGTAAATCACCTTGAGTGCCTGACTTTGCGCGAGCATGTCGGCGATGTGCGCATGATGCTGATCCTGCAGCAGGCTCGGCTCACGCGACAGCAGGCGCTTGGCGCGGCGGAAAAGGTGACGAACGGACTCGTCGGCCTTCGCCACTTCCTGCTTGACCAGCGGCGCGATAACCAGCTTGCGGTACTGCGCCATGATCTGGAAGCGGTTATTGAGGATGGCCATGGCGGTGTCCATGTCCAGGCTGCGCTTGCCTTCGACGCGATGAGCGATGGGCGCGACGCGCTGCACCTGCGCCAGACCCAGGAAGCTGAACAGCTTGATCCAGGCCCAGCCCATATCGAACTCCCACTTCTTCACCGACAGTTTGGCGCTGTTGGGATAAGTGTGATGGTTGTTGTGCAACTCCTCGCCACCGATGATGATGCCCCAGGGCACCAGGTTGGTCGCGGCGTCGCGGCACTCGAAGTTGCGATAGCCGACGGCATGGCCCAGACCGTTGATCACCCCGGCAGCCCAGAACGGAATCCAGATCATCTGGATAGCCCAGACGGTCATGCCGAGTACGCCAAACAGCGCCAGGTCGATGATCGCCATGAGGGTGACACCGCCTATCGGAAAACGGCTGTAGAGGTTGCGCTCGATCCAGTCATCCGGGCAATTCTTGCCGTAGATGCGCAGCGTTTCCTGGTTCTTGGCCTCGGCCTGGTAGAGTTCGGCGCCCTTGCGCATGACCGTGCCGAGCCCTTTGATCACCGGGCTGTGCGGATCGTCCTCGGTCTCGCACTTGGCGTGGTGCTTGCGATGGATCGCGGTCCATTCGCGGGTGTTCTGGCCCGTGGTCAGCCACAGCCAGAAACGGAAGAAATGTTTGAGCGCGGGGTGCAGTTCCAGTGCACGGTGCGCGGAGTAGCGGTGCAGATAGACCGTGACGCTGACAATGGTCACGTGGGTCATCACCAGAGTCGCCACCACCAACTGCCAGACCGACAGGTCGAGTAAACCGTTGTACCACATGGGCGCTGTTGCCTCTTGAAGGGGGAACGCGGTTTGTCCTACAAGGACGAACCTCACTGCATTATCCCTGACGCAACTCAGAAAACCAGTTGGTCTTTTAGATAAGAATGTTTCAGCCTGGCCCGCCCATATAATGGCCAGCATTACTATAAGGAGCGTTACCGCTCAGCCATGCGTATCGATACCACTGCCTTGCGTTTAACTCTGGCTTACCTGCTGGCGGCTGCGCTGTGGGTGCTGCTCAGCGATCAGGCTCTGATCGCCCTGGGACTGCCCGAAGACCTGCACACACGCCTGCAATCGCTCAAGGGCCTGCTGTTCGTCACGCTGACGGCAACCTTGCTCTACGCCATCCTCTACCGACATGCCGTCCGTTACCGCGAGAAGCAACGGGTAATAACCACCAGTGAAGAGCGCCTGCGTCTGGCGCTGGAAGCCACCCACAACGGCCTGTGGGATCTGGACATGGCCAGCCAGCGCGTCTTCTTCTCGGACAGCTATGCCGCGCTGCTCGGCATCGACAGAGCGGCCCTCGGCGACACCCGCGAACAATGGATCGAGTACGTGCACCCCGAGGATCGCGAACGCGTGCTGCAGAAGATCGAAGTCAACCTGCAACGCGCGGACTACCAGAACACCTACCGCATGCGTCATGCCGACGGCAGTTATCGCTGGATCCACTCGCGCGGCTCTCTGCTGTACAACGCCGCCGGCAAACCCATGCGCTTCATCGGCATCGCCAGTGACATCACCCAGCGTCGCGCCGACGAAGACAGCCTGCGTCAGGCCGCTGCGGTATTCGATGCCACCCAGGAAGGCGTGCTGGTGACCGATGCCGAGCAACGCATCGTGCACGTCAACCCGGCCTTCTCGCGCATCACAGGCTATGCCAGCGAAGAAATCCTCGGGCAGATGCCCACCCTGCTCAAATCAGGCCGGCATGACGAGGTCTTCTACCACAACATGTGGCAGGCCCTGCAGCAACGCGGCGCCTGGGCCGGCGAAGTGTGGAACCGGCGCAAGGGTGGTGAAATCTACCCGCAGTGGCAGTGCATCCGTGTCATCCACGACACGCAGGGACGCGTCAGCCATTACGTCGCGGTGTTCTCCGACATCACCGCGCTCAAGCGCTCGCAACGCGAGCTGGACTACCTGGCCCACCATGACCCGCTGAGCAATCTGCCCAATCGACTCTTGTTCACCGAGCGCGTCGCCCATGCCCTGGAACGCAGCAGCGAAGAACAACCAGGAGCCGTGCTGCTGATCGACCTGGATCACTTCAAGCACATCAACGAAAGTCTCGGCCACAATGTCGGCGACCTGCTGCTCAAGGCCATCGGCGAGCGCCTGCAACAGGTCATCCCCAGCGGCTGTACCCTGGCCCGCCTGGGCGGTGACGAGTTCGGCCTGCTCCATGATCAATGTGGCGAAGCAGCGCTGGCTGCCGAGCTGGCCCAACAACTGCTGCATAGCCTGGAAGCGCCCTTCCGCCTCGATGGCCACGAGCTGTACATCAGCGCCAGCATCGGCATCAGCCTGTTCCCGCACGATGCCGACAGCGTCGAGCAGGTGCTGCGCAACGCCGACTCCGCGCTGTTCAAGGCCAAGAGCAGCGGCCGCGAGAGTTTCGCCTTCTACGAACAGGAACTGACCGACTACGCCCGCCAGCGCGTGGAGCTGGCCAGCAGCCTGCGGCATGCCTTCGAGAACGAGGAGCTGCGCGTCTTCTACCAACCGCTGCATGACCTGCGCGATGGTAAAAAAGTCGGCCAGGAAGCGCTGGTGCGCTGGCAGCACCCCGAACGAGGCCTGCTGCCGCCGGCAGATTTCATCCCGATCGCCGAAGATAACGGCATGATCGCCGCCATCGATCTCTGGGTGCTGGAGCAGGCCTGCCGCCAGATGGTGCGCTGGAATCAGGAGCAGGATGAGCCCGGTTTCGTTGCGGTGAACGTCTCCAGCCGCCTGTTCGGCCGTGGCGAACTGGATTTGCGGGTGGCCCAGGTGCTGGCTGAAACCGGCCTCGATCCCTCTCAGCTGGAACTCGAAGTCACGGAAAGCGCGGTGATGGAGGATCCGGCGGCAGCTCTTTCACTGCTCAAGCGCCTGCGCGCGCTGGGAGTGCGCCTGGCCATCGACGATTTCGGCACCGGCTACAGCTCGCTGGCGCGCCTCAAGCGCCTGCCGGTACACAAGCTCAAGCTCGACCAGAGCTTCGTACGAGGCCTGCCCAACGACGCGGAAGACGCCGCCATTGCCCGCGCAGTCATCGCCCTCGGCCACAACCTGGGGCTCAAGGTGCTGGCGGAAGGGATCGAGACCGCCGAGCAAGGGGACTTCCTGCGTAATCTCGATTGCGACTACGGCCAGGGCTACCACTTTGGCCGCCCGCAACCGGCAACCTCACCGGTATCGCCGAAGCCGGAAGCACAGCAGTTGCCCCTCTCGCCCGAAGATTGAACGTGGGTCAGGCCTCGGCGCGCTGCATCAGGCGACGCTGGCGCCACTCCATGAAGGTCTTGAGAAACAGCGTGAGCAGCGCCATGCAGGCCAGCAGGCCGGCGGCAGTGAAGGCCGCTGCCGGCTTGTAGTCGTTGTTGAGCTGATCGACCAGCAACGGCAGGGTCAGGGTCTGGTTGATGATGGTGCCGGAGACGACCGAAACCGCGCCGAACTCACCCACTGCACGGGCGTTGGTCACCACCACGCCGTACAGCAGCGCCCATTTGATCTTAGGCAGGCTGATGCGGCGGAAAATCTGCCAGCCGCTGGCGCCCAGGCACATGGCGGCGGTTTCCTCGTCCTGCCCCTGGGCCTGCATCACCGGAATCAGGATGCGCGCCACGTAGGGCGCGGTGACGAACACCGTGACCATGACGATGCCCGGCCAGGCGAACATCAGTTGCATGCCGTTATCGTAGAACCAGCGGCCGATAAAGCTTTCCAGCCCATAGACCACCAGGTAGCAGAGGCCGGCGACCACAGGCGACACCGCGTAAGGGATGTCGATCAGCGTGGTCAGCAGCTTGCGCCCGTGGAAATCGTAGTGGGTCACGCACCAGGCCAGGCAGATACCGAAGCACAGGTTCAGCGGCACGGTGATCGCCGCCACCAGCAGGGTCAGCCCAATGGCGTGGAGCATGTAGTCCTCGCCGAGATTACTCCACAGCAGGTCGAGCCCGCCGGCCAGCGCCTTGGTGAAGATCAGCGCCAGCGGCACCAATAGAATCAGCGCCACGAACAGCAGACCGAGGATTACCAGCGCCCACTGGCGCCAATCTTGGGGCTTTTTCATCGACCTTGCCGTTGCCATGCGAACAGACGCCCCTGCACGACCTGCAGGAGGAATAGAAGCGTCAGCGACGCGAGCAGGATCACCGAAGCGATGGCTGCCGCCGCCGGGTAATTGAACTCCTGCAGACGAACGAAAATCATCAGCGAGCTGACCTCCGTCTGATAGGGGATGTTGCCGGCGATCATGATCACCGCGCCGAACTCGCCGAGGCTGCGAATGAATGCCTGCGAGCCACCGGTGACCAGTGCCGGCGCCAGGGTCGGCAGGATCACCTTGCGGAAGGTCTGTACGCGGCTGGCGCCGAGGGTGCGCGCGGCTTCCTCGTATTCCGAGCCGAGATCCTGCAGCACCGGCTGCACAGTGCGCACCACGAAGGGAATGCTGGTGAACACCATCGCCACCACGATACCGGCATAGGCGTAGGCCACCTTGAAGCCCAGCCACTGGCCGATCCAGCCGTTGGGCACCAGCAGCGCAGCCAGGGTCAGGCCAGCCACCGAGGTCGGCAGGGCAAAAGGCAGGTCGATCAGCGCATCGACGATACGCCGGCCGGGGAAGTCGTAGCGGGTGATGATCCAGGCCAGCAGCAGACCGATCAGCAGTACCGCTATCGTCGAGTAGAACGCCGCCGAGATCGTCACCTTATAGGTTTGTACAACTCGCGGATCGCTGATGGCGAACCAGTACTGCGCCCAGGTCATGTCGCTGACGTACAGCAGCAGCGCCGAAAGCGGCAGCAGGATCACCAGCGACAGGTACAGCACGCTCACGCCAAAGCTCAGGCCGAAGCCGGGCAGCAGCGGGGTCTGTCGGAAGAACAGCGTCGGTTTACTCACGAAAAAGCTCGGCTCTACAAATGCAGTTGGCCGCCAATAAGGCGGCCAATTGACCATTACGATGCTCGCATTCAGGGCTGGCGGGCTGCACCCGCCCTACGCCAGACCGTCGCTGTCAGCGACCCTCTGCGAGAAGCTGGTCGAGGATACCACCGTTGTCGAAATGCTTGGCGGTGATCTCGTCCCAGGTGCCCAGCACCTCGGTCGGGTTGATCAGGCGCACCGGGGCGAACTGCGCCTTGGTCGCCTCGACCACTTCCGGGTTGTGCACACGGTAGTTGTAGCGGGCCAGCAGTTGCTGGATGTCCTTGCTGTACTGGAAGTCGAGGAAGGCCTTGGCCTGCTCGCGGGTGCCGCGCTCATCGGCCACCTTGTCGACGATGGCTACCGGGAATTCAGCCAGCACGCTGACTTCCGGCACCACCACCTGCAGGTTGGCGGACTTGAACTCGTCACCCTTGGCGATGTTGATCACTTCCGACTCGAAGGTCAGCAGCACGTCGCCCTGGCCGTTCTGGGCGAAGGCCACGGTGGCGCCGCGGCCGCCGGTGGGGAAGTTCTCGACGTTCTTCAGCACCTTGCCGACGAAGGCTTTCACCTTCTCCTGGTCGCCATTGAATTTCTCGTTGGCGAACAGCCAGGCGCCCAGGTAGCTGTAGCGGGCGTTGCCGGAGGTTTTCGGGTTGGGGAATACCAGCTTCACGTCATCGCGAATCAGGTCGTCCCAGCCCTTGATGTTCTTCGGGTTGCCTTCGCGTACCAAGAAGGCGGTGGTGCTGTAGTAGGGCGAGGCATTGTTGGGGAACTGCTTGGCCCAATCCTTGTTCAGCAGGCCACGCTTGGCCAGGATGTCCACGTCGGTTACCTGGTTGAAGGTGACCACGTCGACCTTCTTGCCCTGGATGATGTCCTGCGCCTGACGCGAGGTGCCGGCGAACGACTGGATGATCTTCACTTCCTTGCCGCTCTGCTGTTTCCAGTGCTCGACGAACAGCGGGTTGATCTCGCCGAACAGTTCGCGGGCGACATCGTAGGAGGCGTTGTGGAATGGCGTGTCGGCCGCGGCATGGCTCAGCGAGCCAGTGAGCAGGGTGGCGCTGGCCACGGTGGCCAGAACGATCTTCTTCAGCATCTAGGGCGTCCTTCTTTCGAGAGAGGAGCCTGCAGGCAGGCTATTTAATGGCGCGATTCTGCAGAAAAATCATATAGCTGAAAAATATCTTTTTCTTTTCGCTTTATAACCAGTCTCTTTTTCCCTGCGAAAACGCCCTGCAACCCTCGTCTCCGAGGGCTGCTCAGGCACTCACTTCTTACAGCTTGGCGATGGACACTTCGGTGGATTTGACGAAGGCAATCACTTCGCTGCCCACCTGCAGTTCCAGCTCGCGCACGGAGCGGGTGGTGATCACCGAGGTGACGATGCCGGCGGCGGTCTGTACGTCGATTTCCGACAGTACGTCGCCGATGACGATTTCCTTGATGCTGCCCTTGAACTGGTTACGTACGTTGATGGCTTTGATGGTCATGGTGTTTCTCCTCGGGTCGTTTTACAGGTAGCCCGGATGCAATCCGGGGAAATTGCATAACCGCTCCCGGATTGCTTCCGGGCTACGGCGTCAAAGCGCCCAGCGCAATTGCGTGGGCAGGGGTGATACGGGCTCCGGCGGTGTCGGTAATTCCGGCTGCGCCAGTACCCGGTCGAGCACGCGCGCTTCCAGTGCAGCCAGCAGCGGCGAGCCATGTGGGCGCGGGCGTACCAGTTGCACGTCGAGGTCGAGGCCGATCTGGCCGTCCTCGATGAGGATCACCCGATCCGCCACGGCGACCGCTTCGGCCACGTCGTGGGTGACCAGCAGTACGGTGAAGCCATGCTGCTGCCACAGGCGTTCGATCAGGCGCTGCATCTCGATGCGGGTCAGTGCATCCAGCGCGCCCAGCGGCTCGTCGAGCAGCAGCAGGCGCGGACGATGGATCAGCGCACGGGCCAGAGCCACGCGCTGCTTTTGTCCGCCGGACAGTGCTGCCGGCCACTCATTGGCGCGATCCGCCAGGCCGACCGCCGCCAATGCTTCCTCGGCCTGCTTGCGCCAGTTGCCGGAAAGGCCCAGACCGACGTTGTCGATCACTCGCTTCCAGGGCAGCAGACGCGAGTCCTGGAACATCAGGCGAATGTCTTCACGCACCGCGTTGAGCGAGCCGCTGCCGGCCAGCAACTGGCCGCCGCTGGGTTGATCCAACCCGGCCAGCAGACGCAGCAAGGTGCTCTTGCCGCAGCCACTGCGACCGACCACGGCCACGAACTGCCCGGCCGGGATATGCAGGTCGATACCCTTGAGCACCTGACGCTCACCGAAGGATTTCTCGATGTTCTCGATGGCCAACGGAACGCCGCCCGCAGGGACGTCCTGACGAATGCTGTGCAGTGCGGTCATTGCTCACCTGCCTTGGCCTGATAGGCCGGGTGCCAGCGTAGCCACACGCGCTCAAGACCACGGGCGGCGACGTCGGCCAGCTTGCCGAGCACCGCGTAAAGCAGGATCGCCAGCACCACCACGTCGGTCTGCAGAAACTCGCGGGCGTTCATCGCCAGGTAGCCGATGCCGCTGCTGGCCGAGATGGTTTCCGCGACGATCAGCGTCAGCCACATGAAGCCGAGGGCGAAACGCACGCCGACCAGGATCGACGGCAATGCGCCGGGCAGGATCACCTGACGGAACAGGGCGAAGCCGGACAGGCCGTAGCTGCGCGCCATCTCCACCAGCGCCGGATCGACGTTACGGATGCCGTGGTAGGTGTTGAGGTAGATCGGGAACAGCGTGCCGAGCGCGACCAAAAACACCTTGGCCGCCTCATCGATGCCGAACCAGAGGATCACCAGCGGGATCAGCGCCAGGTGAGGCACGTTGCGGATCATCTGCACCGAGCTGTCGAGAAAGCGCTCACCCCATTTCGACAGTCCGGTGATAAAGCCCAGCAGCAGACCGATACCGCCGCCGATGGCGAAACCGATGCCGGCGCGCTGGCCACTGATCGCCAGGTGCTGCCAGATTTCGCCGGAGGCCAGCAACTGCCAGCCAGCGGCGAGCACGGCGCTGGGCGCCGGCAGGATGCGGCTGGACAGCCAGCCACTGGCCACTGCCAGTTGCCAGGCGGCCAGCAGCCCCAGCGGCAAGGCCCAGGGCGCAGCGCGCAGGGCCAGTTTGTGAAGAGTCGTGTTGCTCATGGTTGCCTCGGAACCTTGTGTAGCGTCTGTATTTCCCGGATTGCATCCGGGCTACGGCGCTTGATGTAGCCCGGATGCAATCCGGGAAAGTCGTGCGCCTGCCCCCTCTCCCCTACCCTCTCCCCAAAGGGGCGAGGGAGCTATCAGGTGCCGTCGGAATACCCAGCGGCACGCTTTGCCTCCCCTCTCCCATTCATGGGAGAGGGGCTGGGGGAGAGGGCGCTTTTCAACTCGCCGAAGCCGCCTTCGGCAGGATGTCGCTGGAGATCATTTCGCCGAACGGGCTGACATACCCCCGGCTCTCCGGGCGCTGCGGCTGGGCCACGTCCAGGTGCGGGAACAGCAGCTCGGCGACCCGGTACGACTCTTCCAGATGCGGGTAGCCGGAGAAGATGAAGGTATCGATGCCGAGGTCGGCGTATTCCTTGACCCGCGCCGCCACGGTCGGGCCATCGCCGACCAGGGCGGTGCCGGCGCCGCCGCGCACCAGGCCGACACCGGCCCAGAGGTTCGGCGACACTTCCAGGTTGTCGGTCTTGCCGCCGTGCAGCGCAGCCATGCGCTGTTGGCCAACGGAGTCAAAGCGCGCCAGCGACGCCTGGGCGCGGTCGATGGTGGCCTGATCCAGGTGGCTGATCAGACGATCCGCCGCGGCCCAGGCTTCCTCATTGGTCTCGCGCACGATCACGTGCAGGCGAATGCCGAAGCGCACTTCACGGCCCTGCTTGGCCGCCTTCTCGCGCACCTGAGCGATTTTCTCGGCCACCGCAGCCGGCGGCTCGCCCCAGGTCAGGTACAACTCGACCTGCTCGGCGGCCAGATCCTGCGCCGCATCCGAAGAACCACCGAAATACAGTGGCGGACGCGGCTGCTGGATCGGCGGGTAGAGCAGCTTGGCGCCCTTCACCTGGATGTGCTTGCCGTCGTAGTCGACGGTTTCGCCTTCCAGCACGCGGCGCCAGATGCGGGTGAATTCGACGGACGCCTCATAGCGTTCGGCATGGGATAGATGCAGGCCATCGCCGGCCAGCTCGTCCGGGTCGCCACCGGTCACCAGGTTGAACAGCGCACGGCCGTTCGACAGGCGATCCAGGGTCGCCGCCTGGCGCGCGGCCACGGTCGGCGAAATGATCCCCGGGCGCAGGGCGACCAGGAACTTCAGGTTCTGCGTGAGCGGGATCAGCGAAGCCGCCACCAGCCAGGAATCCTCGCAGGAACGCCCGGTGGGAATCAGCACGCCGCCATAACCAAGGCGGTCAGCCGCCTGGGCGACCTGCGCCAGGTAGCCGTGGTCGACAGCGCGCGCGCCTTCGGCGGTGCCCAGGTACTTGCCATCACCGTGGGTAGGCAGGAACCAGAAGATATTGAGGCTCATGGAGTTGTCTCCTTTCAGGAAATCGTCGGCATGGCCCGGACGCATCCGGGCCGGGAAATTACTGGGCCTGCGCGACCTTGGCCGGCGGATTCCAGATCACATCCTTGATGGTCAGTTGCTTGGGGATCAGCTTCAGCTCGGTGAAGGTGTCGGCGATTTTCTGCTGCGCCTCGACCACATCCGGGGTGATGAACTGCGCGCCGTAACCCTGGCGCTCAACGGCCTGGCGAGTGATCTCCGGGGACAGGCCGATCAGCGGCGCGACCTGGCGGGTGGCTTCGTCGAGGTTGCCCTTGACCCACTCGCCGACACCGCGAATTTCCTCGACCAGCGTGCCAATCACCTGTGGGTGCTGCTCGGCATAGGTGCGGGTCGCCAGATAGAACTGGTGGTTGTCGACCAGGCCAGTGCCATCACGCAGGCTGCGGGCCTGCAGTTGCTTCTCGGCGGCGGACTGGAACGGATCCCAGATCACCCAGGCATCGACGCTGCCACGCTCGAAGGCGGCGCGGGCATCGGCCGGCGGCAGGTAGACCGGGGTGATGTCGCTGTACTTGAGACCGGCGTCTTCCAGCGCGCGCACCAGCAGGTAGTGCACGTTGGAACCCTTGTTCAGGACGACTTTCTTGCCCTTGAGCTCGGCTACCGATTTGATCGGCGAGTCTTTCGGCACGAGGATCGCCTCACCGCTCGGTGCCGGCGGCTCATGGGCGACATAGAGCAGGTCAGCACCCGCCGCTTGAGCGAACACCGGCGGAGTTTCCCCGGTGACGCCAAAGTCCACGGAGCCGACATTGAGGCCTTCGAGCAGTTGCGGGCCGCCCGGGAACTCCGTCCACTTGACCTCAACACCCTGCTCGGCCAGGCGTTTTTCCAGGGTGCCCTTGGCCTTGAGCAGCACAAGGGTGCCGTATTTCTGATAGCCGATACGCAATGTCTCGGCTTGTACGTGAGTGATGGCGCCGAAGGAAATGGCCGCAGCAAACAGGGCGACCAGGCTTCGACGCAAAGTAATGGTGCGCATGGCGCTCTCCCTTTGCGGTGATGTCTTGGTTGGCTACCTGCTTGCCCGTTGGCGGGCGAGTAAGGCGGGGGGTTACGGGGTGAATCAAATACTCCAGCGGGCGTTTACCAGCCGGTCGTTCAATACGTTCGGATCGATCGGCTTCGGCCGTCGCGCCAGGGCTGCGCCCAGTTGTTCCAGTGCCTCGTCGAGGCGTTCGCGCAACTCGTCGTCGATCTTCGCGGGCCTGCCCCCTTCCGGGTAGGCAATCTGTTTGTCCACGGCGAACACACCGGAGAGCATCTCCTGCGCCTTCAGCGCGGCCAGCACCGGCTTGAGCGCATAGTCCACCGCCAGCAGATGCGCCGGGCTGCCGCCACTGGCCAGGGGCAGTACCACCTTGTGCGCCAGAGCGCGCTCGGGCAGCAGATCCAGCAGCACCTTCAGCGCGCCAGTGAACGACGCCTTGTATACCGGCGTACCGACCACCAGGCCATCGGCGCTGGCCACCACGGCCTGCAGTTGCTGGATAGCCGGGCTGTCGAAGCGCGCATGCAGCAGATCCTCGGCCGGGAAGTCGCGCACCTTGAGCAGGCTCACTTCCACCTGCTGCGCCTCCAGGCGTTGGCGTACGTAATCCAGCAGCAGCTCGGTGCGCGAACGCGCTGCGGGGCTGCCGGAGAGCAACACGACGTGCATGCTGGTTCCTTATTTATTCGGCTGCGGGGTCAGGCGCAGATAGGGTTTCACCGCGCGATAGCCTTTCGGGAAGCGCTGGGCGATTTCGGCTTCGTCCTTCAGCGACGGCACGATCACCACCTCTTCACCGTCCTGCCAGTTGGCTGGCGTGGCCACCTTGTAGTTGTCGGTCAGCTGCAGCGAGTCGACCACGCGCAGGATCTCGTTGAAATTGCGCCCGGTACTGGCCGGATAGGTGATGGTCAGGCGCACCTTCTTGTTCGGGTCGATGACGAACAGCGAACGCACGGTCAGGGTATCGTTGGCGTTCGGGTGGATCAGGTCGTAGAGGTCGGACACCTTGCGGTCGGCATCGGCGATGATCGGGAAATTGACCGCGGTGTTCTGCGTCTCGTTGATGTCGTCGATCCACTTGATGTGCGAATCCACCGGGTCGACGGACAGGGCGATGGCCTTGACGCCGCGCTTGGCGAATTCGTCCTTGAGCTTGGCGGTGAAGCCCAGTTCGGTGGTGCACACCGGGGTGAAGTCAGCCGGGTGGGAGAAGAGAATGCCCCAGCTGTCGCCCAGCCACTCGTGGAAACGAATGCGGCCTTCGCTGGAATCCTGTTCGAAGTCAGGGGCGATGTCGCCCAGGCGGATGGTCATGATCGTGCTCCTTGGCAGTGGCTTGCGTGGTGCTCACTATGCTCAGGAACGAAAAGAAATAAAAAGAATAAATAATGATTTATTTATTCTTTTTTGACTATAAGGCCTCATCCAGGATTCAGTTCTCCTTACCTATCGAAGCAGCCAAACAGCCAATAAGAACGAGGTCGCCAGACATGTATCATCATGGATACATTGCCGACATGTTCCGGATACGCCGATCACCGAGACTTTCGCGGGGCATTGGCGCCCCGGTATTTTCCGTTGCCGATGGAGCCGCCCCGGTGCACGACCTGATCCAGACCGAAGCCTTGCCCCGCAGCACACGCGTCCTGCTCGTCGACGACAACGAAGAGCTGCGCGAGCTGCTCGGCGGTTACCTGACCCGTTTCAACATCACCAGCGAAGCCGTCGGTAATGGCGCCGCCATGCGCCTGGCGCTGGCCAGCGCACATTTCGACGCGGTGATCCTCGACCTGATGCTGCCCGGCGAGGATGGCCTGAGCCTGTGCCGCGAACTGCGCGCCACCTCGGACATCCCGATCCTCATGCTCACCGCCCGGTGCGAACCGGCCGACCGCATCATCGGCCTGGAACTGGGCGCCGACGACTACATGGCCAAGCCATTCGAGCCCCGCGAGTTGGTCGCACGCATCCAGAGCATCCTGCGCCGCGTGCGCGATGGCCGCGAATCGACGGCACGCGACGAGCCACCTTCGCAACTGCGCTTCGCCGACTGGACGCTGGACAGCGTGCTGCGCCAACTGCAGGCACCAAACGGGCTGGTGGTGCCGCTGTCGAACGCCGAGTTCCGCCTGCTCTGGGCCTTTCTCGAACGCCCACGCCGCGTACTCAGCCGCGAACAGTTGCTCGATGCCGCCCGTGGCCGGGCCATCGAGGCCTTCGACCGCAGCATCGACCTGCTGGTCTCGCGGCTGCGCCAGAAGCTCGGTGACGACTCACGCAATCCCAGCCTGATCAAGACAGTACGCGGCGAAGGCTACCTGCTCGACGTAGCCGAGATTCGCTGATGCCACGTTCCGACAGCCTGTTCGCGCGCCTGTTCGGCGTCTTCCTGGCCGCCATCGTGCTTGCCCATGCACTGGCATTCGCCTGGTTCAGCCGCTATGGCGGCCCCCATCAGCCACCTCCACCGCCCCCTGTCTATGCGCAGGAGGACGGCCTGGGCGCCCCCCCACCGCCAGACACCAGGGACTTCCCCCCTCACGAAGCCGGCCCACCGCCGCCAAGGCTGGACGGCCCGCTGATCGTCTTAGGCTTCCAGTTGGCCACCCTGCTGCTGGCCGCCTGGTACGGCGCACGCCTGCTGAGCCGACCGATCCGCCACCTGGCCGAAGCCGCCGAACAACTGGCCGAGGATCTGGACAACCCGCCCCTGCCGCTGACCGGGCCGCAGGAAGCACGCCAGGCCGCCCAGGCCTTCAACCAGATGCAGCAACGCATTCGCGGCCAGGTGCAGCAACGCACGCGCATGCTGGCAGCGGTCTCGCACGACCTGCGCACCCCGCTGTCGCGTCTGAAGCTGCGTCTGGAGCAGATACCCAATACGCAGCTGCGCGAACGCATGGCCGAAGACCTGCGTGATATGACCGAGATGCTCGATGCCACGCTCGGCTACCTGAGCCAGCAGCAGAGCGTCGAAGCGCTTCAGCAACTGGACGTACAGGCGCTGGTGGAAGCGCTGGCCGAGGATGCCTGCGAACGTGGCGAGGATGTCGGCGTACGCGGCCAGTGCGCGCCGCTGCAGGCCAGGCCGGTGGCCCTGCGTTCGTGCATCAACAACCTGGTGGAGAACGCGCTGCGCTACGCCGAGCATGCCGAAGTGGAACTGCGCGACAGCGCCGAGTGGGTCGAAATCCGCGTGATCGACTATGGCCCAGGCATCGCCCCGGCGCTGCGCGAGAGCGTGTTCGAAGCCTTCTACCGCGTGGAGGGCTCGCGCAACCGCAACTCCGGCGGTGTCGGCCTCGGCCTGACCATCGCCCGCGAGGCCGCACGGCGCCAGGGTGGTGACATCCACCTGGAGGAAACCCAGGGCGGCGGCCTGACAGCCGTGCTGCGCCTGCCACGCACGCCTGCGTACCCGGCCTGATACAAAGCCCACATACCCTGCTTACACAGCCCGTGCACTCTGGCATGGCTGGAGAAGTCCCTCCGGCCAGCCAACCATGGGAGTAACGCTCATGATCAGTGGAGTCAGTGGTTACTCGAGCTATACGTACGGCTCGGCGTATACCAACACCCAACGCACCAGCTCCAGTTCCAGTGCTGGCAGTGCCGAGGGCAGCAACCCGATGAAGGAAGAGCTGTTCAGCCTGCTCGACAGCGATGGCGACGGCAGCGTCACCAAGAGCGAGCTGAGCAGTGCGCTCACCTCAAGCGAAAGCAGCGACACCAGCGATAGCGAAAGCAGCGATATCGATATCGACGAGCTGCTGAGCATGCTCGACGCCAACAGCGATGGCAGCCTCGACAGCGACGAAGTCGCAGCTCTGGCACCGCCGCCACCGCCCCCTCAAGGCGGCGGCATGAACACCGAAGAGATGTTCTCGCAACTCGATGCAGACGGTGACGGCACCATCGACAGCGACGAACTGTCGGCCCTGAGCGGCAGTGGCGACAGCGACTCCAGCGAACTGATGAGCGCGCTGGACAGCGACGGCGACGGCAGCCTCAACATCGACGAACTTAGCGCCCTGGCACCGCCACCGCCCCCTCCTCCGTCTGCACAGGCCAGCAGCGAGACGGACGATAGCGACAGTGAGAGCAGCGACAGCCTGAGCCTCAACCTGGACACCAACCTCAGCGATGCACAGCTGGATCTGAGCGCCCTGCTCAACAGCAGTAGCACGTCCAGTAGCAGTAGCACGGAAACCGACTTCTCCGCGATGATCGCCAAGCTGGTTCAGCAGTACCAGAGCAGCATGAGCGTGCAGAGCAGCCTCGGCAGTCAGCTCAACATCAGCGCCTGATGGATCAGCGCCGGGCTCACCGCCCGGCGCTGAAGGCTTTCAGTTTTCGCTGCGCAGGCGGTAACCGACACCGGCCTCGGTGATCAGGTAGCGCGGCGCGGCCGGGTCGTCGCCGAGCTTCTGCCGCAGATGGCCGACCACCACGCGCAGGTAGTGGCTGTCACCGACATGGCTCGGCCCCCAGATATCGCGCAGCAGTTGTTGCTGGGTCACCACTCGCCCGAGATGTTGGGCAAGCAGCGCCAGCACGGCGTATTCCTTGGGTGTCAGGGCGATTTCGGTGCTGTCGAGGCTGACCCGGCGGTAGGCCAGGTCGATGTTCAGCGCGCCACAGGCGATGCTCGCCGGCAGTGCTTCGCGCCCCTGCCCCTGGCGCAGCAGCACGCGCACGCGGGCGAGGAATTCCTGGATGCCGAACGGTTTGGTCACGTAGTCATTGGCGCCGCCGTCCAGTGCCAGCACTTTCTCGCCCTCGCTGGCACGCACCGAGAGCACCAGCACCGGCACCTGGCTCCATTCGCGCAGGCCGCGCAGCACCTGCTGGCCGTCGAGATCGGGCAGGCCGAGGTCGAGCACGACCAGATCGGGGTTGTGCAGCGCCGCCTGGGCCAGACCGTCTTCGCCGTTGGCCGCCTCCAGCACCCGGTGGCCCTGGGCGCTGAGGGCGATACGCAGGAACTTGCGGATCTGCGCTTCGTCGTCGATCAGCAGAATGCTCGGCCCTTGCGTCATCAGTCGTCCTCGGCTTGCGGTTGCGTGGTCAGCGGCAGGTGCAGTGTCAGGCTGGCGCCACGGCCATCAAGGCCTTCGCCGACCGTGACGCGACCACCATGGGCGCCAACCATGCCCTGGCAGATCGCCAGGCCCAGGCCAGTACCCTGGCCGCCACGATCCCCGCGCGCAGCGGTATAGAACATGTCGAAGATCTTCGCCCGTTCCGCCTCTGGAATGCCAGGGCCCTGGTCGGCGACGATGAAGCGCAGCTCCCGTTCGTCATATTCCAGCGCCACACGCAGGCGCCCGGCCGGCGGCGAGAAGCGCGCGGCATTTTCCAGCACGTTGACCAGGGCCTGCTCGATCAGCGCCGCGTGCACGTGCAGCAGCGGCGGCTCGGGCGGCAGCCGGCATTCGACCTGCAGCGGCGCGAGCACCGCACGCAGGTGCTGCAAGGCACTGGCGACGATGTCGCTGGGCGCCACCCAATCGCGTGCCAGCTTGAGCCCGCCATGGCCGAGACGGGTCATGTCGAGCAGGTTCTGGATATAGCGGTCGAGGCGCTCGGCCTCGTCGCGGGTACCTTCGAGCAGTTCCCGGCGATCCGCCAGCGGGATCGCCTCGCCCAGCGCTAGCAGGCTGTCGATGGAACCACGCATGGCAGTCAGCGGGGTGCGCAGGTCGTGCGACACCGAGGCCAGCAGCGCGCTGCGCAGCTCCTCGGTCTGCCCGTGCAGGCGCGCCGCCTCCAGCTCCTCGGCCAGTTGCGCACGAGCCAGAGCCTGCGCCAGCGGTTGGCCCAGCGCAGCGACCAGGCGCCGGCGCTCGTCGGCCAGTGGCGCGCCATCGACATGCTGCAAGCCGATCAGCAACAACGCGCCCTCCTCCGCGCACAGCGGCCACCACCACCAACGGCTGCCGGGCAGGGTATCGGTACCGCGCCCGGCGGGCTGCTCATGCTGCCAGGCCCAGTCGGCGGCGGCGCGCTCGGCATCGGCCAGCTCGGCGTGCAGGCCACCCTCGTGCTGCCACTGACCCTCCGCGTTGCGCGACAGCAGGGTCAATTGCATCTCCGCCCAACCGCCCAGTTGCTGCTCGGCCACTGCCAGCACGGCCTGGCGGTCGGCGGCGACGGTGAGCCTGCGCGACAGCTCCAGCAACGCCGTGGTCTCGCCCTGCGCCTGACGCAGCGCCTGCACCTGGCGGCGCTGACGGCTGGCCAGGTTGCCGGTCAGCCCGGCCATGAGCAGGAAGAACAGCAGGGTCAGCACGTCTTCCTGACGCTGGATGCGCAGGGTCAGGGTCGGCGGAATGAAAAGGAAGTTGTAAGCCAGGAACGACAGCCCCGAGCACGCCAGCGCTGGCCCGAGACTGCTGCGCACGGCCACCAGCAGCACGGCGGCGAGGAACACCAGAGAGATGTTCGGCAGCTCCAGCACCCGCGCCAGGCCGAGGGAGATCAGCGTGGCACAAGCGGCAGCCAGGGTAGCCAGCAGGTAGTCACGCCAGCGCGGGGCGATGCGCGTGCGCCGGCCAGCCGGAGTCTGCGCACCGGTCGCATCCAGCACGCTTACCTCCAGCCCGGCGCCAGCGGCCAGAAGGCGCTCGCCGAGGCCACGCCCGAACCAGCGCCGACGCAGGCGCCGCGTGCTGCCGCCGACCAGGATCAGGCTGGCGCGACGCTCGCGGGCATGATCGAGCAGCGTGCGCGCCACCGAGTCACCGTGCAGCGTCACCACCTCGCCACCGAGGCGTTCGGCCAGGCGCTGCGCCGCTTGTAGTCGTGCCCGTTGCTCTTCGTCCATGGCTGCGCGGCTGTCCACATGCACCACCGACCAGGGCAAATGACGCCGCTCCGCCACCGCGCAGGCGTGACGCACCAGGCGCTCGGCCTCGCCATCACCGTCCACCCCGACCAGCAGGCGTCCGAGCAGGCTGGGCGCAGCCTGGCCGAGCTGGCGATAACGCTGGTCGAGGTCGGCATCAACCCGCGCGGCGGCGGTCTGCATGGCCAGCTCACGCAGCGCGGTGAGGTTGGTCGGCGAGAAGAAGGCGTCGATGGCCGCGCGCGCCTGTTCGGGCATGTACACCTTGCCGTCGCGCAGGCGTTCGAGCAGTTCGCGCGGCGGCAGGTCGACCAGCTGGATCTCGTCGGCTTCCTGCAGCACCCAGTCGGGCACCGTCTCGCGCACCTGCACGCCGGTGATGTCGCGGACGCGGTCGTTGAGGCTTTCCAGATGCTGCACGTTGACCGTGGTGTAGACGTCGATGCCGGCGGCGAGCAGTTCCTGCACGTCCTGCCAGCGCTTGGCGTGGCGGCTGCCGGGGGCGTTGCTGTGCGCCAGCTCGTCGACCAGCGCCAGCTTGGGCGGGTCGGCGAGCAGCCCGTCGAGATCCATCTCGCTCAGTTCCAGACCGCGATACGGCAAGCGCAATGGCGGTTGCTGCGGCAGCCCCACCAGCAGCGCCTCGGTCTCGCTGCGGCCATGGCTTTCCACCACCCCGGCGCGCAACGCCACGCCCTGGCGCAGTTGCGCGTGGGCGGCCTGGAGCATGGCGTAGGTCTTACCCACCCCCGGCGCAGCGCCGAGGAATACCTTGAGCCGGCCCCGCCCTTCGCGGGGCAGGTCGGCGAGCAGCGCTTCGGCGCGCAGGCTGTCGTTCATGCTGGGCTCATCAACGGGAAGCGATGGGCGGATTGTCGGCCAGTGCCAGGTTCAGAGCCAGCACATTGACCACAGCCGGGCCAAACAGCGGGCGCTCGGTATGCGCCTCGACCAGGCGCAGCAACTCGGCCTCGGCCAGGCCACGGGCCTTGGCGATGCGCGGAATCTGCCAGGCGGCGGCCTCGGGCGATAGCTGCGGGTCGAGGCCGCTGCCCGAGGTGGTCACCAGTTGCATCGGCACTGGCGCCTGGCTGCTCAGTCCGGCACTGGCCTGCTCGATGCGCTCGCGCAGCTTCGGGTTGCTCGGCGCCAGGTTGCTGGCGGCGCTGGCCACGGTGGCGTAGTCGCCAGCCGAGGGGCGTGGCTGGAACCACTGATCGCCGTCGAAGGCCTGGGCGATCAGGCGGCTGCCGCGCACCTGGCCGGCATCGTCACGCACCAGGCTGCCGGCGGCCTGATCGGGGAATGTCAGCTGGGCCACACCGGTGACCACCAGCGGATAGGCCACGCCGGTGAGCAGGGTCATCAGCGCCAGAGTGGCGATGGCGGGGCGGATAGAGTCGAGCATGATGAATCTCCGATATCGATTCTTTGCTGGTGTAGGCGCGAATTCATTCGCGATGGTCTTGGCGCCGTGCCAGCCATTTCGCGGATAAATCCGCTCCTACAGCACCTTCAGACAGCACTGTTAAACCCAGCCCAACCCCACCAGCAGCAGGTCGAGCAGTTTGATCCCGACGAAGGGCGCGAGCAGCCCGCCGAGGCCGTAGATCAGCAGGTTGCGCCGCAGCAACTGGCCGGCATCCAGCGCCTGGATGCGCACGCCGCGCAGCGCCAGCGGAATCAGCGCGACGATGATCAGGGCGTTGAACACGATGGCCGAGAGGATCGCGCTCTGCGGGCTGTGCAACTGCATCAGGTTGAGCGTGCCAAGCTGCGGGTAGATGCCAGCGAACAGCGCCGGGAGGATGGCGAAATACTTGGCCACGTCGTTGGCCACCGAGAAGGTGGTCAGCGCGCCACGGGTCACCAGCAGCTCCTTGCCCACCTGCACCACGTCGATCAGCTTGGTCGGGTCGCTGTCCAGATCCACCAGGTTGGCAGCCTCGCGGGCGGCCTGGGTGCCGTCGTTCATGGCCAGGCCGACGTCGGCCTGGGCCAGCGCCGGGGCGTCGTTGGCGCCGTCGCCACACATCGCCACCAGCTTGCCTTCGGCCTGCTCGGCGCGGATGCGCGCGAGCTTCTTCTCCGGCGTGGCCTCGGCGATCACATCGTCGACACCCGCCTCGGCGGCGATGGCGGCGGCGGTCAGCGGGTTGTCGCCGGTCACCATCACGGTGCGGATGCCCATGGCGCGCAGCTCGGCGAAACGCTCGCGGATGCCCGGCTTGACGACGTCCTTGAGGTGGATGGCGCCGAGCAGGCGCCCATTACCGGCCACCAGCAGCGGCGTGCCGCCGCTCTGGGCGATCTTCTCCACCTCGCGCGCCAGCGGTGCCGACAGATCGGTACGGCCCTGGCCGAGGTAGGCCAGCACGGCATCCACCGCGCCCTTGCGATAGGCCACGCCGTTCACATCGGCGCCGGACAGGCGCGTCTCGGCGCTGAAGGCGATCAGCGTCATGCCGCTGCGCTCGGGCACCTCCATCGGGTGCAACGAGGCCAGGTATTCGACGATGGACTTGCCCTCCGGCGTGTCGTCGCCCTGTGAGGCCAGCAGCGCCGCTTCAGCCAGCTCCGGCGTGGCCACGCCCGGCGCCTTGACCATGGCGCTGCAGCGGCGGTTGCCGAAGGTGATGGTGCCGGTCTTGTCCAGCAGCAGGGTGTGTACGTCGCCGGCCGCCTCCACGGCGCGGCCGGACTTGGCGATGACGTTGAGGCGCACCAGGCGATCCATGCCGGCGATGCCAATGGCCGAGAGCAGGCCGCCGATGGTGGTCGGGATCAGCGTCACCAGCAGCGCCGCCAGGTAGATCAGCGGCAGGTCGCCACCGGCGAAACGGGCGAACGGCTGCAGCGTGGCCACCACCAGCAGGAAGATCAGGGTCAGGCCGATCAGCAGGATATCCAGCGCCACCTCGTTGGGCGTCTTCTGCCGGCGCGCGCCTTCGACCAGGGCGATCATACGGTCGAGGGTGGACTCGCCGGGGTTGGCGCTGATCCGCACCAGCAGCCAGTCCGACACCAAACGGGTGTTGCCGGTGACCGCCGAGCGGTCGCCGCCGGACTCGCGGATCACTGGCGCGGACTCGCCGGTAATCGCCGCCTCATTGACCGCCGCGACGCCTTCGATCACCTCGCCGTCGCCAGGGATCAGCTCACCGGCCTCGACCCGCACCACATCGCCCTTGCGCAGGCTGCTGGCCGGGACAGACTGGAACTGCGCGCCGACCTGTTTGTTCGCCATCAAGCCCTGACTGCCGGACTTGAGGCTGTCGGCGCGGGCCTTGCCACGGCCTTCGGCCAAAGCCTCGGCGAAGTTGGCGAAGAGCACGGTGAACCACAGCCACAGGGCGATCTGCACACCCAGGGCAGTGCTCACGGCAGGGCTGGGGACGAAGCACAGCACGCTGGTGACCAGCGCCGTCAGCTCCACCACCAGCATCACCGGCGAGCGCACCAGTTGCCGTGGGTCGAGCTTGACGAAGGCCTGCTTGAGGGCCGGGCGCCACAGCGCGCCGAGGCCGGTCTGCGGCTGGCTGCTGGACGATTTGGCGCTGCGTTGCGCCGTTACGGGGGCATTCATCACGGTTTCTCCTTCAGAACGCCAGGTGTTCGGCCAGCGGGCCCAGGGCCAGCGCCGGCATGAAGGTCAGGCCACCCACCAGGAGGATGGTCAAGGTCAGCAGCACGACGAACAGCGGCCCATGGGTGGGAAAACTGTTCTGCCCCTGCGGCGCGGCGCGCTTGGCCGCCAGGCTGCCGGCAATCGCCAGCACCGGCAGGATGTAGCCGAAGCGCCCGAGCAGCATGGCCAGGCCAAGCATCAGGTCGTGGTAGGGGGTGTCGGCGGTGAAGCCGGCGAAGGCCGAGCCGTTGTTGGCGGTGGCCGAGCCGTAGGCATACAGCGCCTGGCTGAAGCCATGCGGGCCGGTGTTGCCGATGGACGCCGCCGGGCCGGCAAAACTCACCGCCAGGGCACCGAATATCAGCACGCCGACCGGCATCACCAGCAGCGTGGCGACCATCAGGCGCACCTCGCGCGCTTCCAGCTTCTTGCCCAGGTAGGCCGGGGTGCGGCCGATCATCAGGCCGGCGAGGAACACCGCGATCAGCACGAACAGCAGCATGCCGTAGAGGCCCGCGCCGACGCCGCCGAAGACGATCTCGCCGAGCAGCATATTGACCAGCGGCACCAGCCCACCGAGGGCGCTGAAGCTGTCGTGCATCGCGTTCACCGAGCCGTTGGACGCCGCCGTGGTGGCCGCAGCCCAGAGCGCCGAGGCGAAGCTGCCGAAGCGCGCCTCCTTACCCTCCAGCGAGCCGACCTGCTCGATCGGCAACCCCGCCAGCGCCGGGTTCGGCTGCAACTCCGCCCAGGCGCACACCCCCAGGCCGATGGCGAACAGCACCAGCATGCTGGCCAGGATCGCCCGGCTCTGGCGCAGGTCACGCACGTAATGACCGAAGGTGAACACCAGCGCCGCCGGGATCAGCAGAATCGACGCCAGCTCCAGCAGGTTGCTCAGCGCCGTGGGGTTCTCGAACGGATGCGCCGAGTTGACGCCGAAGAAGCCGCCGCCATTGGTGCCCAGTTGCTTGATGGCGATCTGGCTGGCCGCCGGCCCCATCGGCAAGGTCTGCTGACTGCCCTGCAGGGTGGTGGCGGAGATGTAATCGCTGAAGTTCTGCGGCACGCCCTGCCACACCAGCAGCACCGCCAGCACCAGGCACAGCGGCAGCAGGCCGTAGAGCACGGCGCGGGTGATATCGACCCAGAAGTTGCCCAGGCGGTCGCTGGACTGCCGCGCCAAACCTCGGCACAGCACCACCAGCACCGCCAAACCCACTGCCGGGCTGACGAAATTCTGCACGCCGAGGCCGAGCATCTGGCTGAAGTAACTCAGCTGCACCTCACCGCTGTAGGCCTGCCAGTTGGTGTTGGTGACGAAGCTCACCGCCGTGTTGAACGCCAGCGGCAAGCTCAGCCCGGCGAGCTGCTGCGGGTTGAGCGGCAAGCCGCCCTGCAGCAGCAGAATGCCCATCAGCGCCAGCAGGCAGACCAGGGTGAAGGCCAGCAGCGCCAGAGCGTAACCGCGCCAGCTCTGCTCCTGCTCCGGATCAATGCCGGCCACGCGGTAGCACAGGCGCTCCACCGGCTGCAGCACGGGGCTGAGCCAGGTGCGCTGGCCCTCCATCACGCGGTAGAAATAGCGCCCGAGAAAAGGGGCCGGTGCCAACACCAGCACAGAGAAAGCCGCCAGCAGCAGCCAGTCGTAGTCATGCATGGCCGTCTCCTCAACCACGCCCTGCGGTGAGCAGCGCCACCAGCAGATAGGCGAAGAGGCCGACCACCAGGATCAGCGACACACCATCGATTGCGTTCATGTGCAAAGCTCCACGATGCGGGGAATCCGCTCGCGAGCATTGTCGAAAGGCTGCCCGTAAAAATTCGATTGCCGCCCCGCCGCCAGGGCGTAAAGAAATCGTATGGATGCACAGAGATCAGCCCTGTGGGAGGCGCTTCAGCGGCAACAGGGCAGCTACGCGGCATGCACATGGCACCCGTAGGGTGGGTTAGCGGCGCAAAAATCCTCACTAACAGCCACGCCCCCACTCAACGCGCCGCGTAACCCACCAAGCGATGCCAAGCCAGACACTCAACCCAACAAGCGAACCACCAACCCCACCAGCGCACAGGCCATCAACGTCTCGATCACCCCACGCTTGAAGCCCAGCAACGCCACACCCGCACCCAGGGTAATCAACGCCGACACCCCATCGAACTCACCAGCAAAGCCCTGCGGCCAAAGCACGTGATAACCAAAGAACAGCGCCAGGTTGAGAATCACCCCGACCACGGCGGCGGTGATGCCGGTCAGTGGCGCGGTGAACTTCAACTGGCCGTGGGTCGACTCCACCAGCGGCCCACCAGCGAGGATGAACAGAAACGACGGCAGAAAGGTGAACCAGGTGACCAACGCCGCCGCCAGCGCGCCACTGGCGAAGGCCGAATCGCCCCCGAACAGCGGCTGGCCGTAGGCGCCGACGAAGGCGACGAACGCCACCACCATGATCAACGGCCCCGGCGTGGTTTCACCCAGCGCCAGGCCATCGATCATCTGCCGGGGCGACAGCCAGCCGTAGTGCTCGATGGCGCCCTGGTACACATAAGGCAGCACCGCATAAGCGCCGCCAAAGGTCAGCAACGCCGCCTTGGTGAAGAACCAGCCCATCTGCGTCAGCGTGCCCTGCCAGCCGAACGCCAGGGTCAGCAGGCCCATCGGCAGCAGCCAAAGCACTGCGCCGACCAGCAGAATCAGCGCCAGCCGGCTGGAGCGAAAATGCGTGTGCGCCAGGCGCGTCTCATCATCGATCAATGCCGGCGCATGCGCCCCGCCAGCCTCGCCATGCCCGGCGCCGACCGCGAAGTGCTGAGGCGCCAGCCGCCCGCCGATGTACCCCACCAGCGCCGCGCCGAGCACGATCAGCGGGAACGGCAACTGCAACGCGAAAATGGCGACGAATGCCGCCGCCGCGATAGCCCACAGCCAGGCGTTCTTCAACACCCGCCCGCCGATGCGCCAGGCCGCCTGCACCACGATGACCGTCACCGCCGGCTTGATGCCATAGAAGATCCCGGCCACCAGCGGCACATCGCCAAACACCAGGTAGACCCAGGACAGCGCGATCAGGATCAGCAGCGACGGCAGCACGAACAGTGCCCCGGCGATCACCCCGCCCCAGGTGCGGTGCATCAGCCAGCCGATGTAGGTGGCCAACTGCTGCGCCTCCGGCCCGGGCAGTAACATGCAGTAGTTCAGCGCATGCAGAAAGCGCCGCTCAGACAACCAGCGGCGTTTCTCCACCAACTCCTGATGCATGATCGAAATCTGCCCCGCCGGCCCGCCGAAACTGATCAACCCCAGCTTCAACCAGAACCAGAAGGCCTGCAGCAAACTGACCGGGGCGTGACGTTCAGACAATTCGGACATTAAAGGGCTCCAGCGACTGCAAATCGACCGGCCACTATAGCCACGAAAGATGACAGCCGCGCGACACCGCACGAAAAACAACCAGCCCCATGTAGCCCTTGCCCCACCTGGCCTGGACGAGTTTTCCCGCATCTTATCCACAGTGCTTTCCCCAGATTCTGTGCACGACGCCCGGCAATACGCTTCTGCGCTGCTCTGCTGTTGAAAACCCGAGCCAAGTGATTGATTAAAAGTGATATTCCGCTTGGCGATAACGCCAGCAAAGCGTCAGTGGGTAAAAACTGAACGCCCTCACGAGACCCGCTTGAATGCTAGACGCAGAGGGCTTTTGCAAAGGTTATCCACAACGCTGTTAACAGAATTTGTGGGTGGGTTTGGGCAGGTCTGGAGCGGCGTTTCTCTAACGGCAAACCACCTGCCTGGCATTTTGCCTGCTTGACGTGGACAAAGCGGCTAGGGATGGACTAGGTTTTGGACTGAACGCTGCTGCTTCGCCGGTTCAGCAGCTCGGATTTGCCGTCACCCATATCCCATTTTCTCTCTGTGCTTGTTGCGTTTTGCCGCGCCCGCTCCCATGCACAGGGTAAAGGCTTACAGGACGACAAGGGATGTTATGCGACAGATCTTGTGTGGAAACACGAAATAGATATCGACCAATTAATAGTTAGACCCTAGAAAGAAAAATATTGATTGAGCACTAACCGCACATAAGACAGGGAGCGTACTGCATGAAATATTTATTTAAATCTTTAGCCC
Source organism: Pseudomonas sp. C11 (assembly GCF_034683865.1). Taxonomy (NCBI): domain Bacteria; kingdom Pseudomonadati; phylum Pseudomonadota; class Gammaproteobacteria; order Pseudomonadales; family Pseudomonadaceae; genus Pseudomonas; species Pseudomonas sp. C11. The sequence goes on from NZ_JAWIIP010000005.1 coordinate 191,720, forward strand.
TTATCTCCGCCCCAATGATTTTATCGAGCTGCGCGTTCTTCAATACATACCACAACCAGGATAATATCTCATCTCCCGGAAATACATCTGTAGATGCAAAACAGCGTTTTTTGATATATGGAAGCGCCCCTGAAACAACTGTCATAAAGAAATATATTGATGGACAGCTTACTGAAACAAAAGGAGAAAGACTTATTTATTGTGCCGAACCAAGTCCCGATGCGCTTTCAGCTTTTACTGCTTCTTTCGACCTCTCTGCAGTAAAGCCAGAAGTTGCTGAAGCCGCCCTCAAAGGAGCTTTTGGAGAATCCGCAGCGACTATTGGCATTCGTACTCAATCTATTCAGCTATTGCGTGATGCCATGTATAGAAACTGTGAAGCCTATCTCGCCGGCGCAATATCAAAGCCTGACTTCACTGCATTACAAAAAAGCTATCAGAAGTCCATGGTAACTCTTGTAGCTATAGAGCAATTGGCTCGTGCAGTTGCACCTGGACAAGTCACGATAAATACAACAGCAGACAGAACGGCTTCACAAAATATTGTAGAGCTGAAAAAGATGATAGATAAGTCTTCAGCTAGTGTAGCTGAGCTTCAAGCGAAGAAAGAGGAGGCAGATAAAAATTTGTCTGACTCAAAAGAGATACTAAAGGATAAGGTAAAAAAACCTGATGGCTCTGCACCTGCTAATTTTGATGAGGCAAAGGCCATATGTGATAGCGACTCTGAAAAGAACAATGAGCATTGCAATGAATATTCAAATCTCACGACAAAACAAAAACTCGCTGAAGACACCTTAAGCAATGAGCAAGCTGTCAAAAAGCAATTACAATCTATGTTTGAAAAAATCAACAATGACCCTAACCTATCAATTAAAGCAACAGCTTCAACCTCCTACAATTTAAAAGGCGCTCAGCAATCCTCAGAAGTTAGCCAACACGTTGCAAACACCGTTCAAGCTTTAGTCTCCATGGTTTACATGGATGACTTCATCCAATCTTGCACGGCTAAAGTTTCAACCATTGAGAAAAAAATTGAAAACATTAAGAATATTCAGCCACAGATCCACAATGGAACAGTCAACGCTAGCAAATTATTAGAAGACCTGAAAAATGCTACTGGGCCTGTTCAATTGAAGCTATTTGAGAGCCCTCAATTTTCCACAAAAAATCTAACTTCTACAGCCGCAACTCAACTAAAGAATGAAGCAATCAACGAGGGTAACAAAAAGCTAGCAGATGCAGAAGACAATTGTGACAAAGTTATTTCTTCATACGCAACCGCGCTTGGAAAAGCCGCGTCCAATTAATCGCATCCGGGCCGAACAAATTACTGAGGACAGAAAAGGGGATAGATTTATTTAACGGTCTCCCAGCCGAAAATAAATCCCCACTTTCCGAGTAATCGTCACGCCCGCGAAGGCGGGAGCCCAGACGTTTCGTTTCCTCTGGATGATTCCCCGTCGAGCCAACGCAATTGCTGCTCAGAAGAGAAGGGAACAGATTTGTCGACGGCCTTTGCAACCTGTGAATGTTCAAAACAGCGCCCCCATAGTGAGAATGCGGGGAGTATCAGGATCGAACCGCAAAATAAATTTGCCTCCTCTCCCGACCGTTCTGCGCCCCATGAAAAACGCCCGATAAATCGGGCGTTTTTCATGGGGCGGTATGTGTCGCTTACATGCCAGCCGCTTTCAGCAGGGGATTGCCGTTGGAACCGGCACCACCATTGGTCTTGTAGGCGTCCAGCAGTTTGCCGGCCTTGCTCCACTCGAACACGGTCGACTCATTCTTGTTGGGAGCGCCCGGCAGAGCGGTGATCAGGCTGTAGTCGTATTTCCATATTTCTTTACCGCTCAACTCCGACTTGGCGTTCGGGTAGCCAATCTGCTTGACGACTTCATCCTGAGAGGCACTGGCGCTCTTCAGTTGCTGCACCGTTTCAGGGGCGATGTAGGTGCCCGTCTCATAGTCCAGCGGCGTACGCCCACCACACCCTGCCAGCAGGATCAGAGAAAGGGCTGCCACGGCAGTGAGAGTTGTCTTGTTCATGATGGATATCCTTGATTCGATCCGTCCATAGCGCAAACGGGATCCTTTTCGTTGCAAGAGAGAAGCCACGGACAGAAGCGTGAAAAAAGGAGGATAGGGACGTGCAGGACAGTCAGCCATAACACAGATGACCTAATAGCCCTGTGCCACATCGGCGAGTGAAAGGGGAGATTCCTTGACGGTCGTTGCAACCGCCAGAAGCCCGGCGCGCATGGCGCACCCTACGGCGGAAATTCCCCCTTTCCCGCGAATGAACGCATTGGCTTCATGCCCGCTATCTCTCGCAAACGAGGCCCCCGGATTGCATCTGGACCACGCCGAACAGGTGCACCCGACGCGAACAAAAAAATCGGGCCTGACGGCCCGAGAAAGTACTCCACCTTGAAGAGTTCGTTTACAGCGCGTGCGACTGGTACAGCTCGGTCAGCGCCTCGCCACGCAGGTAGGCCAGCTCCGCCGAGCGGCGGTCGCGGGGGCGGGCCAGGGGGACGGCCAGTTCGCGTTGCAGGCGGCTTGGCGTGCCGCCGAGGATCAGCACGCGGTCGCTTAGATAGAAGGCTTCGTCGAGGTCATGGGTGACCAGCAGCACGGCGATCTCGTAGCGGGCGGCCAGCTCCACCACCAGATCCTGCAGCTTCATGCGGGTGAAGGCGTCCACCGCACTGAAGGGCTCATCCAGCAGCAGCACCTGCGGTTTGCCGTACAGCGCACGGGCGATGGCCACACGTTGGGCCTGGCCGCCGGAGAGGTGTTTGGGCAGCGCCTCGCCGCGTCCGTGCAGGCCGACGTCACGCAGCAGTTGTTCAACCCACTGGTCGTCAGCCACCCAGCCATCGGCGAAGCCGACGTTCTGCGCCACGCTGAGCCAGGGCATCAGCCGGGGTTCCTGGAACACCACGCCGATGCCGCTGCCGCGACCGAAGTTGAGCAGCGGGTTGAGTTCCAGCCCGCCCTGATAGTCCTGATCCAGCCCGGCAGCGATGCGCAGCAGGGTGCTCTTGCCGCAGCCGGAGGGGCCGAGCAGGCTGACCACTTCGCCAGCAGCCAGGCTCAGGCTGACGTCTTCGAGCACACGTACGTCAGCGAAGGCCTTGTGGATATTCTGCAATTTCAGCAGCGCACTCATGCTCCGCCCTCCCCGCCCTGATAGCTGTCGCGCCAGCGCAGGGCGCGGGTTTCCCAGGCCTTGAGCAGGCTGTCGCTGAGTTTGCCGAGCAGCGCCAGCAGCAGGATCGCGGCGATCACCAGATCCGGCCGCGAGGTTTCCCGGCCGTCGCTGAGCAGGTAGCCGAGGCCACGGGTGGCGGCGATCAGTTCGGCAGCGACGAGGAACATCCAGCTCAGGCTGAGCGCGCCGCGCAGGCCGGTGAACAGGCTCGGCAGCGCAGCGGGCAGGAGGATGCGGCGCACCAGCGCCAGGGACGACAGGCCGTAGAGCCGGCCCACTTCCACCAGTTTGCGGTCGATGTTGCGGATGCCGGCGAGCAGCGCCAGGTACACCGGGAAGAAGGCGCCGAGGGCGATCAGGACGATCTTCGGCGTTTCGTCGATGCCCAACCAGAGCAGCAGCAACGGCACCCAGGCCAAGCTGGGAATCGCCCGCAGCGCCTGGAAGGTCGGTTCCAGATAGGCTTCGGCGCGGCGGCTGAGGCCCACCCAGGTGCCGATGACGATGGCTAGCGCGGCGCCGATGGCAAAACCGGCGCCGACGCGCAGCAGGCTGGCGTTCAGATGCCGCCACAGCTCGCCGCTCTGCGCCAGCAGGTACAGGGTTTGCGCCACCTGGCTCGGCGCGGGCATCTGGTGCGCGGGTAATACGCCGCTGCGCACCAGGGTTTCCAGCAGAGCCAGAATCAGCAGGGGCACCACCCAACCACGCAGGTCGGTCAGTGCCGGCCGCCAGCCCGGAAGCCGTTCGGCCCAGCGGCCGATGACGAGGTTGAGCGCGCCCATCGGTCAGTTCCCCGCCTTGGCCACGTTGCTGCCGATCACCTGAGCGGCCAGTTGCGGCTGGATCAGTTGGTCGACCACCTGGGCTACATCGGTGCCCGGACGCACCAGTTGCTCGTCGAGCAGGATGGGCGCGGCAGCTTTCAGCGCCTTGATGTGTTCGGCGCCCGGCTGCGGGTTGCTGAAGTCGGTGCGCGACAGTTGCAGCTTGGCCACTTCCAGCGGCAGTTTGGCTTCGTCGGCGAGCAACTGGGCCAGGGCATCAGGGTTGGCGATGGCCCACTGGCGCGCCTGCTCGTAGGCGGCGATCACCTGCTTGATCAGCTCAGGCTGCTCCTTGGCGAAGGTCTCGGTGACGCTGAGCACGCTGTAGCTGTTGAAGTCGCGGTTGCGGTACAGCAGGCGCGAACCAGCCTGCAGCTCGCTAGCCGCCATCAGCGGGTCGAGCCCGGCCCAGGCCTGCACATCGCCACGCTCAAGGGCGACGCGACCGTCCGGGTGTTGCAGGTGGACGATTTCCACATCGTTCTTGTCCAGCCCGGCCTTCTGCAGGCTTTGCAGGAGGAACAGGAAAGGGTCGGTGCCCTTGGTGGCGGCGATCTTCTTGCCCTTGAGGTCGGCCAGCGACTGGATGGGCGAGTCCTTGGGCACCACCAGCGCTGTCCACTCCGGGCGGCTGGCGACGTAGACGGTGTTGATCGGCGCGCCGTTGGCGCGGCTGAGCACGGCGGCCAGGCCGGCAGTGGAGGCGAAATCGGTGCTACCGCCGTTGAGGTATTCCAGCGAGCGGTTGCTGCCCTGGCTGAATACCCATTTGACGGCGATGCCCTGCGGCGCGAGGGCTTTTTCCAGCAGGCCCTGTTGCTTGAGCACCAGACTGGTAGGGGCGTAGTAGGCGTAGTCCAGGCGGACTTCTTTTGGCGGTGCAGCGTGAACAACGGTGGGCAACCAGGCGGCAAACAGGGCCGCCAGGCCAACGTGCAAGGCATTCTTTTTCATGGTCATCTCCTCATGGATAAATGGCCTTCCGGCCCGTTGGCGGGCCGGTCAGGAGATGTCACTGGGGTTAGAACCTGCCCAAAGGATCGCGAGCTAGAGCGATGCAAGGCAAAAAGAGGCGAGGAAGCGGAGTGTACTTTTGTACATGAGCATTCCGAGCCTGTTTTTAACGCAGCAGTGCCGACGCGCAGCAGACTTTGGGCAGGTTCGTGGGTTACAGCAGGGTCAGGGTGTAACTCAGGATCAGGCGGTTTTCGTCGGCGTCGGTGGCGACGTTGCCGCGCTGGGTCGCGTTGCGCCAGGACACGCCAAGGCCTTTCAGCGGCCCATCCTGCAGGGTGTAGTCGAGGCGGAAGTCGCGCTCCCACTCCTTCAGGTCACCGTTGGCGGAGTCGACGTTGTCGCCCTTGAGGTAAGCGACGCTAGCCTTCAGGCCCGGTACGCCGAGCTTGGCGAAGTCATAGCCGTACTCGGCCAGCCAGGTGCGCTCGCCGGCGTTCTGGAACTTGCCGATCTGGCGGTCGGTGATCAGGTAGGACGAGGAGCCGCCACCCTGGTTGAGGAACGGGAAGGCGCTGTCGCCTTCGACCTGCTGGTAGCCCAGGCTGGCGAAGTGGCTGCCCAGGGTGTAGGTGAACAGCGCGCTCCAGGTCTGGTTGTCGACCTCGCCGGTGCTGCTGTCGCCGGCACGCCAGTAGCCGGCGCTGCGGTAGCCATCGGCACGGCCGGAGGCGCTGCCGTTCTTGCCGTCGGAGTTGCTGTCGAAGTAACGCAGGTCGGTCTTCAGCGAGCCCGGGCCGATGGCCCAGTTGTGCACCAGGCCAAGGAAGTGCTGTTTGTAGAAGTCTTCCAGGTTGCCGTAGTAGTACTGCAGCGTCAGATCCTTGGTCAGCTTGTAGTCACCACCGGCGAAGTAGAACTTGTTGGTGTCGGCGTCACCGGTAGCGCCGGCGATACGCAGCGCGATGTCGTCGGTGGAGCTGCGGGTCTTGGTGCTTTCCAGCTGGCCGGCGGTCAGGGTCAGGCCGTCGATCTCGTTGGAAGTGATCTGCCCACCCTCGAAGGTCTGCGGCAGCAGGCGGCCGTCGTTGAAGGTCACCACCGGCAGCTTCGGCAGCAGGGTGCCGATACGCGCCTCGGTCTTGGACAGGCGCACTTTGGCGGTCACACCGGCCTTGCTGTAGTCGTCCACGGCGCTGCCGTCGCGCTCCAGCGGGAAGAGTTGACCGGGGGTGCGATCACGACCGGTCTTGCTCGCGGTGCCGCCGGAGTCCAGTTTGACGCCCAGCAGGCCGATGGCGTCGAGGCCGAAGCCGACGGTGCCTTCGGTGAACCCGGAGGTGTAGTTGAAGATGAAGCCCTGGCCCCACTCCTGCGCCTCGCCGTTGTTGTTGGCGGTGTTCTTGGTGTTGAGGTCGTAATAGAAATTGCGCAGGCCGAGGCTGGCCTTGCTGTCTTCGATGAAACCGGCGGCAGTCGCTTCGATGGCCAGAGCGGCCAGGGCGACGGCCAGCGCCAGATTGGACTTGTTCATGCTCGATGCTCCAGATGCTGTGTGCTGTTCGGGTTTGGCACTGCACAGGGGCTCGGCAGGACAGCGGACATGGCGCTGGTCTCGGCGGATTGGCATACGAACCTGGTCACGATCTGCTGCGCGTCGGCCATGCTGCGTTGAAACCAGGCTCGGGCGCGAGTCCGATCAAAATGCTCATTTACAACTCGTAAACTGCGCTTTTTCGCCTGATTTCGCCTTGCCTGACTCTAGCTCGCGAGATCGGGAACAGGTTCTAAGAGCCCCTGATTCGGGCCCGATGCGGTGGTCCGCTGTCGGCTAGTGGCTAATCTACGAGACGAGCGTTAATCCCTAAAAAGAATTATTTTTCACTTTGTAGTAACAAAAAAGAATATATGGAAATAGATTGACGCTCGTAGGGCGTACCAAACAGCCGGCGTCCCGGGCCGCGCTCCGGTCGCCCGAATGACCGATGTTTCGGGCCGATATGCACCTAAGCTAATTCCCAAAAATTATTTGATGAGTATTTTTTAGATCGTCTAGCTTCTCTCCACCGGATCACCGGACTTCTTTCCCTAAACACTGAAGTACGCGTGATCTGCCGCACCCCATGGCCGGCACGTGTTCGTATCGAGAGCCGCCATGCCCAACACTCATTCCAAGCGCAGCACACTGATCGCCGCCTCGCTGGCCATCGGCCTGCTCGTCGCTCCGCTCACCGAAGCCGCCGAGCACCTGCGCATCGGCTACCAGAAATCCTCCACACTGATCAGCCTGCTGAAGAGCCAGGGCACCCTGGAAAAAGCCCTGGCAGATCAGAACATCAGCGTCAGCTGGCACGAATTCCCCAACGGCCAGCCGCTGCTGGAGGCACTCAACGTCGGCAATATCGACCTCTCCGCCGATGTCGCCGACACCGTGCCGGTGTTCGCCCAGGCCGCCGGTGCCGACCTCGCCTACTTCGCCCAGGAAGCGCCCTCCCCCAGCGCCCAGGCGATCATCGTGCGCGAGGATTCGCCGATCGAAACCCTGGCCGACCTCAAGGGCAAGAAGGTCGCCGTGACCAAGGCAGCCGGCGTGCATTACCTGCTGATCGCCGCGCTGCACAAGGCCGGCCTGAAATTCAGCGACATCGAACCCGCCTACCTCACCCCAGCCGATGGCCGCGCGGCCTTCGAGAACCGCAAGGTCGATGCCTGGGTCACCTGGGAGCCTTTCTTGAGCGGCGCACAGCAACAATTGCCGACGCGCATCCTGGCCGACGGCAAGGGCCTGGCCGACTACCAGCGCTATTACCTGACCAGCGCCACCTTCGCCAAAAGCCACCCGCAAGTGCTGCAGACCGTGTTCGCCGAACTGGTGAAGACCGGCGACTGGCTGCGCGCCAACCCGCGCCAGGCGGCTGAAATTCTCGGCCCGCTGTGGGGCAACCTAGACCCGGCCATCGTCGAGAAGGCCAACGCCAGGCGCAGCTACCAGGTACGCCTGGTGCAGCCGGACAGCCTCGCCGAGCAGCAGAAGATTGCCGATGCCTTCTTTGGCGCCGGCCTGCTGCCGAAATCGGTGGATGCACGCCAAGTGAGCATCTGGAGCCCAAAATGAGCGCCGAGGCCCGCCTGCATCCCAGTCTGCGTGACGAGCCGCTGTTCGCCGCGCACCTGTTCCCCGTGGATTTCGGCAACCACACGGCCAAGGTCGAGCGCCTGGCCCGGCGCCTGGCGGCCAGCGCGGTGGAGCGTGATCGTGCTGGCGGAAGCGCCCAAGCCGAGCGCGAATTGTTGCGCGACAGCGGTCTGCTGACTCTGGCCGTGCCGCAGCAGCACGGCGGCCAGGGCGTGGCCTGGCCGGAGATCTACCGCATCGTGCGCTACCTGGCGGCGGTGGACAGCTCGCTGGCCCACCTTTTCGCCTTCCAGCACCTGCAGGTGGCGACCCTCCTGCTGTTCGGCAACCCCGATCAGCAGCGCCACTGGCTGACGCGCACCGTGCAGGAGCGCTGGTTCTGGGGCAACGCCACCAACGGTCGAGACACCGGCCTCACGCTCGCCCCGCGCGAGGAACATTTCGAGCTCAACGGCAGCAAATCGTTCTGCTCCGGTGCACTCGGCGCCGACGCACTGGTGGTCGGCGTGCAACGCAGCAAGAAGCCGGAAGACCGCGTCTTCATCGTGCTGCCCAGCCAACGCGAAGGGCTGGCGGTGAACAGCGACTGGGACGGTTTCGGCCAACGCCAGACCGACAGCGGCACGGTGCAGTTCGAGCAGGTATTCGTCGACGCCAGCGAGCTGCTCGGCCCGGTCGGCCCCAGCCCGCGTACCACCCTGCGCGCCTGCCTGTCGCAACTGATCCTCACCCAGCTCTACCTGGGCAATGCCCAGGGTGCGCTGGACGCCGCTCGACGCTACACCCGCGAACAGAGCCGCCCCTGGCTCGCATCGGGCGTGAACAACGCCTGCGAAGATCCCTTTATCCAGCAGCGCTATGGCGAGCTATGGCTGCGTTATCGCAGCGCCCTGCCCCTGGCCGAACACGCCGCCCAGCGCCTGCAAGCCGCCTGGGAAAAACCGGCGCTGACCGCAGCCGAACGCGCTGAGGTGGCGCTGGCCATCAGCGAGGCCAAGGTGGTGGCGGTGCGTGCTGCATTGGAGATCACCAGCCAGATATTCGAGGCCATGGGCGCCCGCGCCACCAGCTCGCGCTACGGCTTCGACCGCTTCTGGCGCAACGTGCGCGTGCACAGCCTGCACGATCCCATCGACTACAAAGTACGCGACCTCGGCCACTGGCTGCTCAGCGGCCAGGGCCCGCAGCCATCGCTATACGGCTGATCGGGGGAGCCAGCAGGTATTGTAGGAGGGGCTTTAGCCGCGACCCTGTAGTGGATGCAAACCGGTGCCTGTGGCGGGATTGCCCCGGCTTGCATCCGGGCGGCCTTCCGCCCCGACAGCCAAAGCGACCGGGCGAAAAAGCATCAACCTCGCTCAGCCCTTGCTCCACCTGGCCTGGGCGAGTTTTCCCGCATCTTATCCACAGTGCTTTCCCCAGATTCTGTGCACGACGCCCACCAAGGCGCACCTGCCCTGCTCGACTGTTGAAAACCCAAGCCAAGTTATTGATTAAAAGCGATATTCCGTCTGGTGATAACGCCAGCAAAGCGTCATTGAGCAAAAAATGAGCGGCCCGCCGTGACCCGCCTGGATGCTAGGTGCGGCGGGCTTTTGCAAAGGTTATCCACAGCACTGTTAACAGAATTTGTGGGTGGGTTTGGGAAGGTCTTGATCGCCATTTCTCCAACACCAAGTAGCCTGGATAGAGCCAAGCGAGAGCCGAGGCAATTGCGGTGATGGGTTTCGCGCCATCCTATGGTCGTTGATCTGCGTACATCCGCGCGCTGTGATGGGCTGTTCGCTTCGCGACGAGCGGCCGGCGTCCCTGGCCGCCCTACGTCAGGCTTCCTTGCTTGGCGAAGCATCCTCGAAGCGATTCACCTTGCGCAGGCTCTTGAAGCCGAGCATCCAGCCGCCGGTGACCGTCAGGGTGCAGGCGCAGCCGAGCAGCGCGGCCGGTACCACGCCGAACCAGGCAGCACTGGTGCCGGCGCGGAATTCGCCCAGTTCGTTGGAGGAGCCGATGAACAGCATGTTCACGGCGTTGACCCGACCACGCATGGCGTCCGGGGTGGAGAACTGCACCAGCGAGGAGCGGATATACATGCTCACCATGTCTGCACCGCCAGCCACCACCAGCGCGGCGAAGGACAGCCAGAACAGGCTGGATAGGGCGAACACCAGGTTGGCCACGCCGAACAACGCCACCGCGCCGAACATCACCAGGCCGACATGGCGGTTGAAGGGTTTCATGCTCAGGTACAGGCCCACCGACACCTCACCGATGGCCATGGCGCTGCGCAACAGGCCGAGGCCGGTTGGGCCGACTTCCAGCACTTCCTGGGCGTAGATCGGCAGCAGCGCCACCACGCCGCCAAGCAGTACGGCAAACAGATCCAGCGAGATGGTGCCGAGGATGATCGGTCGCGTGCGGATGAAGTGGATGCCGGCGGTGAAGCGCGCCCAGGCGCCAGCCTCCAGCGCCTGCATCTTCTCCGCATAGAGCACCGGCACCCGCTGCAGCAGCACGCAGCCGGCGAGGAAGCAGGCCAGGCACACCGAGTAGGTCAGCCCGCCGCCACCGATGGCGTAGAGGCCACCACCGATCACCGGCCCGGAAATGGTCGCGCCGCGCATGATCATGCTGTTGGCGGCGATAGCGGCGGCCAGGCGCTCGCGCGGCACGATCTGCGGCAGCAGGCTCGACAGCGCCGGCCCGGTAAAGGCACGGCCGCAGCCGTACAGCACCAGCACCGCGTAGTACCAGACGACCGGCGCGCCGCTCAGCGACAACCACAGTAGCGACCCGGCACACACAGCCTCGACCAGCCAACTGAGCATCAGGATCAGCTTGCGGTCGTAGCGGTCGATCAGGTCGCCAGCCGGCATCAACAGCAGCAGCATGGGGATGAACTGGGCCAGGCCGACATAGGCCAGCGACAGCGGATCGCGGGTCAGGTCATAGACCTGCCAGGCGACGACGATGGCCTGGATCTGTACAGCGAAGACCACGACGATGCGGGCGATGAGAAACGCCAGAAAACCGGGAAGGCGATAAACAGAAGCGGGAGCAGCAGCGGACACGGTGCAAACCTCGAGGCATGACCGGTCGGTTCCGGTCGAGGTGGGCCGGCCAATCTACGGCAAAGCTCCGGCCTGGGGCAAACCAGTGAACAGGTTGTTGCGCGGGTTGCTCCGTTGCGAGATAGCGACCGAAATATTTTGGGCAGGGTCGACGAATCTTGTGCAGTCGCGGCTGAAGCCCCTCCCACGCTCCGTGCGGTTGCGAGCGGTATGGTTCAGGCCTCGCTCCGGTGGGAGGTGATTTGGCGGCGAGCCGTACCATCGCGGCTGAAGCCGCTCCTACGGGCATAGCGTGCCAGCGCAGGGGGCAGACGACTTTGGTAGCCTTGTCCGAACGTTTTTTACGGAAGCCTCGCCATGCCGCTCACCCCCGACGAACTCGCGCAGATCAGCGCCCTCACCCTGGCCCACTACCAGAACAGTGCCGAGGATTTTCGCGAGGGGACGCGCGACCATGACGTGAGCCAGAACATCGCCGCGCTGCTGCGGCATATCGAGGGCGAGAAGCCCTGGCGCATTCTCGATTTCGGCTGCGGGCCGGGGCGCGACCTGCGCACCTTCAGTGGCCTGGGCCACGAAGCTATCGGCCTGGATGGCTGCGCCGAGTTCGTCGCCATGGCGCGTGCCGACAGCGGCTGCGAGGTGTGGCAGCAGAGCTTTCTCGAACTGGATCTGCCGGCCGGGCATTTCGACGGCATCTTCGCAAACGCCAGCCTGTTCCATGTGCCGGATCAGGAACTGCCGCGTGTACTCGGCCAGTTGCATACGGCGCTCAAGCCCGGCAGCGTGCTGTTCAGCTCCAACCCGCGCGGCGAGAACCAGGAAGGCTGGAACGGCCCGCGCTACGGCAGCTATCACGATCTCGAACGCTGGCGCGCGCGGCTCACGGCGGCCGGCTTCGTCGAGCTGGAACACTACTACCGCCCCACCGGCCTGCCACGCGACCAGCAACCCTGGCTGGCCAGCGTGTGGCGGCGTGTCGGTTAGCTCACCGCGCCTCGCCCTAGTCGAATACGGGACGGAAGAAGCTGCGTTCGTAACTGAGGATGCAGCGCGTCTCTTCGGCGTAGCGGAAGGCCGCCTGGCATTCGGCGTCGGCGAATGAGTCCTGACGATAGCGCTCGTAGTCGGTATCGCCGACGCAGCCCGGCTGTTGGGCGTGCCTGGCAACACTCCAGGCGGTGACTAAGTGGCACGACCTCGCCACAACATCAGCGCCAGGCCTGCGACCCAGATCACCGAGATACCGTAATTGATGCGCTGATACAGGCCGAACGAATGCCCGGCCTCGACCGCCTGAGCCATCAGCACCACAGTGGCCACAGCCAGCACGGTGCAGGCGAGGGAGAACAAGCCGAAACCACGCGACCCCAGCAGACGTCTGCTGGCAAAGGCCCAAAGCAGGCTGCCCAGGGTCAGCGAGAGGAACATCACCAGACCAGCCAGGTTGTGCATCTGCTGCGAGAAAGATGGCTGGGCGGGGGCGCAACCCTGATCGCAGGCGAAGTAGCCAGTGGCGAAGCTGGCTAATCCATGGGCGAAGATCAGCAGCGCACTGCACAACGCCAGCCGCGAGCCTCGCACCTGGCGCATGACGCCAACGGCAAAGAGCACGAAGAACACGCCCAGTGGCAGGTTGTTGACCCAGGCCGAGAAGCCCTGAGTGGGTGAGCCCTGCGCCCCTAGTTGGCTCATGGCCTGATCCAGGTGGCTGTAACCGGGATATGCCAGCGCGGTCAGCAACACCCCGAAAAATAGCCAGAGCGGTATCAACACGCCCACGCCGAGCAACATCCGATCCATGTCTTTCATAGGTCCCTGTTCCTTTTCCTTACGAGTAATTAATGCGCTTTCAGCGACGGCAGCAGCGCGGTGAGGATGCCCAGCAGCGGCAGGAAGGAGCAGATCAGGAACACCTCCTCGATGCCGTGGATGTCCGCCAGGTAACCGAGCAGCGCGCCGCCGATGCCGCCGAAGCCGAACATCAGGCCGAAGAACAGCCCGGCGATCATGCCGACATTGCCCGGCATCAGCTCCTGGGCGAAGACCACGATGGCGGAGAATGCCGAGGCTAGGATGAAGCCGATCAGCATGCTCAGCACGCCCGTCCAGAACAGGTCGACGTGCGGCAGCAGCAGGGAGAACGGTGCCACGCCGAGGATGGAGAACCAGATCACCCGCTTGCGTCCGATGCGGTCGCCGATCGGCCCACCGAAGAAGGTGCCAGCGGCCACCGCGCCGAGGAACAGGAACAGGTAGAGCTGCGAGGTGGCCACCGACAGATCGAACTTCTCGATCAGAAAGAAGGTGAAGTAGCTGGTGAAGCTGGCCATGTAGAAGTACTTGGAGAACACCAGCAGCGCCAGGATCAGCAAAGCGAACTTCACCCGCCCGGCCGATAGACCATGGGTAGCCACGCCGCCCTGCTTGAGCTTGAACAACGTCAGGTGGTGGCGATACCAGCGGCTCAGGCCGTACAACACGATGATGGCGAAGGCGGCGAACAGGCCGAACCAGGCGACGTTGCCCTGGCCGTAGGGAATGATGATGGCCGCCGCCAGCAGCGGGCCGAAGGCGGTACCGGCATTGCCACCGACCTGAAAGGTGGACTGCGCCAGGCCATAACGACCGCCCGAGGCCAGACGGGCGATGCGCGACGCCTCGGGGTGGAAGGTCGAGGAGCCGACGCCTACCAGCGCTGAAGCCATGAGGATCGCCGGGAAGCTGCCGACGAAGGCCAGCATGAGGATACCGACCAGGGTGCACAGCGAGCCGGCCGGCAGCAGCCAGGGCTTGGGATGGCGGTCGGTGTGGTAGCCCACCCACGGCTGCAGCAGCGAGGCGGTGAGCTGGAAGGTCAGGGTGATCAGGCCGATCTGGGCGAAGCTCAGGCCGTAATTGAGCTTGAGCATCGGGTAGATGGCGGGCAACACCGCCTGGATCAGGTCGTTGATCAGGTGCGCCAGGGCACAGGCGCCGATCACGCGCATCACCAGAGTGTTGGCCTGGCTGACGGGCGAGGCGCCGGCCAGGGAGGTAGCGGCAGGGCTGCTGGACATGCTTGAAGCTTCCGAACGAGGTGAGGAACGCCGCTATGCTAGGCTGCGCCCAATCGCCTGTCTCACGAAGATCGGGAAACAACCCTCGCAAAAAAGGCATCCCCATGCGCTTACCTGACAAACTGTTGGCCGAGATCGATGCATCGCCCTGGCTGGTCAGCAGCAGCGCCACCGATTACCCGGTCAATGCCGTCATCGAGCCGCACTCGCACCGCAACAAGCACCAGCTGATCTACGCCATTTCCGGGGTGATGGTGGTGACTTCGGCGATGAACCAGTGGACGGTGCCGCCGAGCCGCGGCATCTGGATGCCTTGCGGCCAGGTGCATGCGATCCGCTGCGTCGGCAGCGTGAAGATGCGCAGCATGTTCGTGCGCCCCGACAGTCTGCCGGACATGCCCGCCGAATGCCGCGCCGTGGCCATTTCGCCGCTATTGAGCGAGCTGATCCGCGCCGCCGTGGACATCACCCAGCCCTACGCCGAGGACTCGCGCGAGGCGCGGGTGATGCGCCTGATCATCGATGAGCTGCGCATCCTGCCCACCCTGCCGCTGCACCTGCCGCAACCGGCCGACCCGCGCCTGCTGCCGATCTGCACGACGCTGCAGGACGATCCCGGCGACGCCTCCACCCTGGCCGACTGGAGCACTCGCCTGGGCCTGGACGAGAAGACCATCCAGCGCCTGTTCCAGAAAGGTACCGGCATGACCTTCGGCCAGTGGCGCCAGCAGGCGCGCCTGCTGCTGGCACTGGAGCGCATCGCCCTGGGTGAGAAGATCATCGATATCGCCGGGGAGTTGGGCTACGAAAGCCCCAGTGCCTTCACCACCATGTTCAAGAAGCAGTTCGGCCTGACGCCTAGCCAGTTTTTCAAGTGATGCGCGGTGGGCGGTTCTTGAGCGGCGATTATCGCGGCTGAAGCCGCTCCCACACTGCACGCGTCAACATCGGAGTGCAGCCGTTCAACCACGCACCGTAGGAGCCGCTTCAGCGGCGAGCTTTTGTCGATGGATACAGGAGGTAGCATGGCCAGAGCCGAAAGCCCCTCCCACACTGCATGCGTCAACATCGGAGCGCAGCCGGTCAGGCAACACACCGTGGGAGGCGCTTTAGCGGCGAGCGGTTCTATCGCGGCTGAAGCCGCTCCTACGTCACGTGCCCAGGCTGTCGCCGGATGGCGGCTCGGGGGAGAGGTAGCTGACCAGTTGCCGCGCATGGGATGACAGCGCCTCCCAACTGCGCACGCACAGACGCAATTCGCGGGTGGCCCAGACGTCCTCCAGCATCACCACCGCCACCGGCAGTTCCTGGGCGAAGCGGGTCGCGGCGACCTCGGGCAGCATGGATACGCCAACGCCCTGCGCCACCAGTTGGGCGATGGCGTCGAAGCTCGGCGCACGCACCCGTACCTTGAGCGGCAAGGCATTACGCACCGCCATGTACTCGACGAAGCGCTGCATCGCCCGCTCCGCCGGCAGGCAGACGAAGGGGTAGTTGAGCGCATCGCGTAGCGAGGCCGCGCGCTGGCCGATCAGCGCATGCCCGTGCGGTACCAGCATCACCAGACGGTCGTTGCGAAACGGCAGCGACAGGAGTTCATCGGTAGGCAGGTTGCCGTCGTACACACCGATGTCGATGGCGCCCTCCCGCACCGATCTCAGCACGGCCTTGCTGCCCTGCTCGGCCAATTGCAGATCCACTTCCGGGTAGTCGGCCAGGAAGGGGCCGAGCGCCGCCGGCAGGAAGGTGCTGTTGGCCACGGTGGACGCACCCAGGCGCAGGGTGATGCGCCGCTCGCCCCTGAGCTCCTCGACGGCCTGGGTGAGCAAACGGGCTTCCCTCAGCACGCCCTGGCAGGCTTCCAATACCAGGCGCCCGGCCGGCGTCAGAGTCATGCCGTCGCTGCTGCGCACGAACAGCGTCAGGCCGCAGCGCTCCTCGAACAGGCGCAGGCGGGTGCTGGCTGCCGACACCGCGACGGGAAAGGTCGCCGCCGCCTTGCTCAGGCTGCCAGTGGCGGCAATCGCCACGATCAGGCGCAGGTCGGGCAGGTCGAAATGCATAGAGCTTTCTCCAAATCAGAACGCCATCTTCGTGAATTTGCGATTCTGGCCAATTTGTTTTCCATCCAGAATAACAGCTCACTCCACTGTCGCAGCTCTGTCCATGAATGCCATGACCGCCTCGTACCGCCGCAGCCTGGATAACGGCGTGCTGTTCGCCGTGCTCTCGGCCACCGGTTTCAGCCTGAAAGCCATCTTCGTCAAACTCAGCTATGCCGCCGCGCCGGTGGACGCCATCACCGTGCTGAGTCTGCGCATGGGCCTGGCGCTGCCGCTGTTCGCCTGGCTGCTGTGGCTGAGCCGGGGCACCGGGCAAGCTCGCTTGTCAGCCAAGGACTGGGCGCACGTTCTGCTGCTGGGGATGCTCGGCTACTACCTGTCGAGCCTGTTCGACTTCTACGGCCTGCAGTACATCAGCGCCGGGTTGGAGCGGCTGATCCTGTTCACCTATCCGACGCTGGTGCTGCTGTTGCAGATGCTGGCGATGGGCGAGCGACCGGGCCCGCGCACCTTCCTCGCCCTGGGTCTGTGCTACCTGGGCCTGAGCATCGCCCTGGTGCATGACATCCGCGTCGAGGGCGACAGCGAGCAGATCCTGCTGGGCGCTGCCTGGGTGTTCGCCAGCGCGGTGACCTACGCCCTGTACTACCTGGGCACCGGCGTGGTGATTCGGCGGGTCGGCTCGATGCGCCTGGCGGGGCTGGCCGGCGGTTCCTCGGCGATCATGGTGTTGACCCACTACGCCATCAGCGGTGACCCGACGCAACTGGCGAGCCTGCCGGGCGAAGTGTGGCTGTACGGCGCGCTGATGGCGCTGCTGTCGACGGTGCTGCCGATCTACTGGCTGGCCCTGGCCGTGCAGCGCATGGGCGCCAGCCATGCCGCCCTGTTCGGCAACCTGGGCCCGGTGCTGACGCTGTTCGCCGCCTGGGTGCTGCTCGGCGAGGCCATCACCCTGTACCAGATCGCCGGCCTGGCGCTGGTGCTGCTGGGCGTCTCGCGCCTGTCGACGGGCAAGCGCAAGACGGGCTGAGCCAAGCTCAGCCCTGGCGGATCAGGTCGGCCGCCTTCTCGCCGATCATGATGCACGGCGCGTTGGTGTTGCCGCTGATCAGCGTCGGCATGATCGAGGCGTCGGCCACGCGCAGGTTGGCCACGCCGCGCACCTTCAGCTCGGGCGTGACCACTGCTGCGTCGTCGCTACCCATCTTGCAGGTGCCCACCGGGTGGAACACGGTGGCGGCCTTCTCACGCAGGTGCGCCAGCAGTTCCTCGTCGCTTTGCACCTGCGGGCCGGGCAGCATCTCCTCGCCACGGATATCGGCGAACTGTGGTTGGGCGAGAATGCTGCGCGCCAGCTTGACCCCTTCCACCAGCACGCGGGCGTCCTGCTCGTCGCTGAAGAAGTTGAAGTCGATGCTCAGGCTGCGGCCCTCGCCTAGGCGCACTTCGCCAATGCTCTTCGGGCGCAGCACGCAGGTGTGGATGGCGTAGCCGTGGCCCCACTCGAACAGACGGCCGCGATGGCTGCGGTAGCCGGGCACGAAGTGCATCTGCACGTCGGGCAGGTCGCCTGCCAACGGCGTGCGGGCGAAGCCGCCAGCTTCGACGTAGTTGGTGGTCAGCCAGCCCATCTTCTGCGCCAGGTACTTGAACGGCGAGGCGATGATCTTCGGCAGCGCGCCGATGGAGAAGCCCAGAGACAGCGGGCTCTTCGAGCGCACGGTGAGGGTGCCGTCGATATGATCCTGCAGGTTCTTGCCGACGCCGCGCAGGTCGACCTTGCAGGCCACGCCGGCCGCCTCAAGCTCGGCCTTCGGGCCGATGCCGGATTTCAGCAGGATATGCGCCGAGCCCAGCGCGCCGGCGCAGAGGATGGTCTCGCGGGTGCACTGCAGGGTGCGCCACTGGCCGTTCTGGCGCAGCTCCAGACCCGTGACGCGCTCGCCATCGAGCAGCAGGCGCTCGACTTCGCAGCCGGTCAGCACGACGAGGTTGTCGCGTTTACGCACCGGGGCGACGAAGGCGCGGTAGCTGGACAGGCGCCGGGCGTTCTTCTGGGTGACGTTGTAGAGGCCTACGCCTTCCAGGCTGCCACCGTTGAAGTCGTCGTTGCGCTTGAGGCCGATCTGCTCGGCAGCGCGGATGTAGCGCTCGGACAGCGGGTTGGGGTCGCGCGGTTTGTCCACCAGCAGCTCGCCCTGGGTGCCGTGGTAGTGCAGCGACTGGCCCAGGCAGTTGCCTTCGGATTTCTTGAAATACGGCAGCACGTCGTTCCAGCCCCAACCGGGGCAGCCGGCAGCTTCCCAGCGGTCGTAGTCGCTGGCATCGCCACGGATGTAGATCATGCTGTTCATCGAGCTGGAGCCGCCGAGGGCCTTACCACGCGGTGTGTGCAGGCGACGCCCGGCGAGGTGCTTCTGCGGCGCGGAGAAGTAGTTCCAGCTGAACACCTTGCTCTTGTACAGGGTGATGGTACCGGCCGGTACCTGCACGCGCGGGCTGGCGTCGCTGCCGCCGGCCTCGATCAGGCACACGCGCACGGCCGGGTCGGCACTCAGGCGGTTGGCCAGCACGCAGCCAGCCGAGCCGGCACCGACGATGAGGTAGTCGAAGCTGCCTTCCATCTCAATGCACCTCTTCCATGTCATCGTGCAGCAGGCCGAGGATATGCCGCTTCATGCGGATGAACTCGGGCTCCATGACCACGTCGAGGGTGCGCGGGCGCTCGATGGGCACGTCGAGAATTTCCTTGATCCGCCCCGGGCGCGCGCCCATCACGTAGATGCGGTCGGCGAGCAGGATGGCTTCGTCGATGTCGTGGGTGACGAACACCACGGTCTTCTTGCTGTTGCCCCACACCTGCAGCAGCAGTTGCTGCATCTGCAGGCGGGTCTGGCTGTCGAGGGCGCCGAAGGGTTCGTCCATCAGCAGGATCTGCGGGTCGTTGGCCAGCGCACGGGCGATGGCCACGCGCTGCATCATGCCGCCGGAAAGCTGCTTAGGGTAATGCTCGGCGAACTTCGCCAGGCCCACTTCGTTGAGGTAGAACTCGACGATGGTGCGGATCTCGCTGGCCGGCAGCTTGCGCCGCTTGAGGCCGAACTCGATGTTCTGCCGCACGGTCAGCCAGGGGAACAGGGTGTAGCCCTGGAACACCATGCCACGGTCGGCGCCGGGGCCGTCGACCTTCTGCCCGCCAACGTAGATCTCGCCCTCGGTGGGCTCGTTGAGGCCGGCGGTGAGGTAGAGCAGGCTCGACTTGCCACAGCCGGACGGGCCGACGATCACCGCGAACTGCTGATCCGGCACCTCGAAGGAGACGCGATCCAGTGCGGTGAAGGTGTCGCCCTTGGGCGACTGGTAGCGCAGGCTGACGTTGTCCACCTTGAGCCGCGCGGCGACCTCGGCGTACGCGCTGAGCGGCGGCATGATGTAGGGTTTCTTGGCTACTGCGCCCATGCGGCAATCCTCAGTCGAAGCAGACGGAACAGTTGATCGGTGATCAGCCCGAGCAGGCCGATGATGGCGATGGCGAGGAAGATCACATCCACCTGGAAGCCGCGCATGGCCTTGAGGCTGATGTAACCCAGGCCACTGGATGCGGCGACCAGTTCGGCCACTACCAGATACGTCCAGGCCCAGCCCATGGTCACCCGCAGGGTGTCGAGGATGCCGGGCAGCGAGGCCGGGCCGAGCACGTGCAGCACCACGTCGCGGCGGCTGGCGCCGAGGGTGTAGCTGGCGTTGAGCAGGTCACGCGAGACGCCCTTGGAGACGTCGGCGACCATCACCAGTTGCTGGAAGAACACGCCGAAGATGATCACCGCCACGCGCTGTTCCAGGCCGATGCCGATCCACAGAATGAACAGCGGCACGAAGCTGGTCACCGGCAGGTAGCGGATGAAGTTGACCAGCGGTTCGAGAAAGGCCTGGACGATGCGAAAGCTGCCCATCAAAAGGCCCAGCGGCACCGACACCAGGGACGACACGACGAAGCCGATCAGCACCACTTCCAGGCTGGCCAGCACATGCTTGCTCAGGGTGCCGTCGCCGGCCAGGCGCACGCCGGCGGCGATCACGTCGCCCGGCGTCGGCAGGAACATCGACGGCACCACGCCGCCATAGGACAGCAGCGCCCACAGGCCGAGCACCAGCAGCCAGCACAGGCTGCTAGCGCCCAGCACCAAACGACCAGGCAGGTCGACTTTCGGGGTCAGGCAGCGCTGCACCCAGGATTTTTGCGTGGCCATTAACCACCTCGTGTTGCGGGTATTGGGAAGACGCACGGAAAACGGCAGGTGACCACCGTCAGTCCCCTCGCCCCTTTGGGGAGAGGGCTAGGGAGAGGGGAAGACACCTTCATGCGCATGCTTCCAACCCTCTCCCCCGGCCCCTCTCCCACAAGTGGGAGAGGGGAGCAGAGCACTTACGGTGCGACGAACGAGGTATCCACCAGATCCTCATAGCTCACCGCGTAAGGCTTGCCCTGCAGGGTGCTCCAGGTCTCGTTGGCCAGCTTGATGATCTCGGCGATGTCGCCGGCCTTGCCGGGGGTGCCGAGCAGCTTCTCGCTCATGGCCTGGTCGTAGAACTTCACGCCCTTGGCCGCTTCGGCCAGATCCTTGGGATCGGACAGGTAGCCGCCAACACCCTTGGCCATGATCTCGTAGGCCTTCTCCGGGTTCTGCTTGGTGTACTCGACCGCCTTGTACAGGCCGGCAACCAGCGCCTTGACGTCTTCCGGCTGCTTCTCGATGACGCCGCAGTCCAGCGCCACCACGTCGACGATCACGCCGGGTGTAGCGCTGCTGTCGACCAGCACCTTGCCGCTGCCCTTCTGCTTGACCATGGTCAGGTTCGGCTCCCAGGTCACCGCCGCCGGTACGTGGCCGGCGATGAAGGCCGAGGCGGCATCATCGGCGGTCATGTTCTGCACCTCGATGTCGCTCATGCTCATACCGGCCTTCTTCAGCAGGTAGCTGAGCCAGAACTGCGACACCGAGCCCTCGTTGACCGCTACCGCCTTGCCCTTGAGGCCCTGCATGTCGGCGATGTCGTTCTGCACCACGATGCCGTCGCCGCCGTGGGATTCGTCCAGCGCCGCCACCGCCTTGAAGCAGAAGTCCTTGGAGCGGTACTTGAGGATTTCGTCGATGGTCGAGGCCGAGCCGGACAGTTTGCCCGAGGCCTGCGCGGCCATGTACATCGAGGCTTCCTCGATGGTGGTCAGTTGCAGGTCGAGGCCGGCTTCCTTGAAGTAGCCGAGGTCACGGGCCAGGTACAGGGTGCCGTAGCCGACCCAGGTGGTGTGACCGATGGATAGGGTGCCGGCCTGGGCGGTGGCAGCCATGCCGGCAGCCAGTGCGGTGCACGCGAAGGAACGGACGATACGGTGGCGCAAGGACGATTTCATGTAGCACTCCCACAGCCTGTTGGCTCGTTATTGGTTTGCGTGGGGCAGGGATTGGCCAGTGGCCGAATTACACGTATACGGGCCGACCTCGTTGGATCGGCGCCTGGTTCTTCGCCGCCCTCTGTGGGGCGGTTTCAGGGGCTTTTCGTGGGAGCGGCTTTAGCCGCTCCTACAGCCTTCGGCTCACATCAGGTTCAGCTCGCGCCCGGTGCGATCCACCGCGCGTTTGGTCTTCTCCACCAGTTCGTCCAGCTCGGCATGCGTGGCCACCAGCGCCGGCGCCATGATCATCCGGCCGAGGGTGGAGCGAATGATCAGCCCCTCGTCGAAGCCGACCGTGCGGCAGTGCCAAGCGATGTCGTTCTCGTTGGCGAAGCGCTTGCGCGTGGCCTTGTCTTCGGCAAACTGCAGCGCGGCGACCAGGCCGCTGCCCTGGACATCGCCGATCAGCGGATGGTCGGCGAAGGTCTCGCGCAGCAATTTCTGCAGGTACGGCCCGGTGTCGGCCTTGACCGTCTCGACGATCTTCTCGTCGCGCAGCGCGGTGAGGTTGGCGATGGCCACGGCAGCCGCCACCGGGTGGCCGGCGTAGGTCAGGCCGTGGGCGAACACACCACCTTCCTGCACCAGGGCGTCGGCGATGCGGCCGCTGAGCACCAGGCCGCCCATGGGGATGTAGCCGCTGGTCAGGCCCTTGGCGATGGTCAGGGTGTCCGGTTGGAAGCCGAAGTGCTGGTGGGCGAACCACTCGCCGGTACGGCCGAAGCCGCCGATCACTTCGTCGGCACAGAGCAGCACGTCGTACTGGCGGCAGATGCGCTGTACCTCGGCCCAGTAGCTGGCCGGCGGAAAGATCATGCCGCCAGCGCCCTGGAAGGGTTCGGCAACGAAGGCAGCGACGTTCTCGGCGCCCAGTTCGAGGATCTTCGCTTCCAGCTCACGGGCGGCCTTGAGGCCGAAGGCTTCTTCGGACAGCTCACCGCCCTCGGCGAAGTAGTAGGGCTCACCGATATGGGCGAAGCCCGGCAGCATGCCACCCATCTCGTGCATGAACCCCATGCCGCCGAGCGCGGTGCTGCCCAGGGTGGAGCCGTGGTAGCCGTTCCAGCGGCCGATCATGATGCTCTTGCTCGGCTTGCCCACCACCTGCCAGTAGCGGCGCACGGTGCGGATCAGCACCTCGTTGGCCTCGGAGCCGGAGTTGGTGTAGATGGCGTGGCTGTAGTGCTTGGGCAGCAGGCTGAAGAGCAGCTCGGACAGCTCCACCACGCGCGGATGCGTGGTGTGGAAGAACAGGTTGTAGTACGGCAGCTCTTCGAGCTGGCGCGTTGCGGCGGCATTCAGGTCGGCGCGGCCATAGCCCAGCGCGGTGCACCACAGGCCGGACATGCCATCCAGATAGCGCTTGCCGTCCGTGTCCCAGAGGTTCAGACCCCGACCCTTGGCGATCACCAGCGCGCCCTTTTCGTTGAGCGCCTTCTGGTCGAGGAAGGCATGGATATGGTGCGCCGCATCCAGTGCCTGGTATTCGGCTGTGCTGTGCTTCGGGGCAGTCATCGCAAGGTCTCCGTGGATTCTTGTCATCACTCGCAGGATGGGTACAGCGCAGCGATAGCCATCGCCACGCCGCATCGGCTATCCACGGAGCTGGAACCAGGTGGTTTTCAGTTGGGTGTACTTGTCGAACGAATGCAGCGACAGGTCGCGGCCGAAGCCGGACTGCTTGCCGCCACCGAACGGCGTGCTGACGTCCAGCGCATCGACGGTGTTGACCGACACGGTGCCGGCCTTGAGGCGGCGGGCGACACGGTGGGCGCGGTTGAGGTCGTCGCTCCACAGCGAGGCGGCCAGGCCGTAGACGCTGTCGTTGGCCAGGGCCACGGCTTCGTCCTCGCTGTCGAATGGCAGCACCGCCAGCACCGGGCCGAAGACTTCCTCGCGGGCCAGGCGGCTGCTCGGCGTAACGCCGGTGAAGATGGTCGGCGCGATAAAGTTATCCGAGCCGCCCACGGTCAGTTGCTGGCCGCCGCAGACCAGGCGTGCACCGTCGGCCTGGGCGCCGTTGATGAACTCCATGATGCGCGCGGTCTGCCGCGCCTCGACGATGGCACCGGCACGGCTGGCCGGGTCGAGCGGGTCGCCGGGCAGCCAGTCGTGCGCCTTGGCCTGCAGGCGCTCGACGAACTCATCGTGGATCGAACGCTGCACCAGCAGGCGCGAGTTGGCCGAGCACACCTCGCCCTGATTGAAGAAGATGCCGAAGGCGGCCTTCTCGGCGGCCAGATCAAGATCCTGGCAATCGGCGAACACCAGATTGGCGCTCTTGCCGCCGCACTCCAGCCACACCTGCTTGAGGTTGGACTGCGCCGAGTAGCCCATGAAGTATTTGCCCACCTCGGTGGAGCCGGTGAAGGCCAGGCAGTCGACATCCATATGCAGGCCCAGGGCCTTGCCGGCGCTCTCGCCGAGGCCCGGCACCACGTTCAGCACGCCTTCCGGCAAACCGGCCTGCAACGCCAGTTCGGCCAGACGCAGGGCGGAGAACGGTGACTGCTCGGCGGGCTTGAGCACCACCGAGTTGCCGGCGGCCAGGGCCGGCGCCAGCTTCCAGGCGGCCATGTCCAGGGGGAAATTCCACGGCACCACGGCGGCGACCACGCCCAGCGCTTCGCGGGTGATGGTGGCCAGCACGTTGCGCGCACTGGGCGCGACCTCGTCGTAGAGCTTGTCGAGGCTCTCGGCGTACCAGCGGAACACGCCGGCAGCGCCGGGCACGTCGATGTTCCAGGCATCCATCACCGGCTTGCCCATGTTCAGCGAATCGAGCAGCGCCAGTTCGTCGCGATGGGCCAGGATCAGCTCGGCCAGGCGCAGCAGCACCTGCTTGCGTTCGCCCGGGGTGCGCTGCGACCAGACGCCCGCCTCGAAGGCCTGGCGGGCGCTGCGCACGGCCAGTTCGACCTCGGCCTCACCACAGGCGGCGACCTGCGCCAGCACCTGGCCGGTGGCCGGGTTGATGGCCGCGAAGGTGGCGCCGGACTGCGCCGCCACACGGCGACCACCGATGATGGCCTGTTCGATGAAGGCTTGCTGCCGGGCGCGTTGCTGCCAGTCGCTGAGTTCGTACACCACAGTCCCCTTGTACCGTTTGGCGGTTGCGGAACTGATGGTGGCGCAAGCCCGAAGATAGGAAAAATATTAAAAATGTCGCCGGGACATACGAAAAAGATGGTCACACCCGCACCAAGGCAGTGCAGCCCGCCAACTCCTTGTGCAAATACCCAACGACGCGCCGCCAGGCCGCGCCACGCCTGACGCGAAGCACACCAAACCGCCCCACACCACGCACCATTTCAGCCCGCCCCACACCCCGGTAGGGTGGGCCGGGCGGCGATCCGCTTCAGCACGTAGGGTGGGCTTCAGCCCACCAAATGATTCACACGCCCACTACCCGCACCGAGTACGACTCTTGCAAGGCATCCCCCGCCCGGAGCCATAAAAAATATGGCCACTGGCAAACAAGATGCTCGCCTACCGCCCCCTGATCTGCGGGTATGGTGAGAGCCAGAAGAAGATCGTCCGAGGTTCCTTGCGTGGCTGCCTACACCCTGCGTCAACTCAAGTATTTCGTCACCACCGTCGAGTGCGGCAGCGTCGCCGAGGCGTCGCGCAAGCTGTACATCGCCCAGCCGTCCATCTCCACGGCGATCAAGGGCCTGGAAGAGAGCTTCGGCGTGCAGTTGTTCATCCGCCACCATGCCCAGGGCGTGTCGCTCACCCCCAGTGGCGCGCGCTTCTACCGCAAGGCGCAGGAGCTGCTGCGCATGGCGCACGAGTTCGAACAGAACGCCCTGGCCGACAACGATGTGGTCGCCGGGCAGATCGATATCGGCTGCTTCGAGACGGTCGCCCCGCTTTACCTGCCGCGCCTGATCGCCGGCTTTCGCCAGCGCTACCCGGGCGTGGAAATCCGCCTGCACGACGGCGAACAGCACGAGCTGGTGCAGGGCCTGACCGCCGGCCGCTTCGACCTGGCGATCTTCTACGAACACGACCTGGACGGCACCATCGAGACCGAACCGCTGATGCCGCCACAGCGGCCCTACGCGCTGCTGCCTGAAGGCCACCGCTTCGCTGCCCAGGCGCAGGTGTCGCTGCGCGACCTGGTGCTCGACCCGATGATCCTGCTCGACGTGCTGCCGAGCCGGAACTACTTCGTGAGCATCTTCGAGGAACTGGGCCTGTCGCCGAACATCGTGTTCAGTTCACCCTCCATCGAGATGGTGCGCGGCATGGTCGGCCAGGGCTTCGGCTTCTCCGTGCTGGTCACCCGCCCTCACTGCAACACCACCTATGACGGCAAGCAGGTGGTGTGCGTGAGCATCACCGAAGACGTCACCGGCTCCGGCCTGGTCGCCGCCTGGCTCAAGCGCGCGCAACTGACCAAGCCGGCGCAGCTGTTCGTCGATTACTGCAAGGCGGAACTGGGCGAGAAGCGCGAAGTCGCAGCCTAGCAGGCCGTTGAAAAACGTAGGCGAGGCAGGCAAGACAAGGCAAAAACAGCCGAAAAAGCGCAGTTTACGTGTTGTAAATGAGCATTTTGAGGCTGTTTTTAACGCAGTATTGCCAACGCAGGTAGTTTTTCAACAGCCTGCTAGCCCGCCTACTCGAACACAGGCCGGAAGAAGCTGCGCTCGTAGCTGAGGATGCAGCGCGTCTCTTCGGCGTAGCGGAAGGCCGCCTGACACTCGGCGTCGGCGAAGGAGTCCTGACGATAACGTTCGTATTCGGCCAGGCTGGGGAAGCTGAACAGCGCCAGGGCCACGTCGTTGGCGCCCTCGGACGGCAGGAAGTAACCGTGGTGCGTGCCGCCGAAGCGCTCTACCAAGGGGATCCACAGCTTGGCGTAGTGCTCGAATTCCTTGAGTTTGTAGGGATCGACGATATAGCGCAGATAGCAGGTGATCATGCTGTCCTTCCTTGCAGGCAGGTTCGATAAGCACGCGATCTAAACACGCTGCGGCGAACGGCGCACCTGCTCAAGCGCGAGCGCGCTTCACGTAGCCCGGATGCAATCCAGGGACTCGGTATCGCCTGTCCCCCGGATTGCATCCGGGCTACGCATCACGCCCCGACCACCAGTTGGCGCAAACGCTCGCCATCGATGGCCCGGCACATCCCTTCGGGCTTCTGCATCGGCGAATCCTCAGCAGCGAGCATGGCATTGAGCACCGCCTCGTCGGTAGCCTGCACGGCGGCCAGGTACAGGGCGTCGAAACATTCGTCGTTGAGGTAGTCGAGGTTCAGCCGCGTCTGCGACACCTGCGGCAAGGGCCGTGGGTTGGCCACGCTGAAGGCGAGGAAGATATCGCCGGAGTTGTTACCACCCGGCGTGCCGGCCAGGGCGATACCGAGGCCGGCGCGCTGCGCCAGGCGCTTGAGCTGGTGCGGCAGCAGCGGCGCGTCGGTGGCGAGGATGACGATGATCGAGCCACGCTCGCGCTCCAGCCCGGCCGGCAGTTCATCTTCCAACCGCTCACCGACCGGCACGCCACAGACCTTGAGCCAGGCGCGTTGGCCATGGTTGGCCTGCACCAGGGCGCCGAGGGTGTAGGTCTGGCCGTCGATTTCGACAAGGCGCGAGGCGCTGCCAGTGCCGCCCTTGTAGCCGTAGCAGATCATGCCGTTGCCGCCGCCGACGTTGCCTTCGGCGATGGCGCCGCCCTTTGCCGCATCGAGCGCAGCCAGGGCATCAGCCTCGCTGACATGCTGGCCGTTGATGTCGTTGATCACCCCGTCATAGGTCTCGGCCACCACCGGCATGGCCCACAGGTGCTCGCGCTGCCAGGAATCGGCGTACTGGCGGATCGTCCAGCGCGCGGCGGCGTGGTGGACGATACCGACGCTGTGCGAGTTGGTGATGCACAGCGGGCCGACGAAGTAGCCGCCGTGTTCGATCCAGTGCGTACCGGTCATCTCGCCATTGCCGTTGAGCGCATGGAAGCCCGCCCACACCGGCTGCGGCTCGCTATCGCGACCGCGCGGCAGGATGGCGGTGACGCCGGTCTGGATGCGCCGGCCGTTGTCGGCCACGCCATCGAGGGTGCGGTAGCCGACCAGCACGCCGGGCACGTCGGTGATGGCGTTGCAAGGGCCGGGGGTGCCGGGCAGCGGCAGGCCGAGTTCGCGGGCGCGAGGTTTAGCCATGGGAGTCATCCTGGGAAGTGGCAGGCTTGCGGTTGCGCAGGTACAGGCCGAGGGCGGCGATCAGCAGCGAGGCGATCAGTAGCAGGGTGGCGATGGCGTTGATCTCCGGCTTTATGCCGCGGCGGATCATGCCGTAGATGAAGACCGGCAGCGTGGTGGAGTCCACACCGGCGATGAAGTAGGTGATCACCAGGTCGTCCATCGAGATGATGAACGCCAGCAGCGCACCGCCGATCACGCCGGGCAGGATCTGCGGCAGGGTCACCCGGCGGAAGGTCGTCCAGGGCGAGGCCCCGAGATCGGCCGAGGCCTCCTCCAGGCGCGTGTCCATACCGGCAAGGCGTGCGCTGACGATCAGGAACACGTAGCTGATCAGGAAGGTGCAGTGGCCGATGATGATCGAGCCCTTGCCCAGCGGCATGCCGACGCCGACGAAGAAGATCAGCAGGGCGATGCCGAGCACGATGTCGGGCATCAGCATCGGCATGAACAGCAACACCCGGTAGAACGTCTGCAAGCGGAAGCGATAGCGCGCAATCGCCAGCGCGGTGAGCGTGCCGATTACCGTGGAGATCGCCGTGGTGGTCAGCGCCACCACCAGGCTGGTGCGCAACGCTGCCAGCAACTGGTCGGTGGATTCGACGTACAGCGCGTTCTCGCTGAGGTTGGTGGACAGGCCGAACAGCGAGCGATACCAGTCCAGGCTGAAGCCGTCCCAGATCATCATGTTGATCGGGTTGCTGTTGAACGAGTAGGCGACGATCAGGCCGATCGGCAGGTACAGGAAGACGAAGAAGGCCAGGCTGTAGCCGCCCAGCAGACGGCGCCCGAGGTTGGCGAACAAGGTGCTCATCGGCTGGCCTCCTGTGCGCTGTTGCGCCCCTGCGCCAGCACGTAGAGCACCAGGCACACCAGCACCGCGGCCATCAGCAGCATCGCCAGGGCGGCGCCGAACGGCCAGTTGCGCGCGGCGAGGAACTGCTGCTCGACCAGGCTGCCGATCATCAGCACGCGCGCGCCGCCGAGCAGTGACGGCACGATGAAGTTACCCAGGCTGGGGATGAAGACGATGATCGAGCCGGCAGCGATGCCCGGCAGGGTGAGCGGGAAGATCACCTTCCAGAAACTCTGCCAGCGGCTCGCGCCGAGATCCGCCGAGGCTTCCAGCAGACGCTTGTCGAGCTTCTCGACGCTGGCGTAGACGGGCATGAACATGAACGGGATGAAGATGTAGGTCATGCCGATCAGCACCGCCGTCTCGGTGTAGATCAGCTCCACCGGGTTGTAGAAGCCCAGTGCCGCCAGCGCGGTATTGATCACGCCGCTAGGGCGCAGGATCAGCAGCCAGGCATAGAGGCGCACGATCAGGCTGGTGAAGAACGGCAGGGTGATCAGGAACAGGCAGAAGTTGCGCATCCGCTCAGGCTGGCGCGCCACCCAGAAGGCTGCCGGGTAGCACAGCGCCAGGGTCGCCAGCACGGTCAGCGCGGCCAGCTTGAACGAGCGCAGGATGATCTCCAGGTAGACCGGATCGAACTCCTCGTTGGTGCCATCGGCCCAGCCCAGCACACGGCCGAAGTTGTCCGGGTAGAAGCTCCACTCGACGCCGCCGTAGAGCCCCGGTTCGAGCAGGCTGTAGACGGCCATGATGGTCAGCGGGGCGAGAAAGAACACACCGATGATCAGCGTCACCGGGGTCAGCAGACCGACCAGGCGCAGGCGCTCGCGCATTAGCATCAGGCACCTCCGGGGATCAGGTGCGCGGCCTCCAGGCCGTACCAGAGCTGCACGTTGTCGCCGGTGCGCAGGCGTTGCGGCGCGGCGTCACGCAGCACCGCCTTGACCAGGCGGCCGTGGCTGGTGCGCAGCAGCAATTCGAAGTCCTTGCCGATGAACAGCAGCTGCTCGAGGCGCCCTTCCAGCGCGGCGAAGCCCTCGCCGGGGCACTGCAGGTGGAATTGCTCGGGGCGCAGTATGAGCTGGGCATACTGGCCGACGCACAGGTCGGGGTGGTGCGCCTGCAACAGGTCGCCCTGGCTGTCGAGCAGGTAGGCGATGCCGTCGTCGATCGAGCCGACGTGCACGTCGAACAGGTTGCTCTCGCCGATAAAACCGGCGACGAAGGCGTTGGCCGGGCGGTGGTAGATCTCCGCCGGGGCGCCGATCTGCTGGATATGGCCGCCATTGAGCACGACGATGCGGTCGCTCATGGTCAGCGCTTCTTCCTGGTCGTGGGTGACGAAGACGAAGGCGATGCCCAGCTCGTGCTGCAGGTTCTTCAGCTCGCGCTGCATGGCCTGGCGCAACTGGCGGTCGAGGGCCGACAGCGGCTCGTCGAGCAACAGCAGTGCCGGGCGGTCGACGATGGCACGGGCCAGCGCCACACGTTGCTGCTGGCCACCGGAGAGCTGGCCGGGCTTGCGCCGCTCCATGCCGCCCAGGCCGACCATTTCCAGTGCCTCGCCGACGCGCTGAATTTTCTCGGCCTTGGCGACGCCGCGCACGTCCAGCGCATAGCCGACGTTGTCGCCGATGCTCATGTGCGGAAACAGCGCGTAGCTCTGGAACACCGTATGCACCGGGCGCCTATGCGGCGGCACCAGATTCATCGGCTGACCCTGGATCAGCAGCTCGCCGCCATCGAGTTGTTCGAAGCCGCTGATGGTACGCAGCAAGGTGGTCTTGCCGCAGCCGGACGGCCCCAGCAGGGTGACGAATTCATTGCTGCCGACAGCCAGGTCGAGGCCATCGAGGGCACGCACCAGGTGACCTTCCGGCGCACGGTAGTGCTTCACCGCGCCCCGGATCTCGACCACCGGCGCGGTTTGGGTGAAAGCGGTCATGGAGGGCTCCATCAATATCGGAGTAATCGCGGCTGAAGCCGCTCCTACAGGGCTTCAGCCGCGACCTGGCGGGCTCAGTTGGCGGTACGCACCCGCGTCCACACCCGGTCGTATTGCTTCAGGCCCTTGCCCAGATCCTGGAAGATCTGCAGCTTGGCCATGACATCGGCCGGCGGGTTGACCTGCGGGTTGTCACGCAACTCGGCCGGCAGCAGTTTCAGCGCTTCCTTGTTCGGCGTGCCGTTCATCTGCTGCGCGGTGTTCAGCGCGGCGATCTCCGGCTGCAGGAAGAAGCTCATGAAGCGCTTGGCGTTGGCCTTGTTCGGCGCGCTCTTGAGCACGCACATGTCCTCCTGGTACATGGTCGCGCCTTCCTTGGGGATGACGTAGGCGAGGTTCTGCGGATCCTGCTTCACGTACATCATGGCGCCGACGAAATAGTGCGAGGCGGCGGCGTCGCCGGATTGCACCATCGGCACGCTGTCGTAGGTGAACGCGGATATCAGCGGCTTGCGCTCGATCAGCCAGGCGGCGGCCTGCTTGAGCTCGGCCGGGTCGGTGCTGTTGACCGACTTGCCGTCCTTGATCAGGCCGACGCCGAGGGTCTCGCGCATATCATCGAGCATGATCACCTTCTTGCCGGCCTTGGCCTCGGCGAAGAAGTCGTCCCAGCTCTCGATCGGCTTGGAGACCTTGTTCTTGTTGTAGAAGATGCCCACCGTGCCCCAGGCGTAGGGCATGCAGTATTCGCCCGTGGGGTCGGACTTGGAACGCAGGAAGGCCGGATCAATATTGGCGAAGGCGGCATCCTGGTTGATGTCGGTCTTCTCCAGCAGCCCGAGGGCGGCCATGGTGTCGTGCATGTGCACCGAGGGGAAGACGATGTCGTAGCCTTTGGCGCCGGCCTGCAGCTTGGCCAGCATCTCTTCGTTGCTGCCGTAGGTGTCGAGCGACACCTTGATGCCGGTCTCGGCGGTGAAACGGGTCAACACCTCGGGGTTGATGTAGTCGCCCCAGTTGTACAGGCGCAGTTCTTCGGCGGCCTGGGCGGCGCCGGTGACGAGGCCGCTGCCAAGCGCGACGCACAGGGCGAGATGACGCAGTATGGGCATGTTCCTGTTCTCCACTGTTGTGGCCGCGCAGGGCGCGACATTTGCTTGTTGCGGCAGGAAGCGCGAGCGTCGGCGACGAGGTGGAAAGACTTCTGCTGGCTCTCTCACCCAAACAGCGGCCAATCGACAGCTCTTTGCGTTACGACTGCAGAGTAGAATATATTTCTTCCAAAGATCAATATACTGACATTTAAATGTCAGAACGATTTGGCATGGCAGGGGAATCGGACATGCTCGATGGCAAGATGCAACACCTGGAAGGCAAGCTGACGCCGGCCGAGCGCACCCTGTGGGTCTACATCCAGGCCAACCTGGAAACCCTGGCCTTCGAGAACGGCGCCACTCTGGCAGCCAAGAGCGGGGTCAGCCCCAATACGGTCAGCCGCTTCCTGCGCCGGCTCGGCTACAAGGGCCTGAAGAGCCTGAAGGACGAGCTGCGCGACGAAGTGCGCGTGCAATCGCTGCTCAACCCGGCGCTGATCGAGCGGGTCGAGCAACCGGAAGACCTGGTGGCCCACCTCAACGAGGAAATCGAAGCGCTGCGCGCCTTCGCCGAACTGCTCGGCAGCCAGCACTGGCGCGATATCGTGGCGCGCGTGGGCGATGCCGAACGGGTATTCGTCTGCGGCTTCCAGACCATTCGTGGGCTGGCCGAGGACTTCGCCAACCGCCTGGCCCTGGTGCGCTCGGGGGTGGAATTTCTCGACCTCTACAGCGGCGTGCTCGGCCAGTGGCTGGACAGCCACAACCAGCGCTGCTGCGTGATCCTCATCGACATCGCGCCCTACGCCGACGCCGGCATCGCCTTCGCCAACAACTGCCTGCAGCAGAACACCGACCTGGTGGTGTTCACCGACGAATACGGCATCGCCAAGCATATCGACACGCCATACATCGTCACCATGAAGACCAAGACCGGGCTGATCCTCGAATCCACCGGCGGCCTGACCAGCGCCCTGAACGTGCTGCTGCACTGTGTCGCCAGCGCCCACAAGGATCAGCTCAAGGAACGCCTCGGCGCCTACCGGGCGCGAGTCGAGAGCCTCAAGCTGTATCGCAGTTAGTAAGGTCGTTCGGTTAAGGCCTGGCAGCGCCAGCGATAAGACGAATGCCCAAGCCCACCATGATCGCCCCTGCCAGCCGGTCGACCCACACCTTGCTGCGCAGGTAGGCCCGGCGTGGGGCGCTGGCCGACAGCAGCGTGGCGACGACGGCGTACCAGCCGAACTCGACCAGGAACACGCTGAGCAGCAAGCCCAGCGCCAGTGTCCAGGACACGGCTCCTGGGAGAAAGGAGGCGAACACGCTGGCATAGACGATGGCCGTTTTCGGGTTGCTGACCTGAGTGCTCAACCCCAGCAGAAAGGATCGCCGCAACGGACGGCTGGTCGTTTCGTCCGTGACCGCGAGCGCCAGGGGCTCGCGCGCGCCACGAAATATGCGGTAGCCCAGGTAGGCCAGGTAGAGGCCACCGAGCACCTTGAGCAGCAGGTACGCCAGCGGCACGGCCTGGAACAACGCCTGCAGCCCGAGCAGCGCCGCCGTGGCGAACAGCAACCCGCCAAAGCCCATACCCAGTGCAGCCGCCAGCGCATTGAGGCGTGAGGTTGCCACTGCCTCTCGGGCGACCATCACGAAGCTCGGCCCGGGGCTGGCAGCGCCCAACCCCAGAGCCATCACGATACCCGCGAGCGCGATCATTTCCTGCATGGTTCACCTTCCGTCGTTGAAGGAATGCCTGGTGTTTCGGCGGCAAGAAGCATACCCAGCATAGACGCCGCCCAGTAGCCGACCCAAAGAGCCGGGGGCGGAAGCAGGCATAAAACAGACGCCAGGATTGAAATACGAACTATTCCTATTTAATGTAGCCGCTCGTGCGCTCCCGCCCCTGAACTCCAGATCGATCATGCCCCCATCCGACTCGCCGCAGGCCATTCCCCTGGAGGTTCTTTATGGCGCCCATTGCGGCTGGCTGAACCATTGGCTACGGCGCACCCTGGGCTGTTCGCAGCAGGCCGCCGACCTGGCCCAGGACACCTTCCTGCGTCTGCTGCTGCGCAAGCAACCGATCACCGACCAGGCGCCCAGGGCGCTGCTGGCACGGATCGCGCGCGGTCTGGTGATCGATCACTGGCGCCGCAACGCCCTCGAGCGCGCCTATCTGGAGGCCATGGCGCAGTTGCCGGAGCAGCATCAGCCCTCGCCGGAAGTCCGCCATGAAGCGCTGCAGTGCCTGGAACAGATCGCCCGCCTGCTCGACGGCCTCAAGTCCCAGGTGCGCGACGCCTTCCTGCTCTATCAGTTGGGCGACCTCACGCACGCCGAAGTCGCCCGCCAGTTGGGCATCTCCAGCCGCACGGCCGAGCGCCATGTAGCCACGGCAGCCTTGCGCTGCTACCAACTGATCTACGAGCCGACCCCGTGAACGACAGCGACGAGCGTCTACCCCTGGCCATCATCCGCAGCGCCATCGCCTGGGAAATGCACCTGCGCCAGATGGGCACGGACGCCCAGTTGCACGCGCCCCTGCAGGCCTGGCGCAACGCAGACCCCAGGCATGAGCTGGCCTGGCAGCGCATCAATGGCATGGCTGGCCTGTTCCACAATGCCCGCCAGCACTTGCCAGAGCCGCACCAGGCCCTGCATGCGCTGCAGCGCGCCGAGACCGATCTGCAGCGCCGCCGCACGCTGAAATTACTCGGTGTACTGCTGGTCGGGGGCGGCAGCGCCCTGACGGCCGGCACGCAACTGCGCGACTGGCGCGGCGATTACGCCACCACCACCGGCGAGCGCCGCCGCGTAAACCTGAGCAGCGCCGAGCTGCAACTCAATACCGCCACCCGTGTCGACCTCGATGGCCAGCGCCTGAGACTGCTCGAGGGTGAAATCTTGCTCGATGGCCAGCAACTCGCAGTCAGTTGCCGCCATGCCGAATGCCGGGCCGATGCGGCGCGTTTCGTCCTGCGCCAGACAGGCAGCACCACGCTGCATGTGGCGCGCGGCAGCGTCGAGGTCAGTGGCGCGCATGGCGTCCGCCGAGTGAACGCCGGCGAAGGGCTGCAGATCAGCGCCGCCGGTTATCACCCTGCCGGATCCAGCGCCATCGATCCCTTCGCCTGGGCGCGCGGGCT
This sequence comes from Pseudomonas sp. C11, assembly GCF_034683865.1. Taxonomy (NCBI): domain Bacteria; kingdom Pseudomonadati; phylum Pseudomonadota; class Gammaproteobacteria; order Pseudomonadales; family Pseudomonadaceae; genus Pseudomonas; species Pseudomonas sp. C11. The sequence goes on from NZ_JAWIIP010000005.1 coordinate 226,756, forward strand.
GCTGGTAGTCAATGACATACGCCTGGCGGACTTTCTCGCCGAGGCCGGGCGCTACCGACGCGGCTGGCTCGGCTGCGACGATGCCATCGCCAGCCTGCGCCTTTCCGGCGTGTTCCGCCTCGATGCGCCTGACGAGTTGCTGGCCAACCTCAGCCAGTTGCTGCCGGTACGGGTGGTCGAGCGCACCCGCTGGTGGGTGCGCCTGAAGCCCGTTGTCTGATGCCGATCAGATAAGGTTGCCAATGCGGACTTTCGTAGGAGCCCCGCCCCGGAGCGAAGCTCTTCAATTGCGCATCGCCCTGGTTCGCGGCGGGGCGCCGCTCCTACGCATTGGCAACGTCGACGCCTAACTGACTGGCATTAACCCGCCGCCTGATTTTTTTGGCGGACTTTTCGAGTTCGTCCGGTATGGGAGTCATCATCCCTGTGCATGAGCTTCCGACATGACCACCTTCGCCACCCTGCGGCCACTCGCCGCCGCCATCAGCCTCGCCCTTGCCGTTGGCACATTCGTGCCCCTGACCAATGCCAGCGCCGACTCCGCCAGCCTGCCAGCCATTGCGCCAGGCCCCTTGAATCAGGCCCTCAGCACGCTGGCGCAGGAGGCGGGCGTGACCCTGTCGTACACACCGCAACAGGTCAGCGGCAAGCAGACCGCCGGGGCGCCGGCCGGCAGTTCGCTGGAATCCGCCCTCGCCATCCTGTTGCAGGGCAGCGGGCTGGTGGCACGCAGGCAGGGCGAGGGCTACGTGATTGCCCTCGACGACAGCACCGCCAGCTCCATCGAGCTGCAGCCCATGCAGGTCGAGGGCCGTCTGCCGGCAAGCGCCTTCGCTCCGGTCTCGGGCTATCACGCCGAGCGAGCGAGCAGCGCCAGCAAGACCGACACACCGATTCTGGAAACCGCACAGAGCGTCAGCGTGGTCACCGCCGAGCAGATCGCCGACCGCAAGGCGGGCAGTGTCGAAGACGCTGTGGCTTATGTCGCTGGCGTTCGCGTCGGTGACTCGGGCCTCGACCCGCGCTACGACCAGATCTACGTGCGCGGTTTCGAGACCACCATCGCAGCGGACTTCCTCGACGGCCTGCGCCAACCCAACACCGGCTGGCTGTCGTACTTTTCCACCGAGCCCTACAACCTCGAACGTATCGAGGTGCTCAAAGGTCCGGCCTCGGTGCTCTACGGTCAGATCAGCCCTGGCGGCCTGGTCAACCGCATCAGCAAACGCCCCAGCCTAGAGGCCGTCAACGAAGTCCAGGTGCAGGCTGGCAGCGATGAGCACCGCCAGGGCCAGTTCGATGTCGGCGGCAAGCTCGACCAGCAGGGGGATCTGCTGTACCGCGTGGTCGGCGTGGTGCGCGACTCGCAAACCTCTATCGAACAGGTGGACGACAACGTCAACCTGCTCGCGCCGACCCTGAGCTGGCAGCTCGACCCGGACACCAAGCTGACCCTTATCAGCCAGTATCAGGAACGCCAGACCGCCGGCTCGCCGCGCCCCTACCAGGCGGGCGAAACGCTGACCGACTTCTGGCCGGGCGATGAATACTTCGACAAGCTGCACCAGCGTCAATGGACGCTGGGCTACGAGTTCGAACACCAGCTCAGCGACAGCGTCAGCCTGCAACAGAACCTGCGCTATGGCCGGGTCGACACCACCAACCAGTACCTCAGCGCCAGCGACTCCGGCGATGGCCACACGCTGAACCGAACCAGCTACGGCGTGTACGAGGACATGAACTCGCTGACCACCGACACGCGCCTGGTCAGCCGCTTCGACACCGGCGCGCTGAGCCATACCCTGCTCACCGGGCTGGACTATGCGCGCCTCGACTACTCGGTGATCTACGCCAGCGGCGTGGCGCCGAGCATCGACATGAACGCCCCGGACTACCATCAGGCAATCGCCAAACCCGACACCATCTGGGCCGACCTCGACGGCGTCGAGCACCGCAGCGGCCTGTATGTGCAGGATCAGATCGAACTGGAGCGCTGGCGCTTCTCCGCCGGCTTGCGCCAGGACTGGGTCAACGCACGCACTCTGAACAACCTCAGCGACACCCGCGACAAGACCCACGACGACGCCACCACCGGCCAGGTCGGCGTGCTCTACCTGTTCGACAATGGCATCGCGCCTTACGCCAGCTACGCGCAATCCTTCCTGCCGCAGAGCGGTACCAATGTGCAGGGCGAAGCCTACAAGCCCACCGAAGGCGAGCAGTACGAGGTCGGCGTGAAATACCAACCGCCCGGCAGCGCCACCTTGCTCACGGCGTCGCTCTATCACCTGACGCAAAGCAACGTGCTGACCAGTGACCCCGACGATCTGCTGAACCAGTTGCAGACCGGCGAGCAGGTTTCGCGTGGCCTGGAACTGGAAGCGGTGTCCGATCTCAGCGACCGCCTGCGCCTGACCGCCAGCTACAGCTTCAACGACGCCGAAGTCACCCGCAGCAACGATGGCAACGAAGGCAAGGAGCCGAAAAACGTGCCGCGCCATCTCGCCTCGGCCTGGCTCGATTACCGCCTGCCCATGGGCATCGGCCTCTCCGGCGGTGCGCGCTATGTCGGCAGCACCTACGCCGATGCCGAGAACAGCAACCAGAACGACGCCTACACCCTGGTCGATGCCGCTATCCATTACGACTTCGGCGGCTCGCTCGACGGCGTGCGCCTGGCGCTCAACGCCAGCAACCTGCTCGACAAGCGCTACATCACCTGCCTGGACGGCTACTGCTACCGGGGCGAAGCGCGCAGCCTGGTCACCAGCCTCAGCTATCGCTGGTAGGGAGGACGCATGCGCAAGTACCTGCTAGTCATCGGCCTGCTGCTGAGCCTCTGTGCCGGCAGCCTGCAGGCCGCCCCCGTGAGCCTGGACGGCAGCGAGGCGTGGACGCTGAGCAGCGCCGAGGGCCGCGAATACCGCATCATGGTCAGCCTGCCGGAGGGCAAGGTGCCCTATACCGGCGGCTACCCGGTGGTCTACCTGCTCGATGGCAATGCCTACTTTGCGGCCTTCCATGCCGCCAAGCGCAGCCAGGAACGTCTGCGCGGCTCGATCCTGGTCGGCATCGGCTACCCCAGCGATACACCGCTGGACTTCCTCCGCCGCTCCTACGACTTCTCGCCGCCGGTATCGGCCGCGCGCAACGACCCGCCCCAGGGCGGGCAGGATCAGTTTCTCGATTTCATCGAGCAACGCCTGATGCCCGAGGTGGCGCGCCGCTACAAGGTGGACGAGGATCAGCGAAGCCTGGTCGGGCATTCGTTCGCCGGCATGTTCGCCACCTATACGCTGTTCACCCGCCCGCATCTGTTCCAGCAGTTGGTCGCCATCAGCCCCAGCCTGTGGTGGCACGACCACTACCTGCTGGCGCACGAACAGGCCTTTACCCAGCAGGTGCGCGAAGGCCGGATCAAGCCCCTGCACAACAGCCTGACACTGCTCATGGCCGAGCGCGACAGCGCACAGGAGATTGAGGATGCAGGCGCCCTGTACCGGCGGCTGGACGCCCTGTCAGGCTTCGGCCTGCGCAGCAGCTTCCAGGTCGAAGCCGGCGAGGATCACATGTCGGTGCCGTTCCGGGCCGCCTCGCGGGTACTCGAGCAATTGCTGCAGACGCGACGTTTCTAGCCGGCGCACAGGCCCGGCGCACCGAGCACGTCGATGAAACTTCAGTGAATCTCGATCGGCGTGCCGTTGGCGACCCGCAGCCAGATATCGCGCATCTCGTCGTTGCTCACGGCGATGCAGCCATCGGTCCAGTCCCACAGGTGATGCAGCGGCCCGAGCCAGCCCCAGCCATTGGGCAGGCCGTGGATCATGATGTTGCCGCCGGGGCTCTCACCGCGCGCGGCAGCGGCGGCCTGATCCTGCGAGTTCGGGTAGGCGATGTGCAGGCTGAGGTAGGCCATGGATTTGGCATTGCGCCAGTCGATCAGGTAGCGCCCCTCGGGCGTGCGCTGGTCACCTTCACGCTGCTTGTGCCCTTCGTCGCCCGCCGCGCCGAGGACGATGCGGTACTCGCTCAGCACCGTACCTTCTCGCCAGAGCTGCAGGCGCCGCTGAGCCTTGTCGACGGTGATCAGATCGGCCTGTGCGACGGGTTCCATCAACGGTGCCGGGCCGCCAGCCAGGCGTCCCATGACCTTGGTGTAGCCCACCAGCAGCACGAGCAGACACAGGCTCGTCAGCAACCAACGCTTGATTCCCTTCATTGCTTCTTCTCCCTTGGGCCAGACGACAGGCGCGCCGCGCACCTTAGCAGATCGCCCGCTTATCCGAGCGTGAAGCATTTGCAGAAATCAGGGATCAAGCACAAAGGAACAAGGCTGGCAGCCACACGGGCTTGCCCGGCATCAGCCCTGGGCCTGCTGCATCCAGCTCGCCAGGCGCGCCAGCAGGGCGTCGCAGCGCTCGAGCTGTTCGAGAGTGACGAACTCGTCCGGCTTGTGCCCCTGCTCCATGCTGCCGGGGCCGCAGACCACGGTAGCCACGCCGGCCGCGTCGAACAGGCCGCCTTCGGTGCCGAAGGCGACGGTGGTGAAATCCTCGCGCTCGGCGATCAGCGCCAGCAGCCGCGCCGCATCGCTGGCGGCGTCGGTGAGCAGGCCGGGATAGCTGGACAGCTCGCCGAAACGGATGTCGCTGGCCGCGCTCACCGCACGCATGCGCGGCAGCAGCTCGCGCTCGGCATAGTCGCGCAGTTCGGCGGCAACCTGCTGCGGATCATCAGCCGGCAGCGCGCGCATCTCGAAATCGAAGCGGCATTCGGCGGGCACGATATTCAGGGCACGGCCGCCCTGGATAACGCCGGTCTGCACCGTGGAGTACGGCGGGTAGAAACGGTCGTCATGGCGCTCGGGCGCGGCCAGGCGCTCACCGATCTCGCCGAGGTGGCCGATCAGTTTCGCCGCGTACTCGATGGCATTCACCCCCTGCGGCGCATAGGCCGAATGGCAGGCGGCGCCGTGCACCTCGCAGCGCATTGCCAGCTTGCCCTTGTGGCCAAGCACCGGACGCATCTCGGTGGGCTCGCCGATCAGGCAGATGGCCGGGCGCTCGGGGCTGGCGCGCAGGCGCTCGACCAGGCTGCGCACGCCGAGGCAGCCGACCTCCTCGTCATAGGAAATGGCGATGTGCAGCGGCAGGCGCAGCGGCGCGGCGAGAAAGCGCGGCAGTGACGCCAGCACGCAGGCGATGAAGCCCTTCATATCCGCCGTGCCACGCCCGTACAGGCGTCCGTCGCGTTCGCTCAGGGCGAAGGCCGGCAGCGTCCAGGCCTGACCATCGACCGGCACCACGTCGCTGTGCCCGGACAGCATCACCCCACCCGCCCCGGCCGGGCCGATGCGCGCATAGAGGTTGGCCTTGCTGCGTTCGGCGTTGAACAGCAGCTCACTGTCGATGCCAAGCCCGGCCAGATAGGCACGCACGTAATCGATCAGCGCCAGGTTGGATTCGCGGCTGGTGGTGTCGAAGGCGATCAGGTCGGCGAGCAGGTCGCGGCGGGTGGGCATGGGTGGTTACCGGTGAAAGGTTGATCGATGCCCCTGTGGGAGGCGCTTTAGCGGCGACAGTTCAAGGTCGCGGCTGCGACTGCATGGATGCAGGAGGTAGAGCGAAGCAGGATGCCAGAGCCGAAAGTCCCTCCCACGATCTGGGTGCAGTGTGGCGCTTTCATCCCAGGACACACACGGTGGACGAAAAGAGCGTCGTCCACCCTACGACTGGGTGCGTCTGTTGTGGGAGGCGCTTCAGCGGCGACGAAGGGTACGCTCCAAGTCGCGGCTGAAGCCCCTCTCACAGGTCGTCCACCCTACTCGTCACCCGGCACGCCGTAACTCGGCGCGGCGGTGGGGTCGAGGGCGCGGGTGATGTAATCGTGCAGTTGCGGCTCGTAGGCGCGCCAGAGTTTATCCAGCTCGCCGATAGGGTCGTGCTCGGCCCAGTCGACACGCAGGTCGACCACCGGCCAGACCAGATCACCGACCACCGACAGCGCCGCCGAATGCACTGGCCCGGCCTCACCACCGGCGGCTATCGCCGCGTGCATGGATGCCAGCAGGCGATCCGGCAAACCGCCGTGGGCCTGCTCGAAGGCTTCGACCATGGCGTCGATCACCGCCGTGGAAGCCAGCAGGTTGCCGGCCGCCACGCATTGCTCGCCGGCGCGCGCATGGTGCACGCCGAGGGCTTCGCTGCCGGAAAAGTGCGCGCTGGCGCCGTGGCTGTCGATCACCGTCACCTGCCGGTATTGGCCATAGCCGTTGCGCGCCAGCGCCTGCTCCAGCGCGCTGGCCGGCGCCTCGCCGGCCTCCAGGCGGTCGAGTATCTGCGGGCCCAGCGCCGGCAGGGTGATGTTCTGCGTCGACACTGCGCCGACCCCGGCACGCAGCCAGGGGCAACGGGCGCCGACGGCGATGCTGGAGGAGCTGATGGCGATGCCGAGGTGCCCTGTTTCCGGGCAGCGGCCGACGATGGAAAAGGTCATGCCTGGCCCCCGGCGCTCGGCCAGTCATCGGGAATCACGGCGATCACATCGATCTCCATCAACCATTGCGGCTGGCCGAGCGCCGAGACCACCAGCCCGGTGGAGATCGGGAACACGCCCTTGAGCCATTTGCCGACCTCCTTGTACACCGGTTCGCGGTAGCGCGGGTCGATGATGTAGGTGGTGGTCTTGACGATATGCGAGAGGTCGCTGCCGGCTTCTTCCAGCAGTTGCTTGAGGTTCTTCATCGCCTGCTCGGTCTGCGCCTGCGGGTCGCCGAGGCCGACCAGGTTACCGTCGAAATCGGTGCCTACCTGGCCGCGCACGTACACGGTGTTGCCGGCGCGCACGGCCTGGCAGAGGTCGTTGTCCAGGGACTGATTGGGGTAGGTGTCCTTGGTGTTGAACATGCGGATGCGGGTATGAGTGGGCATCAGCGGACTCCGGTGAGGCTGACTTTGCCAGCGCTGGATTCGAGGGTCGCGGCGTCACGCCGGGCAGCGTCGCGGTAGGCGGTGTACTTGCGCTGGGTGGCGATGTGGTCGGCGATGTGGCGGGCGTCGTGCCACACGCCCCAGATGAAGGTGGAGCCACGGCGCGACAGCCAGGGCAGGCCGACGAAGTACACCCCCGGCTCGCTGGACACACCGCGCTGGTGTTTGGGCTTGCCGTTGGCGTCGAAGGCATCGACCTGCAACCAGCTGAAGTCCGTGGCGTAGCCGGTGGCCCAGATGATCGAGGTGACGCCGGCGGCGGCCAGGTCGAGGTTTTGCAGCGGCTCGCGGACGCACGCCGGCTCGGGGAAGCGCCGGCGCGCCTCGGGCTCTTCAGGCAGATCGAGGCCGTTGCGTTCGACGTAGGCATCGGCGGCATCGAGCAGCGACAGGTAGTTCTCGTCACCACGCGCCAGGTTTTCCGCCAGGTCATCGGCGAACTGCGCCACGCCCGCCTCGAAGGCGCGGGTCAGGCCGACCAGGGTGATGCCCTGCGCGGCCAGCTCACGAAAGTCGATGGTGCGCCCGCCATGGGCGCCGCTGACGGCGATGGTCACGTGCTCCTTGCCCGGCTGCACGGTTTCCAGATCCCACAGGCCGAGCACGCCGAGCCACCAGACGAAATCGCGCCCACGGTAGCTGCGTGGCGGCCGGTCGTGAGCGCCAACCGAGAGGTACACCTGGCGCCCGGCGCGGTTCAGCTCGTCGGCGATCTGCACGCCGGAGGAACCGGCACCGACCACCAGCACCGCACCCTCGGGCAGTTGCTGCGGGTTGCGGTAATGCGCCGAGTGGATCTGCAGCAGGCTTTCGTCCTGCGGGGCGATGGCCGGGATCACCGGGCGCTGGAACGGGCCGGTGGCAGCGACCACGCGGTTGGCGTGAATGGTGCCCTCGGAGGTTTCCACGATGAAGCCGGCACGGCCTGGCGCACGCGCCACCTGCTTGACCTCGACGCCGGTGCGGATCGGCGCATCGATCATCCGCGCGTAAGCCTCGAAGTAGTCGGCCACCTGATCCTTGTGGGCGAAGTCGTCCGGGCCGAGATCGGGAAATTCCAGGCCGGGGAAGCGGTCATGCCAGACCGGCCCGTTGGTCACCAGCGAATCCCAGCGCACCGTGCGCCAGGCCTCGGCGATGCGGCTCTTCTCCAGCACCAGGTGCGGCACACCGAGCTTGCCCAGGTGCTCGCTCATGGCCACGCCGGCCTGGCCGGCGCCGACCACCAGGGTGTCGATCGTCAGGGTTGCGGGTACCCGACCTGCGGGTTGGGGAAAGGCGGATTGCTTCAGCTCGGTCATGGTTGCCTGCTCTGATTCTGCTCGTGACTGAATCCGCCGGGGCGGCTCGTTGCGGGCATTCTGTTCAGAGCGGGGGATTAGCGAAATTATGTTTTTTGTAGTTGCTGGCAAGGGAAAAACTGCCCGCAAGCCGTGACGGTGCAGGCACCCGCCGCCACGCACGAAGATCGTGCAAGGAAGCGGGCCGCAAAGCGCTATATACAAAATTACATAACGAGGTAGGATTGCCGCACCTGGCCTGCCTCAGGCCGCCTGATCGCCCAGGAACCACAAGGAATCTCCATGCTCAAGCCTCTCCAGCACGGTTTACTCGCCCTCGGTCTGATCTTCGCCAGCGGCGCCATCGCCGATGAAGTGAAGGTCGCGGTCGCCGCCAACTTCACCGCACCGATGCAGGCCATCGCCCCGGCGTTCGAGAAAGCCACCGGGCACAGGCTGGTGGCCTCCTTCGGCGCCACCGGGCAGTTCTATGCGCAGATCCAGAACGGCGCGCCGTTCGATGTATTCCTCAGCGCCGACGACACGACGCCGGCCAAGCTGGAGCAAGAAGGCGACAGCGTGCCAGGCTCGCGCTTTACCTACGCCATCGGCAGCCTGGTGCTGTGGTCGGCTGACTCCAGCTACCTCGACGGCAGCGACGCGGCGTTGAAGGCCGGGCAGTTCAAGCACCTGTCCATCGCCAACCCGAAGGCCGCGCCCTATGGCCTGGCGGCAACCCAGGTGCTGGCCAAGCTGGGGCTGAGCGAGGCGGTCAAGGGCAAGCTGGTAGAAGGCCAGAACATCACCCAGGCGCACCAGTTCGTCTCCACCGGCAACGCCGAACTGGGCTTCGTCGCCCTGTCGCAGGTATACCAGGACGGCAAGCTCAGCAGCGGTTCGGCCTGGATCGTGCCGGAGGCAATGTACGACCCGATCAGGCAGGATGCGCTGATCCTCAAGCCGGGCGCGAACAACCCGGCCGCAGCGGCGCTGGTCGAGTACCTGAAAGGCCCGGAAGCGGCCAAGGTGATCGAGTCGTTCGGCTATAAACTGTAATCCCTGTAGCCCGGATGAAATCCGGGGGCCATCTGCCTGAGCAGGCCCCGGATTGCATCCGGGCTACGTTTGTCCAGACGCCAGTTGCCGGAACCTCGCATGCCGCTGTCCAAGAACGACCTCGACGCCATCCTGCTGACCCTGGAGCTGGCTTCGCTGACCACCGTGCTGCTGCTGATCATCGGCACGCCCATAGCGCTGTGGCTGGCGCGCACCGACTCCTGGCTCAAGCGCCCGGTCGGCGCGCTGGTGGCGCTGCCGCTGGTATTGCCGCCGACGGTGATCGGTTTCTACCTGCTGGTGAGCATGGGCCCCAATGGTTTCTTCGGCCAACTGACGCAGAGCCTCGGCCTGGGCACTTTCACCTTTACCTTCACCGGCCTGGTGATCGGCTCGATCTTCTATTCCCTGCCCTTCGTCGTGCAGCCGCTGCAGAACGCCTACGAGGCCATCGGCCGCGGCCCGCTGGAGGCTGCCGCCACCTTGCGCGCCAATCCCTGGGATGCCTTCTTCAGCGTGGTGCTGCCGCTGGCGCGACCCGGCTTCGTCACCGCAGCGATCCTCGCTTTCGCGCATACCATCGGCGAGTTCGGCGTGGTGCTGATGATCGGCGGCAATATCCCCGGCAAGACCCAGGTGGTGTCGGTGCAGATCTACAACCACGTCGAGGCCATGGAGTACACCCAGGCGCACTGGCTGGCCGGCGGCATGGTGGCGTTCGCCTTCCTCGTCCTGCTCGCGCTGTACAGCGGCCGTAGCGGCAAGGTGAGGGCCTGGTGATGTTCGGATTCGGTAAACCTTCGATCCCTGCAGTGGTGGATGACGGCCGTATTCGCGCGCGATTTCTGGTGCAACATGCGGGCTTTCGCCTGGATGTCGACCTCGATCTGCCCGGGCGCGGCGTCAGCGCCCTGTTCGGCCATTCCGGTTCGGGCAAGACCAGTTGCCTGCGCTGTTTCGCCGGGCTGGATCGCCCGCAGCAGGGCTATCTGCAAGTGGCCGGCGAACGCTGGCAGGACAGTGCGCGCGGCTTCTTCCTGCCGGCGCACCAGCGCGCCATCGGCTACGTGTTCCAGGACGCCAACCTGTTCCCGCACCTGAGCGTGCGCGGCAATCTGGAGTACGGGCAGAAACGCATCCCAGCCGCGCAGCGCAAGGTGGCGCTGGATCAGGCGCTGGAGCTGCTGGGCATCGGCCACCTGCTCGAACGCATGCCCTCGGCGCTGTCCGGCGGCGAACGCCAGCGCGTCGGCATCGCCCGCGCGCTGGTCACCAGCCCGCGCCTGCTGCTGATGGACGAGCCACTGGCCTCGCTCGATCTCAAGCGCAAGCAGGAGGTGCTGCCCTATCTGCAGCGACTGCACGAGGAACTGGATATCCCCGTGCTCTACGTCAGCCACGCGCCGGACGAGGTGGCGCGGCTGGCCGATCACCTGGTGCTGCTCGACGAAGGTCAGGTGCGCGCCAGCGGCCCACTCAAGGAATTGCTGCTGCGCGCCGACCTGCCCTTCGCCAGCGAAGACGATGCCGAGGCGGTGATCGACGGCCAGGTCGACGCCTACGACGCGCAGTACAGCTTGGTGGCCCTGCGCATTCCTGGCAGTGACGCACGCCTGCGCATACCCCATGCAGCGCTGCCGGCCTGGCACCGGGTTCGGGTGAAGATCAAGGCGCGCGATGTCAGCCTCAGCCTGCAACGCGCCGAAGGCAGCAGCCTGCTCAACCTGTTGCCAGTCACCGTGGACAGCTGGCAGATGATTGGCGCCCAGGCCCTGCTGACCCTGCGCCTGGGCGAGCAGCACCTGCTGGCACGGATCACCCGCTACTCCTTCGACCAGTTGGGCATCCATGCCGGCCAGGCGATCTGGGCTCAGATCAAATCGGTATCGCTGCTGGCTCCCTGAGCCTGTGCACCGAAGCCCCGTAGAGCGTACTCGCGAAGCAGTACGCCGCACATCAGGCGGCACGAGGTCAAACCGGCGGACTGTTCGCTGACGCTACGAGCGGGCGGCGCCCCGGTTCGCCCTACGGCGTGGGTCACAAGTCGGAAAGGCCCGGAAGCTCCAGATGCTCGGGGCCAATCTCGCTGTTGCCGGCCAGCAGCAGGGCGAAGTGGATGACGTTCTCCAGCTCACGGGTATTGCCCGGCCAGCGGTGCGCCTCCAGCACTGCCTGCGCCGCCGGGTTGATGCCGGCGATGCTCAATCCCAGGCGCTGGGCATGGATACCCAGAAAGTACTCAGCCAACGGCAGGATGTCGCCGACCCGCTCACGCAATGCCGGAAAACGCAGCTGGCCGTCGCACAGGTAGGCGTACAGACGCTCATCGAAAGTGCCGACTGCCACCGCACGGGCCAGGTCGATGCTGCTCGCCGCCACCAGGCGCACGTCTACCGGCAACGCCTGGCTGGCACCGACGCGATACACCTCGCGGGTTTCCAGCGCGGCCAGCAGCTTGCTCTGCAACGGGCGTGAAAGATCGGCAATCTCGTCGAGGTAGAGCGTGCCGCCATTGGCCGAACCGAACCAGCCGGCACGGCTGCTGGCGGCCCCGACATGGGCTCCGCCGACATGCCCGAACAGCTCGGCCTCGCCCCATTGCGGGCTGATCGCCGCGCAGCTCACCGCCACGAACAGGCCGGCGCGCTCGCTCTGGCGATGGATGTAGCGCGCCAACAACTCCTTGCCGGTACCGGTCTCGCCAAGAATCAGCAACGGCTGGCCATTGCCCGCCAGCGCCTCGGCGTGCTCGCGCAGTTGGCGTGAACGGGCGTCGACGAATACCAGCGCCTTGGCACGGATGCTCAGCGGGCTCTTGTCCGAATCGGCGAAGGTCAAGGGTGGGAAGTCAGGTGGAAAACTCATGAGGTGCAGCTCCTGAGCCACACCTCGCCGGCGCAGCCTGTACGCGAATAAAAAATGCCTGGAGCAACTGCTCCGCTTTGGCCCGAAAGGTGGCGCCATGGCTGGCAGGCGATAAAAAAGAGCAGGCGGCTGCCTGGCCCGACCCTGCTCCGGAAAAGGTAACGCCGTGATGACTCGCTCAGGCGCGCAGCCGCGCCTGCTGCTCGATGCGGCTCTGCAGGCGGTAGAGATAACCGAAGCCCTGCTCCCAGTAACGATGCCCGGACTTCACGTTGATATGCCCGGCACCGGTCAGAATCGCCGCCTCGCTACCCCAGGCGCGTGCCAGCTCCAGGGCGCGCAGGGCGCTGGCTGCGGCATCGTTGTCGGAGCCCACCAGCAGGCTGGGAAAGGGCAGCAGATCACGCGGTATCGGCGCGAAATTGCGCAGCGCTTCGGGGCAACCCGGCCGCTCGACATCGGCTGGTGCCACCAGCAGGGCACCGCGCACACGGCGCAACAGTTCGACCGGCGCCTGCGCCGCCCAGTGCGCCACCGTCACGCAACCCAGGCTATGGGCGATGAGAATGAGCGGACGCGGATCGGCAGCAATCGCCTGGTTCAACGCGGCGACCCAGTCGCCACGTTGCGGATTGAGCCAGTCCTGCTGCTCGACCCGCGCACTGTTGGGCAGGCTGCGCTGCCAGTGGCTTTGCCAATGCTCATCGGGTGAGCCCTGCCAACCTGGCAGGATCAGATAACGGATTGCTTCGCTGGCCATGACGGCGCCTCCTTGAATCGAATGGCGTCAGTCTAGGCGGCGTAAAACAATGACAAAAAGAATAAGAAATTCTTTGCTTATTCCATAAACCAATCAAATCCCGCAGCATTTTATATTTCCAAAATGCATATAAATGTTCTTAAACAGTATTTTTAAGAATATTTCAGCCTCTCTACTATCCGCTCCACGCCAACGTCGCCCCCGCCGCCGTGGCGACCCATTCACAAGGAGCCTGGAAATGAGCGCCACTCTGAGAAACCTGGAAGGTCAGGATGAAGCCGTCATCCTCCGCGAGATCCAGACCGCCCTGCATGGCCTGAAATTCGGTTCGGTGGAAATCACCGTACATAACGGCCAGGTCGTGCAGATCGAGCGCAAGGAAAAGATCCGCCTGCAACAGCCGAACACCAAGAACAGCTGACAGAACACCGCCTCCCATGATGCAGCCCGACTGGACCACCAGAGGGCTAGAACCTACGCCAACACAAGAATCTATCCCGTTTAGGAGCTGCACCATGTCCATTCGCCGTTTTGCCCTGGCCGCGCTGGCCAGCACCCTGATCGCCGGCCCGGCCATCGCCGAGCCGCTGCTCAACGTGTCCTACGACCCGACCCGCGAGCTGTACGTCGAGTACAACGCCGCCTTCAACAAATTCTGGCAAGCGCAGGGCAACCCGGCCGTCGCCATTCAGCAGTCCCACGGTGGCTCGGGCAAGCAGGCCCGCGCAGTGATCGATGGCCTGCGTGCCGACGTGGTGACCCTGGCGCTGTCCGGCGATATCGATGCGCTCAACCTCAACCAGCAGTTGATCGACCCGAACTGGCAGGCGCGCCTGCCGGACAACAGCACGCCGTACACCTCGACCATCGTGTTCCTGGTGCGCAAGGGCAACCCGAAGGGCATCAAGGACTGGAATGACCTGGTGAAAGAGGGCGTGGAAGTCATCACCCCGAACCCGAAAACCTCCGGCGGCGCCCGCTGGAACTTCCTCGCCGCCTGGGCCTATGCCCGCGAGAAGTTCGGCAGCGAAGACAAGGCTCTGGAGTTCGTCACCGAGCTGTACCGCCACGCCCCGGTGCTGGATACCGGCGCCCGTGGCTCGACCATCAGCTTCGTCCAGCGTGGCCTGGGTGACGTACTGCTGGCCTGGGAAAACGAGGCCTACCTGTCGCTGGCCGAAGAAGGCGGCGACCAGTTGGAGATCGTCACCCCGTCGCTGTCGATCCTCGCCGAGCCGCCGGTGGCGGTGGTCGATGCCAACGTCGACCGCAAGGGCACCCGCAAAGTGGCCGAAGCCTACCTGGAGCACCTGTACAGCGAAGAAGGCCAGCGCATCGCCGCGAAGAACTTCTACCGCCCACGCAACGAGAAAGTCGCCGCCGAGTTCAAGGGTCAGTTCCAGGATCTCAAGCTGGTGACCATCGACAAGGACTTCGGCGGCTGGAAACAGGCACAGCCCAAGTACTTCGACGATGGCGGCGTGTTCGACCAGATCTTCACCAAGATCAACCAGTAACCCGGCTCGACCGCTCGATGCCCTGCAACCTCCGGGTTGTGGGGCGTCGTGACTCTGGACCTGTACAAAAGGACACCCCATGTCTCGTCGAACTTCCCCGGTCATACCCGGCTTCGGGCTGACCCTGGGCTACACCATCACCTACCTGGCGTTGATCGTGCTGATTCCGCTGGGGGCGATGTTCCTCTTCTCGCTGCAGCTGACCGGCGAACAGTGGTGGGCATTGCTCAACAATCGCCAACTGCAGTTCTCGCTGAAACTCTCGTTCGGCACAGCACTGGCCGCCGCCCTGCTCAATGGCATTCTCGGCACCATCATCGCCTGGGTGCTGGTGCGCTACACCTTCCCCGGCCGGCGCATCATCGATGCCATGGTCGACATGCCGTTCGCCCTGCCCACGGCCGTGGCCGGCATCGCGCTCACCGCGCTGTACGCACCCAGCGGCCTGATCGGCTCGCTGTTCCCCTTCAAGATCGCCTACACGCCGCTGGGCATCACCCTGGCACTGGTGTTCGTCACTCTGCCGTTCGTGGTGCGTACCTTGCAGCCGGTACTGGCCGATATTCCCAAGGAAGTCGAGGAAGCCGCCGCCTGCCTGGGCGCCAAGCCGCTGCAGGTGTTCCGCCACATCCTGCTGCCAAGCCTGCTGCCGGCCTGGCTGACCGGCTTCGCCCTGGCTTTCGCCCGTGGCGTCGGCGAGTACGGCTCAGTGGTGTTCATCGCCGGCAACATCCCGCTGAAGACCGAGATCCTGCCGCTTTTGATCGTCTCCAAGCTGGATCAGTACGACTACCCGGGCGCCACCGCCATCGGCGTGATCATGCTGGTGGTGTCGTTCATCCTGCTGCTGCTGATCAACATCCTGCAGCGCCGCATCCAGCCGCAACTCTGAGGAGCCCGTCATGAGCCTTGCAACCCTTGGCCAGAGTGCGGCTGCGCGCCCGGCCAGCCGCTCCGTCGGCGCCATCATCCTGATCATCATCGCCTGGGCAGTATTTGCCGCGATTCTCGTGTTGCCGCTGTACATGGTGGTGACCCAGGGCCTGAGCCGTGGCCTGGAGGTTTTCTGGCAGGCGATCAGCGAGCCGGACGCCATCTCGGCGCTGAAGCTGACCCTGCTGGCCACCGCCATCTCCGTGCCACTGAACCTGGTGTTCGGCGTCGCCGCAGCCTGGGCGGTGACCAAGTTCGAGTTCCGCGGCAAGAGCATCCTGATCACCCTGATCGACATGCCCTTCTCGGTGTCGCCGGTGGTCGCCGGCCTGATCTACGTGCTGCTGTTCGGCTCGCAGAGCGTGCTCGCGCCGTATCTCGACTCGCAGAACCTGCAGATCGTCTACGCCGTGCCCGGCATCGTCCTGGCGACCATCTTCGTCACCTTCCCCTTCGTCGCCCGCGAGCTGATCCCGCTGATGGAGGAACAGGGCACCACCGAGGAAGAGGCCGCGCGCCTGCTCGGTGCCAACGGTTGGCAGATGTTCTGGCATGTCACGCTGCCTAACGTAAAATGGGCGCTGATTTACGGCGTGGTGCTGTGCACCGCCCGTGCGATGGGCGAATTTGGCGCAGTTTCGGTGGTTTCCGGGCATATCCGCGGTTACACCAACACCTTGCCGCTGCACATCGAGATTCTCTACAACGAGTACAACATCGTCGCTGCCTTCAGCGTGGCGATCCTGCTGCTCGTCATGGCCCTGGTGGTGCTGCTGCTTCGCCAATGGAGCGAGGCGCGTCTGAGCCGCCAGCTACAAGCCGATCGAGAAGACTGATAGCCGTAGCGCCGCCTGAACGCGGCCCGGCCCACGGAACCACCAGGAATAAGCCATGAGTATCGAAGTCACAGGCGTCAACAAGCAGTTCGGCCAGTTCAAGGCGCTGAACGAGATCAACCTGAGCATCCAGAGCGGCGAACTGGTCGCCCTGCTCGGCCCGTCCGGCTGCGGCAAGACCACCCTGCTGCGCATCATCGCCGGCCTGGAAACCCCGGACAGCGGCAGCATCGGCTTCCACGGCGAGGACGTGTCCGAGCATGACGTGCGTGATCGCAACGTCGGCTTCGTATTCCAGCACTACGCGCTGTTCCGCCACATGACCGTGTTCGACAACGTCGCCTTCGGCCTGCGCATGAAGCCCAAGCGCGAGCGCCCGAGCGAGGCGAAGATCGCCGAGAAGGTGCACGAACTGCTCAATCTGGTGCAACTCGACTGGCTCGGCGACCGCTACCCGGAGCAGCTCTCCGGCGGCCAGCGCCAGCGTATCGCCCTGGCCCGCGCCCTGGCGGTGGAGCCGAAAGTGCTGCTGCTCGACGAACCCTTCGGCGCGCTGGATGCCAAGGTGCGCAAGGAGCTGCGCCGCTGGCTGGCACGCCTGCACGAGGAAGTGCACCTGACCAGCGTATTCGTCACCCACGACCAGGAAGAAGCCATGGAAGTGGCCGACCGCATCGTGGTGATGAACAAGGGCGTGATCGAGCAGATCGGCACCCCGGCCGAGGTATACGAAAACCCGGCCAGTGACTTCGTCTACCACTTCCTCGGTGACGCCAACCGCCTGTACGTCGGTGGCGACCACCACGTCCTGTTCCGCCCGCACGAGGTCGACCTGTCCAGCGAACCGAGCCCGGAGCACAAGGCCGGTGAAGTGCGCGACATCCGCCTGCTCGGCGCGATCACCCGCATCACGCTGAAGGTCGAAGGCCAGGACGAACTGATCGAGGCCGAGGTGGCCAAGGATCACGTCAGCCTGGACAACCTCGCCCGCGGCACCACCCTGTACTTCAAGCCCAAGGGCGGCAAGCCGGTCAGCGCCTCGGCCTGAAGCCACACCTGTAGGAGTCGCGCCCGGCGACGAAAAGCTTCGCCCCGGGGCGGGGCTCCTACAGGCAATACATTGGCCACCTGAGTACGAAAGCCGTACATAGTGGACGTAGGGCGGGTGTAACCCGCCACCCAAGACGGCGGGTTTCACCCGCCCTACCTGAGAGTCCGGCGAGAAATTCGACACGGCCCTAGCACGCCGGATCGCCCCCCGCCCCCCCTACGAAGCTACAAAGCCGCGATCGCCATGATCGCCCTACGCCCCTGCGGCGACACCTGCAACGCACGCGACTCCTTGCTGCGCCGCAGCCAACCCTCGCCTTCGCACAGACTCAGCAACGCCGCGCCCAATGCACCGCCCAGATGCGGCTTGCGCTCGCTCCAGTCCGGGCAGGCACACAACCGCTGGCGACGTTGGCGGCTGACCTGCTGCAAATCGATACCCAACGCCTGCAGCCCCAGCTCGCCGCTGGCGGTCAGCTTCAGCGCTCCGCCATCCTCGCTCAACCAGTCAGCCGCACACATCCGTGCAAACACACCGACCGCCAGCTCGCCGGCCAGATGGTCGTAGCAGGTGCGCGCCTCGCGCATGGCCAGCGGCGTACCGCGCGAGGCAGGTACCGCACGCGCTTGTCGCGGCTGTGCAGCCAGTGCAGCGCTGGCCAGGGCCTCCACCAGTTGCCCAACCTCTGGCCCGGCCAGGCGGTAATAGCGATTGCGCCCATGGCGTTGCTGCGCCAGCAGGCCGCCCTCGACCAGCTTGGCCAGGTGCGCGCTGGTCGAGGACGGGGACAATCCAGCCAGCAAGGCCAGCTCTCCGGCCGGGCGCGCACTGCCATCCATCAGCGCCCAAACCATGGCAGCGCGCCCCGCGTCGGCAAGCAACGCAGCAATCGAACTGAAACCCGGTGCGTATTCCATCGTTCACCTCATGACGAAACATGGCGTGCAGCAAAGGTGGATACTGGCAGGCAACTTCAGCCAGAGCCAGCCAGGGAGAATGCCGATGCTCACCGTGATCTTCAAAGTCGAGGCCAAGCCTGGCCAGCAGCAGGGAACGATGCGATGACTGAATACCTGCCGTTGATTCTCGTCACCTTCCTGCTCGCCGGCATGGTCAAGGGCGTGGTCGGCCTCGGTCTACCAACCATCGCCCTCGGCCTGCTCAGCCTGATCATGGCGCCGCTACAAGCTGCCGCGCTGCTGATCATCCCGTCGATGGCGACCAACATCTGGCAACTGTGCGACGGCCGCAGCCCGCTGCCGATGCTGCGCCGCCTGTGGCCAATGCTGCTGGGCATCCTGTTCGGCACGCTGCTGGTCGCCGGCCTGCTGCAGAGTCTCGATCTGCCCGGCGCCAGCCGCTGGCTGGGCGCTGCCCTGGTGCTCTACGCATTGCTCGGTTTGGCCAAGGTGCACTTTCGCGTGGAGCGAGCCAAGGAAGCCTGGCTAGGCCCGCTGATTGGTGCCATCACCGGGGCGATCACTGCGGTGACCGGCGTGTTCGTGATCCCTGCCGTGCCCTACCTGCAGGCCATCGGCCTGGAGAAGGACGACCTGGTGCAGGCACTGGGGCTGTCGTTCAGCGTTTCCACCCTGGCACTGGCGGTTGCCATCGGCCACAGCGGCGAACTGTTGCAACCGGCGGTGCTCGGCCTCTCCGCCCTGGCGCTGCTGCCCGCCCTGCTGGGCATGGTCGCCGGCCAATGGCTGCGCAAGCGCATCAGCGCGGAGCGCTTCAAACGCTGGTTCTTCATCGGCCTGCTGTTGCTCGGCGCCAACCTGGCGCTGCGAGGGCTGGTCTGAAACGAAGTGGCGTCGAACACCTGCGCCGCTTCCGATAAAACGACCGAACGGCCGCGATTTCCGACGAAATCACTCTTTTGGCTCATGCTCCGGCTGGCAGCGCGCATTACTCTTGACGCGGCGTCGCTGACGCCCATACCGCTCACAACAATAACAAGGAGCACCCCGAATGCAGCGTCATGCCGTGCTGCGCCGAGCGTTCGTCTGGACGCTGGGCATTCTCGCCGGGCTTTCGCCCATCACCTTCGCCGAAGCCATCACCCCGCAGGAACAGATTCAGGTCAACGCCAGTCGTGCCACCAGCAGCCTGCTGCTGTTACGTGGCGAAGGCTTCCAGAAGGCGCACCTGCAGCGCCTGGAAGCCGATCTCGCGGCGCTGGCCGCGGACATGCAGGGTATGAAAGACAATGCCGAGTTGAACCAGGCCCACCAGGCGCTGGTGACCCAGTTGCGCAATGGTGTCAGCTACGGCCCTGGCGATGAGCATGTGCCGTGGCGCTACCCCGAGGATCTGAGCCGCTCTCTGCGCGACTTTCTCGCCATTGCCCGCACCCTGCCGCGCGCACAGGGTGACGACAGCGAACTGGCGGCCAAGATCGAGTACCTCGGCGTGCAGTACCTGGCGCGTTCGTACATGGGCACCTTCGAGATCGCCCGCGAACAGCCGGACACCTACCTGGGGCAGGATGAACGCCTGCTGCTGCCTGCCATCGACACGCAACTGGCGCCCCTGGATGACAAGCAGGATCCGCAGGTGGCCAAGCTCAAGACTCGCTGGGGCTACCTGCGCGCCGCCCTGGCCGATATGAACAGCAAGAGCAGCGCGCTGATCAGCGTGTCCGGCCGCCCCTTCGCGCCGATCACCGTGGATCGGCACACGCGCGCGCTGACCACGCAGTGGATGGACATGTTCTAGGCTCTGTACGAAAAGTCGTCGAGCGAAGGTCAGGCGAGGCAAAAACAGGTGAGGAAGCGGAGTTTACGAGCTGTAAATGAGCATTCCGAACCTGTTTTTAACGAAGCATCACCGAGTGCAGGCACTTTTCGTACAGAACCTAGCGAGGCTCGCGGCTGAGCCCTGCGCCTATGGGAGGGGCTTCAGCCGCGACAAACCAATGCTCAGGCCAGCGCCTTCTTCTCGCGAATGCAGGTCGGGCCGGCGATCTCCACCACGGCGTGTTCGACCTCCTTGCGCAGGCCGAGCAGGAAGGCCGCCTCGGCCACCACGAACAGCGGCCCGACAATCAGCCCCATGACATCGTCGACGAACGCCGGCTTGCGCCCCTCGTAGTAATGGCCGACGAACTGGATGACCCAGCCGACCACGAACAGGCCAAGGCCCGCCGACAGCCAGGCGGCCGTGCTCGCCACCGCCAGCTTGGCGGCGCACCACAGGCAGAGCAGCAACAGGCCGCTCATGACCAGGCCGAAGCGGCCGTCCAGACGCAAGTAGAACAGCGCCGCAGCCAGTGCCGTCAGGGTCGCAGGTGCCAGCCACAGACCGGCCAGCTCGAAACCGGGGCGCGACAACAGCACGGCCACGGCCAGTACGATCATGGGGATGCCGATGAAGTGGCTGGCGATGTTGCGGCGGTCACGGTGATAGGCCGCATACTGGGCCAGGTGATCGACGAGGGTTTTCATTGTTATCGTCCTCAGCAGTGATACAGGCCGGGGCATCATCCCTCTGCCCAGCACCGTCCCTCTGTCAGCTAGCCGACAATGCCGACCAACCGCAGGAGTCACCATGCCCGATGCCCACGCCCACCTCGCACGCCTGCTGCAGGGCCACTGGTTCGCCGCGCTGCCGCAGGTGCTGCGCGATGCCCTGCTGGCCATGGCCCAGGTGCAGCGCCTCGACGCCGGCCAGCGGCTGTTCCGCCGTGGTGACAAACCCAGTGGGCTGTATGCGGTGGTCGAGGGCGCGGTGCGTATCGGCGCCGTCAGCGAGAGCGGCAAGGAAGCGCTGCTGACCCTGGTCGAGCCGCCCTACTGGTTCGGCGAGATCTCCCTGTTCGATAACCTGCCGCGCACCCACGATGCTTTCGCCGAGAGCGCCAGCACCCTGCTGCTGTTGCCGCAGACCGAGCTGCTCACCCTGCTCGAACGCCAACCGCAGCATTGGCGCGACTTCGCCCTGCTGATGAGCCACAAGCTGCGCCTGGCGTTCCTCGCCCTGGAAGACATGAGCCTGCTGCCCGCCGCACCACGCCTGGCCCGGCGCCTGCTGCTGATCGCCGAGAACTACGGCGAAGGCGAGCCGCGCCAGGTGCTGCACCTGGCCCAGGAACAACTCGCGCTGATGCTCTCGCTGTCACGCCAGACCACCAACCAGATCCTCAAGGAGCTGGAAGCCCAGGGCATCGTGCGCCTGACCTACGGCGAGATCGAGATCCTCGACCTGCAGCGCCTGCGCCAGGCCGCCTGCTGAACCGCTGGCCTCCTGCCACTGTCGAGTATCAGTCTTTTTGCCTCCGGATCTAGCGCTTCGATGACCGACCACCCGCACATGCCCTTGCCCGATGTCCTCGCCGGCCCGCTGCTGCGGCGCCTGGAGCCCGGCCGCCTGGTGTTGTGGCTGGTGGCCAGCCGCGAACTGAGCCTGCAGCTTTGGCTGCGGCCCGAAGGCGAAGCGCCGCGCAGCCTGATGCTCGATGAACACTGCCAGCGCCTGCCGCTGGGCCACCATGCCGTACTGCACCTGATCGACCTGCCGCTGCAGCAGGCCCTGCCGCAGGACGTGCGCATCGCTTACGACCTGCAGATCGTCGAGGACAACGCCGCACGCGGCCTGGCCGACTGGGCGCCGCACCTGCTCTACGACGGCGCCGAACACGCCGACTTCGTCCTGCGCTCACGGGTCGACCAGTTGCTCCATGGCTCCTGCCGCAAACCGCATCATCCGGCGACCGACGGCCTGCTCTGCGCTGACCGCCTGCTGGCCGAGCCCCACGACGCCACGCAGCGCCCCGCCCTGCTGCTGATGAGCGGCGATCAGGTGTACGTCGACGACGTCGCCGGGCCGATGCTCTGTGCCATCCACCAGTTGATCGCCCGTCTCGGCCTGTTCGACGAACAGCTCGAAGGCGCCGTGGTCGAGGACAGCCAGGCGCTCTACGCCACACCGGTCGGCTACTACCAGCGCGCTGAGCTGCTGCCCGCGCTGAAGAGCAACCAGACCCTGCGCGACAAGTTCTTCGGCGGTGTGGAAAAACCCATCTTCACCAGCAGCAGCGCCGACAACCACCTGGTGACCTTCGCCGAGATGATCGCCATGTACCTGCTGGTTTGGTCGCCGGTGCCCTGGACGCTGATCGAGGAAAGCCAGCCGCCGCTGAGCGAAGAACATCAGCAACGCTACGCCGACGAACGCCAACGCATCGATGCCTTCCGCCAGAACCTCGGCCAGATTGCCCGGGCACTCGCGCACTTGCCGACGCTGATGATCTTCGACGACCACGACGTCACCGATGACTGGAACCTCTCCGCACGCTGGGAAGAGACCGCCTACGGCCACCCCTTCTCCAAGCGCATCATCGGCAACGCCCTGCTCGCCTACCTGTTGTGTCAGGGCTGGGGCAACCATCCGGATGCCTTCGAACAACCGCTGCAAGCCTGCTCCAGGCTGTTAAAGGCGCGCCAGGACAACCACCTGAATGCCAAGGCGCAGGACGAACTGATCGACACCCTGCTGCACTTCGAGCACTGGCACTACGTGCTGCCCACCACGCCGGCGCTGCTGGTGCTCGATACCCGCACGCGGCGCTGGCGCAGCGAGGGGCACCTGTCCAAGCCCTCGGGGCTGATGGATTGGGAGGCATTGTGCGAGTTTCAGCAGGCACTGCTCGACCACCCCAGTTGCATCATCGTCTCGCCGGCGCCGATGTTCGGCGTGAAGCTGATCGAAGGCATCCAGAAACTCTTCACCCTCGCCGGCCACCCGCTGATGGTCGATGCGGAGAACTGGATGGCCCATCGCGGCGCGGCCAGCGTGATGCTGAACATCTTCCGTCACTCACGTACACCGAGAGACTTCGTCATCCTTTCCGGCGACGTGCACTACTCCTTCGTCTACCGCGTGCGCATCCGCCACCGTCGCGCCAGCCCGACCATCTGGCAGATCACCAGCAGCGGCATCAAGAACGAATTCCCGGCCAAGCTGCTGGACTGGTTCGACCGCCTCAACCGCTGGCTCTACGCGCCCTGGTCGCCGCTCAACTGGCTGACCAAGCGCCGGCGCATGCGCGTCAGCCCAATGATTCCGGATCGCAGCCGCTCGGGTGAACGGCTTTGGAATGGCGCGGGGCTCGGCCAGGTGTTCTTCGACGATCAGGGCCGGCCCAAACGCATCCTTCAGCTCAATGCCGATGGCTCAAAGCCGGTGACCTTCGTCGCCGAGCGCGAATCAGGCCCGGCCACGCAACTCAGGCATCGGCATCATCGAACTGCAGCTCCGGCGGACGGCGACGGAAGCCTCCGGTGAGCCAGGCCAGGTACAGGCCACCGATCACCAGCCAGGCGCAGCCGAGCATGATCGCCAGGCGATCCAGGCTGACCATCAGCCACAGCGTTGCCAGCAGACCCAGCGCCGGGCACAGCAGGTAGCGCAGCAGCTGCAGCGGGCCGCGCGCCTGTGGCTGGCGGGCGAAGTGCACGATCACCGAGAGGTTGACCAGGCTGAAGGCGAGGAAGGCGCCGAAGTTGATGAAGGACGTCGAGGTGGTGACGTCCAGCTTCAGCGCCAGCAAGGCCACCACCGCGCACACCAGGATGGCACCCACCGGGGTGCCGAAGCGCGGGCTCAGGGTGCCGAGCAGGGCACGCGGCAACACGCCATCGCGGCCCATGGCGTACATCAGGCGCGAGGCACTGGCCTGGGCCGACAGACCCGAGGTGAACTGGCCGACGATCAGGCCGATGAGGAAGAACGACACGAACAGATCGCCGCCGATGTTGCGGGCGATCTCGTAGGCCGCCGCATCGCTGCTCTCGAACACGATGGACGGGTGCGCCAACTGCACGAAGTAAGCAGTGACCACGAAGATCAGCCCGCCGATCAGGGTGATCAGCAGGATCGCTCGCGGGATGGTGCGCTGCGGCTCATGGGTTTCCTCGGTCAGGGTGCTGACCGCATCGAAACCGAGGAAGGAGTAGCAGGCCACTGCCGCGCCGGCCATCACCAACGACAGGTTCATGCCTTCACCGATGAAGGGTTCGAGCGACCACAGCGGCTTGCTCGCATCGCCCAGCACGTAATGCACGCACAGCACGACGAAGGCCAGCAGCACGAGGAACTGCACCAGCATCAGCACGCCGTTGATGCCCTTGGCCAGGCGCAGGCCGATCACGTTGATCAGGCTGGTGACCAGGATGAAAGCCAGCACCCACAGCGCCTGCGGCACCTCGGGGAAGGCCGAGTGCAGGTAGGCCGCGCCGATCAGCCAGATGGCCATGGGCAGGAACAGGTAGTCGAGCAGCACCGACCAGCCGGCGATGAAGCCCAGGTGATCGTTGATGCTGCGGCGCACGTAGCTGTAGGCCGAGCCGGCCACCGGAAACAACGCGGCCATGCGTGCATAACTGAGCGCGGTAAAGAGCATCGCCAGCGAGGCGGCGACGTATGCGGCGGGCACCGCGCCACGGCTGATCTCGGCGAGGATGCCGAAGGTGCCAAGAACGATGATGGGTGTCATGTAGGCGATGCCGAAGAGCACCACCGCCCCCAGTGAGAGGGATCGTTGCAGACGAGCCATTACTTGCTACTCCCGTTTTTTAAATTGTTATGGCAGAGCCGAAGTCGGCGAAGAACAGGCGCGGCTGGGCCGCAGCGGGCACTTCATTGGCGCCCGTCTATAAGAACCTGTTCACGATCTGCTGCGCGTCGGCCCTACTTCGTTAAAAACAGGCTCGGACTGCTCATTTACAGCTCGTAAACTCCGCGTCCTCGCCTGTTTTTACCTTGTATGGCTCTAGCTCGCGAGATCGTGAACAGGTTCTGAGAAAAGTCAGGGGATCAACAGCTCACGTAAACCGCTGTCGTGCTCGACACGCTGGCCGGGCATCGGCATACGGCGCTCATCCAGGTAGCGGTAGTCGCGGCGCGCTTCGGCCAGACGCTGGAAATCCAGCTCGATGGTCTGCCGGCACGGCTCGCGGCCGGCCTCCAGCAGCAGGGTGCCGGAGGGATCGACCACCGCGCTGCCACCGGCGAACACCAGGCCGCCATCACCCTCGCCGACGCGATTGGTCATCACCGCATAGGCCTGGTTCTCCATGGCCCGCGCCATGATCGCGGTGCGGTGGGTCGGCCCGTAGGGATCCATATTGCCGTTGGTGACGATCAGCAGCTCGGCGCCCAGCTCGCCCAGGGCGCGGGCGCTTTCCGGGAATTCGATGTCGAAGCACACCAGCAGGCCGACGCGCACGTCATCCAGTAGCGCCGTGGCGTAGCGGTCGCCCGGCTCGAATACGCCGCGATCAGATGCCCACAGATGGGTCTTGCGGTACTTGAGCACGAGGTCATCGCCGTCGAGCAGCACCGTGGTGTTGTAGAAGCGGCCGTTGTCGTTCTCGGCGATGCCGATGGCCACAGCCAGGTTGCGTTCACGGGCGGCGCGGTGGATCGCCTGCAGGCTCGGGCCATCCAGCGGCTCGGCCAGGGCGGCGATGTTCTCGGCAGTGGGGAAGCCGGTCAGGTAGGTTTCCGGGAAAACCACCAGACGGGTGCCCGCCGCGCAACCGGCGATGGCCTCCAGCGCGGCAGCGAGGTTGTAGGCGGTATCGCCATCACGGCCAGCGAGCTGGACGAGTTCGACTTGCATGACAGGGCTCCGATTCTTGTTGTTGCACGACGCGCGGCGGCTACCCAGAATGCCGGCAGCCATCCGCCAGGGTTCGAGTATGGAGACAGGGTCGCCCGGGCGAAATCACGCACGTGGGGTAACCCCCAGAGGGTAGAGGCATGACCATGACCTTGCACGACATCGCCTTTCACCGCAGCGTAGGCGAACTCATCGACGCCCTGCCCAGCCCGCACTTCTGGCGCGCCCTGGTGCGCACGCTGGGGCAATACGTGGCGCACGACAGTTGGGTGGCGCTGATCTTCAGCGAGGGGCGGCCACAGGTGCTGGCCGAATGCGCCGGCGACGACGGCGAGCCCGACCTGCTGTTCCAGGATTACCTGCGCGGCCTGTACCTGCTCGACCCCTTCTACATCGCCAGCCGCGAAGGCCGCCGCGACGGCCTGGTGCGTCTGGCTGACGTGGCACCCGAGTGCTTCGAGCAGACCGACTACTTCCGCCGTTACTTCAGCCTCAACGTGGTGGCCGACGAGGTACAGATCAACCTGCCGCTGCCAGGCGAGCGCACCCTGTGCCTGTCGCTGGGCTCGCGCCAGGCCTTCCGCCCGGAACAGATCGCCCTGCTCAGCCTGGTGCAGCCCTGGGTCACCGCGCTGATGCGCCAGCGCCTGGCGTTCGAACCGGAGCCGGGCGAACCCAGCGCCCCGCCGCCCTGGCAGGAGCGTCTGGAACAGATGGCCCGGCAAGTGGAAACGGCGCTGACCGGGCGCGAACTGGAAGTGGTACGACTGATGCTCAGCGGCCACTCCAGCAAGGAAGTGGCGCGCAAGCTGGCGATCTCGGCGGAGACCGTGAAGGTGCACCGCAAGCACGTCTACAGCAAGCTGGGGATCAAGTCGCAGTCGGAGCTGTTTGCGTTGTTTTTGCAGGCGCAGGGTGGCTAATGCCGGTGGTCAGCGCAGCTTCTCCAGCATCTGGTAGTACCACATGCCGGCGGCCAGCATCGGGTTGCCGAGCTGGTCGCCGAGCGGCACCTTGATGTGTTTGCAGGCGGCGAAGGTGTCGTACTGTTCCAGGTCACCGGTGATGGCCTTGGCCATGATCTCGCCCATGATGTGGGTGGTCGCCACGCCGTGGCCGGAGTAGCCCTGGCAGTACCAGACGTTGGACGAGAGCTTGCCCAGTTGCGGGATGCGGTTCATCACGATGCCCATGGCGCAGCTCCACTGGAAATCGATCTGCACGCCCTTGAGCTGTGGGAAGGTGCGCTCGATGCACGGGCGCAGCTCGCCGGCGATGTCGCGTGAGTCGCGCCCGGAGTAGTTGGCACCGCCGCCGAACAGCAGGCGGCCATCGCCGGTCAGGCGGTAGTAATCGAGCACGAAGCGGCAGTCGTACACCGCGAGGTCATGCGGGTTGATCGCCTCGATCAGCTCGGCGCCTAGCGGCGCGGTGGTAACGATGCCGCCCATGGCCGGGAAGATCAGGCCCTTGAGTTTGCGCCGCTCCAGCTTGTGGTAGACGTCACCGGCCAGCAGCACCTGCTTGGCCTCGATGCGCCCGCCCGTGGTGACCACTGCCGGACGCGGCCCGTGGACGATATCCAGCACTTCGGAGTGCTCGAAGATCAGCGCGCCCAGGCTCTCGGCGGCCTTGGCCTCGCCGAGGCACAGGTTGAGCGGGTGCAGGTGCATGTTGCGGGTGTTTTTTAGCGCACCGCAGTACAGCTCGCTGCCCAGTTGCGCACGCACGCCAGCGGCGTCGAGCAGGGTGACATCGGCTTCCATGCCACGACGCAGCGCTTCGTCGTAGGTCGCCTTGAGCTCGTCCATATGGCTGGCTTTCATCGCCGTATGCAGGTGGCCATGCTTGAGGTCGCAGTCGATGCCGTACTTGGCCACGCGGCTCTTGATGATTTCGTGACCGCGCCAGCGCAGGTGCCAGATGAAGTCGTCCACCTCGTCGCCCAGCGTGTTGCGCATCTGCTTGCGCATGGCCTCGTCGCCGGAGAGGCTGCCGGTGACCTGGCCGCCGTTGCGCCCGCTGGCGCCCCAGCCAACCTTGTTGGTTTCCACCACGGCGACCTTGAGGCCGCGCTCGGCCAGCTCCACCGCCGTGGCGATGCCGGTGAAACCGCCACCGATGATGGCCACGTCGACGGTGACACTGCCCTGCAGGGTCGGGTAGTCGCTCTCGAAATTGAGCGAGGCCGAGTAGTAGGACGGCGCGCGCTCGGCGGCGGGTTTGGCGGGTTGCTTGATCGTGTTCATTGCATGTCCTTGGGGTGCGTTTGCACCGATGAATCTATTGTCGCGGCTAAAGCCCCTCCCACGGAACGGGGGGTATGGGTGTCCTGTGGGAGGGGCTTCAGCCGCGACTTCTGCAAATCAGGGCCATCAGGCGTTGCTCAGGTACCAGCGCCAGTCCTGCTCACCGACCTCGCCCATGAACTGGCGATACTCGGCACGCTTGACCGCCAGATACACCTTGAGGAAGTCAGCGCCAAAGGCATCGCGCGCCCAACTGGACTGCTCCAGCGCCTGGATCGCCGCCGACCACTGGGTCGGCAGGTACTCGGTGGCCTGGGCGTAGCCATTGCCTTCGATTGGCGCGCCGGGGTCGAGCTGGTCACGAATCCCCCGGTGAATTCCGGCGAGGATCGCGGCGGCGGCGAGGTAGGGGTTGGCGTCGGCGCCACAGATGCGGTGTTCGACGTGCCGGGTATTGGCCGGGCCGCCCGGTACGCGCAGGCTGACGGTGCGGTTGTCCACACCCCAGGTCGGCGCCAGCGGCGCATAGCTGTTGGCCTGGAAGCGCCGGTAGGAGTTGGCGTTGGGGCAGAACAGCAGCAGCGAATCGAGCAGGCTGGCGAGCATGCCGCCTACAGCCTCGCGCAGCAGCGGCGTACCGGCCGGATCTTCGCTGGCAAAGAGGTTGTTGCCCTGCGCATCGGCCAGGCTGACGTGCATGTGCATGCCAGTGCCAGCCAGGTGATCGAACGGCTTGGCCATGAAGCAGGCCTGCATGCCGTGGCGGTGCGCCACGCCCTTGACCAGGCGCTTGTAGCGCACCGCCTGATCCATCGCTGCCAGCACCGGGCCGTGCTCCAGGGTGATTTCCACCTGCCCGGGGGCGTATTCGGAAATCGCCGTGCGCGCGGGAATGCCCTGCGCCTTGCAGGCGGCATAGAGGTCGCGCAGGAACGGCTCGATCTGCTCCAGTTCGCGCAGACCGTAGACCTGGGTCTGCCGTGGGCGGCCGCCGTCTGCGTCCAGCGCCGGTTGCGGGCGCCCCTCGGCATCGCGCTTCTGGTCGAGCAGGTAGAACTCCAGCTCGCAGGCCATCACCGGGTAATAACCCTCGGCTTCGAGCTGCTCGATCACGCGGATCAGCAACTGGCGCGGGTCGGCCGGGGTGGCCGGCAGGCCTTCGGTGGGGTGCATCGACACCTGCACGGCAGCGGTGGGCATCTGCCGCCAGGGCAGGCGCACCAGGCTGCCGGGCAACGGGTAGGCGCGGCAGTCGATATCGCCCACCTCCCAGACCAGGCCGGAGTCCTCGACATCCTCGCCCTGGATGGACAGGCCGAGCATGGTGCTCGGCAGCGGTCGGCCACTCTGGTACAGCGCCAGCAATTCCTCGCGGTGCAGCAGCTTGCCGCGCGGCACGCCATTGGCGTCGAGGATGAACAGCTCGATCAGCTCGATATCGGAATTATTCGTCAGGAAGTCCTGAGCTTCCTGCACGGGGGCGAAAGTCGTCATGTTGCGCTCGCTTGCGCCAGTTGGGCGCTCAATGTCCGCACGGCCCGCTCGATCTCGAACAGGTTGCACAGGCAGACAAACGGGTATCAGCGGCTGCGGGCATGGCGCAGCCATCGGTATTCAGCGGGCGAGGACGACATCCGGCGGGCGCGCGTGGCGGCAATGCCACAAGGCCCAGAAGGCGAGGATGATGGTCAGCAGCGGATTGAGTCGTTCCAGCAAACGACGCCGCGCGGGGGCACGGTGCTGCTGGGGCATGGCACGACAGGCTGGGGAACTCATGGCTAGGCAGCGTCGCACAGGCCCAGAGATGCGTTAAATCGAATTTTACAGACGTTCGGATTGCAGCCCGCTAAACAATCGAGCCGCGCACTGCCGAACGGCACGCACAAAAAAGCCGCCTATGGGGCGGCTCTTCTCGGAAGCGTCGGTCTTACAGGCCGGACATCTTCTTGATGGCGCCACGCAGCTCGTCTTCCGAGCAATCGGCGCAGGTGCCTTTCGGCGGCATGGCGTTGATACCGGAAATGGCCTTGGCCAGGATGCCGTCGAGGCCGCCCTGGTGGTCGGCGCGGTCTTTCCAGGCAGCGGTATCGCCGATCTTCGGCGCGCCCAGCACACCGGTGCCATGGCAGGCATTACAGTGCTTGGCAATGATGTCATCCGGGGTGCGCGCGCCACCGCCAGCAGTTGCGGCGACGGTACCGACGCCCTTGCACTCCTGGCCCATGACACACACTTCACCGACCGGCTTGAGGCGTTCGGCGATGGCTTCATCGGTCGTGGCCTGAGCAGTCACTGCCCACAGGGCCAATACGGCAGTCGGTACTGCCAGCATTTTCTTCATCAGATTCACGGTACACCCTCTTCGTGGCTAGTCACGCCCGCGGCCACGGTTTCGCGAGCGGGCGACAGTATAACGGTTAGCCGGTCAGGCCGAAACAATCCAGATTGTCGCAGACTTCTGCCCACAGAGGCAGGCTTAGCGGGCCTTGCTGCCAACACCCTCGGACAGCTCGGCATGACTTACCGCCACGT
The DNA here is from genome assembly GCF_034683865.1 of Pseudomonas sp. C11. Classification (NCBI taxonomy): domain Bacteria; kingdom Pseudomonadati; phylum Pseudomonadota; class Gammaproteobacteria; order Pseudomonadales; family Pseudomonadaceae; genus Pseudomonas; species Pseudomonas sp. C11. Next base: position 257,447 of record NZ_JAWIIP010000005.1, read on the forward strand.
AGGTGCCCAGGATGTGATCCCAGAGCGGAGAAGAGACGCCGAAGTTCTTTTCCACTCCGCGCTGATGGTGCAGGTCGTGGTTGCGCACCAGGCCGGGGATGAAGCGATAGAGCGGATGCTCAGGACGGTGCATGACGTAATGCACGCTGATATAGGCCAGATAGCCCAGCATGACGCCAGCGATCAGCGAGGCCATGCCCAGAGCCTGGAAAAGCACCACCAACGCCAGGAACGCCGCGCTGGTCTTCCAGCTGGAAATGCCGATCAACGCCAGCACATCGACGTGATGCGTCCAGTGTTCCCGGCGATACAACGAATGGAAGAGGAAACGATGCATGGCGTATTCGACGAAGCTCCAGATCAATACGCCGGCCACCATCTGCCAGAACAGAACGGGCCCGATCAGCAACGCCACCATGATCAGCAGCGGGACGGTGAAAAAGTCGAGGTAATAGGCGAGCGAAGAAATCAACCACTTGTTGCTGGCTGCCATGCTGCAGGCTCCTTGCCGTACCGGCGCAAGGCCGGTTCTGTCCATTGAATGAGGACGCCATTCTAGCGCTTGGGCCGCTGATGCAGGCTCGACCCGTTAACGGATCGAGCCGGTTGCAATCAGGCAAAAGGAGCGAGCTTAGAAGTTCGCTGGCGAGGTGGCACTGATCAGGCGCGCCGGCACATCGAAGGGGTTGCGGAAACGGTGCGGCTTGCTGCTCTCGAAGTAGTAGCTGTCGCCCGGCTCCAGCACGAACACCTCGTTGCCGACGGTCAGCTCCAGGCGGCCTTCGACCAGCATGCCGGCCTCTTCGCCCTCGTGGGCGTACATGTCGTCGCCGGTGTCGGAACCCGCTGGGTAGGTTTCATCGAGAAAGGCGATGGCCCGGCTCGGATGCGCCTTGCCGATCAGCTTCATGGTGATGGCGCCGCTGCAGATATCGGTAAGCTCGGCCGCCCGGTAGACCACCTGGGTCTGATTCTCCTGCTCCAGATCGAGGGAGAAGAATTCCACCAGGGACATGGGAATGCCGCTGAGCACCTTTTTCAGCGAGCTGATCGAGGGACTGACGCTGTTCTTCTCGATCATCGAGATGGTGCTGTTGGTGACACCCGCACGCTTGGCGAGTTCACGCTGGGATAGACCTTTGAGCTTACGAATCGATTGCAGGCGAACGCCGACGTCCAATGCTGTTGCCCTCCCTTAAGGGGTGGATGCGGAAAAGTGTCCGTATCATGGCATAGCGTTCGGAATTTACAACGCCTGCGTGCAGACTCTCCTACAGGGTGCCTCTAAAAACGTAGGCGAGGCAGCCAGCGCAATACCGATGGCGGCCCCGCAAAAACAGGCGAAAAACGGTCGGAGTCGCGCTCGACTTTACGCGCTGTAAATGAGCATTTTGATCGGACTCGCGCACGAGCCTGTTTTTAACGCAGCGATGGCAACGCAGATAGTTTTTAGAGGTGCCCTACAGGCGGCGAAATCAGCCGCCCGTGTACTGCAGAGGCACCCGCCGCAGGTTGCAGAAGATCTGGTAGGGAATGCTGCCCGCCGCCGTGGCAACATCGCTGGCCAATACCTGCTTGCCCCAAAGCTCGACGCGGCTGCCCAGGCCCGCCTGCGGCAGATCGGTGAGGTCGACGGTGAGCATGTCCATCGACACACGCCCGATCAGACGCGTCAGTTGGCCGTCCACCGCCACCGGCGTGCCGGTTGGCGCATGGCGCGGATAACCATCGGCATAGCCCATGGCGACCACGCCGACGCGGGTCGGCCGCTCGGCGATGAAACGCGCGCCATAGCCCACCGGCTCCCCCGCTGGCAGTTCACGCACGCTGATGACCTTCGATTCCAAGGTCATCACCGGCTGCAGGCGCGCGGCCTGTTCCTGCGCCTCTTCGAACGGGGTGGCGCCATACAGCATGATGCCGGGGCGCACCCAGTCGCTGGGTACCTGGGGCCAGCCCAGCAAGGCCGGCGAGTTGCGCAGGCTGACCTCGGCGGCGAGTCCTTCGCGTGCTTGCTGGAATACTGCCAGTTGCTCGGCGGTGCGACCGCAGTCGAGTTCGTCAGCGCGGGCGAAGTGGCTCATCAATACGATCTTGCTGACCTTGCCGCTGGCCAGCAGGCGGCGGTAGGCAGCCTGGTACTCGGCCGGATGCAGACCGACGCGGTGCATGCCGGAATCCAGCTTGAGCCAGACAGTCAGCGGCTTGCGCAGTTGCGCCTGTTCGATGGCCTCGATCTGCCACTGGGCATGCACCACGCACCACAGTTCATGCTGGTCGATCAGTGCCAGCTCATCGGCCTCGAAGAAGCCTTCGAGCAGCAGGATCGGTGCGCTGATACCGGCCTCACGCAGCACCAGTGCTTCTTCGATGCAGGCCACGGCAAAACCGTCGGTCTCATCCTGTAGCGCCTGCGCGCAACGTACCGCACCATGCCCGTAGGCATCGGCCTTGACCACGGCCAGGGCGCGCGCGCCGCTCAGCTCGCGGGCCATTCGGTAGTTGTGACGCAGGGCATCGAGGTCGATCAGGGCACGGGCAGGGCGCATGGTTCGTTATTTCTCACTGCTTCGCTGGTTTCGCAGCCCGGAAACAATCCGGGCCACACGCTATAAAAAAAGCCCGGCAGGGGAAGCCGGGCGAGAAGCCAACACAAAAAATTGTCTGGAACAATTTTTGACGTCGCCCAGCGACGGCCCGTAAGGGCGGCCGCCAAGGATGGCGGGCCGTAAAAAACTGTTCCGATGGTGGTCGCCTCAGACGGCCGCCACCACGCACATTTCCACCAGTACTTCAGGCTTGTACATCTTCGCCTCGACGCAGGCGCGGGCCGGCGCATGGCCGTCGGCAACCCAGGCGTCGTACTCGGCGTTGAGGCCGTCATAGTCGGCCATGTCCTTGAGGAAGATGGTCAGCGAGAGGATCTTGCTCTTGTCGCTGCCACCCTCGGCCAGCATCTTGTCGATGTTGGCCAGGGTCTGGCGGGTCTGCTCGCGGATGTCACCGTCGAAGTCGTCGGCCAACTGGCCGGCGAGGTAAATCGTGCCGTTGTGGATCACCACTTCGCTGTAGCGTTTGGCCACATGCAGGCGCTGGATCGACATGCTGCGAATCTCCTTTGAATTTCCGGGCCGCGCAGCCTATCAGGTGCGCAGCGGCTGCGGTGCGCTGTGCACTTCGCGAGCCTTGCGCGAGTAACGCGAGATATCCAGGCCATCAGCGCTGATCTGCGGGCGCTTGTTGGCCATCAGGTCGGCCAGCAGACGACCGGAACCGCAGGCCATGGTCCAACCCAGGGTGCCGTGACCGGTGTTGAGGAACAGGTTGCGGTAGGCGGTGGCGCCGACGATCGGGGTACCGTCGGGCGTGGCCGGGCGCAGGCCAGTCCAGAAATCGGCGCGCTGCAGATCACCGCCTTCCGGGTAGAGGTCGGAGGTGATCATCTCCAGGGTTTCGCGACGACGCGGATTGAGCGACAGGTCGAAACCGGCGATCTCGGCCATACCGCCGACGCGGATGCGACCGTCGAAGCGGGTGATGGCGACCTTGTAGGTCTCGTCGAGAATGGTCGAGGTCGGCGCCATGTCCGGGTTGGTGATCGGCACGGTCAGCGAGTAGCCCTTGAGCGGATACACCGGAGCTCGGATACCCAGCGGCTTGAGCAGTTGCGGGCTGTAGCTGCCGAGGGCGAGCACGTAACGATCAGCGGTTTCCAGCTTGCCGTCGATCCATACACCGTTGATACGGTCGCCCACGGCGTCCAGGCGCTGGATGTTCTGGCCGAAACGGAACTCGACGCCGAGCGCCTTGGCCATGTCCGCCAGCTTGGTGGTGAACATCTGGCAGTCGCCGGTCTGGTCGTTGGGCAGACGCAGAGCGCCGGCCAGCTTGTGCTTGACGCCAGCCAGGGCCGGTTCGACGCGGGCGATGCCGTCGCGGTCGAGCAGCTCGAACGGTACACCGGAGGCTTCCAGCACGGCGATGTCCTTGGCGGCGGCATCGACCTGGGCCTGGGTGCGGAACAACTGGGTGGTGCCGAGCTGGCGGCCTTCATAGGCGATGCCGGTCTCGGCACGCAGCTCGTCGAGGCAGTCGCGGCTGTACTCGGACAGGCGCACCATGCGCTCCTTGTTGATCGCATAGCGGCTGGCAGTGCAGTTGCGCAGCATCTGCGCCATCCACAGGTACTGGTCGACGTCACCGGTAGCCTTGATCGCCAGCGGCGCGTGCTTTTGCAGCAGCCACTTGATGGCTTTCAGCGGCACGCCCGGAGCGGCCCAGGGCGACGCGTAGCCGGGGGAAACCTGGCCAGCATTGGCAAAGCTGGTTTCCAAGGCCGGGCCATCCTGGCGGTCGACCACCACCACCTCGAAGCCTTGACGGGCGAGGTAGTAAGCACTGGCGGTACCAATCACACCGCTGCCGAGAACCAGAACACGCATGTTTTTCTCCCCGCCGCGCCCAAGGCACGTGCGTTACAGGCCACTGTTGTAGATGGGCGCAGTATAGAAAGAGCCATGCAGTGCTTTTCACCATATACATAGCTATATTTGGCGAGAATTCTTGGCAAAAAGCCGTTTTACAGAGGCGGATTCCCCATGAGAACCCAGCATCAAAGCCGTCGTGAACTGGACAAGATAGACCGCAACATCCTCCGTATCCTGCAGGAGGATGGGCGCATCAGCTTCACCGAACTGGGCGAGCGCGTGGGCCTGTCGACCACGCCCTGCACCGAGCGTGTACGCCGCCTGGAGCGCGAAGGCATCATCATGGGCTACCACGCCCGCCTCAACCCGCAGAACCTCAAGGCCAACCTGCTGGTGTTCGTCGAGATCAGCCTGGACTACAAGTCCGGTGACACCTTCGAGGAGTTCCGCCGCGCCGTGCTCAAACTGCCGCACGTGCTGGAGTGCCATCTGGTGTCCGGTGACTTCGACTACCTGGTGAAGGCGCGCATCAACGAGATGGCCAGCTACCGCAAGCTGCTCGGCGACATCCTGCTCAAGCTGCCGCACGTGCGCGAGTCGAAGAGCTATATCGTCATGGAAGAGGTGAAGGAGAGCCTGGCGCTGCCGGTGCCGGAGTGAAGCGCATGCCGTGCGCGTAGGCGATGCCGCTGCGTTCTACACCAGCCGTTGCCGCGTCGTGGCGATCAGCCGGTGCACCTGACGCTCCACTGCCGGCTCGATCGGTTGCTCCGGCCCACGGCCATGCGGGCATGGCAGGTTCGGCGTGGTGCCGAACAGGCGGCAGATCAGCGGGCGCTGGTCATACACCTCACAGCCGTTCGGCCCCAGGTGCACGCAGTTGTACTCGGCCAGGGCCGCATCGTGTTCGGCATCGCTTTTCACCGGCAGGCGCGCCAGCTCTTCGGACGATGCCGTGACCGGCCCGCAGCAGTCGTGGCAGCCCGGCACGCAGTCGAAGCGCGGAATCTGCCGGCGCAGGTGGTCGATCTTGCGGTCGGTGCAGCTCATCGTCGGGCATCCTGAAGTGATGGCGACCAGTTTACTGCCAGGCGCCCCGATGTCATTCCTTAAGTCGCGGCTAAAGCCCCTCCCACGGAGCTGTGTGGGAGGCGCTTCAGCGGCGATAGACCAGAGCAACATGAACGGACGCAGCCTGCTTTTTTCTGCCCATCTCTTGGCGTGATAACGATCACGCGCTTATGCTGCGTTGAATTTTCCACACACCAATTCAGGATTTCGCACATGAACGCCCGCGTTCACCAGCCTCAGCATGCCGCGTCCTACTATGCCGCCAGCGTCAATCGCCAGTTGGCCTACCCGCCGCTGCAGGGGGAGCTGAAGGTGGACGTGTGCGTGGTCGGTGGCGGCTTCAGCGGCCTGAACACGGCCATCGAGCTGGCCCAGAAAGGCTTCTCGGTGGCCCTGCTGGAAGCGCACAAGATCGGCTGGGGCGCCAGCGGGCGCAACGGCGGGCAGTTGATTCGCGGCGTCGGCCATGGTGTCGAGCAGTTCGAATCGGTGGTCGGCACAGAAGGCGTGCGCCAGTTCAAGCTGATGGGCCTGGAGGCCGTGGAGATCGTGCGCGAGCGCGTCGCCAAGTTCCAGATCGACTGCGACCTGACCTGGGGTTATTGCGACCTGGCCAACAAGCCCGCCCATCTGGATGATTTCGCCGCCGACAAGGCCGAGCTGGAAAGCCTCGGCTACCGCCACGAGCTGCGCCTGATCCCCAAGGAGCGGGTGCACGAGGTGGTCGGCTCGAACAACTACCATGGCGCCATGATCGACAGCGGCTCCGGGCACCTGCACCCGCTCAACCTGGCGCTCGGAGAAGCGGCGGCAGCGCAGTCGCTGGGCGTGCAGCTATTCGAGAACTCAGCCGTCACCCGCATCGACTATGGCAGCGAAGTGCGCGTGCACACCGCCGGCGGACAGGTGCGCGCCAGCACGCTGGTGCTGGCCTGCAATGCCTACCTCAACGGGCTGAATGCGCAGCTGGGCGGCAAGGTGCTGCCAGCCGGCAGCTACATCATCGCCACCGAGCCGCTCTCCGAAGAGCAGGCACGGCAACTGATCCCGCAGAACATGGCGCTGTGCGACCAGCGCGTGACGGTGGATTACTACCGCCTGTCCGCCGACCGCCGCCTGCTGTTCGGCGGCGCCTGCCACTATTCAGGGCGCGACCCGGCAGATATCGCCGGCTACATGCGGCCGAAGATGCTCAAGGTGTTCCCGCAACTGGCCAACGTGCGCATCGACTATCAGTGGGGCGGCATGATCGGCATTGGCGCCAACCGCCTGCCGCAGATCGGCCGGCTTCAGGATCAACCCAATGTGTTCTACGCCCAGGCCTATTCCGGCCATGGGGTGAACGCCACCCACCTGGCCGGCAAGCTGCTCGGCGAAGCCATCGCCGGCCAGATGGGCGGCGGCTTCGAGCTGTTCGCCAAGGTGCCGCACATGACCTTCCCCGGCGGCCAGTACCTGCGCTCGCCCTTGCTGGCGCTGGGCATGCTCTGGCATCGGTTGAAGGAAGTGCTCTAAGCGGGGGGTTGTCGGCATCGCCTGAGAGGCCGACTGGTGGGTTACGCAGCGCACGAACCCGTGTGTGGCTGCTGGAACGGTGCTCAGCGCTGCTAACCCACCCTACGATGCTAGAGCATCTTCCAGAACGGCAGATAGGCTTCGCGATTTGCCTCGGCGCGGGTCAGGCCGACATCGGCCAGGGCCTCATCACTCAGGTGGCGCAGCTCTCGACTGGTATGCAAACGACGCCAGAAGTTCGCCCAGCGATGGCCCTCGCTGGCTTGCCGACCGCTGTCTACCGGAGTCACGGCTGAAACAGTGCCTCCTGCTCCTCTCGCTACCTCGTCGATGATGCGCATGGCCCTGTTCTCCTGATGGCGCTCATGGGAAACCAGAATGCGCCTATCCGAAAAGCCATGACAGATTCAAAAAACCTCTATTAAATCCATACAGATCTGCCGAATTCCCATCTGAATTCCCGTTTTCAGCGCAATCTGTACTGGTCATTTCCGGTACGACGAGGCCATTCATGACGCTCTACCTGAATCTCGCCGAAGAACTGGCCGCTCGTATCGAGCAAGGGCTGTTCCGTCCGGGTGAGCGCCTACCTTCGGTACGCGCGCTCAGCCAGGAGCACGGTGTCAGCCTCAGCACCGTGCAACAGGCCTATCGCCAACTGGAGGATCAAGGCCTGGCCACGCCACGGCCCAAGTCCGGCTACTTCGTCACCCACGGGCGCCAGCAGCCGGAGTTACCGCAGGTCAGCCGCGCGCCGCAGCGACCGGTGGAAGTGTCGCAGTGGGAGCAGGTACTGGAGCTGGTCAGCGAGCCGGTCTATGGCGAAACCCTGCAACTCAGCCGGGGTATTCCTGACATCAGCTCGCCGACGCTCAAGCCGCTGCTGCGCAGTCTGTCTCGCCTGAGCAGGCGGCAGAGCCTGCGCGAGCTGAGTTACGGTGCGGTGGAGGGTGAGATCACCCTGCGCCAGGAAATCTCCCGTCTGGCGCTGGACTCCGGCTGCCAGTTGGCCGCCGAGGACATCGTCATCACCACCGGCTGTCACGAAGCCCTGTCGACGGCGCTGCGTGCCATCTGCCAGCCGGGCGATATCGTTGCGGTCGATTCGCCGAGCTTCCACGGCGTCATGCAGGTGCTCAAGGGCTTTGGCCTCAAGGCACTGGAGCTGCCCACCGACCCCCTGACCGGGATCAGCCTGGAAGCCCTGGAGATGGCGCTGGAGCAATGGCCAATCAAAGCCATCCAGCTCACCCCAAGTTGCAACAATCCGCTCGGCTACATCATGCCCGAGGCCAACAAACGCGCCTTGTTGGCGCTGGCGCAGCGCTTCGATGTGGCGATCATCGAGGACGATATCTACGGCGACCTGGCCTATCACTACCCGCGCCCACGCAGCATCAAGTCATTCGATGAGGATGGCCGCGTGCTGCTGTGCAACTCCTTCTCCAAAACACTGGCGCCGGGCCTGCGCATCGGCTGGATCGCTCCCGGGCGCTACCTGCAGCAGGTGCTGCACATGAAATACATGGGCACCGGGCAGAGTGCCCAGTTGCCGCAATTGGCCATTGCCGAGTTCCTCCGCGAAGGGTTCTACCAGCCGCACCTGCGGCAGATGCGCAAGCTCTACGCCCGTGGCCGCCAGCAGATGACCGACTGGGTCAGCCGCTACTTCCCGCCGGGTACGCGCGTCAGCCAACCGCAAGGCGGTTTCATGCTCTGGGTGGAAATGCCGCAAGGCTTCGACAGCCTGCGCCTGAACCGGCGCCTGGCCGCACACAAACTGCGGGTGGCGCCTGGCAGCATCTTTTCCGCCGCAGGCAAGTACCGCAACTGCATCCGCCTGAACTACGCCAAGCCGAGCAGCCCGGAGCTCGAGGCGGCCATTCGTCAGATCGGCACGAGCATCACCGAGCTGATCGCAGAGAGCAAACTGGATCAGAGCCAAGACCTAGGGCTCTGGCGCTAGAGGCGCTTAGCCGCGCGTATCTGGCACTGCGTCGCTGAACGCACCGGGTCGCCCGGCCAGGACGATGAATACCAGCGCACCCGCCGCCATCATCAACGGCAGGGCATGGCCACTGAGCCACTGACTTACCGCGCCGGTAAGCAGCGGCCCGACCAGGCAACCAAGGCCCCAGAGCTGGGCGACATGGGCATTGGCGCGCACCAGTTCGTCATCGCGGTAGCGCTCGCCAATCATGATCAGCGACAGGGTGAACAGGCCGCCGGCACTGGCGCCGAAGGCGACGAACACCGGCCACACCAACGGCGTATGCAGCAGCAACGGAATCGCCAGGCTGGACAGCAGCAGGACGATACCGCAGCCGCGAAACAGCGTCTGTCGCGACATGCGGTCGGCTAGCCAGCCGATGGGCAGTTGCAGCGCGGCATCGCCGACCACCACCACGCTGGCCATCAGCAGAGCGACCTCCTGGTTGAACCCCTGGCGCAAACCATAGATCGGCAGCAGGGTCAGCATCATCGCCTCGAAGGCGGCGAACAGCATCACCGCCCAGGCAATCGCCGGCAGCTTGCCGCAGAAGCTCAGCAAGCCACGCCCCGAGGCGCTATGGGCATCGACCTGCGGCGCACCGCTGCGCCCGAGCAGCATCAGCGAGCCACCGACCAGAAGCCCCACCCCCGTCCAGAAACCCAGGTCGGTGCGGGTGCCCAGGGCGCTGAGCAGCAGCGGCCCACTCAGTTGGCTCAGCGCATAGCCGGTGCCATACAGCGCCACCAGGCGCCCACGCCACTTTTCCACGGCCAGTTGATTGATCCAGCTCTCGCCGAGCACGAACACCACGGTCAATGCCACGCCGATGAACAGGCGCAAGGCGACCCACACCGCGTAGTTCTGCAGCAGTGCCAGCCCGGCCACCGATAGCGCGCCGAGCAGCAGGCAGAGTTGCATCAGCAAGGTAGTGCCGAAACGCGCCGCCAGGCGCCCGGCCAGCGAGGCGCCGAGGAGTACGCCCACCGCAGGCGTGGCGGCCATTACGCCGATGGCGAAGGAATCGTAGCCCCAGCTTTCCAGGCGCAGCGACACCAGCGGCATGGTCACGCCCAGCGCCAGGCCGATACTGATGACCGCCGCGCAAACGGCGAAATAGGTACCCCAACGCATGGTCAGATTCCTTGTTGTCATGGCGGGCTTAGCGACCGCTGGCACAACCGAGCGGCGCTGCACATGCGCTAGCGCGGCGCCTACAGTGCATAGTCACAGAAGCAAAACGGCCGGACTTCCCGAGGAAGCCCAGCCGCAGTTGGATCGCTCAGCCACACACCTCAGCCGCCGTTAACTGCGGCCTGTGGCTTGCAGCCTGAAGCTGCAGTTCAGAGCTTGATCCAGGTCGCCTTGATCTCGGTGTACTTGTCGAAGGCATGCAGCGACTTGTCGCGGCCATTACCGGACTGCTTGAAGCCGCCGAAGGGCGCGGTCATGTCACCGCCATCGTACTGGTTAATCCATACGCTGCCGGCACGCACGGCGCGGCCGACGCGATGGGCGCGGGACAGGTTGCTGGTCCAGATGCCAGCCGCCAGGCCATAGATGGTGTCGTTGGCGATGGCCACGGCTTCGGCCTCGTCATCGAAACCGATCACCGACAGCACCGGGCCGAAGATCTCTTCCTTAGCGATGCGCATGGCGTTGTTCACGCCGTCGAAGATGGTCGGCTCGACGTAGGTGCCGCCGGTTTCTTCCAGCACGCGCTTGCCGCCGGCCACCAGCTTGGCACCGTCTTCGTGGCCCGCCTGGATGTAGCTCAGCACGTTGTTCATCTGCGTGGTGTCGACCAGCGCACCGACGTTGGTGGCCGGATCCAGCGGATGGCCAGGCTTCCAACCCTTGATGGCCTCGACCACCAGCGGCACGAACTGATCCTTGATGGAGTTCTCCACCAGCAGGCGCGAGCCGGCGGTGCAGACCTCGCCCTGGTTGAAGGCAATGGCGCTGGCCGCCGCAGCGGCAGCGGCCTTGAGATCCGGGGCGTCGGCGAAGACGATGTTCGGGCTCTTGCCACCGGCTTCCAGCCAGACGCGCTTCATGTTCGACTCGCCGGCGTAGATCATCAGTTGCTTGGCGATCTTGGTCGAACCGGTGAACACCAGGGTGTCGACGTCCATGTGCAGGGCCAGGGCCTTGCCAACGGTGTGGCCGAAGCCCGGCAGCACGTTGAATACGCCAGCCGGAATGCCCGCCTCGATGGCCAGTTGGGCGATGCGAATGCCGGTCAGCGGCGATTTTTCGGACGGCTTGAGGATCACCGAGTTGCCGGTGGACAGCGCCGGGCCGAGCTTCCAGCAGGTCATCAGCAGCGGGAAGTTCCACGGCACGATGGCGGCAACCACGCCCACCGGCTCGCGGGTGACCAGGCCCAGCTCATCGTGCGGGGTGGCAGCCACTTCGTCGTAGATCTTGTCGATGGCTTCGCCGCTCCAGCGCAGGGCACGCGATGCAGCCGGCACGTCGATACTCAGCGAATCGCCGATCGGCTTGCCCATGTCCAGGGTTTCCAGCAGGGCCAGCTCTTCGGCGTGAGCGTCGAGCAGATCGGCGAAGCGGATCATCACTTCCTTGCGCTTGACCGGCGCCAGACGCGACCACACGCCGGACTCGAAAGTGACGCGGGCATCCTTGACTGCAAGTTCGGCGTCAGCCAGGTCACAGCTGGCGACCTGACCCAGCACACGGCCATCGACCGGGCTGATGCAATCGAAGGTGGCGCCGGACTCAGCCGCACGGTATTCACCATGCACGAAGGCACGGGTCTCGATGTTCAGGTTCTGGGCACGTTGCTCCCAGTCGGCATGGGTCAGATCAGTCATTCCGGCATCCTCTCTTGTGGGCCTGGGTGCGCCCGCACAGGGCAGCCACCGGCAAAAATCGGGTGAGGCCAACGCACTGGCCAAAGCTGTTCGCCACACTAAACTAGCGGCGCTGGGGTTTTCAATATTTTTGACAAAAACAACAGAAAAACCCTTGTCATGTTCGTTTTTCCACACATAGACTGCTGAGATTCCACCCCTGCGGCAGCCCCTGGCACGCCACTTCGCCCACTACGGAACCGACCGATGAACATCGAGCAGATCGTCGACTTCGCCCAGGCCGGCACGGCCGCCGAACATTACCGCCCCGCGCCGGAGAAGGTGCTCAAGGGCGATCCCGAGCAGAGCGTGCGCAACCACTACAGCAGCCCGTGTGGCCAGTTCAGCACGGGCATCTGGGAAGGCGCCGTGGGCCAGTGGACGGTGAACTACACCGAGCACGAATACTGCGAGATTCTCCAGGGCGTTTCCGTACTGCGCGATGCCGAGGGCAACGCCAAAACCGTGCGTGCTGGCGACCGCTTCGTTATCCCCGCCGGTTTCTCCGGCACCTGGGAAGTGCTGGAAGCCTGCCGCAAGGTGTATGTGATCTTCGAGCCCAAGTAAGTTCCCGAACTCCTGTTGCTTGTCACCCTTTGGCCCGCCTTGCGCGGGCCTTTTTCTGTGGGCGCATGCCCAGCGGCAGTGGAGCGCGCGTCGTGTAGGGCGGGTGCAACCCGCCTTGAAGGAACCGGCGGGTTTCACCCGCCCTGCCCCAGCCGGCAGGCAAAAAAAGACCCGCACGCGGCGGGTCTCAGGTGCGCCCGGCCTGGTGAGCCACGGGCGCAGGTACAGCAGGAACGACTCAGGCCAGTTCGTCGAAGCACTCGGCGACGATGGCGATGCCTTTTTCCAGTTGCGCGTCAGGAATGGTGACGGGCATCAGGAAGCGGATGACGTTGTAGTAGGTGCCGCACGACAGCAGGATCAGACCTTTCTCGCGCGCCTTGGCGACGATCTTGCCCACCAACTCGGCAGCCGGCTTGCTGTGGTCACCGCCCTCGAACAGCTCGATGGCGACCATCGAACCCAGACCACGCACGTCACCGATCACCTTGTGCTTCTCGGCGATCTTGTTCAGGCCGGCTTTGAGCTTCTCGCCGACGGCGTTGGAGCGTACCAGCAGGTTCTCTTCGTCGAACACCTTGAGTACGGCCAGGGCCGCTGCGCAGGCGATCGGGCTACCGGCATAGGTGCCGCCCAGGCCACCGGGGGCGATCTTGTCCATGATCTCGGCCTTGCCGCACACGCCGGAGATCGGGAAGCCGCCGCCAACGGACTTGGCGAAGGTGGTCAGATCCGGCACCACGCCCAGTTGCTCGGTGGCGAAGAAGGTGCCGGTACGGCCAGCGCCGGTCTGCACTTCGTCAGCAATCAGCAGAATGCCGTGCTGGTCGCACAGGGCACGCAGGCGCTGCATGAAGGCCGGGGAGTTGACGTAGAAACCGCCCTCGCCCTGCACCGGCTCGATGATGATCGCGGCGATGTCCTGCGGCTGCGCGTCGTTCTTGAAGATGCGCTCGATGCTGGCGATGGACTCGTCCTCGCTCACGCCGTGCAGCGGGCACGGTGCCTGGGCGCGGTAAACGCCAGCCGGCATCAGGCCCATGCCGGCGGAGTACGGCACGACCTTGCCGGTCAGCGACAGGGTCATCATGGTGCGGCCGTGGTAGGCGCCGGTGAAGGCGATCACACCAGCGCGGCCGGTGGCGGCACGGGCGATCTTCACGGCGTTCTCGACGGCTTCGGAGCCGGAGGTGACCAGCAGGGTCTTCTTGGCGAAGTCGCCCGGTACGCGCTTGGCGATTTCTTCGCACAGCTCGATGTAGGGCTCGTAGGCCAGCACCTGGAAGCAGGTGTGGGTCAGCTTGGTCAGCTGCTCCTGAACGGCGGCGATCACCTTCGGATGCAGGTGGCCGGTGTTCAGTACGGCGATGCCGCCGGCGAAGTCGATGTACTCGCGGCCTTCGACGTCCCACACGGTGGCGTTCTCGGCGCGCTCGGCGACGATCGGGTGGATCTGGCCGACACCGCGCGGTACGGCGGCCTGGCGGCGTTGCAGCAGGGATTCGTTGGTCTTGCTCATGGTGTCCTCATGGTCGCCCCCGGCGGGTGGTCGGTTCAGCATGCGATGATCGACTGAACCGGGCCGCAAGGGACTCAATAGGGTTACGACTTACAACCGGGGCGCCGCACGCTCTTTCGCACCTTGCCCCGTCTTGGCATCAGATGCCGCCCAGGCACATGTACTTGATCTCGAGGTAATCCTCGATCCCGTACTTGGAGCCTTCGCGGCCGAGGCCGGAAGCCTTCACGCCGCCGAACGGCGCCACTTCGTTGGAGATCAGGCCGGTGTTGATACCCACCATGCCGTACTCCAGCGCTTCGGCCACGCGGAACACGCGGCCCAGGTCACGGGCGTAGAAGTAGGAGGCCAGGCCGAACTCGGTATCGTTGGCCATGGCAATCACTTCGGCCTCGTCCTTGAAGCGGAACAGCGGCGCCAGCGGGCCGAAGGTCTCTTCCTTGGCCACGGCAGCGGTTTTCGGCACGTCGAGCAGAATGGTCGGCTCGAAGAAAGTGCCACCGAGCGCGTGCGGCTTGCCGCCCAGGGCCAGCTTGGCGCCTTTGCCCACGGCGTCTTCGATGTGCTCCTGCACCTTGGCCACGGCCTTGCTGTCGATCAGCGGGCCGGTGGTGGTGCCGTCTTCCAGACCGTTGCCGATCTTCAGCTTGGATACGGCGGCGATCAGCTTCTCGGCGAAGGCGTCGTAGACACCGTCCTGCACATAGATACGGTTAGCGCAGACGCAGGTCTGGCCGTTGTTGCGGTATTTGGAGATCAGCGCGCCTTCGACGGCAGCGTCCAGGTCGGCGTCATCGAAGACGATGAACGGCGCGTTGCCGCCCAGCTCCAGCGACACCTTCTTGATGTCCTGAGCGCATTCGGCCATCAACTGGCGACCGATTTCGGTGGAGCCGGTGAAGGACAGCTTGCGCACGATCGGGTTGCTGGTCAGCTCACCACCCACTTCGCCGGCACTGCCGGTGACCACGCTCAGCACACCTTTCGGAATGCCGGCGCGCTCGGCCAGCTCGACCAGGGCCAGGGCGGAAAACGGGGTTTGCGAAGCCGGCTTGATCACCATGGTGCAACCGGCGGCCAGGGCCGGGCCAGCCTTGCGGGTGATCATCGCGGCGGGGAAGTTCCACGGGGTGATGGCGGCGGTCACACCGATCGGCTGCTTGATCACGATCAGGCGCTTGTCCGGCTGGTGGCCCGGGATCACGTCACCGTAGACGCGCTTGGCTTCTTCGGCGAACCACTCGATGAAGGAAGCGGCGTAAGCGATCTCGCCCTTGGCTTCGGTCAGCGGCTTGCCCTGCTCCAGGGTCATCAGGCGACCGAGGTCATCCTGGTTCTCCATCAGCAGTTCGAACCAGCGGCGCAACTTGTTCGCGCGTTCCTTGGCGGTCAGCGCACGCCAGGCCGGCAGCGCCTTCTCGGCGGCCTCAACGGCACGGCGGGTTTCCGCACGGCCCATTTTCGGCACGTGGCCGATAATCTCGCCGGTCGCCGGGTTGTTCACGGCGATGGTCTGGCCGCTGTCGGCGTCTAGCCACTGGCCGTCGATATAAGCCTGCTGGCGGAACAGTTGGGCGTCTTTCAGTTGCATGGCAGTCTCCTTCGGATTCCGACGCCCAGGCGTCGGGGTGGAGTCATGGACACGAACCACGCCGCGCGAACAGCACGGCATGGGCCTGGTAAAAAGTTAAGAGCCGCTGATTGGCGAAGGGTTCGGGATGGCCGAACACTGCGTTTGAAATCTCAAACGAATCCTAGGAGCGCGCCAGGTAAAGGGCAATAGCCGAAGGGGCTAAATCGACGAAAGAATGACAAAAAACTTGCTCTAGGGGCTATGAGCCAGCTCAAAAGTGTAAAGTGCGTTCGGAATAATGCACATCCATGCACGATGGACGCTAAGCGCCCAGATGCGTATCATTGCGCCCCGCAACGCACTCGTAGCTCAGCTGGATAGAGTACTGCCCTCCGAAGGCAGGGGTCGTGGGTTCGAATCCCGCCGAGTGCGCCATTTTAAAAGCCCGCCACTGTGCGGGCTTTTTCGTTTCCATGCGTCCGTTACGACTTACTCTGTGCGTTCTGAGCTTTTGGTATTGCAGCCCGACAACGGAGGGGACGCATGGACATTCTGCCGCTGATCGCCATCGCATTCGTGGTGCTTTCCATCTATTCGTGGCAACGCTCACGGCCCAAGCCACGCGCGGGCAAAAGGAGGAGCAACGGCCTGAGCGGACAGGATTCCAGCCCTGGGTTCGGTGACGGGGGCTTCGACTCGGGAGGCGGGGGAGATGGTGGCGGTGGAGGCGGCGACTGAGCCGCAAAGCACAAGGCCCAGGTATCGAACCGGAGTCTTGTGCATCATCGAGGCTACTAGTTGACCATCCGCGCCGGGGCGTTCGCAGGCAGGCTAGAGATCCCTGGAATGATCATCCTCGCGGCGATCTTCGCCAAACCTGCGCCGCAGCCAGCGGCGAATATCACCGATGATCATGAAGATGGCACCCATGACGGTGAGCGCAATGAAGGCAAACACGAACTGAGCCAGCAATTCCGTTGCAGTCGCGGCAAGACGCCGATTGCCATATTCGAAACTGGCCAGCGCCAGGTCGTGAAACCCCAGGATCAGCAGCACGGGAAGAACGGCCCTTAATACTCGCAGGCTGGCAAGACTCATCGTTTTGCCTCGTAGATATCACGGGGCAGCATGGCGGTATCGACGACGAAATCCACGGGCATCGAAAAAACCGTCAACACCGGGCAGGCTATCGATGCCCAGCACCAGAGCGTGGCGGGGAAGTAGCCGCGATTGATGTCATCGGAGCCGAACAGCAGGCCAAAGTCGTAGGCAGTGCCGGAATAGTAATCGGGGCCGTAAAAACCGCCGGACGATCGCCCGAACAGTGTGCCGCAGCCAGGCAGTGCGCTCACCAGAACGGCCAGCGCAGAGATTCGATAAATACGGTTGAGCATGAAATCCTTTTCCATTCGAGGCCGTCATGGCCGCGAAGCAGAGTACGCATCTGCAAGCCAGGCCACAATCTCGACTACTGCCTCCAAACCTGAAGACGCGACCAGAACCACTCCCAGCTTCAGCACCTTCACGGTAGCCGCCAGCCACTTGCCGCAGCAATCGCGTCCGGGAGATGTGGTCAAGATGGTCATTCAGACGGTTGAAAAAGCCCAGGCCGTTGCCAAGCATGGTTGCATGCCACCCAAACAAAAATGCCGCACCCTCACGGGCGCGGCATTGTTCGTTACAGCGCTCGAATCAGCTCAGCGCATCACGGCTGTGCACGCCGTCGACCAGACGCTGGATGCCCAGCGGGTTGGCGTTCTGCAGCGCCTCCGGCAGTACCTCGTCCGGATAGTTCTGGTAGCACACCGGACGCAGGAAGCGGTGGATCGCCAGGGTGCCGACCGACGTGCCGCGGGCGTCGGACGTCGCCGGGTACGGGCCGCCATGCACCATGGAGTCGCAGACTTCAACGCCCGTCGGGTAGCCATTGAGCAGCACACGGCCGGCTTTGACTTCCAGCAGCGGCAGCAGGTCGCGGAAGGCGCTCAGGTCCTCACGCTCGGCAATCAGGGTCGCGGTCAGCTGGCCGTGCATGCTCTGCAGGGCACGGGTCAGCTCGGCGCTGTCGGCGACTTCGACGACGATGCTGGTCGGGCCGAAAACTTCTTCCTGCAGCAGATGGTCGCCTTCGAGCAGCATGCTCACGTCAGCCTTGAATAGCTGCGGCTGCGCCTGGTTGCCGGTTTGCTCGTTGCCGGCCAGGTGGGTGACCTTGGCGTGAGCGTTGAGCTGAGCCAGGCCGTTGGCGTAGCTGCGCAGGGTGCCGGCGTTGAGCATGGTCTGCGCCGGTTGCGCGCCGATGGCATCGGCCAGGCCGGCAACGAACTCGCTGAACTCGGCGCTGCGAATGCCGATGATCAGGCCCGGGTTGGTGCAGAACTGGCCGCAACCCAGCACCACGGAACCCGCCAGTTCCTTGGCCACGGTGGCGCCACGCGCTTTCAGGGCGCCCGGCAGGACGATCACCGGGTTGACGCTGGACATCTCGGCGAACACCGGAATCGGCTGCGGACGGGCAGCAGCCATGTCGCACAGGGCGCGACCACCTTTCAGCGAACCGGTGAAGCCGACAGCCTGGATGGCCGGGTGTTTGACCAGAATCTCGCCGACGCCGCCACCGAAGATCATGTTGAACACGCCCTTGGGCATGCCGGTTTTCTCGGCCGCACGGATGATGGCATCAGCCACGCACTCGGCAGTGGCCATGTGGCCGCTATGCGCCTTGAACACCACCGGGCAACCGGCAGCCAGAGCAGAGGCGGTATCGCCACCCGCAGTGGAGAAGGCCAGCGGGAAGTTGCTGGCACCGAACACGGCGACCGGGCCGACGCCGATCTGGTACTGACGCAGATCCGGGCGCGGCAGCGGCTGGCGATCCGGCAGGGCGCGGTCGATCCGTGCACCGTAGAAGTCACCACGACGCAGCACCTTGGCGAACAGGCGCATCTGACCACTTGTACGACCACGCTCACCCTGGATGCGGGCAGCAGGCAGGGCGGTTTCGCGGCAGACCAGGGCCACGAAGTCGTCACCGAGGGCGTCGATTTCGTCGGCGATGGCCTCGAGGAACTCGGCACGGCGCACGGCCGACAGGTTGCGATAGGTCGGGTAAGCGGCAGCGGCAGCCTGGGCGGCAGCGTCGACTTCTTCCGGCGTGGCCTGGATGAAAGTGTACGGCAGCGCTTCACCGCTGCTGGCGTCGAGGCTCTTGTGCTCGACGGTGCCGGCGGCGCGGCGCTCACCGCCGATGTAATTGTGGCCAGTCAGACTCAGCATGGCGTTCTCCTGTCAGTGCATGGCGGGCAAGGCGCCATCGGGACAATGAATGAGGCCCGGCTGCAGGGCCGGGATTCACAACCGCCTGCGCAGTTGTAGGATGTACGATAAGTGACAACAATACATTTGTCCTGCTTACCGTCCAACAACCGGAGAATGCGACCCGAGATGGCGATCAGGAACTGACCGCCCGCCCCTACGGCTCGCTGCGATAGTGCAGCGGCGCCATGCCGAACCAGCGCATGCAGGCCTTGTGGAAACTGCTCTGATCGCGAAAGCCGAGCTGCGCCGAGATGTACTTCAGGCTGCGCGTGCTGTTGCGCAGCAAGCTGGCGGCCTGACTCCGCCGGGCGCCGTCGAGCAGGCGAGTGAAATTCACCGCGTCACGCGTGAGGCCATGCTGCAGACTGCGCTTGCTCATGCCGAGCTGATCCGCCACCTCGCTGAGACCAGGGCTGATGCCGAGACTGAGCTGCGCGCTGAGCACTCGGCGCACTCGCGCCTCGAGCGAACCGTCAACCTGCTCGTCCAGCCAGGTTTTGGCGTACTCCAGGTGCAGGGGATGCAAGGCCTCAGCCGCCGTAGGCAAGGGGATCTCGCCATCGGCCCGGCTGAAGGTCATGCTGTTACGCGGCGCGCCAAAACGCAGGTTGTCGCCGAACAGCCGGCGCAACTGTCGCGTGTCTTCGGGCTGCGCATAAGTCAGCTCCAGTCGCAGCGGCAAGGGCCGTTCGAACGGCGCCAGCCAATGCACCGCGCCAAGTGCCAGCGCCGCACCGGCGTCGATAAAGGCACGAGGCGCCTGCCCACCGACCGCACCGATCTCAAGCCCGACCAGCCGCAACCCATCGGCGTCCTGCTCGAGAAAGAGGTGCGAGCCGTCGCTGGTCAGCGGGTGATAATCGACCATGTGCTGCAACGCCTGCCCCAGGGTCGGGCTGGACATCATGGCGTAACTCTTCACTCCCAGTACGCAGGGGTGGAAGTGTTCATAAGCGCGCAAGCCCATGTCCGCATCGCCGCTCGTGGCCACCAACTGCTCCAGCAAGCGATAGACCTGCAACACAGGCGTCGGCGCATCTCCCGCGAGTAGCTGGGCGAAGCCGGACAGGCCTTCGTCGGGCAACGCGCCCTGACCGACGAAGGCCTTGATCAGGATGCGAAAGCAGGCGCTGGTAATCGAATGCATCGACGTTCTCTCGTGCGTTGGTCGGGTAGCGCGTGATGACTGATTGCCAGTGTCCACGGACATGCGATTGGTTTCCGGGAACACTTCCCACCGCAGCACGCCGATGGGACGATAACCGCCGTAGGCCTGGCGTCGGCTTTACGTCGTCAATAATACCACCGGCCCCCGCTCTCGCCGGCAGCCGGCGCGGCCCGTCCAGTCAGGCCATACGCCCCTGAAGCAAGTCTGACCGACCACTGGCGATGCAACGGCATCGCAATTCTCCACACCCTGTTTAACCCGCCATTGGCAGGAGTGCTTGTCTCCCGCCGATGCGGTCGTTGCTTTGCTCGACAACGGCCTCACCAAAGGAAAGAAAATGATGTACGGCCAAGCGAAACGCCTGATCTGCCGCCGGGAACCGGCATGAGCCGTAGCGCCACCTTCATGGCGCCCATTACCGTTGGCTCACTGGACGATCTCCAGCGAGCCCACCTGTTCTACGACGAACTGCAGCGCGGGCACTTCTGCCTGGCGTTCCAGGCGGTAGTCGCGACGCATGACCCCGAGCGGATCCTCTATCGGGAAAGCCTGTTACGCCATGAAAACGGCGGCTTGGGCTTCAACCCCTTCCCGCTGCTCGAACGCCTGCACGTTATCCGCCCCCTCGACCACCGTGTGCTGAACACCATGATCGGCCTGCTGCAGGCTCATCCCGGACTGACCCTGGGCTGCAACATCTCGGCCCTGAGCACCGTCATGGATAAGGACTGGGACAGCACGCTCGAGGTGCTGGCTGGCGATCAGTCCGTTTCCCGGCGCCTGGTCGTGGAGATCACCGAAAGCACCGTACCGCCCTGCCATAACAGCGCCGTCGAGCTGGTCACGCATCTGCGCAACAGCGGTTGCCAGGTGGCGGTAGACGACTTCGGCTCGGGCTTCGGCACACTGGCGTTCATCCAGCAAAGCCAGCCGGACATCATCAAGATCGACCAGAGCTACATCCAGCGTGCCCGCTCGAATGCGCAGGGCGAACTCACCCTCAAGTACCTGCTGGAGCTGTGCAAGACGCTGGCGCCCTGCGTGATCGTCGAAGGCATCGAGACGCCAGAGGATCTGCAGCGCGCCCAAAGCCTGGGCAGTGAGTGGCTGCAGGGTTATCTGTTCGGTCGTCCAGGCTTCGCCCTCGCCGACCTGCCCGGTATTCAACGGGTATCCGCTTGATCATCACACTCTTCACGTCGTGCCGGATGGCGCGGCGCTCTTTTATGAGGTTGGTATGTTGTTGAGAAAACTCAGGATCGGCATGCGGGCGGCGGCGAGCTTCGCCATCCTGGCCGTGCTGGTGTTACTGCTGGGCGGCATCACCCTGACGCAGATGAAACGCATGGACGACGCCTCCGATTCCATCGACACGAAGTGGTTTCCGTCCGTACTGGCCCTCGAAGAAATGGGCATGAGTATGTCCAGGGTGCGCGCCCTGACCCTGCGTACCCAGATCATCCGTGACGCCGAGCAGCGGACTGCCGACCTGGCAACGATGGAGCAGTACAAGCATTTCCTCGAACAGGCCGAACAGACCTATGTCGCGCTGATCGATTCAGACGAAGAGCAGCAGGCCTACGCACGCTTTCGTGCTGAACGCGAACGCTACATGAACACGCAGGAACGGGTGATTAAGGCAGTCATCGCGGGTGATGACGCTCAGGTTCAACAACTGGTCGCGGGCGACCTGAGCGCGCATGCCGATGCCCTCGGCGCCGCACTGCAAGCCTTGGTACGGCACAACGAGAAAGGTGCCGAGCTGGCAGCGAGCGAAAGCGAGACAGCCTACTCCGGTGCCATCGAGGTCGTGCTGATCGCCTTGATCGCCGCCATCGTCTGCACCATCGGCCTGGCCGTATTGCTCACGCGGAGTATCACCCAACCGCTGGCTCAAGCCGTCGGCATTGCCCAGGACATCGCCGCCGGTGATCTCAACCACGACTGTTCCGCCCCGGGCGCGGATGAACCGGCGCAGTTGCTCCAGGCACTCGACACCATGCGCCATAACCTGCGCGATACCCTGCAACAGGTCGCCGATTCCTCCAGCCTGCTGGCGTCCGCGTCCGAGGAGCTGCACGCGGTCACCGAAGACGGCAGACGTGGCCTGTATCAGCAGAATGCCGAGATCGAGCAGGCCGTCACCGCCGTGACCGAGATGACCGCAGCGGTGGAGGAAGTCGCACGCAACGCCGTGAGCACTTCGCAGGCCACACGCGATACCGATCAGAGTGCGCGCCACGGACATGCCCAGGTCGGCCGGACGATCGATTCGATCCGCCTGCTGACGGCGGACATCGGCAGCGCGGGTGAAGAGGTCGGCCTGCTTGCGAGCAACGTGCGCAATATCGGTCAGGTGGTCAACGTGATCCGCGCCATCGCCGACCAGACCAACCTGCTGGCGCTCAATGCCGCCATCGAAGCGGCCCGGGCCGGCGAGCAGGGCCGTGGCTTTGCCGTGGTAGCCGACGAAGTCCGCGCGCTGGCCCAGCGTACCCAGCAGTCCACGGGCGAGATCGAGCAGATGATCGGCGCCATTCAGACGGAAACCGAGCAGGCCGTGGCGACCATGAACGCCAGTATGGCGCGCGCCGACTCAACCCTGGAACTGGCCCAATCGGCCGGCGAAGCGCTGGACAGCATCACCGAGGCCATCGCCACCATCAATGAGCGCAACCTGGTCATCGCCAGCGCATCGGAACAACAGGCGCAGGTGGCGCGAGAAGTTGACCACGGCCTGGTCAATATCCGTGACCTGTCGCTGCAGAGCTCTGCCGGTGCCGACCAGACCAACGCGGCGAGCCAGGAGCTGTCGCGCCTGGCCGTGGCGCTCAACACACTGCTGACGCGCTTCCGTCTTTGAGCCTGTGATTCACACCGGCGCAGTGGCCTGCATCGAGGGGCGCTGGGCGAAGGCCTGCTGGAATGCTGCCAGGCCAGGATGAGTGGCACGCCAGTCAAGGTCGGCAAAGCGGAAATCCAGGTAACCCAGGGCACAGGCGACACCGACCTGTGCCAGATCGAGCGGGCCGTGTAGCTGGTCGATATGGCGTTCCAGTTCTGCCAGCGCCCGCTGCACCTTGCCCAGTTGGCCGTCCAGCCAGGCTGGCCATTGCAGTTCGGCTGGTCGCACGCCGCGCTCATAGCGCGCCAGCAGGGCGGCGTCCATCAGGCCGTCGGCCAGAGCCGCCAGACGCAGCACCGGCCAGCGCGCGGCACCATCCGGTAGTAGCTTCGTACCTTGATGCTGGGTGTCGAGGTATTCGCAGATCACCCGGCTGTCATAGAGCGCCTCACCGTCATCGGTCAGCAGTACCGGAATCTTGCCCAGCGGGTTGAGCGCGTTGACCCGTTCGTTCAGCGTGGTCGGCAGCACGGCGGTATCGAGCAGCTCGATGCGCGCCAGCAAGCCGGTTTCGGCGGCCAGCACGCGAACCTTGCGCGCAAAGGGTGAAGCGGCGGCGTAGATCAATTGCATGGAAGCTCCCTTGAGCACATGAAGATGGGACGAAGCACCGCACTACAGCACAGTTCTTCCGCCAAGGTCATCCGCGCTATCTGGAAATGCCTGCAAAGTCGCACGCCGGTACACCGCTCATTCCTGCAGATGCGGCACAATCGGCCATCGCTGGAAAAGGACAGGCCGATGCTGATCGATGAAGAACTGACGCTGAAAAAACTGGAGGTCTTTCTCGCCTTCATGCGCAGCGGCAACCTGGCGCGTGCCGCCAGCGAGCTGCAGACCAGCAATGTCAGCGTGCACCGCGCCATCCACTCGCTGGAGAGTGCGCTGCGCTGCCCGCTGTTCAAGCACGAGGGGCGCAACCTGATCCCGCTGGAAAGCGCCTATGTGCTGGAAGAGAAAGCACAGAAACTGATCCAGGATGCCCAGGAAATGGTGCGCCTGACCCGCGAGGCGGCCGGCTTCGGTGCCGAGCGTTTCAAGCTCGGCGCGCTCTATTCGCTGACGGTGAAAACCGTGCCGCAACTGATCATGGGCCTGAAGCTGCGCCGCAGCGAGCTGAACATCGATCTGGTACTCGGCTCCAACGTCGACCTGCTGTACAAGCTGAAGAACATGGAACTGGACGCCATCCTGATTGCCCTCGACGACAGCATCAGCGACCCGGATTGCGAGCAACTGGCCCTGTTCTCCGATGACATCTTCCTCGCCGCACCCAACGACTCGCCTTTCGCCGAACAGACCGAGGTCGACCTGGCCGACCTGCGCGACTCGACCTTCATTACCCTGACCCAGGGCTACGCCACCTTCCGCGATGGCGCACGGGTATTCCAGCAGGCCGGTTTCGAACCGAAGGTGGCGATGCAGGTGAAGGACATCTTCACCCTGCTGAGCATGGTCAGCTCCGGCGTCGGCTACGCCCTGCTGCCAGGGCGAGTGGCGGCGGTGTACGAGAACCGGGTGAAGCTGATTCCGCTGCAGGCCAAGTACCACCTGCAGCAGCATATCGGCGTGGTGTTCCTCAAGGCCAAGGAGCGCGACCCCAACTTGCTGGCGCTATTGGCCGAGTGCCGGATGTACAGTCGCCAGTCGTAACGGCAGGTGTCGCCGCTGAAGCGCCTCCCACAAGGCGCGCTTGAGCCGGAATAAAAAGCCCGCCACAAGGGCGGGCGAAAGGTCAGCCTAGAAGGCCGCGCATCAGAAAGTAGAGCAAGGATGGGCCGAGCAGGCAGCCCAGGGCGGTGTAGAAGGCCGCCGTCAGGCAGCCGTACGGCACCAGTTTGGGATCGGTCGCCGCCAGGCCGCCGGCCACGCCGCTGGAGGTGCCCATCAGGCCGCCGAAGATCACCGCGCTGCGCGGGTTGTTCAGGCCGATATAGGGAGCGACGAAGGGGGTGGCCACCATCACCAGAATCGCCTTGATCAGACCCGCCGCGATGGACAACGCCATCACATCGGAGCTGGCACCAATCGCTGCGCCAGTGACCGGGCCAACGATATAGGTCACCGCGCCGGTGCCGATGGTGGTCAGGCTGACCACGTCGGTGTAACCAAAGGCCATGGCCACCGCCACGCCGGCAATGAAGGACGTGAACACGCCGACGAACAGCGCCAGCACGCCGGCGAACCCGGCGCGCTTGAGCTCCTCGACACTGACGCCGAAGCCGGTGGCAACGATGGCGAAGTCACGCAGCATGGCGCCGCCGAGCAGGCCGACGCCGGCGAACAGGGGAATGTCCACCAGGCCTTTCTGGCCGCCGGTATAGGCACCGCCGATATAGGACAGCAGCAAGCCGAGCAGGATGGCGATGGCCGAGCCGTGCAGACGGCCCTTGGTGAATTTGTCGGAAATCCAGTACGACACCCACATGGTGATGCCGATGATGGCGAAGCCGCTGAGCAGGCCGTAACTGGTAATGACCTTCATCAAAGATTCGTACATGGCAATCACCGTGGCGCTTTGGTCAGGGAGGGGGCAACGTCGGTTTCAGGCTTCTTTTGCCCGATACGGCTCAGTGCCGGTACCAGGGCGAAACCGATCACGACTGCAGCGGTGCCGGCGAGAATCGCCATCGGCCCGCCCTTGAGGGCGCCGTAGACGTTCTGCTGAGCGGCCATGGCGACCACGATGGGGATGTAGATGGCACTCCAGAATTCGACGCCCTGTTCCGACTTGCCGGTGAACAGACCGCGCTTGTTCAGGTAACTCCCGAGAAAGATCAGCAGCATCATGGCGATGCCGACGCCGCCGACGTTGGCGGGCACACCGATGAGTTTGCCCAGCAGTTCACCGATGAAGATGCCCGCCAGGGTGCAGAACGCCAGGAAGGCGACACCGTAGATAATCATTGTTGTTGTCCTCGTCTTACGTATCGAAGTTGTTGTTTTTGTGCTTCGGTAAACGCTACGGCTCAGCGGTCGCGGCTTACCTCCTGACGCAACATGGCGTCGAGTGTATCCAGACGGGCACCGCTGAAGGCGATGGCCTGGGCGGGTTCGAAAACGCGACGGGCAAGGCCAGTCAGTACGCCGCCGGGTGGCAGTTCCAGGTGCAGGCGCACGCCGCGTTCATAGGCGGTGACGAGCGTGGCCTGCCAGTCGACGACGCGGCTCATGTTGTAAGCCAGGTCGTCACGCAGGGTTTCGGGATCACGAATCAGGCGCGCCGAGCTGCCGCTCAGGTAGCGCACTTGCGGGGCGCGCAGCTCGACCTTGGCGAAGGCGGCAGCCAACTCGCGAGCCGGTGCATCGAGCAGTTCGCAGTGCGACGGCACGCTCATGGACAGACGTTTTGCCGCGCCAGCACCGAGCGCGCGAGCACGTTCGGCGACCTTCGCCATGGCGGTATCGCTACCGGCGATCACCAACTGGGTTTCGGCATTGATATTGGCCAGGTAGACCTGGCCTTCGGCTTCGGCCAGCAGGCGTTCGACGCGGCCCTGGTCGAGGCCGAGGATGGCGGTCATGCCGTAGCCGCTGGGATAGGCGCGCTGCATCAGCTCGCCGCGCAGGGCCACCAGGCGCACGGCATCGGCAAACTCCAGCGCGCCGGCCACCATGGCGGCGGCATAGGCACCGATGGAAAGACCTGCCACATAGTCCGGACGATGTCCGCGCTCGCTCAGCAGGCGCGCGGCGGCGACGCCAGCGATCAACAGGCAGAGCTGCACGGCGCGGGTGTCTTGAAGCGCCTCGGCCGAATCCAGCCGACGCACATCTTCATTCAGGGCGGCGCTGGCCTGCTCGATACAGGCCTGCACCACCGGCGCATCAGGCAAAGCCTGCAGCATGCCGGGCTGCTGCGCGCCCTGGCCGGGGAAGGCCCAGAGCGTGCTCACGCCGCCACCTGCTGGCGCTGCCACGGGTCGCTGATCAGCAGCGGGCCGTGCTGGGTTTTCAGCAAGACGCGTGGCGCCTCGCCGGCCCACTCGCGCAGCGCCACAGCACCGTATGGGGTTTCCAGTTGCAGATCGACGCGCCCCGGCGCCTCGTCCAGCAGGCGGCACAGGGTGCGTGCCCACTCGCGCGGCAGGTGATACGGCGCGCGCAGCGACAGATCGAGATCGCTGTCCGGATGCGCGGCGGCGATGCCGCTGGCCAACTCGAAACCCAGGCTGCCGGTCACGCCCCAGGCCAGGCCCAAGGCATCCAGACGTGGCGCCAGCTCACTCAGGGCACGCAGCGCCGGCCAATGCGACTGCGCATGGTTGCGCCAGCGCCCGGCGCGGGCGACTGCCTGCGGGGTGACCAGACGGCTGATATCGCTCAGGCACATCCAGGTGGCATAGCGCTGTTCACGCGCGGCTCCGCGAATACCCACCGCGACCCAGCCGGACTCGGCCGGCGCACGGCGCACCACCACCGGCACATGCCCGCCCAGGGCGGCACGAGCCCAGGCCGGCGCCTCCTGCGGCAGTTGCTCGGGACGCAGGCCCCAGAGCAGATCATGTGGACGGGGTGTGGAGTGCATCGGTATTTCCTATGTAGGGCGGGTGCAACCCGCCATTTCACGTGATTCAGAGTTGGCGGGTTTCACCCGCCCTACGGTTCACCACTGCGCACGCAGCGCCTCGCGTACCTGACTGGACGCCGCGCGGTTGGCGGCGCCCAGGCGGTTGCGCAGGTCACGCGGGCTGGCGGCGATATCGGCCAGGGCGCGACTCAGGGCGTTCTTCACATGCGCAAGGTCAGCCGCCGTGGGCTGCGTCACCTGCTGCACATCGAGCACCTCCGCCAGCAGGCCGAGCGAGGCATAGTTATCCAGGTCATAGGCCATCGGCGGCACCGTGGCGGCCAGTGCCTCCAACTCGTCGACGCTGCGCAGGGTGATGCGCGCGGCGGCGGCCTTGCCCATGGCATGCACCATCACCCCGGCATCGCGTAGGGCGATCAGGCGGTTGGCCTGGTAGCCGTGGGCGAGGAAGGCGCCGGACATGGCCTTGCCCACCAGCAGACCGATCACCGCATGCCCGGCCAGGCGGGCTCGGGCATAGGCGTCCACCGCGCCGGCCAGCGCCTGATGGATGCCGTAGGCCTCTTCGCGACGCCCGTAGGCCTGGCTCGGCACGTCGACGATGGCGATCAGTGCGCGCTTGTGCGTGTTATCGCGATCCGCCTCGATGGCTTCATCCACGGCCTGGGCCAGGCCCCAGCCTTCGAGCAAACCGACCTCACCGTTGCGGGCACGGGGGAATGGATTGTTGGCATCGGCGATCACCGCCAGATAGCGCACCGCCTGGCCGGCAAGCTCACCGTCGGCGACGCGCAGCGAGGCCGGCAAACCCTGTTTCGGCTGGGCATCGCCAGCCAGGGCCTGGAACCAGTGCAGGCCGCGTTGTTCTTGGACTGTGCTCATGTTCATGCTCCCTGGTAGGCGTTGCGCACGGCAGCGGCATCGGCCTGGACGGTGGTGTCGACGGCGCGCAGACGCGGCAGGAACCATGCGTGGCGCCGGCTGCGCTCCTGCGCCGGTTTGCCCTTGGCGAACAGCCCATGCAGCTCGCGGCGAATGGCCTCGACGTCATCACTCACGTAGCCATCGACCAGACCGCTGGCGTGGCGCTGCTCACCGCCGGTCAGGCTCCAGATAAAGGGACGGTCGCGCGAGTCGTATTCGTCCAGCCCGGCTTCCTGTTCGATCACCTGCGGGCCGTTGAGGCCCAGGCGCGCCTCGCGGGTCACAAGCAGGTAGCTGCACAACCCGGCGGCGATGGACATGCCGCCGAAGCAGCCAACCGGGCCGGCGACCAGGCCGATCACCGGCCGGTACTGGCGCAGCTCGACGATGGCGGCCTGAATTTCGGCGATGGCCGCCAGGCCCAGGTTGGCTTCCTGCAGGCGCACGCCGCCGGTTTCCAGCAGCAGCACGGCGCGGGTCGGCGTACCGGCCTTATTGTCTTCAGCCGCCAGCTCCAGGGCACCGGCGATCTTCGCCCCACCCACTTCGCCGAGGCTGCCGCCCTGGAAGGCACCTTCGATGGCGATCACCACCGCAGGCTGGCCGTCGATCAGGCCCTTGGCCACCACCACGCCGTCATCGGCCTGCGGCACGATGCCCTGCTTGGGCAGCCAGGGCGACATCAGCCGGGCGAAGGGGTCGAGCAGCTCGCGGAAGCTGCCGGCATCGAGCAATGCCCGAGCACGCTCGCGAGCACCCAGTTCGGTAAAGCTGCGCTGCGCCAGCAGGCGCTGGATGTTTTGCTCAGCCATGGTTGAGTTCCTCCAGGCCCTGTTCCAGGCGCAGGCGCACCACACCCGGCGTAGCACCGAAATCATGAATGGCGATGCTCAACGCAGGCAGTTGCTGTTCGCGGAACATGCGCTCGAACAGCAGTTGCCAACGCGGCGCGCTACCGTTCACCGAGGTCACCACCTGAATCGCCAGGGTGCCGGCCTGGCCGGGTTCGAGAAGTACTTCGAGGTCGCCGGAGCCAACGCAGCCCACCAGCGCGCGGCCCTTGGCCGGTTGCCCGGCGGGGAATTGAAAAGACAGGGTTTCCATTTCACAGACTCCCAAGCTGCGCCGGCAGGCCATGCTGCAGGCGGTCGAGGAACAGGGTGGCGGCGAGCAGATCGGCAGCGCCGCCAGGCGAGGCACGCAGGTGCAGCATGTCGCGTTCGAGATCACGCAGCAGACGGCGACCGTCTAGGCTGGCGCAACCGCCGGCAGCGAGCACCGCACGGGCGCCGCTCTGCATGCGGGTCAGCCCGGCCATGCCGGCGCGGTAGAGCACGCAGGTGTCGGCCAGCTGAGTCATGATCGCCAGCAGGGCATCGAGACGAGCGTTCTGCTCCCCGGCCCCGGCGGCGCGGCTGCGCGCCAGTTGCGGCAGCGCCTGCTGGATGACTGCCGGGAAGCCCAACTGCGCTTCCTCACGGGCGCCATGCACGCCGTACAAACGGCAAACCTGCGCGCCATGGCTGTCGCCAGTGACAGGCGCGGCACGGTCGTTGAGCAGGGCCAGACGTGCTGCACGCAGGGCAACCTGCGCCGGAGCCAACTCGCTGGCATCCAATGCGGCAGCAGCGCTAAGCAAACCCAGCGCCCAGATCGCACCGCGATGGGTGTTGACGCCGCCGGTGACGCGCAGCATCTCCTGCTCGCCCTCGCGACCAATGCGGCCCACGTCCTCACGCAGTGCCTGGTCGATGGCACCACGTTGCTGGGCAGCCTCGGCCATGGCCTTGAAGCTTGGCCACAGGGCCAGCGCCGAAGCGTGCATCAGGCCCAGGTGCAGGTCAGTGTGCGCGCCGCTGCCACGGCGGTCGACCAGCCCCGGCTTGGGCGACAGGTCGGCCTCGTCGATCAGTGCGTCGACCGCCAGGTCGGCCAGCCAATCCCCTAATGAAAGCTGGGGCTGAATTGCAGTGAGTGCATTCATCACCAGCTCCTGAACTTGGCAGGCGGGTTGTACAGGCCGCCCGACCACTCGACCAGTTCGGCGATGCTCTTGGCCGCGAGCAGTTCGCGGCTGGCATCGGTGCGGCGAATGCCGAGGTCTTCGGGCAGGGCGATCAGCCCTTCGCGGCGCATGCGCTCGGTGTTTTTCGGGTCATGCCGCAGGCCGATGGCGGTGACGCCAGCCACCGCGGCGATCATCGCCTGGCGTTCTTCCAGGGAGCGCGCCTTGTACAGGTAGGCGATGCCTTCCTCGGTGAGCAGGTGGGTGACGTCATCGCCGTAAATCATGATCGGCGCCAGCGGCATGCCGGCCTTCTTCGCCACGTCCACCGCATCGAGCTGCTCGACGAAGGTGGGTTTGCCGCCTTCCTGGAAGGTCTCGACCATCTGTACCACCAGCTTCTTGCCACGCTCGAGCAGCGGCGCTTCGCTGTCACCCGGGCGCATGTCCAGCCAGGCTGGTGTCGAATGACGCCGACCGCGCGGGTCATGGCCCATGTTCGGCGCGCCGCCGAAGCCGGCGAGGCGGCCACGGGTCACGGTGGAGGAATGGCCATCGCCGTCCACTTGCAGGGTGGCGCCGATAAACAGGTCGACCGCGTACTGCCCGGCCAGCTGGCACATCATGCGGTTGGAACGCATCGAGCCGTCACGGCCGGTGAAGAACACGTCCGGGCGCTGGGCGATGTAGTGCTCCATGCCCAGTTCGGTGCCGAAGCAGTGCACGCTCTCCACCCAGCCGGTTTCGATGGCCGGGATCAGCGTCGGGTGCGGGTTGAGCGTCCAGTTGCGGCAGATCTTGCCCTTCAGGCCCAGCGACTCGCCGTAGGTCGGCAGGATCAGCTCGATGGCGGCGGTGTTGAAGCCGATGCCGTGGTTGAGCGACTGCACGTTGTGTTTTTCGTAGATGCCGCGAATCGCCATCATCGCCATCAGCACATGCACCGGCTTGATATGGCGCGGGTCGCGGGTGAACAGCGGCTCGATATAGAAAGGCTTGTCGGCCACCACCACGAAGTCGACCCAGGAAGCGGGGATGTCCACGCGCGGCAGCTCGTCGACGATCTCGTTGACCTGGAAGATCACGATGCCGTCGGAAAACGCCGTGGGCTCGACCAGCGCCGGAGTGTCCTCGGTGCTCGGGCCGGTGTAGATGTTGCCGTGGCGGTCGGCCTGGAAGCCGGCCACCAGGGCGACGTTGGGGATCAGATCCACCAGCAGACGCGAGTACAGCTCGATATAGGTGTGAATGGCGCCGACTTCCATCTGCCCGTCTTCGAGCAGCTGGCCGATGCGCAGGCTCTGCGGCCCGGCGAAGGAGAAGTCGAGCTTGCGCGCGATGCCGCGCTCGAACAGATCGAGGTGCTCGGCGCGGCTGACGCTGGGCATGATCATGTGCAGGTCGTGCAGGCGGCCGGGGTCGGCCTTGGCCAGCGAGCGGGAAAGGAAGTCCGCCTGCTTCTGGTTGTTGCCTTCGAGCACCACGCGATCGCCGGGGGCGATCAGCGCTTCGAGCGCCGCGACGATCTTGTCGCTGGGCAACACCACGCCATCGGCGAGGTTGCGCACCTGATCGAGTCGCCGCGCTTTTTCAGCGCGACGACGCGACCACTGCGGCGGTGGGGATATTGTTGTTGTCATTGAAGACTCCACGAGTTCCGCTGTCGTGGAGGCACCTTAGGGGCGTGACCAAGAGGTCATCAATCAAGCAGGCCGAGTAATCGTTACGCTCAGGTTAACGGTTGCTCAAGCACGGGCGTCAGCAGCCTTGTCGGGGAACGATTGGGAGGCGACCTTGGCCACCTGCGAGCGGTCACGACCAAGTTGCTTGGCCTGGTACAACAGCTTGTCCACGGCGTTGAGGAAATCCAGCGGACGATCATGCGCGCCCGGCACGATGGTGCCCACGCCGAGGCTGATGGTGAGCATGGACGATACCGACGAGCGCTCGTGCGGTATGCGCTGCTGGCGCACCTGCTGGCGGCAGCGCTCAGCGATATGGCGCGCGGCAGCCTCGTCAGTTTCCGGCAGCACCAGGACGAACTCCTCACCGCCGAAACGGCCGAGGAAGTCCCGTGGCCGGCTGGCGGCGAGGCTCAGCGCCTGGCCGACGCTTTTCAGGCAATCGTCGCCCTGGATATGGCCGTAATGGTCGTTGAACTGCTTGAAGTGATCGATATCCAGCAGGATCAGTGACAATGGCTGCAAAGTGCGCTGGGCATTGGCCCACTCGGTGGCCAGCACGCTGTCGAACATGCGCCGGTTGGCGACGCCAGTGAGGCCGTCCTTGTAGGAATATTCTTCCAGCTGCTTCTGCAGGGTCAGCAGCTGTTCCTCGGTCTTCTTGCGCTCGCTGATGTCGAACATGAAACCGATCAGCGATTCCACCTCGCCGTTGTCGTCGCGCACCACATGCACCACGTCGCGAATCCATACGTAGTCGCCAGCGGCGGTCAGCGCGCGGTAGTCGGCCTCATGGTCGACACCGTTCTGCGATTGCGAGATGCAGAATTCCACGACCCTGTCGCGATCATCCGCGTGGATGCGCGCCGCCCAGTCCTCGGCGCTGACCCAGCTGGCCTGCGACCAGCCCAGCAGTGTCTCGATCTGCGGGCCGATATAGGCGAAGGTCATGCTCTTCCAGTCGATCTTCCAGGGGATCGCCCGGGTGGACTCCAGCAGGGTCTTGTAGACCGCCTGATCAGTTGTTTCGCTCATGCTCGTCACCTCAGCCCGACTAGCGCCTGTTTATAGCGCAAAAGTGGGTCGCCAAGGTGACGGGCTAGCGAATCCCCATCAGGACTCGTCGGCTTTCAGGCCAGCGTACAGACGGGTCAGCTCGTTGAGCTGGCGGAACAGCGAGTCGGTGCTGACGGTGATCACGGTGGGTACGACGGCCTGGGTGTTCTTCAGGTCGATGCCCTTGACGGTGAAGCCCCAGTGGGCGCGAGCACGGCGCTGCGCTGCGGCGATTTCTTCGTTCGGCGTACCACGGGCTTCCAGTTCGGCGAGGATGGTCTCGAAGTCCTGCACCGACTTCTCCAGCTTGGCGTTCAGATCCGGCATCGGCACGTTCCAGGTCTGGGCCATGTAGAGCATGGCGATGCGCTGGGTCTGCACGCGTGCCCAGCCGCTGCGGTTGACGGTCGCACCCATCTCACCGAGGTGCTTGGCCATCGCGTCGGTAACGGCCTGGGTCTGCTGCAGCAGGGTTTCGCTGGTGGCTAGCAGCTCGACGGCCTTGGCGTGATCCGGCTTGGCCTCGACCTGTTGGCGATAGACGGCCCAGGTGGCGTCGACCTTGGCCAGCGCGGCCTTGATCTCGGGGTTGGGCGCATAGGCGTTGAGCGCCTTCTGGCTGGCGTCGAAGCGCTCGACGGTTTCCTTGAGCTGACGCTGGGCGGCGTCCACGCGCACGTCGGCGCCCAGCATCAGGTAGTCCTTGGCCATGCGCTGGCCCAGGGAGCGCTGCAGACCGGCCATGTTCATGGCCTCCGAGTCCGTGGTCTGGGCCCAGGCAGGCGCATGCACCAGGGCGGAAAAGCCCAGGGCGAGGAGGATCAGATACTTCTTCAACACGTCGGGTACTCCAAATTCGAGAATGAGGCATGCACCGGTCGGCCCTTGCCGTCGGTAGCGGGTCAACCCCTTGAATGCTGGGTTTTTATAGGAATGAGTAAAGACAGGAAACGCGAACGCGGCATCCCGGTACTGCGAAAAAGGGCGCGATGATAGCTGCTAAAACGCCATCATTCTGCGCAGCGGGTCAAGATTCGGATCAGTGGTCACTCGCGCAGAGCAGGATGCCACGCGGTAAAAAGACCACCGACCGCCGGAGTGGGGGAGGCGGCCGGCAGTCAAGCGGGTGGTGATCAGGACAGCAGGCTGACCACCGTGGTACGGCTGATGTTGGCCTGGGCGACGACGGTCTGGGTGACGGCCGAATAGCTGCTGGGGCTGCGCCGCATCAGGTTGAACACCTCGCCAGCGAAGTCGCGCGCCCATTCGCGTTCGTTCTGTTCGGCATGACGGGCGAGGAAGTCGCGGATTTCATCCTGACGATGGCTGAGCTGCTCGCGCAGCGAGCCGATCTTGTCCAGCGCCGTGACGACCTCGTCGAGGGCGCGACGCAGTTCGCGCGCGCTGTCCAGACGCGCCGCATCGGGCAGGCGCAGCATCTGCTCCTCGTGGCTCACCACGGGTGTCTGGGTCTTGCTCGCCAGCGTGCCTTCGCCCTGCACGCGCAACTCGCCGCGCAGTTCCTGCCACTCGCTCTCGCGGGCACTGAACTTGAGGCCACCACCATGATCCAGCTCGGCGCGGATACCGGCCTGGCCGAGCCCGGCATTGAAGCGACGCAGGATCTGCTGCTCGCTCAGCCCTTCTTCCAGCACCACGGCCAACGGCTCGTCGAGCTTGCGCCCGGCGCTGAACAGCAGGGTTTCCTTGCCGGCCTGCTGCAGGGCGGCGATGGAGTCCAGCCCTTCGAGGGTGAAGCGGCTGCGTACCGGTTCATTGAGGCGCAGCCTGAAGCTGGCATCCAGGGACTGGCCGGAGCGTTGGCTGCGTTCGGCGAGCAGCTTGCGCACCTGATCGAGCTCACGCTTGAGGTTATCGCGATCACCAGCCTGGGCATTGCTCAGCTCACGGCTGAGACTGAGCTTGAGCTGGCCGAGGCGCCCGGCCAGTTCGCCGAGGTAGCTGTCGGCGGCCTGCATCGAGGTCAGTTGCTGGTTGAGCTGCAGGTTGAAGCTGGCGCTCTTGCTGCGCACCTGGGCCTGCGCCTGAGCCTGCTCGGCATTGGCCTCGCCACGGCGCACGCGCGGCGCTGACGGCTCGCCCTGCACCGGGCGACGGCCTTGCGGGTCAAGGGAGGTGAGGATTGGGAGCTGCTTGTCGACCTTGATCACCGCAGACTCCTTACAGCAGGCTGAACAACGACATCTCGTTGATCTTCAGGTAAGTCTTCTGGGTCGCGCCCAGGGCCAACTGGTAGTTGTTCAGGTCGATGGACGCGCCCGCGTAGTCCAGCTGCGACAGCTCGCCCTCGATCTTCCGATTGACCAGGGACACCTCTTCGTTGCTGTCGGTCAGCAGGGTCAGGGCGTTCTGCCGGCCACCCAGTTCGGTGATGGCACCGAGCACGCGGCCGTGGCTGTCGTCGAGGGTGTCGATCATGTCGCTGATCTGCTGGCGTACCGCCGGATCACTGGAGTCCAGGGCCGGATCCTGCAGGGTGTTGAGCAGCCCCCGCAGTTGGTTGAGCATGTCCACGCCGGTGCCGTAGACGCTGGCAGCGGTGACGTTCTCGTCGACCAGCACGCCGTTGGCCACGGCGGCCTGACGGTGCTTGTCATTGCCGGTCAGGCTGTAGGTCTGGGTCGCGGCATCGAAGCTCAGCGCCGGGGTGTCGCTGAGGGTGCCGGAAAACAGGTAGCGGCCCTCTTCGTCGCGCACGTTGGCGAAGCTGAAGAGGGTGTCTTCGATGATCGACAGTTCACCCGCCATGGCCGCCAGGTCTTCGCTGGTATTGGCGCCGTTGCCCGCCCAGATCAACAGGTCACGCACGTTGAGCATGGCGTCGGAAGTGGACTTGAGGTTGGCCTCCTGAGTCGACAGGTTGCCGGAGACGTTGGCGATGTTCTTCGCGTATTGCTCCAGGCTCGCCTCCTCACGCTGCACACGCAGCACCCGCACGCTGGCGATGGGGTCGTCGGACGGCAGCAGGATGCGCTGGCTGGTGGCCATCTGCTGCATCAGCTTGCTCAACTCGGCGGAACTGGCGTTCATCGAGTTGTGCATCATCGCGGTGATCTGCGAGTTGGTGATCCGCATCATGGTCGGGCTCTCTTATCGGCGCGTCAGAACGCGGCGAGCATGTCGTCGAACAACTGGTTGGCGGTGCTGATCACTTTCATGTTGGCCTGATAGGCCTGCTGATAGGTCATCAGGTTGACGGCTTCCTCGTCCAGGCTGACGGCGCTGACGCTGTCGCGCTGGGCCTGCGCCTGCTGGGTCACGGTGATCGCGGACTTGAGGTCGGCCTGGTTCTGCCGGCTGTCGCTGGCGACCTTGCCGAGCAGCCCGGCGTAGGCGTCGTTGAGCGTGACCTGGCTGCCGTTCAGGGTGATGGTCTGGTTCTTCAGCTCGAGCAGATCGAGCAGCACCTCGTTGTTGCCGCTTTCGCCAGCCGCCGAGGAGAACGCCAGCTGTTCGGCGGTGAGCGGCTCGATACGCAGCAGCGCCGTGGTGCTGCTGGCGTCATAGACGAACAGCGGCTGGCCAGGGTTGCCATTGAGGTCGAAGCCGGTAGCCAGTACGTCGTTGACCATCTGCGCCAGTTGGCTGGCCATGTCGTGCAGGGCGGTCAGGTTCGGCCGCAGGCTGTTGTACTCGACATCGTGCAGGCCGCCGAAGGCGCCGCCGAAACCATCCTGATGCAGGGGGAAGCTGGTGCCGGCGAAGGCCAGGCTGACTTCCTGCTCGCCACTGGCGGTCATGCTCACCTTGAGCTGGCCGGCAGTCGGCCCGGCCACCAGCGGCTGGCCGTTGGCCAGGGCGACACTGACCGAGCCATCCGCCGTTTCGTTGATGCGCAGCTTGGCGTACTGGGTGAGGTCGCCCAGCAGGCTCTCGCGCTGATCGCGCAGCGCGGTGCTGTCACCCTTGACCGACTCGGTCTCGACGATCTTCTTGTTGAGCAGCGCGATGTTCGCGGTCAGGCCGTTGATTTCGGTGGCCATGGCCGTGCGCTGCTCCTGCAGCGCCTTGATCTGCGCATCGATGTTGCTGCTCAGGCCATTGAAGCGCTGCGCCAGGTTGCCGGACTCGCTGATGATCTGCTGGCGCAGGGCGATGGAGCCCGGCGTGGCGCTGGCCTCGCTGAGCGCGGCGAAGAACTGATCGAGGCCGGCGCTGATGCTCGAACCGGTACCGGACATCAGCGCTTCGAGCGCGGTCAGGTACTGCTGCGAGGCATCGTAGAAGTGCTCTTCGGTGGTGGCGCGCCACAGTTGCTGGCTATGAAATTCGTTGGTCATGCGGCGGATGCTGATCACCTCGACACCGCCGCCGACGCTCAGGCCGCCCTGCCCGGCCAGTGAACCGGTGACGGTCTGCAGGCGGCTGAAGCCCGGCGTCTTGACGTTGGCGATGTTCTGCCCGGTGGTGGCCATGCCCACCTGGCTGGCACGCACGCCGCTCATGGCGATCTGGTTGAGGGTGCTCACGACTTGCTCTCCTGGCGCTCGAACCGCATCGGCTGAGCAAAGGCCGCCAGACTGGCGCCCTGGGCACCGACGGCGGTGGATTCCGTTGTTACCGATGTATGGGCGACGGAATCTGCAGCGGACTTAAATGCCGGCTCGCGCCGGGCATCGGGCTCGTTGCCGAGGATGTTGCGGCTGGCAACGCTGCCCAGCAGTACGCCACTGCCGGCGCTGAGTGCGCTGGCCAGTTGCTGGCGGGTCTGCGCGCTCAAGGGCGCCTGGCTCTGCGCCTCGATGGGCGCGGCACGCGGTGCCTCGGCACGCAGCAGATCGCCGAGGATGCGCCGGGTATAGTCGCGGGTTTCCTGGAAGGGAATGCGCTCGATCCAGGCGCCGGTGCCGATCTCGCCACTGCGCGGGTCGCCATTGACCTTCAGCCACTCGTCGACACGTCCCGGGCCGGCGTTGTAGGCGGCCAACGCCAGCGCCTGGTGGCCGTCGTAACGCTGCAGCATCTTGTCCAGATAGGCCGTGCCGAGGCGCTTGTTGTAGGCAGCGTCGGTGGTCAGGCGCGCCTCGTCGAACGGCAGGCCCAGTTCGGCGGCCATGTCCCGCGCGGTATCAGGCATCAATTGCATCAAGCCGCGTGCGCCCTTGGCCGAGACGGCATCGACACGACCGCCGGACTCCTGGCGGATGACCCCATCGACCAGCGCGACGAAACCGGCCGAGCCCTTGTCCCAGGCCCGACCGAGGCTGTCGAGGCCACGCTGCCAGGTGGCGCGTAGCGGCTCCAGCAGGCTGCTGCCGGTGCGTGCAGGCAGCTCGGCCGAACGTGCCGCAGCCGCTGCACCATCAAGATCGGGGGCACTGTCGGCGCCGCCGGACAGCTGCTTGACCAGCATGTCGGCGATGCCGGTCTGCTTGCGCCCGGCCAGGGTCTCGGCCAGCACTTCGTCGTAGAAGTCGCGCATGGTGTCCATCTCGCGGCTGCGCATCGGGTTGCCTTCGGCGAGCACGTCGCTGGCCTTGCGCATCTGCTTGAGGATCTGCTGCAAAAACAGCGCCTCGAACTGCTCGGCCGCAGCCTGCAGTTGCTGTTCACGGGCGGCGCCGATGCCGTCAGCAGCGCCACGCTGGCTGTTCATGTGTTGCGCGAGGGAAACGATGCTCATGGCTCAGATCACGATCAGTTCGGCGTTGAGGGCACCGGCGCGCTCCAGCGCCTGGAGGATGCTCATGACATCATCCGGGGTGGCGCCCAGGCTGTTGACGGTATTGATGATGCTGTCGAGGCTGGCGCCATCGGGCCACTTGAACATGGCGTTCTTGTCCTGACTGACGGCCACATCGGAACTCGGCGTGACGGCGGTCTGACCGCCGGAGAAGGCGTTGGGCTGGCTGACCTGGGGGTTCTCGCTGATGGTCACGGTCAGCGTGCCGTGGGCCACGGCAGCGGCTTTCACCCGTACGCCCTGGCCGACCACCACTGTGCCGGTGCGGCTGTTGAACACCACTTTCGGCCGCTCACGACCTTCCTCGACATCCAGGCCTTCGAGCATGGCCATGAAGCCAATGCGCTGGGTGCTGGTGAGCGGCGCGCGAATGGCAATCTTGGTCGAGTCCAGCGCCGTGGCGGTGCCGCTGCCGAAACGCCCGTTGACCGCCTCGATCACCTTGGCGGCAGTCTGGAAGCTGGGCTGGCGCAGGTTGAGCATGACCTCGTCGCGGGTGGCGAAGTCGCTGGGGATCATGCGTTCGACCGTGGCGCCGTTGGGAATGCGGCCGCTGTTGGCGGAGTTGATCGCCACGCTGGAGCCGCTCTGGCCAGTGGCATTCAGGCCGCCGACGACCACGGCACCCTGGGCCAGCGCATAGGTCTCGCCATCGACGCCCTGCATCGGCGTCATCAGCAACTGGCCACCGCGCAGGCTCTTGGCATCGCCCAGCGAGGACACGATGACGTCCACGCTCTGCCCAGGGCTGTAGGACGGCGGAATCTCGGCAGTGACGGTGACCGCGGCGACGTTCTTCAGCTTGGGGTCGACGTTCGGCGGCAGGTTGACGCCGAACTGCTTGATCATGTTGGCCACCGACTGGCTGGTGAAACGCACCTGGTTCTTGTCGCCAGTGCCATCGAGGCCCACCACCAGGCCGTAGCCGATCAACTGGTTGCCACGGATGCCTTCGATGTCTACCAGATCCATCAGCGGTACGGCCCTGGAGGATACGGGCCAGATCAGGATGCAGGCCACGAGAAGACGTTTGAGCATGCTGGAGCGCCTTTAGAGAGGAAACAGCGGGCTGGTGAAGAAGCGCGTCAGCCAACCTGCCGAGTTGCTGTCGTTGAGCACGCCGCGCCCGGAGTAGGAAATGCGCGCGTTGGCCACGTTCTGCGAGGAAATCTGGTTGCTGCGGTCAATGTCGTCGACCCGTACCAGGCCGACCAGGCGGATGTATTCGTCGCCCTGGTTCAGGCGCAGAGCCTTCTCGCCCTTGATCAGCAGGGTGCCGTTGGGCAGCACCTGGTGCACGGTCACGGCGATGGAGCCACGCAGGGTGTTCTGCTGCGAGCTCTTGGCCGAACCGTCGAAATCACGCTCGGCCTCGGCGGAGCTTTCCAGGCGGTCGTAGGTTTTGCCCAATACCGTGGGAATACCGATGGCGGCACTGGCGTTCTTGCCGAAGCTGGTGCCGGCGCTCTTGCTCGACTGGGTCGACTCGTCGAGCACCACGGTGAGGATGTCGCCGACCCGTACCGCGCGCTTGTCGCCGATCAGCGAGCCGCTGTAGCCGCTGCGGAACAGGCCACCGCGCGAGGTCGGCGGCACGCTGTAGTCCAACTCCAGTGGCTGGTACTGGCTGGAGTCCTCGTCGGGCAGCATTTCGTTGAAGCTGGCACAACCGCCGAGTAACGACAGCAGGACGAACGGGAGCAGGCGCATCATGGCAATCACACGGTCTGGTTGAGGAACTGCTGCATGCCCGACGCGGCGTCGAGCACCTTGGCGTTGGCCTCGTAGGCGCGTTGGATGGAGATCATGTTGACCATGGCCTCGACCACCTGCACGTTGGAGCCTTCCAGTACACCCTGCTTGAGGTTGCCGAGGCCCTCCTCGCCTGGCGCACCTTCGGCCGGCTCGCCGCTGGCCACGGTTTCGCGATAGAGGTTGCCGCCCAGCGCTTCCAGGCCACCCGGATTGGGGAAGTTAACCAGGGTGATCTGGCCCAGCTCGCTGGGCTGGGTGTCACCGGCCAGCACGGCGGTCACGGTGCCATCGCTGCCCACGGTGAAACGGCTGCTGCCAGCCGGCACTTCGATGTTCGGCGTCAGCGGCAGGCCCTGGGCGTTGACGATCATGCCTTCGGCGTTGAGCTGGAACTGACCGCTCTCGGTGTAGTAGATGTCGCCGTTGGGCGCTTCCACCTGGAAGAAGCCGCTGCCGATGATGGCCAGATCCATCGGCTGGCCGGTGGTCTGGATGCTGCCCTCGGTGAACACCTTCTGCGTACCGGCGACGCGCACGCCGCTGCCGAGCTGGATGCCCGACGGTACGGTGTTGACCTGGTCAGCCTGAGCGCCGGGCTGCTTCTCGATGGCGTAGAACAGATCCTCGAACACCACGCGGTCGCTCTTGAAGCCGGTGGTGTTGACGTTGGCCAGGTTGTTGGCCACGGCGGTCATCGCCTTGTCCTGGGCGGCCAGGCCGGTCTTGCTGACCCACAGTGCGGAACTCATGTGCGTTACCTCGTCTGTCTGTAGCCCGGATGCAATCCGGGGAAATCGTTCCCGGATTGCATCCGGGCTACTCGTCGTGTTCGGTCACCCGTAGGGTGGGCTTTAGCCCACCTGGTTCATTCGGCAATGGTGGGCTGAAGCCCACCCTACTGCCGTTCCCATCAACCGCCGCGAATCATGCGGTTGCCAGCATCGGAGAGATCCTCGGCCGCTTTCATCATCTTCACCTGGGTCTCGAACAGGCGGTTCAGGCTCATGGTCGCCACCAGTTGGTCGATGGCGCCGACGTTGCTGGACTCCAGGTAACCGGACACCACCAGCGGCGTCTCCAGATCCTCGGCGGGCTGGCCGTCGGTACGCGACAGCAGGCCACTGGCGTCCTTGCTCAGGGCGCCGGCCTCGATGTCGACCACGCGAATGCGATCGACCTCGGCGGTGACGAAGTCGCCACGCGGGATAATCGATACAGTGCCATCACGGCCGACGCTCAGGCTGTCGTACTCGGGCAGCACGATGGGGCCACCCTCGCCCATTACCGGACGACCGTTCAGGGTCAGACGCAGCTCGGCGTCGACCTGCAGGGCGCCGTTGCGGGTGTAGCGCTCGGTGCCGTCGTCACCTTCGACGACGAACAGGCCGGGGCCCTGGAGCGCCACGTCGAGGTCGCGACCGGTGGCCATCAGGGCACCGGGGGCGAGGCTCACGCCGTTGTTCTTGACCTGCGCCAGGTGCCGGCTGTCGTAGCCGTAGCCCTCGACGGCAACGGCCTGGGCCTGCTCCAGATCGGCACGGAAGCCGGGGGTGTTGACGTTGGCCAGGTTGTTGGCGCGTACCGTGAGCGAGCTCATGGTGCGGCTGGCGGCGGTCATCGCGGTGTAACCAAGACGGTCCATGGGTCAGCCTCAGATCGCGCTGAACAGCACTTGGGTGAGTTCTTTATTGGTGGTCAGCACCTTGGTATTGGCCTGGTAGTTGCGCTGGCCTTCCATCAGGCCGACCAGTTGCTGGGTCAGGTCGACGTTGGAGTTCTCCAGCGACCCGGCCACCAGCTCGCCGAACGGGCCGACACCCGGCACGCCGATCAGCGCCGCACCGGAATCGGCGGTTTCCACCCAGGCGGTGCCGCTGACGTTCTTCAGCCCGCCGGCATTGGTGAAGTTGGCCAGGGCAACCTGGCCCTGCAGCATGCGCTGGCCGTTACTGTAGTTGGCATAGACCATGCCGTCCTTCTCCACCGACAGGCCGGTCTGCTCGCCTGCCGCATAGCCGCTGGCGCGGTTGGTGGTGACGACGAAATCGGAGCCGTACTGGCTGGAGGTGCTGTAGTCGATGGCGATGCTCATCGCATCGACGCCCGGCAGAGGGAACGCGACAGTAACCGGAGCCGCCGGGGTGGCCAGCGCGCCGTTGGTGCCGAAGGTCATGGCCTGCGGACCGGCTACGGAGGCGCCGTCAGCGTAGTAATGAGCGTCCCAGTTGTTGTCCGCGGTCTTCACGAAGTACTGGGTCAGGGTGTGTTCCTTGCCCTGCGAGTCGAACACCTTGGTGGTGTAGGTGGAGTTGTAGCTGTTGACGTTGGCCGGGTCGAACGGCGTGACCGTCGGTACATCCTCGTTGGCGTCCAGGTTCATGGAGAACTGGAGGGTGTCGGTGGCCTTGGCCGGCAGGTTGGCATTCTGCAGCTGCAGGTTACCCATGGCGCCGACCTGCAGGTTGCCGGCGGCGTCTACCGCGTAGCCCTGCAGCTTCTGCCCGGCGGCATTCACGATGAAGTTGTCCTTGTCAGCGCCGAACACCCCGGCACGGGTGTAGCTGATGTCCCCATTGCTGCCCTGAGTGACGAAGAAGCCACCGCCGGAGATGGCCAGATCCAGACTGCGCCCGGTGGTCACCAGGGAACCGCCCTGGCTGATGCTCTGGGTGGTGCCCAGAACTTCCACGCCCATCGCCTGGCTATCGGCGTAGATGCTGCCGAACTCGGTGCGCGAGGACTTGAAGCCGGTGGTGCCGGCGTTGGCGATGTTGTGGCTGATGGTGTTGAGCTGTTCGTTGACGGCACTGAGGCCGGTCATGGCGATATTGAAACTCATGGCGACTAGACCTTTGCAGAAGCTGGAAAAACGGTTCAGAGCAGACCGGCGGTCTGCGTCTGGCCAAATTCGGTGATGGTGTAGAAGGGCACGGAACCGACGCCGGCAACGTCCAGCACGGGGCCTTCGGCGCTGACGCGTACCTGGTTGACGCGGCCGGCCACCTCGACCTTGGGGTATTCGCCGCTATCGCTTTTGACCTCGACCTTGTAGCTACCCGGCGCCAGGCCCAGGGCGACAGGATCCACCGCGAAGGGCACGCGTCCCGGTTCCTGGCTGCCGAGGCTGATCTCCTTCTTCACACCGTTGCTGTCGGTGAGCACCAGGCTCAGCTTGCCGGCCGCGTGCTCCAGGTTGATCTCGCCATTGACCTTGTCTTTGCCCAGCTCCAACTGCTCGGCCGCCACCTTCACTTCCTGGCCGACCAGGCCGGCAGCGGTGAGGGTCTGCAGGTTGTCCAGCAACACCAGGTTGCTCTTGCTCATTGACGCCATGTTTTCCAGGCTCTTGACCTGGCTCATGGCGGCGAACTGGTTGAGGAACTCGGTGCTGTCCACCGGTTTGGTCGGATCCTGGTTCTGGATCTGCGCAACCATCAAGGTGAGGAAGTTGTTTTCCAACTGGGTCGCGTCACTGACGTTGACCGACTGCTTCACCGCTTCGTCGATACCGTAGACGGCGCTTTGCTGCGTATCGTTGCTGACGGTGGCCATCAGGATTCTCCGAGTTTGAGCAGGCCCTGCTGCATGCTCTTCAGGCGGTTGAGCACTTCGACGTTGGTCTCGAAGCTGCGGGTGGC
Organism: Pseudomonas sp. C11; assembly: GCF_034683865.1. Classification (NCBI taxonomy): domain Bacteria; kingdom Pseudomonadati; phylum Pseudomonadota; class Gammaproteobacteria; order Pseudomonadales; family Pseudomonadaceae; genus Pseudomonas; species Pseudomonas sp. C11. Next base: position 301,671 of record NZ_JAWIIP010000005.1, read on the forward strand.
CGACATCATGTCGGTCATCTCCTCGATCTGGTCGACGGGGGCGTAGAACACGTAGCCGCGGTCGTCCGCCAGCGGGTTGTCCGGCTCGTAGCGGCGTACCGGCTCGCGGGTCTCGCTGACCACGTCGAGCACCTGCACATGGGCGCCGCCCATGCCGGCGCTGCGGGTCAGTTGGTCGTTGTTGTAGACGGCAGCGAACACCGGGCGGCGCGCCTGGTATACGTCCTCGGCGCTGCTAGCAGCCGAGTCGGCATTGGCCAGGTTGCTGGCCACGGTATTGAGGCGCACGGTCTGCGCGTTCATGGCCGAGCCGGCGATGCGGTAGATGGAATCGAACGCCATGCTCAACGCCCCTCGATGGCTTGTTTGAGACCGCGCAGCTTCATGCTGATGAAGGTCAGGCTGGTCTGGAAATCCATGGAGTTCTTGGAGAACTCGGTCTGTTCGACGCTCAGCTCGACGGTATTGCCGTCCTGCGATGGCTGGGTCGGCACGCGGTACTTGAGATCCGCCGTGCTGGCAGTGAACGGCTGCTGCGGATCGAGCCGCTGCATCTCGCCGGCGAAGTCGATGTCCCGCGCCTGAAAGCCAGGGGTGTCTTCGTTCGCCAGGTTCGCGGCGAGAATCTCGCTGCGCTGCATGCGCAGTTCGAGTGCGCGCGAATGCAGGCCCACCACATCATCAATCCGTATACTCATCGGCCGACACCCTTACCAAGGTTTTGCATGCAGGGCCTTCAGCACAAAGCGTGCCCAACCCCAAAGGCTTGTATATGTTCTTGATTTACAAAGGCTTCACCGATTCTCCAGGGTCTCGCGGCGTCGCCCGGTTTCCGCATCGACGCGCGTTGCCGGGGAAATGCGGAAGCGCTTTTTCCGCCTGCGTCTTCCTACTCCTGCTGGCCATCACGAACGCCCAGGCAGCGCCTACGGCCGCTGAGCAGATCGACCAGGCCATCGCCAGCCACATGCAGCAGGAACTGGACGCGCAGGCCAGGCGCGAGGCCTGGAAAGGCATGCGCCATAGCCTCAGCACCACGCTGCTGAACAACGCCGAACAGCTTGCGCCCTGCAGCCAGCCCCTACAGGTCGAACGCCGCAGCGACGATCCCTCGCCACTGGAGCGCCAACGCCTGGAAGTGAAGTGTGCCGATCAGGCCGGCTGGCAGGTCGTGGCCCTGGTGCAGGCAAACGTACAGCTGCCCGTGGTACACGCCGCGACGGTGATCGAGCGCGGCCAAACCATCAGCGCCGAACAACTGCAACTGCAGAACGTCAACATCGCGCGCAACGTGCGCGGCTTCTATAACGACCCGCAGGACGTGATCGGCCAGGGCGCCAAACGGCGCATCCGCAACGGCCAACTGATCGCCCCCAACCTGCTCAGCGAGCCGCTGCTGGTGCGGCGTGGCCAGCAGGTGACTATCGTCGCCAGCCAGGACGGCATTTCCGCCTCGGTCAAAGGAGAAGCACTGGCCCACGGCCGCGCCGGCGAGGTGATCCGCGTGCGCAACCTCGGTAGCCAGAAGGTGATCGAGGCGCAGGTGGTGGAAGAAGGGGTGGTGACCAGCACCTTTCGCTAAGCGGTACCGCCGGGCACTGGTGGCGGGTTGCACCCGCCCTACGCCCGAATCATCGGCGTGACACCTCACCATTGCCTGGTGGGTTACGCGGCGCACAGCCTTTATCCGTGTCGGAGACACCTACGCCGCTCATCCACGGGTAGCCCGTAGGGCGGGTGAAACCCGCCGGCGCCTTATGGCGGGTTGCACCCGCCCTACGCCCGAAGCATCGGCGTGACACCTCACCATTGCCTGGTGTGTTACGCGGCGCACACCCTTTATCCGTGTCGGAGACACCAACGCCACTCATCCACGGGTAGCCCTTATGGCGGGTTGCAACCGCCCTACGTCCAACCTTCCAGGCGCATGGTGGCGCGCACCAGGCGCTGCTCTTCCTGCTCGATCTCCTGCAGGTTGTCGCGAATGCTGTTGATATGGTCGCGCGCCGCGCGCTGGGCCTGCTCCGGCAGGCGCTCGATCACCGCGTGGTACAGCCGTGAATGCTGGCGGTCGATCTGGCGTTTCTGCGCCGGGCGGTGATAGAGGTTGTTCACCGAGGCGAATACGGTGCTGAGCATCAGATCGGTCAGCGACTGCAAGGTGTGCACCAGCACCGGGTTGTGCGAGGCCTCGCAGATCGCCAGGTGGAAGGCGTGGTCGAGGCGCGCATGCTCGCGTGGATCGACCGGCTGCTCCTGGGCATGGGCGGCGAGCATCTCCTCGTAGCGCCGGGTCAGGATGACGAAGTCTGCCTGGGTGCCACGCAGCGCCGCCAGGCGCGCTGATTCGCCTTCGAGCAGGCCGCGCACTTCCAGCAGGTCATAGAGGGTGCGCGGCTGCGAGCCGAACAGGTGCATCAGCGGGCTGGCATCGCGCTCGCCGCTGAGCTTGGCCACCCGCGAATCACGTCCCTGCGCCGTCTCGATGATGCCGCGCCCACGCAGCACCTTGAGCCCTTCACGCAGCGCCGAGCGAGAGATGCCCAGCTTCTCGCACAGGCGTCGCTCCGACGGCAGCGGCTGGCCCACCTTGAGCACGCCATCGACGATCAGCCGCTCGATGCGCTCGGCCACCACATCACTCACCTGGCGCCTCGTCGTGCCCTGTTCGGTGTCCATTTTCACCTCACCAAAACTGGTCGTACCAGTGCAGAAGATTGTGCGGGAATGCTTCGAGCAATACGCGAAGCCCCAAGAATCATAAGCCCCTGCGCACGAACTTGTTGAAAGGCAGGCGAAAGAAACTGGTCATACCAGCATGTATCGCGATGGACGCAGCCCGTCGAGCCGCCTAAACATGCAGGCCAAGGTCGCGGCATGACCGCCAATAACAACAACGTTCACGATTGAGCCTGCCATGAGCATTCTGTACGACGAGCGCGTCGACGGCGCGCTACCCGAGGTCGACAAGGCCGCCCTGCTGGCCGAGCTGCGCCAGCGCCTGCCCGATCTCGACATCCTGCACACCCAGGAAGACCTCAAGCCTTACGAGTGCGATGGCCTGTCCGCCTATCGCACCGCTCCGATGCTGGTGGTGCTGCCCGAACGCATCGAGCAGGTGCAGCAGTTGCTCAAGCTCTGCCACGCCCGTGGCGTGCCGGTGGTGGCGCGCGGCGCCGGTACCGGCCTGTCCGGCGGCGCACTGCCGCTGGAGCAGGGCATCCTGCTGGTGATGGCGCGCTTCAACCAGATTCTCGAGATCAACCGCGAAGGTCGCTTCGCCCGCGTCCAGCCTGGCGTACGCAACCTGGCGATTTCTCAGGCCGCTGCGCCGTTCGACCTGTATTACGCCCCTGATCCGTCTTCGCAGATCGCCTGCTCCATTGGCGGCAACGTCGCCGAGAACGCCGGCGGCGTGCATTGCCTGAAGTACGGCCTGACCGTGCACAACCTGCTCAAGGTCGACATTCTCACCGTCGAAGGCGAGTTCATGACCCTCGGCAGCGACGCCCTGGACGCGCCGGGTTTCGACCTGCTGGCGCTGTTCACCGGCTCCGAGGGCATGCTCGGCATCGTCACCGAAGTGACGGTCAAGCTGCTGCCCAAGCCGCAGGTGGCCAAGGTGCTGCTGGCCGCCTTCGACTCGGTGGAAAAGGCCGGCCGCGCGGTCGGTGACATCATCGCCGCCGGCATCATCCCCGGCGGCCTGGAGATGATGGATAACCTCGCCATTCGCGCCGCCGAAGATTTCATCCACGCTGGCTACCCGGTGGAGGCCGAAGCCATTCTGCTCTGCGAGCTGGACGGCGTGGAGGCTGACGTCGCCGACGACTGCGAGCGCGTCCGTGACGTGCTGGAGAAAGCCGGTGCCACCGAAGTGCGCCTGGCCCGCGACGAGGCCGAGCGGGTGAAATTCTGGGCCGGGCGCAAGAACGCCTTCCCGGCGGTCGGGCGCATCTCGCCGGACTACTACTGCATGGACGGCACCATCCCGCGTCGCGAGCTACCCGGCGTGTTGCGTGGCATCGCCGAGCTGTCCGCCGAATACGGCCTGCGCGTGGCCAATGTGTTCCATGCCGGCGACGGCAACATGCACCCGCTGATCCTCTTCGATGCCAACGTGCCCGGCGAACTGGAGCGCGCCGAGGCCATCGGCGGCAAGATCCTCGAACTCTGCGTCAAGGTCGGCGGCAGCATCACCGGCGAGCACGGCGTGGGCCGCGAGAAGATCAACCAGATGTGCGCGCAGTTCAACAGCGACGAGATCACCCTGTTCCATGCGGTGAAGGCGGCGTTCGACCCCAGCGGCCTGCTCAATCCGGGCAAGAACATTCCCACCCTGCACCGCTGCGCCGAGTTCGGCGCCATGCATGTGCACCACGGCCAACTGCCCTTCCCGGAACTGGAGCGTTTCTGATGTCGCATGATTTCGACGCCAGCGCCGCGCTGCTGGAACAGGTCAACCACGCGCTCAACAGCGCCACTCCGTTGCGCATCCAGGGCAGCGGCAGCAAGGCCCATCTGGGCCGCGCCACCAGCGGCGAGGTGCTCGATACCCGCCAACATCGCGGCATCGTCAGCTATGACCCCACCGAACTGGTGCTCAGCGCCCGCGCCGGCACGCCGCTGGTCGAGATCGAGGCCGCGCTGGAGGCGAACAACCAGATGTTGCCGTGCGAACCGCCACATCTGGGCGATGGCGCCACCCTCGGCGGTATGGTCGCAGCCGGGCTGTCCGGCCCGCGTCGGCCCTGGGCCGGCTCAGTGCGCGATCACGTTCTGGGGACTCGTGTCATCACTGGCCAGGGCAAGCTGCTGCGCTTCGGCGGCGAGGTGATGAAAAACGTCGCCGGCTACGACCTGTCACGCCTGATGGCCGGCAGCTTCGGTTGCCTTGGCCTGCTCACCGAGGTGTCGCTCAAGGTGCTGCCTAAGCCGCGCCAGGTGCTCAGCCTGCGCCTGGAGGTGGACGCCCTGCATGCGCTGAACAAGCTCGCCGAATGGGGCCAGCAGCCGCTGCCGATCAGCGCCGCCAGCCATGACGGTGCGGCGCTGCATCTGCGCCTGGAAGGTGGCGAAGGCTCGGTTCTGGCCGCGCGCCAGCGCCTGGGTGGCGAGGAGATCGACAACGCCTATTGGCAGGCGCTGCGCGAACAGCGCCTGCCATTCTTCAGCGCCAGCGGCACGCTTTGGCGCCTGTCGCTGCCGGCCAACAGTGGCCTGCTCGACCTGCCCGGTCGCCAACTGATCGACTGGGGCGGCGCACAGCGCTGGCTGAAAACGGACGCCGACGGCGAGCTGATCCAGCGTGTGACGGCCAAGCTCGGCGGCCACGCCACCTGCTTCACCGCCGGCCAGGCCAATCCCTTCCAGCCGCTGGCGGCACCGCTGCTGCGCTACCAGCGCCAGTTGAAGAACCAGCTCGATCCCCAGGGCATCTTCAACCCTGGCCGCATGTACGCCGAGGTATAAGACGTGCAGACCAATTTGAGTGAACAGGCCAAGCGCCTGCCGCGCGCCGAGGAAGCCGAACGCATCCTGCGCTCCTGCGTGCACTGCGGTTTCTGCAATGCCACCTGCCCGACCTACCAACTGCTCGGCGACGAGCTGGACGGCCCGCGCGGGCGCATCTACCTGATCAAGCAGATGCTCGAAGGCAGCGAGGTGACGGCCAAGACCCAGGAGCACCTGGATCGCTGCCTGACCTGCCGCAACTGCGAGACCACCTGCCCGTCCGGCGTGCAGTACCACAACCTGCTGGATATAGGCCGCGAGGTCGCCGAAAGCCAGGTAGCGCGACCACTGAACGAACGCCTGTTGCGCCAGGGCCTGCGCGCTGTGGTGCCGCGCCCGGCGCTGTTCAAGGCGCTGACCCAGACCGGCCTGGCTCTGCGCCCGCTGCTACCGGCCACGCTCAAGGCCAAGCTGCCACGCGAGATTCGCCCGGCCAAGCCACGCCCGACGCAGCAGCACACGCGCCGCGTGTTGATGCTCGAAGGCTGCGTGCAGCCGGGGCTGTCGCCCAACACCAATGCCGCCACCGCGCGCGTGCTGGATCGCCTGGGCATCAGCGTCACGCCGATCCGCGAAGCCGGCTGCTGCGGCGCCGTCGACTACCACCTCAACGCTCAAGAAGCAGGGTTGCAGCGCGCGCGGCAGAACATCGACGCCTGGTGGCCGGCCATCGAAGCCGGCACCGAAGCCATCGTGCAGACCGCCAGCGGCTGCGGCGCCTTCGTCAAGGATTACGGCCACCTGCTCGCCAACGACCCGGCTTATGCGAGCAAGGCGGCGCGGGTCAGCGCCCTGGCCAAGGATCTGGTCGAAGTGCTGCAAGGCGAGGCGCTGGAACAGTTGCAGGTACGTGCCGAGCAGCGCCTGGCCTTCCATTGCCCCTGCACCTTGCAGCATGCGCAGAAGCTTGGCGGCGCGGTGGAAGGCGTGCTCACACGCCTCGGCTTCGGCCTCACCACCGTGCCGGACGGCCACCTGTGCTGCGGCTCGGCCGGCACCTATTCGCTGACTCAGCCGGAGCTGTCGCGGCAACTGCGCGACAACAAGTTGAACGCACTGGAAAGCGGCAAACCGGACGCCATCGTCACCGCCAATATCGGCTGCCAGACCCATCTGGACGGCGCCGGGCGTACGCCGGTGCGGCACTGGATCGAGATCGTCGAGGAGGCGATGGGCTGACCATCGAACGCTAACCGTAGGGTGGATCACGCTTCATCGATCCACCAAAGCGGTGGATGTAAAAAGCGACATCCACCCTACAGCTACAGATGTACCGCAGCGATGAGCCCGCCTGTGGGAGGCGCTTTAGCGGCGAGCTTTTATCGCGGCTGAAGCCGCTCCCACGGTGATTTCCCGGTAGCCCGGATGAAATCCGGGAAAACCCATGACGCAAATCCCGGATTGCATCCGGGCTACGAAACCCAGAACACGAGGTATGCCATGCACAGCAAAGCCGTTCTCAGCCAGACCGAAGTCAGCCAGATCCTCCAGGCCGCTCGCAGCGAAGCGCAGCAACAGGGCTGGGCCGTGGCCATCGCCGTGGTCGACGATGGCGGTCATCCGCTGGCCCTGGAGCGCCTCGACGGCTGCGCGCCGGTCGGCGCCTATATCGCCACCGAGAAAGCGCGCAGCGCCGCCATCGGCCGCCGTGAAACCAAGGGTTACGAGGACATGGTCAATGGCGGTCGCACCGCCTTCGTCAGTGCGCCACTGATCACCTCGCTGGAGGGCGGCGTACCGGTGCTGGTAGACGGTCAGGTGATCGGCGCCGTCGGTGTATCCGGGGTCAAGGCCGAACAGGATGCGCAGGTGGCCAAGGCAGGGATTGCGGCCCTTTAAACATGCGGCGTAGCCGCCAACTGATGACCTTCTCCCTCTGGGAGAAGGTGTCACGAAGTGACGGAAGAGGGTTCCAACAGACAACGACTGGCCCCTCTAGCAAGCGATTAGACAGGAGAACAGCAACATGACCGAACGCGTGCAATGTCAGCGCCTGCAGGTAGCCGCCGAGCTCAAGCAATTCATCGAAAGCGAAGTGCTGCCCGGCAGCGGTATCGAGGCCAATGCCTTCTGGAGCGGCTTCGACGCGCTGGTGCACGACCTGGCGCCACGCAACCGCGCCCTGCTGGCCGAGCGTGATCGTCTGCAGACGGAGCTGGATAGCTGGCACCGCGCCAACCCCGGGCCGATCCGCGACATGAACGCTTACCGCACCTTCCTCGGCTCCATCGGCTATTTGCTGCCGCAGCCGGACAAGGTCAAGGCCACCACTGCCAACGTCGACAGCGAGATCGCCACCCAGGCCGGCCCGCAGTTGGTGGTGCCAGTAATGAATGCACGTTACGCGCTCAACGCCGCCAACGCCCGCTGGGGCTCGCTGTACGACGCTCTGTACGGCACCGACGCCATCAGCGAAGAGGGTGGCGCCAGCAAGGGCCCCGGCTACAACGAAGTACGCGGCGCCAAGGTGATCGCCTTCGCTCGCGCCTTCCTCGACCAGGCGGCGCCGCTGGCCAAGGGCTCGCACGCCGACGCCAGCGCCTATGTCGTGGTCGCCGGCCAGTTGCAGGTGACCCTGAGCAGCGGCGTACAGACCTCCCTGGCGCAGCCGGAGAAATTCGTCGGTTTCCAGGGCGAGGCTGCCACGCCGAGCGCCGTGCTGCTGAAGAACAACGGCCTGCACTTCGAGATCCAGATCGACGCGGGTAGCCCCATCGGCCGCACCGACGCCGCCGGGGTGAAGGACGTGCTGATGGAAGCGGCGCTGTCGACCATCATGGACTGCGAGGACTCCGTGGCTGCCGTCGACGCCGCCGACAAGGTGGTGGTCTACCGCAACTGGCTGGGCCTGATGAAAGGCGACCTGGCCGAGGAACTGGACAAGGGCGGCAAACGCATCACCCGCCGCCTCAACCCGGATCGCATCTACACCGCCGCCGATGGCAACGAGCTGACCCTGCACGGTCGTTCTCTGCTGTTCGTGCGTAACGTCGGCCACCTGATGAGCAACCCGGCGATTCTCGACGGCGAAGGTCATGAGATTCCCGAGGGCATCCTCGATGCGGTGGTGACCAGCCTGATCGCCCTGCATGACCTCAAGCGTCGCGGCAACTCGCGTACCGGCAGCGTCTATATCGTCAAACCGAAGATGCACGGGCCGTTCGAAGTGGCCTTCGCCAACGAGCTGTTCGGTCGCGTCGAACAGCTGCTGGGCATGCCGGCCAACACCCTGAAAATGGGCATCATGGATGAGGAGCGGCGCACCAGCGTCAACCTCAAGGCCTGCATCGAGGCGGCCAGCGCACGCGTGGCCTTCATCAACACCGGTTTCCTCGACCGCACCGGCGACGAGATGCACACCGCCATGGAAGCCGGCGCGATGCTGCGCAAGGGCGACATGAAATCCAGCGCCTGGATTCAGGCCTACGAGCGCAACAACGTGCTGGTCGGCCTGGCCTGCGGCCTGCGTGGCAAGGCGCAGATCGGCAAGGGCATGTGGGCCATGCCGGATCTGATGGCGGCCATGCTCGAACAAAAGATCGGCCACCCGAAAGCCGGCGCCAACACCGCCTGGGTGCCATCGCCGACCGCCGCAGTGCTGCACGCACTGCACTACCACAAGATCGACGTGCAGGCGGTGCAGACCGAACTGGAACTGATCGACCTGGCCAGCCAACGCGACAGCCTGCTGAATGACCTGCTCAGCGTGCCGGTCAGCGCCGAGCGGCCGTGGAGCGCCAGCGATATCCAGCAGGAGCTGGACAACAACTGCCAGGGCATCCTCGGTTACGTGGTGCGCTGGGTCGAGCAGGGCGTTGGCTGCTCCAAGGTGCCGGATATCCACAACGTCGGCCTGATGGAAGACCGCGCCACCCTGCGCATCTCTGCCCAGCACATCGCCAACTGGCTGCACCACGGCGTGGTCAGCGAGGCCCAGGTACGCGAGACGCTGCAGCGCATGGCGCAGGTGGTCGACGGGCAGAACGCCGGCGATCCGGCCTACCGGCCGATGGCGCCGAACTTCGAGCAATCCCACGCCTTCCGCGCCGCCAGTGATCTGGTGTTCAAGGGCCGCGAGCAGCCGTCTGGCTACACCGAGCCGCTGCTGCATGCCTGGCGTTTGCGTTTCAAAGAGGAGGTTTGAGCATCGCACCGTACCCGTAGGAGCGGCGCCTCGCCGCGAAGCTGGAGAAAAGCTTCGCCCCGGGGCGGGGCTCCTACACAAGTGAGTTCACGACCGTGGATGGCTCTTGACGCCCTCACGGAGCAGCAACAAGCCCTGACGGTTTCTGGTCGTCGGGGCTTTCGAGCATGAGCGCGGCGGCTGCCGTCGCGGCTCACGGAAAGGTCGGCGCCGTAGCGCCCGGCCCTTCCAGATGCGTGGCGCCGGGTGTCCCCGGAAAACTGTGGTTCACAAGAAAAAGAAGGAACCAACCCATGAGTCAAACGCTGCTGTCCATCCTGGCCTTCGTGCCACTGGTACTGGCGGGTGTACTGCTGATCGGCTTTCGCTGGCCGGCCAAGTACGCGATGCCGCTGGTGTTCGTCCTCACCGCCCTGATCGGCCTGCTGGCCTGGGACATGTCCCTCAACCGGGTCATCGCCTCCAGCCTGCAGGGGCTGATACTCACCGCCGCGATCCTGTGGATCATCTTCGGCGCGATCCTGCTGCTGAACACCCTCAAGCACTCCGGCGGCATCGCCGCGATTCGCCGGGGCTTCTCCAATATCAGTCCGGATCGCCGCGTGCAGGCGCTGATCGTCGCCTGGTTGTTCGGTTGCTTCATCGAGGGCGCATCCGGCTTCGGTACCCCGGCTGCAGTGGCTGCACCGCTGCTGGTGGCCCTGGGCTTCCCGGCCCTGGCTGCGGTGGTACTGGGGATGATGGTGCAATCCACGCCGGTGTCGTTCGGTGCGGTGGGCACGCCGATTCTGGTGGGCGTCGGCGCCGGCCTGGACAAGACCGGCCTGACCGAGCAACTGGTGGCCAACAGCAGTACCTGGGAAACCTTCTTCCACCTGATCTACTCGCGCGTGGCCATTACCCACGGCCTGATCGGCCTGCTGATGCCGCTGATCATGGTGATGATCATGACGCGCTTCTTCGGCAAGAATCAGAGCTGGAAGGAGGGCCTGGCCATTGCGCCGTTCGCCATCTTCACCGCCTTCGCCTTCTCCCTGCCGTACATGGCCGCCGGCGTGTTCCTCGGCCCGGAGTTCCCCTCGATGATCGGCGCCCTGGTCGGTCTGGCCATCGTGGTACCGGCCGCCAAGGCCGGCTTCCTGCTGCCGAAGGACACCTGGGACTTCGCCGAGGCCAAGGACTGGCCTGCGGAGTGGATGGGCAAGATCGAGATGAAGCTGGACGAGGTGGCGGGCAAGGCGCCGATCTCGGTGCCCATGGCCTGGGCGCCGTACCTGCTACTGGCGGTGTTCCTGGTGATCTCGCGTACCTTCCCCGAAGTGAAAGCGGCACTGATGAGCTTTACCTTTGGCTGGAAGGACATCCTTGGTGAAACCGGCGTGTCCGGCACCATCGAGCCGTTGTACCTGCCGGGGGGCATCCTGTGCATGGTGGTGCTGGTGACCTTCTTCCTGCACCGCATGCGCTTTTCCGAACTCAAGGCGGCAGTGGGCGAGTCGAGCAAGACCCTGCTCGGTGCCGGCTTCGTGCTGATCTTCACCATTCCCATGGTGCGCATCCTGATCAACTCGGGGGTCAACGGCAGTGACCTGGCCTCGATGCCGGTGGCCATGGCGCAACTGGTGGCCGACAGCGTCGGCGCCATCTATCCGTTCTTCGCCCCGGCAGTGGGCGCCCTGGGCGCCTTTATCGCCGGCTCCAACACCGTGTCCAACCTGATGCTGTCGCAGTTCCAGTTCAACGCTGCCGAACTGCTGGGGGTTTCCGGGGCGATGATGGTGGCCGCGCAGTCGGTTGGCGCGGCGGCGGGCAACATGATCGCCATCCACAACGTGGTGGCGGCCTCGGCCACCGTCGGCCTGCTCGGGCGCGAGGGCATCACCCTGCGCAAGACCATCCTGCCGACGCTGTACTACCTGGCCATGGCCGGCGGCATCGCCCTGTTCAGCATGTATGTCATGGGCATCGGTGACCCGCTTCTGAGCGCCCGATAAGGCCAACCCGACTTTGGTTGGCCACTGGCGGGCGGCGATTGCCTTCCGCCAGCTTGGCGCCTTCGAGCAATTGCGGTAGCGTGCCGACACCGTGAGATTCACCCGAGGTCGATATGAAGAAGTGGCAATGCGTGGTCTGTGGACTGATTTACGACGAGAGCCAGGGCTGGCCGGATGACGGCATCGCTCCCGGCACCCGCTGGGAAGACGTGCCGGAAGACTGGCTGTGCCCCGACTGCGGCGTCGGCAAGATGGATTTCGAGATGATCGAAATCGGCTGATTCGGCCTTGGCCAAATGAAAACGGCGACCTTCGGGTCGCCGTTTTCATTTGTGCTGCGCGGGTATCGGCTCCGCCAGCCGCCCCTCGCCAATGGACGTATCACGCTCAGAAAATCGACAACGCCATTTAATCCACGCCAAAGGTCGGTCGCCCTTCACCTTCAGCAGGCAATCACAGCCAGCTTCATTCCGCGCTCATCGCACGAAGGATTACGATCATGGCCTTGTCGATTCATACCAACTACTCCTCGCTCGTCACCCAGACCAACCTGGGTAAAACCAACAACTCGCTGGGCACCAACCAGCAGCGCCTGGGCACCGGCCTGCGCATCAACAGCGCCGCCGACGATGCTGCCGGCCTGCAGATCGCTACCCGCCTCAACGCTCAATCGCGCGGCATGGACGTAGCCATGCGCAACACCGGTGACTCCATCTCCCTGCTGCAAACCGCAGAAGGCGCCTTCAGCGAGATGACCGACATCATGCAGCGCATGAAGGATCTGGCCACTCAAGCAGCGAACGACACCAACTCCGCCGACGACCGTACCTCGCTGAAGTCCGAGTACGACGAACTGGGCAACGAGCTGACCAACATCATCAGCAACACCAAGTACGCTGGCGAAGCCCTGTTCGCGGCCGGTGGCAAGCTGACCGCAGCGATGACCTTCCAGATCGGTTCCAGCAGCGCTGAAACCCTGACGTTCAACGCCACCGCCAACCTCACCGCCGTCACCGGCGCGATCACCACCATCAAGGCCGAGACCCTGGCCACCGCCGCCGACGCTGGTGGCGCCATGGACGAGCTGGAAACCGCTCTGGACGCCGTGGGCACCCTGCGTTCGCAGCTTGGCGCCAACATCAACCGCCTGAACCACACGTCCAACAACCTGGCGAACATGAAGGACAACACCGACATGGCCAAGGGTCGCATCATGGACGCCGACTTCGCCAAGGAAAGCGCCAACATGACCAAGAACAGCATGCTGATGCAGTCCGGCATCTCCATGCTCAAGCAAGCCGGCCAGATGCCGGGCATGGTCATGTCCCTGCTGGGCTGATCACGCGCTTAGCCGGCGCAGGAAACTGCGCCCCTCCCATTGCACGATTGAACGCCCCTTAAGAATCTCGCGAAGACGGTCGTCCTGTTCCTACAGCACCGCTTCCAGGCGTTCACGCACGAAGGATTACGATCATGGCTCTCTCGATTCATACCAACTACTCCTCGCTCGTCACCCAGACCAACCTGGGCAAGACCAACAACGCCCTGGGCACCAACCAGCAGCGCCTGGGCACCGGCATGCGCATCAACAGCGCCGCCGACGACGCCGCCGGCCTGCAGATCGCCACCCGCCTCAACGCCCAGTCGCGCGGCATGGACGTGGCCATGCGCAACACCGGCGATGCCATCTCCCTGCTGCAGACCGCCGAAGGTGCGTTCAACGAAACCACCGATATCCTGCAGCGCATGAAGGATCTGGCAACCCAGGCAGCGAACGACACCAACTCCGCCGACGACCGCACCTCCCTGCAGTCCGAGTTCGACGAGCTGGCCAAAGAAATCACCAATATCTTCAACAACACCAAGTACGCGGGCGAAGCGCTGTTCACCGGCAAGCTCGCCGCTGCGGTCAGCTTTCAGATCGGTTCCAGCTCGGCAGAAACCCTGAGCTTCGACGTCAGCACCGATCTGGGCACACTGGACACCACACTCAATACCGACGTGGCCGCCCTGACCCTCGATACGGCTGCCAACGCCGGCGCGGCCATGACCGCACTGGAAGGCGCGCTGGATGATGTCGGTGCGATGCGTGCCAGTTTCGGTGCCAACATCAACCGCCTGAACCACACCTCCAACAACCTGGCCAACATGAAGGACAACACCGACATGGCCAAGGGTCGCATCGTGGACGCCGACTTCGCCAAGGAAAGCGCCAACATGACCAAGAACAGCATGCTGATGCAGTCCGGTATCTCCATGCTCAAACAAGCCGGCCAGATGCCCGGCATGGTCATGTCCCTGCTGGGCTGATCCCAGGCCGCGACGGCGCAAGGGACTGCGCCACTCCCATTTCACGATTGAACGCCAACGCCCTTAAGGCATTCGCGAAGACGGTCGCCCTGTTCCTACAGCACCGCTTCCAGGCGTTCACGCACGAAGGATTACGATCATGGCTCTCTCGATTCATACCAACTACTCCTCGCTCGTCACCCAGACCAACCTGGGCAAGACCAACAACGCCCTGGGCACCAACCAGCAGCGCCTGGGCACCGGCCTGCGCATCAACAGCGCCGCCGACGACGCCGCCGGCCTGCAGATCGCCACCCGCCTCAACGCTCAATCGCGCGGCATGGACGTGGCCATGCGCAACACCGGCGATGCCATCTCCCTGCTGCAGACCGCCGAAGGCGCCTTCAGCGAGATGACCGACATCGTCCAGCGCATGAAGGATCTGGCCACTCAGGCCTCCAACGCCACCAACAGCGGCGCCGACCTGATCGCCCTGCAGAACGAGTACGACGAACTCGGCAAGGAAATGGCCAACATCGTCAAGAACACCAAGTACGCTGGCGAGAACCTGTTCAGCGACGGCACCACCGTGACGGGTGCCGGCGGCAAGCTGTCCGCTGCGATGAACTTCCAGATCGGTTCCAGCTCGGCCGAAACTCTAGCCCTGGACGTCAGCGGCAAGCTGACCGCACTGGGCACCTCCCTGGCCGCCATTTCCGACACTTACACCACCGCCGGCACCCCGGGTACCGAACTGGCCACCACCCAGGATCCGACCACTGCGCTCAACACCAACGCCAACGCGATGGTCGACACCCTGAGCGACGCGCTGGACGACATTGGTGCGTTGCGTGCCAGTTTCGGTGCCAACATCAACCGCCTGAACCACACGTCCAATAACCTGGCCAACATGAAGGACAACACCGACATGGCCAAGGGTCGCATCATGGACGCCGACTTCGCCAAGGAAAGCGCCAACATGACCAAGAACAGCATGCTGATGCAGTCCGGCATCTCCATGCTCAAGCAAGCCGGCCAGATGCCCGGCATGGTCATGTCCCTGCTGGGCTGATCCGCACGTCATCCGCGGGCGAAGGATCGCCCCACCCCCGAACGCCCCGCCCTCGCGGGGCGTTTTCATTTCGGCGCCGTTCGCGCCCCCTCTTCGCACAAGCCTGCAAGACTGTCATTGTTGCCATGCACGATGACGAAGCTGGGGTTTTCATGCGAACGTCCGCACGCCTGTCGATCACATTCAGCCAAGCCAGTGATGGCACAAGACTTGCCACTGCAAGATCCTGACGCCAGAATGCCGACCGTTTGTCGCCTTGAAATACCTCACGGAAATGCTGCTCACCTGCAGGAACGCATGAATAACAGCACCGAGACGCTACCAGCCGAACCGGGAAGTGCCATTGCCTGCCTGATCATCCAGACAGGACGTAATGACTGCCTTGCGCACTTCTATCCGGCGCTGTACCAGCTCACGCTGATCAAAGGCGGCATCGAGGAAAAGATCGACCTGGGCTATTCCGGCAGCCGCCTGCTCGAACGCCTGCTTCGAGAGCCGGGTGAGGTGGTGTCACGCGAAGAATTGATGAGCTACGCCTGGGCCGATCGCATCGTGGGCCAGGGCAGCCTCAACCAGCAGATCTACACCCTGCGCCAGGTGCTCGGCGACGAAAAAAGCCGCGAGATCATCCAGACCCTGCCGCGCCGCGGCTACCTGCTCAACCCCAGTTATCTGGTCTGCCCGCCGAGCGTCGACGAGCCCGAGGAGCCCGCAGAGGCGCTCCCTGCGCCGCCCAATGCGCCCTTCCTGCAGCACCATGGGCGCCAGCGTGCCCCCTGGATCATTCTGCTGGCCTTGAGCAGCCTGCTGGGCATCGGCCTGTTCGCCTATTTATACGCCGTCAGCCAGCCCGAACGCGTATTCAGCAGCGAGATGACCCAGGGTCAACTGAAGATGCGTTACATCGACCCGGACAAACAGCGCCTGCAGCAACTGATCCTGCAGACCCATGCCCTGACCAGCCGGCTGTCCGTACTGGCCGACAAACCGGCCACGCTGATGCTCGGCCTGCACGGCGGTTTCTACGAATTGCTCTGCCTGCAGCCCGGCGGCGGCGCTCGCTCGCTGATGTTCCATGAAAGTCAGTTGCACCACATCGCCGACACGCAACTGCGCAGGTGCCTGCCATGATGCCCCGCACACGGCTGCAGCCGAGCCAGCGCTGGCTGCTGGGCGCGTTTCTGTGCGTTCTGGTACTGCTGCTGAGCACGCTGGCGCTATGGCTGAACTTTCGCTCCAGCGCCGAGCTCGACGGCCGTTACCAGTCATATGGCCAGGTGCAGTTGAGCACTGGCCAGGTACTGGACATCAGCCACAGCCTGCAGATCAACGATGGACGCTTCTATGCCATGACCCGCCAGGGCGACAGCATTCTGGAAACCTCCGGCGAGGTGGAGTACGGCTTTCTCGGCAACTACCGCCTGCGCGTGGAGGACGGCGAAGTCACCGGGCTGAGCAGCGATACCGACGACGAACTGGTGTTCAACCTGCTCTATGGCCGGCACAAGGGCGCGACCATCCGCCTGACACGCGTCGATGAATGCCTCTACGCCCTGGAAACGCGCCAGCTGTATTGCCCCGCCAAACGCCCGCAACGCCCCTGACACGCCGTCAGCCCTCCGGCGCGCTGAAGCGCGCGCCTTTTTCGCGATACTCGACACGCGCCTGCTGCTCGCCGAACAGCTGCCGATAGAGCCCCTCGGCCCGCGTGGTCAGCAGCAGCAGCTCGATGCGGCGATTAGCGCCATTTTGCGTATCGTTCGGTAGCAGCGGCATGCCGTCGGCCTGGGCCGTGACCTGCAGCACCGAAGTACCCGGCAGCCCGCCGTCGACCAGCACGTTGCGCGCGCGCAGGGCACGGTCGCCGGACAGGTTCCAGTTGTTGTAACCGCCGACGATACCTCGGTAGGGCGTGGAGTCGGTGTGGCCACTGATGATCAGGTGGTTATCGACCTTGGCCAGAATGCCGGCCAGGCGCTTGAGGAGGATCTCGAACTGCGGATCGAGCTGCGAGCTGCCACGGTTGAACATGAAACGCTTCTGGTCATCCTTGATCAGGATGCGCAGGCCCTGTGGCACGACCTTGATCTCGACATTGGCCTCGGCGTCCAGTTGCAGCGCCAGTTCCTGCATCAGCTTGGCCAGCTCCTGCATCTGCTCCGGGTCGTCATAGTGCGGCCGGCGCGGTGCACCTGGTGTCGCATCGTCCATGCTCGCGCCGGGGTCTTCGTCTGGCGTGCGCGCCTGGTTCTCGCGATCCTGGCGCGGGCTGACCTGCACCGGCACGCCATCGAGATCCAGCGGCGTGGTGCTGTTGCCGTCGAAGACACCAGCACCGCCGTCGACCAGCGGGTTGTTCATCATGTCGGCATTGGCGCGGCTGGCTTCCTGGGTTTGCGGCTGAATGATCCACAGCACCATGAACAGCGCCATCATGGCCATGGTGAAGTCGGCGAAGGCTACCTTCCAGGCACCACCATGCTCGTCGTGGCCGCCCTTCTTGCTGCGCCGCTTGACGATGATCTCGTGTTCTTCGCCGCCACGCTTCTTCATGCCGCGTCCCTTTCATCCTCGTAGCGGTTGACCCAGATCTCCAGCTGCTTGAAGGCCGGCTTGACGTCCTGCTCGATCAGCTTGCGCCCGGCGTCCACCGCCAGCAGCGTCGGCTTGCCGGCGACGTGGGCGACCAGGGTGGTGCGCACGCATTCGAGCGCCGACATCTCGGTCTTGATGCGTTGGCCCATGGCGCTCGACAGCGGATCCATCACGCAGTAGCACATGAAGATGCCGAGGAAGGTGCCCACCAGCGCCGCGGCCACGTGGGCGCCGATCTCGGCCACCGAGCCACCGATGTTGCCCATGGTGATGACGATGCCGAGGATCGCCGCGAGGATGCCGAAGCCGGGCATGGCCTCACCGATCTTGTGCAGCGAGCGCGACGGCTGCAGCAGCACGTGCTCCATGGCCTCCAGTTCCTGCTCGAGGAAGCCTTCGAGTTCGTGCGCGCTGATCTTGCCCATGGCCATCAGGCGGAAGTTGTCGGCGATGAAGGCCATCAGGTTCTTTTCCTGACGGATCAAGGGGTACTTGGCGAACAGGTCGCTCTGCTCGGGCTCCTCGATGTGCGCATCGAGCACCTTGAGGCCGCCGACCTCGACCATTTCCAGCAGCTCGTAGAGCAGCATCAGCAACTGGCGCTGGAATTCCTCGCCACGCTTCTTGTAGACGAACACGTCCTTGATCTGGTGCAGCATTTCCATCAGCACGTCCTTGGGGTTGGCCACCACCAGGGCGCCCAGACCGGCACCAAGGATGATGATCACCTCGGCCGGCTGCCAGAGCATGGCCAATTGGCCGTGCGCCATGATGTAGCCGCCCAGCACGCAGGCGACGATGATCAATGCACCGAGTAACTTCTGCACCCTAGCCTCTCTCGTTCAGGTAGCGGCTGGCCTTGGCGATCGCCTGCTTGCTCAGTTGGCAGACGCGCGCGTCGCTCAACTCCAGCACCAGGGCGATTTCCTTGAGGCTCAGCTCGTGTTGGTAGTAAAGGGTCAGCACCAGTTGTTCGCGCTCACTGAGCTGGCTCAGGGCCTGCGCCAGCAGGCGTTCCTTGAGCACACGCTCCTCGACGGCGCTGCCCCCTTCGATAAAGGCCTCGTGACCGTTTTGCAGCAACTCGTCGAGGCTCTCGATGGCCTCGCAGGCATCGGCCTGGAGGAAATCCTGATAATCCTTGGCACTCATGCCGGTGGCCGCGAGGATTTCCTCGTCCTGCGGCATGCGCCCGAGCTGGCGCGTCAGTTGGCGGATGGCATCCCGCATCTTGTGCGTCTGCTGACGCACCTGGCGCGGTCGCCAGTCCTGGCGGCGCAGCTCGTCGAGAATCGCACCGCGCACGCGCAGCGCGGCGAAACGGCCGAACTGCTCGTCCGGCGTGCCGTAGCGACGCAGGCTGTCGAGCAAGCCCATCAGGCCGATCTGCTCCATGTCCTCGCGGTCGAGCACCTGGTTGGCCTGCAGCGACAGCTGGCGGACGATGCGCTTGACCAGCGGCAGGTACTGCAGCAACCACTTCTGCTCGGCGCCAGGGGCGAACAGGGCCGCACCGCCCTGTTCGGCGGCGTAGCGGTAGTCGATGGCGCAGGTGGCGTTCATGGTTAAGGTCTGCTCCGGTTTCGGCATCGCCGCGTGGCGGCGCGCTACTGGACGATCAGCTTGCTGACCAGCACGTTGGCAAAGGGAATCGCCAGCTTCTTGCTGGCGAAGTCGTCGAACAGCGCGCGCTCCAGGGTGCTTTGCAATTCCGGGATGGGCATCGCGCGCAGTTGCTCGAAGGTCATCGCCGAGAGGTGAGCGACCACCGAGTTACGCACCATCGGGTCGATCTGCTCGAGCTTCTTCGGATCCGCTTCGATGTCGGTCTGCAGCACCAGATCGAGGACGAAGTAATGCTCGCGGGTCTGCCCCTTGAGGCTGACGATGACCTTCTCGATGGGGAAGAACTGATACTCGACCTTCTCGCCTTCGCCTTCAGCTTCGGCAGGTGCCGCACCGGTCGCGCTCTGGCCGGACTGCAGAGCCTTGATCTGGGTGTAATTGAAAACCGTGCTACCGATCACCACCAGGGTGTTGAGGATAACCAGCAGGAGGAGGATCCGCGGCGCTGTCATAACTACTCTCGATTCACTTGCAAGGATTAGACGGTGACCAGCACATCGCGGGTCGACTCCGTGGTGTTGCGCTCGTTTTCGCTCGGCAGGATGCTGGCTGCCGCCACCTGTTCATCGGCGGCCCAGGCCTGGCGCGGCGTCTGGCCCTGCTGACGACCACCCTGGGCGTCGGCAGAGACCTGCACGTTGACCTGCACGAAGTTCTGCCCGACCAGTTCCTGGCGCAAACGCTCGCTGGTCTGCTGCAGCAGCCTGGCAACGTCACCGTTGGCCGCCGACAGGTGCACGCTGAGACGACCGGATTCGTGGCTCAGGTAAATCTCCAGACTGCCCAGTTCAGGCGGGTCGAGACGGATGGTGGCGTTCTGGATGCGCTGGTTGATCTGCAGGTCGACATGCTCGCGCAGGCTTTGCAGCATCTGCTCGCCCCACTGTGCCGGGGCACCGTGCAGACGCAGGGCGCGCTCGCCGGTCACCGCCTGCGAGGCGGGTGCGGGTGGATTGCTGGTGGTCGGCGTGCTGCCGTCGGCGTCCTGGTGGGTGGCACTGCTGCGTTCCAGCAGGCTGAAATCCAGGGCCGTATCGCCGGCCTCGCTCAGCTCCGTCGGCAGTACCACGCTCTTGTCGTGTACCGGTAGGGCCAGCGCCGGCACAGATACGGCGTTGGCGACGCCCGGCAGCACCACCCGAGACTTCGGCACAGGTTCATTGGCCGCTGCCGGCAGCGGCTCGGCCTGGCGTTGCAGCACCGGCGCCTGCGGATTCACCACAGGCTCGGCGTCGAGTGGCTCAGGCGCCTGCTCCTCGCTATCCCGCACGGCGACCTCTGGCTGGCCTTCGCGCGCCTCCACCTGCACCTGCTGTTGATCCAGCATGCCCTGCAGCCACTGCTCGACATTCGGCTCGGCTGCAATCTCGGCAACCTCAGCCTCTGCGGCCGGAGCACTCAGCGCATGCACCGTGATCGCCTGCGCCTCTGGCGTACTGGCCAGTTGCAGGTCGAATACCGGCAGCACGCCCTCGCCGCTGGCCGTCTGGGCCTGCGCAAAACCGGCCGGCAAGGTCTCGCCACCGGCTGCACCGGACGTGCTCTGCGCACTGCTGGGGATCATCTGCAACACCTGTTAACTCCCACCCTGGAACAGATCGACGTGCATGTAGGCACTGCGCCCTTCGGCGTATTCAAGATGCGTCAGGAGTATCCGCCGCACCCGTTCGCATTCTTCGGCACAGGCGCTTAGCGCCTGGCTGTGCAACTGCTGCAGCCTGTGCTTGGCCGCACGCACCTCGGCGGAGAGCGACGGCAGGCCGGTCAGCAACTGCAGGCAGGCACGGATCACCGAATCGATCTCGGCGATACGTGTCCAGTCGCCCTGGCGCAGTGCTTCGTCCAACTGCTCATGCAACTGCTCCAGGGCGCGCAATTCACTTGCGCGCTGCATTCACGCCTTCCCAGCCCTCGCGCAGCACGCCGACCAGGCCGACGACTTCGTCGAGACCTTCCAGCGAGAGGGTCACGCTGACGTCCGAGAGGCGATAGATGCAGTAGTCATAGAGACGCGCCAGGCCCTGCACCACCTCGCCACCGTTCTCGTAATCGAGCGCGCCGTTGAGACCACCGAGGATGTTCAGGCACTTCTCCAGCGACTGCCCCTTCTGCTGGTAGCGCTTGGCTTCGATATGGCCACGGGCGCGCGCCAGCTCGTCGAGCAGACCGTCGAACAGCACCAGCACCAGCTCGTAGGGCGAGGCGGCGGCAGCGCGCGCCTCGAGGTCGACGGTGCGGTAGTTGTCGTAGCTTTCGTTGAAGGTATAGGCGCTCATCAGAACATTCCGGATGTCTGTTCCATCGCCGCCATGGTCTGCATCAGGCTGGTGTACTGGCGGAGATAGCGGTTGTAGTAGGAGTCGTATTGCTTCTGGATGGTGTCGAGCTGCTCGTCGACACGGCGCAGCTGGTTGTTGAGGTTGTCCTTGCGGTCGGTGAGCAGGCCACCGGCGCTGCTGGTGTAGGCCGCCAGGTTCTTGTCCAGGGTTTCGAGCAGGTTGCCCTTGCCGCTGAACAGCTTGTCGAAGCCTTCGGGGTTGGCCGCGATGGCCTTCTCGAAGCGTGCGGCATCGAGCGTGAGCTTGCCGTTGCGATCGGCGGCGATGCCGTATTCGATCAGGCTGACGCCACCGAACGAGGTACGAATCATCTGGTTGAGCATGCCTTCGATGGCACGCACGCTGGCATCACCGGCCAGGGCTGCACGGGTGCCGTTTTCGCCACCGCTGGCGGTCAGCGAGTCGAAGCTGCTCATCAGGGTGTTGAAGGCGGTGATGAAGGACTGCGCCTTTTCCTTGGTGGCCTTCTGATCCTGGGCAATGTCGACGCTGATCGGGGCGTCGCCACTCTGCTGAGCCTTGCTGAAAGTCAGGCTGACGCCGTCGATGACGTTGTCGAAGGTGTTGCTGCTGCTGCGCAATTCGATGCCAGCCTCGCCGCCCAGACGCACGATGGCGTCCTTGGCCACGGACAGTTCGCGCTTGTTGGCCACCGCGTTCTGCACCGCGGCATTGCCGCTGGCGGACAGGCTGATGGCCTGATCGGCACCGGTCTTTTCACTGGTCAGCACCAGATTGACCTGGCCGTTGCTGCGCACCAGCGTCGCCTTGACCCCGGTGTTGTCAGCCGCGCCGTTGATGGCGGCGGCCACCTGGTCGAGCGTGCTGGTGGCGCTGAGGTCGATGGTGAACGAGTCGCTGCCCTGACCGAGGGTCAGGCTACCGCTGCCCAGATCCGAATCCTGCAGGCCTTCGAGCGCCAGCTGGCTCTTGCTGGCAAGCTGCTCGACGAAGAAGTCGTAGCTGCCGCTGACCGCCTTGCTGCTGACCGTCGCGGTGGCATAACCCTCCTGGCTGAACGTGGCGCTGTTGATCAGCATGCTGCTGCCAGCGCTCTTCAGGCCACTGGCGCTGGACTTGAACGCCTTCAGCGCCGTGTCCAGCGTGGTCAAGGCGTTGAGCTGGGCCTTATAAGCGGCCTGGTTGCGATCGGCCTTGGCCAGTTGGCCCTGTACTTCATATTGGGCCAGCTGGGTCGCCATGCTCTGTACGTAGTCTGTATCGATAGCCATAGTCGGACACCCGTTTTCCTGTGAGATAGCAATAGCGGTGCCAACAGCTGAAACCCTTGATTCACAAGGGTTTGGCCTTGGCAGTCGGTGAAAAATCATTTCCGCCCGCACGGCAGCGGAAGACGAGCGGAAAGACACCTTCCGCCCGTGCGGCGCGCACGACGGAGGTGCCCTTTACACAGGCGACATTCGGATCGAGGGGCTTAAGTCGGGGAGACGCGATTGAACGGCGGCGGGGCTATTCGCCGCCGACGGCGAAATTGGGCAGGCTGTCCACCGGCTGGCGGAAGTTGAACGGGATGGACTCGACGGCCAGGCCGACATTGCGCTGCACCACGAAGTGCAGATGCGGGCCGGTGCTGTTGCCGGTGTTGCCGGAGCGTGCGAGCAGGGTGCCGGTCTCCACGCGCTGGCCCTCCTTGACACTGACCGAGCCGCGCATCAGGTGCAGGTAGACACCCATGGTGCCGTCGTCATGCAGGATGCGCACGAAGTTGCCGGCCGGGTTGTTGCCACGCCCGCTCTGCTGGCCCTCGGTCTTGACCACCACACCGCCGCGCGCGGCGACGATGGGCGTGCCCTCGGGCATGGCGATGTCGACCGCGTAGCGGCCCTTGGGTGTGAAGTGGCTGTAGGTGCCGTTGGCACCCTGGGTCAGGCGGAAGGGCCCGCCACGCCAGGGCAGCGGATAACGATGAATGCTCGGCTGCAGGCGCGGATCACCCAGCGCGTAGCGCAGCTTGGGCTTGTAGCGCAGGGGCTTGGATGGGTCTTCGGCGGTCAGCGTGGCGAGGCGGATGTGGCTGCGCGGCGGCAGCACCCAGCGAATCGGCTTGTCCGGTGCGCCGACGGCGTTCTGCACCTGCTCCAGCTTCAACTCGACTTCCACGGGGGCGAACAGGTCGTTGCGCACCAGCAAGGTCTCACCGGCCTCGTGCTTCTTGGTTTCCAGCTTCACCTGGGTATCGAGGCGCTCGACCATGCGGTCGTTGAACACGAACACCTGCGCGCCGGGCGCGGCCTGGTCGCTATAGGTGACCACGCCGTTCTTGTCGACGTACTTGTAGATGGTCAGGGCAGCCACCTGGCCGCTCAGGGCCAGCAGACTGCAGAGAAGAATCAGACGCCCTAGCATGACTACTCGGATCGAATGGCTTTTTGATATCCGGGTTGGAAAGACTAGCAGCGCTGAAGGGCTGGCGCGAGCTACCGACCGTCAGGCTGTGAACCGGCTCACCGCCATGGCCCAGCCTGATGCGAAGGAGCGCCGGATTGCGTCCGAGCTACGCGCCGGGGACGAAATGCTTCTGCGCCGTGCCGCGCGCGATCAGACGCGACAGGTAATCGAGCTTCTGCGGGTCACGGTCGACGAAGCGGAAGGTCAGTTGCAGCCACTCGCTGTCGGGCTTGGGCTCATGGGCCACCACCGCATGCAGGTAACCGTTGAGGCGCGCCGTTTCCGCCGCCTCGCCCTGCTCCAGATCGAGCACGGCGCTTTCCAGTACCTGCGGCAGCAACTCGACGCGCTTGACCAGCAGCAGTGCCTCCTTGAGGCTCAGCGCCTTGATCACGCAGGGCATGCTGCCGCCGGGCAGGCGCAACTGGCCCTGACCACGGCCACTCGGCGCCGCGGACGCCTTGGCCGCAGGCGCTGCCGGCTTGGCGAACACGGCGGCGGCATCCGCGCTGGCGGCAGGCTTGGCAGTCGATTTGACCACCTCGGCCTTGCCACCGGTCAAGGCGGCCAGGGAATCATTGGCCAGCGCGCCGCTGCCGAGCATCTTGGGCGCGGCACCGGAAACCAGCGCCTGCAGCTTGCCAGCGCGGCTCATGGCCTTCTTCACCTTGGTGACCAGTTGCTCGTTGGAGAAGGGCTTGCCGATGAAGTCGGAGACCCCGGCCTGAATGGCCTGCACCACGTTTTCCTTGTCGCCACGGCTGGTCACCATGATGAACGGAACGCCCTTGAGGCTTTCCTGCTCACGGCACCAGGTCAGCAGTTCGAGACCAGACATCTCCGGCATTTCCCAATCACACAGGATCAGGTCGACCGCCTGGCGCGTCAGCATCTGCTGGGCCTTGCGACCGTTGATTGCCTCTTCGATCTGTACGCCGGGAAAGTTGTCGCGCAACCCCTTCTTGACCAGATCTCGAATGAAGGTCGCGTCGTCCACTACCAGCACACTGACTTTGCTCATCGGCTACTCCTGTATCAATGACGCTAAGCATAGTCATGGCCAGTCGCCAAAGGCCAACGGAAAACGTCGGACAACATGCAAATCGCGTAAACGAAACGGCCCGCATAGGCGGGCCGTTTGTTCAGCGCCAGGTATCAGGCCCCTGGCTTGCCCTCGACCTCTTCACGCATGCGGGTCAGGCCCAGGTGACGAACGTCGGTGCCGCGCACCAGGTAGATCACCAGTTCGGCGATGTTGCGCGCATGATCGCCAATCCGCTCCAGCGAACGCAGCACCCAGATCACGTTGATTACGCGGGAGATCGAGCGCGGGTCTTCCATCATGTAGGTGACCAGTTCGCGCAGCGCGGTCTTGTACTCGCGGTCGACGGTCTTGTCGTGCTGAGCCACGGCCAGGGCCAGTTCGGCATCGAAGCGGGCGAAGGCGTCCAGCGCATCGCGCACCATCTTGCGCACCTGGTCGCCGATATGACGAATCTCCACGTAGCCTTTCGGCGCCTCGCCTTCTTCGCTGAGCTGGATGGCGCGCTTGGCGATCTTGGTGGACTCGTCGCCGATGCGTTCGAGGTCGATCACCGACTTGGAGATGCTGATGATCAGACGCAGGTCGGAGGCTGCCGGCTGGCGACGGGCGAGGATGCGGATGCACTCCTCGTCGATGTTGCGCTCCATCTGGTTGATCTGATCATCGATCTCGCGCACCTGCTGGGCCAAACCTGAGTCGGCGTCGATCAGGGCGGTAACGGCGTCGTTGACCTGTTTTTCCACCAGGCCACCCATGGCCAGCAGGTGGCTGCGAACTTCCTCCAGCTCGGCGTTGAATTGCTGGGAGATGTGCTGGGTCAGGTTGTCTTTGTTCATGAAATTCGCTCCGCGAAAGCTTCAAGCGGCAAGCTCCAAGCTGCAAGCCGATCGGTGAAGTGTCTGGTTGCCGCGAGCTGGCTGGCAGCTTGCGGCGTGTAGCTTGCCGCTGCCCTCAACCGTAACGACCGGTGATGTAGTCTTCGGTCTGCTTCTTGGCCGGGTTGGTGAACAGCGTATCGGTGTCGCCGAACTCGATGAGTTTGCCCATGTACATGAACGCGGTGTAGTCGGAGACCCGCGCCGCCTGCTGCATGTTGTGGGTGACGATGACGATGGTGTACTTGGATTTCAATTCGTAGATCAGCTCTTCGACCTTCAGCGTGGAGATCGGATCGAGCGCCGAGCAGGGTTCGTCGAGCAGCAGCACTTCGGGCTGCACCGCCACGGTACGGGCGATCACCAGACGCTGCTGCTGACCGCCGGACAGGCCCAGTGCCGAGTCATGCAGGCGATCCTTCACTTCGTCCCACAGCGCCGCGCTCTTCAGGGCCCACTCGACGGTCTCGTCGAGCACACGCTTCTGGTTCACGCCCTGGATGCGCAGGCCGTAGACCACGTTCTCGTAGATGCTCTTGGGGAAGGGGTTGGGCTTCTGGAACACCATGCCGACGCGACGACGCAGTTCGGCGACGTCCACGCCCTTCTGGTAGATGTCCTGCCCGTCGAGGAGGATCTCGCCGTCGACGCGGCAGCCATCGACCAGGTCGTTCATGCGGTTGAAGGTACGCAGCAGGGTCGACTTGCCGCAGCCCGACGGGCCGATGAAGGCGGTGACGCGCTGCTTGGGAATGTTCATCGACACGTCGAATAGCGCCTGCTTGTCGCCGTAGAACAGGTTCAGGCCGGGCACTTCCAGGGCGACGGTCTCGTCGGCCAGTTTCAGGCCCTGCTTCTGGCGGCCAAGAGCGGCCATGTCGATACCGTGGGTGTGTACTTCGTGTTGCATAACAGTCTCCTTCGGAGGCCCTAGGCTTCAAGCGGCAGGCTGCAGGTCGGCTTGTGCCTGACGCCTGCAGCGTGCGGCCTGCAGCAGAATTAGTGATCCAGCGCCTTGTACTTCTCGCGCAGGTGGTTACGGATGAAGACGGCGCTCAGGTTGAGCAGGACGATCACCAGCACCAGCAGCAACGCGGTGGCGTACACCAGCGGGCGGGCGGCCTCGACGTTGGGGCTCTGGAAGCCGACGTCGTAGATGTGGAAGCCCAGGTGCATGATCTTCTGATCCAGGTGCAGATACGGGTAGTTGGCATCGACCGGCAGGCTCGGCGCCAGCTTGACCACGCCGACCAGCATCAGCGGCGCCACTTCGCCAGCGGCACGGGCCACGGCGAGGATCATGCCGGTCATCATCGCCGGGCTGGCCATCGGCAGCACCACTTTCCACAGCGTCTCGGCCTTGGTTGCCCCGAGCGCCAGCGAACCTTCGCGCAGGGCGCGGGGGATACGTGCCAGACCTTCCTCGGTGGCGACGATCACCACCGGCACGGCGAGGATCGCCAGGGTCAACGAAGCCCACAGCAAGCCTGGCGTGCCGAAGGTCGGCGCCGGCGCCGCTTCGGGGAAGAACAGGCGGTCGATCGAGCCACCCAGCACGTAAACGAAGAAGCCCAGGCCGAACACGCCGTAGACGATGGCCGGAACGCCCGCCAGGTTGTTCACGGCGATACGGATGATGCGCGTCAGGGTGCCCTGCTTGGCGTACTCACGCAGGTAGATGGCCGCCAGCACGCCGAACGGGGTGACGATCACGGCCATGATCAGGGTCATCATCACGGTGCCGAAGATGGCCGGGAAGATGCCGCCCTCGGTGTTGGCCTCGCGTGGCTCGTCGCTGACGAACTCCCACAGTTTGGCGAAATAGAAGCCGAGCTTGGCGCCGGTGCCCATGGCATTGGGCTGGTAGGCCCGCACCACCTTGCTCAGGGCGATGTCCTGCTCACGACCATCGACGGTCTTGACCCGGATGCTGTCGCGCGCCAGTTGCTGGTTGAGGTCGACCAGTTGGCCTTCGAGCACCTTGTACTGCGCATCGAGTTCGGCACGACGGGCGTCCATGTCGGCCTGTGCGGCGGCGTCCAGCTTACCGCCCAATTCCAGTCGGCGCGCCTGCAGGCGCAGCTGTTCGAGACCGTGGTTGATGCTGCCGATATCGCTCTTCTGCAACGCGGCCAGCTTGCTCTGCAGGCCATCGACACGGGCGATGCGCTGCTGCAGCTCGGCCCAGGCGGCATCGCCCTGGGCCACCACCTGGCCGCTTTCCTTGACCTCGAGCAGGTAGCCGTAGAAGTTGCCCCACTCACGGCGCTCGAGCACCAGCAGCGCCTGCGGCGTGCGCAGATCCTTCATCCACTCGGCGACGACCCAGCTGAAGTCGGCACCGTAGACTTCGCGGTTACCCACCTTGAACAACTCACGGGTAAGGAACTCGCCGCCGTTGACGTCCACCGGCAGGCCGGCATCGGCCAGACGCGCACGCGGCACCAGCTCTTCCTGCACCAGCTCGCCCGCCATCACGCGCGGCGCTTCGCCCGGCACCTGATACGTGGCTTCGATCACGTCGGCCGGCCAGAAGTGAGCGAGGCCGCGCACGGCGATCACGGCGAGCAGGCCGATGGTGACGATCACCGCGATCGACACGCCGCTGGCGGTCATCCACACCCAGGGCGAGCCACCCTTGAACCAGGTGGCGAAGTTTTGCTCTTTGCTTTTCAAGGACATCTGTCTTCCCCAGTTCTCAGAGCGACGCGTATTTCTTGCGCAGACGGTTACGGATCAGCTCCGCCAAGGTATTCATCACGAAGGTGAAGCTCAGCAGCACCAGCGCGGAGAGGAACAGCACGCGGTAGTGGGTGCTGCCCACCTCGGACTCGGGCATTTCCACCGCGACGTTGGCGGCCAGCGTGCGCAGACCCTCGAAGATGTTCATGTCCATGATCGGCGTGTTGCCGGTGGCCATCAGCACGATCATGGTCTCGCCGACGGCGCGGCCCAGGCCGATCATCAGCGCCGAGAAGATGCCCGGGCTGGCGGTGAGGATCACCACACGGGTCAGGGTCTGCCAGGGCGTGGCACCGAGGGCCAGGGAGCCGAAGGTCAGGCTCTTGGGTACGCTGAACACGGCGTCTTCGGCGATCGAGTAGATGTTCGGGATCACCGCGAAGCCCATGGCCAGGCCGACCACCAGAGCGTTGCGCTGGTCGAAGTTGATGCCCAGTTCGTGGTTGATCCAGTGGCGCATGTCGCCGCCGAAGAACCAGTTCTCCAGGTGACCGCTCATGCCCAGCGAACCGGTACCGACCAGCAGGATCACCGGGATCAACAGCGCGGCTTCCCAGCCATCCGGGATGATCAGGCGGATGCGCTCCGGCAGGCGGCTCCAGCCATAGGCGGCCAGCAGCACGCCGACCGGGGTCAGCAACAGCAGGCTGAAGATGCCCGGCAGATGGCCTTCGACGTAGGGTGCCAGGAACAGGCCGGCGAAGAAGCCGAGGATCACCGTCGGCAGCGCTTCCATCAGCTCGATCACCGGCTTGACCTTGCGGCGCATGGCCGGGGCCATGAAGTAGGCGGTGTAGATCGCCGCGCAAATAGCCAGCGGGGCGGCCAGGAGCATGGCGTAGAAGGCGGCTTTCAGCGTGCCGAAGGTCAGCGGCGCCAGGCTCAGCTTGGGCTCGAAGTCGCCGTTGGCCGAAGTCGACTGCCAGACCTGCTTGGGCTCGTCATAGCTCTCGTACCAGACCTTGCCCCACAGCGCGCTCCAGGAGATTTCCGGGTGCGGGTTGTCGATGTAGAAGCGCTGCAGCTTGCCGTCCGACTCCACCAGCAGGCGGTTGGCACGCGGCGACAGAGCGCCGATGCTGGCGCCGTCGGCGATCTTCTCGGTCAGCAGGGTGCGGTGTGCGGTGCTGTGGAAGATGCCCATGCGGCCCTCGGCATCCAGCGCAATGAAGCCCTTGCGGCGCTCTTCGGGGATGATCTGGGTAATCGCGGCGTTGCCCAGCTTGAAGTCACGGATGCGGGTCAGCACGGACTTGCCGTCGGCGTCGCGCACCATGAACCACTGGGCGATGCCGCCTCGAGTGTCACCGATCATCAGCGAGATACCGCCGAGCAACGGATTGACCGTGCTCACTTCGGCGTCGCCCTGCAGCAGCGTGTAGCGGCCATTGAGCGACTTGCTGCGCAGGTCGAAGACATCGACCGTGGCCTTGCCGTTGACCACGAACAGCCACTGCTGACGCGGGTCGATGACCATGGCCTTGATCGGCTCGGCGATCTGCGGCAGATCGATGCGCGTTTCCTCGAGCGTGACCTCATCGGTCATCATGTTCTCTTCGCGGCTGATGTTCAGCAGTTGCAGTTCGGCGCCGACCGAGCCGCTGAGCATCAGGCTTTCGCCGTTCTCGCTCATAGCCACGTGTTCGATGGCACGCCCTTGGCTGTCGAGGCTGATCGGCGCCTCGCCGAAGGGGTACTGGATCTGCGGCTCGATGGTCTTGACGTTGTTCGGGTAGGTCACCTTGTAGGCAACCTGGAACACCAGCACCTGACCGTTGGACAGGCCCAGTACGGCACGATGGCTACCGGGTTGATCCTCGGCATGGGAGACGATGCTGACGCCTGCCGGCAACTGGATCTGCATGGCCTTGAGCGCCGCACCATCCTTGAGCATGAAGAACTGCACCTGGCCGCTGCGCGACAGGCGCATGGCGACCTTGTTCTGCTCTTCGAGCGCCAGCATCAGCGGCTCGCCCTGCTCGGCCAGCCAGGCCGGCTGCTGAACCTTGCGCGCCTCCATGTCGGCACCGGCGAACATCGGCGCCACGACGTAGGCGAGGTAGAAGAAGATCAGGGTGATGCAGGCCAGTACGGCCAGACCACCAATGGAAACGTACCAGCGCGCGGCGCGATCCTTGAGCGCACGAATCCGGCGCTTGCGTTTCAGGACGGGGGTATCGAAGTCGATCCGGTGGCTATCGGAAGCGCTCATGCGGTTATTGGCCAGGTCATTCATGAGGAGGTCTCGGGCACGGCGGACATCGCCCGCACATTGTGAGGTGCTTCACTCTATCGGGCTTGTATGACAGAAAAATTACAGCGCAGTGACGCGACAACGCCCACGACTCACAGGAGTCGCGGGCGTGTCGTACAGGGCGCATGACATCGCTGCCAGCGCCCTGCCGGGCTGAATTACAGGCCCAGTTCTTTCTTGGTCTTCTCGACCACTTTCGACGGCAGCGGGATGTAGCCATCCTTGACCACGATTTCCTGGCCTTGCTTGGACAGCACCATCTTCACGAACTCGGCCTCCAGCGGATCCAGCGGCTTGTTCGGCGCCTTGTTGACGTAGACGTAGAGGAAGCGCGACAGCGGGTACTTGCCGGACAGGGCGTTGGCTTCGGTAGCCTCTTCGACCTCACCCTTCTTGTTCACCAGGGCAACGGCGCGAACGCTGGCAGTGCGGTAACCGATACCCGAGTAACCGATGGCGTTGACGGTGCTGGAGATCGACTGCACCACGGAAGCCGAACCCGGCTGCTCGTTGACGTTGGAGCGGAAGTCACCTTTGCACAGGGCTTCTTCCTTGAAGTAACCGTAGGTGCCGGATACCGAGTTACGACCGAACAGCTGGATCGGCTTGGCCGCCCAGTCACCGGTCAGGCCAGCGTCGCCCCAGGTTTTGATTTCCTTGGCTTCACCGCACAGACGGGTGCTGGAGAAGATGGCATCGACCTGTTGCATGGTCAGCTGCTTGATCGGGTTGTCCTTGTGCACGAACACGGCCAGGGCGTCGATGGCGACCGGGATGGCGGTCGGCTTGTAGCCGTACTTCTCTTCGAAGGCCTGCAGCTCGTTGTCCTTCATCTTGCGGCTCATCGGGCCGAGGTTGGAGGTACCTTCGGTCAGAGCGGGTGGCGCGGTGGAGGAACCAGCGGCCTGAATCTGGATGTTCACGTTGGGGTAGAGCTTCTTGTAGTCCTCTGCCCACAGGGTCATCAGGTTGGCCAGGGTGTCGGAACCGACGCTGGACAGGTTACCCGATACACCGGAAGTCTTTTCATAGGTCGGCAGAGCCGGGTCGATGGCAGCCATTGCGGTTACGGCGCCTACGCCGGTAGCGGCGAACGTCAGGGCCGCCATCAAACGCTTCAGTTTCATGCCTTGCTCCTAGCAGGATTAGTGTTGGATGGAACGGGCCCAAGTATCAGCAGGCCTTGTGAACACTCTATGAAACCAATGTGACAGTTAGATGAACGTCGCTGGGTTTGTGGATGAGGTGGGTGGTGGTGGGTTGCTTGATGTAGGTTTGTAGGAAGCTTGAATGAAAAGCGCACCTTTCTTTGAGGGGCGGCTTGTTTGATACCGGGCTGGCAAGTTTGTAGGGATGTGCTGTTATTTTCGGTGTTTAGGCCGCTTATCGGTGTTCTGCTGATGGCTCCCGTTTCGCCTCCCGGCGACCTTCTTTTGTCAAACGCCACAAAAGAAGGCAAAAGGTCTTGGCGGTACGACTCACCCACATAGGTGACAAATCGGTTCAAGCACATGGGTAACAGTTTTTAACCTGGCAGAGGACTCCTC
>NZ_JAWIIP010000050.1:0-284 GCF_034683865.1 Pseudomonas sp. C11
CGATATGGGGGCCATCTTAATTACAATCAAGCTTTCCCGCAGCCCAGGATCCTCTATCGTGGCGATTCGCAAATACCAGCAACACCTCCCGCAACTGGGCGCGCGCGTCTTCGTCGACTCTTCCGCCGTGGTCATCGGCGATGTGGTGCTGGGCGAGGACAGCTCGGTCTGGCCGCTGACCGTGATCCGTGTCGACATGCACCGCATCCGTATCGGTGCGCGCACCAGCGTGCAGGACGGCAGCGTTCTGCACATCACTCATGCCGGGCCGTTCAATCCGGACG
>NZ_JAWIIP010000051.1:0-277 GCF_034683865.1 Pseudomonas sp. C11
TCGCGACATCCATGTCGCTCAACCTCTTCCACGACGATTCCGTTCGCCCTCCTGGGCGGGCTCTGCACGCGCCTGAATCTGGGGTAACTCAGGTGTAGCTTGGAGTGTTCTGGCAAGAGCAGAGCAACAGCGAACCACCACGGCAGTTGAATCAAACCTATAGTCTCAGGCGCGCGAATGGCCCTTTCAGGAGGGTGAGCGGAATCGTTGCGTAGAGGGGCGAGCCGCAGGGATGCGGCGAGAGGCGTAATGGGCCAGGGATGGCCCATGTACGCCG
>NZ_JAWIIP010000052.1:0-272 GCF_034683865.1 Pseudomonas sp. C11
CGGCGTACATGGGCCATCCCTGGCCCATTACGCCTCTCGCCGCATCCCTGCGGCTCGCCCCTCTACGCAACGATTCCACTCACCCTCCTAAAAGGGCCATTCGCGCGCCTGAAACTATTGGTTTGACTCGACGGGGCTGTCTTTCGCTGTTGCTCTTGCCAGAGCACTCCCAGCTACACCTGAGTTACCCCGGGTTCAGGCGCGTGCAGAGCCCGCCCAGGAGGGCGAACGGAATCGTCGTGGAAGAGGTTGAGCGGCATGGATGCCGCGAG
>NZ_JAWIIP010000053.1:0-272 GCF_034683865.1 Pseudomonas sp. C11
TTTCAAGTGCATGTTGAATATGTGATTCAAAATCTAAGCCTTCAAATTGTCCTTTGGACTCCGCTTTTTTAAACTTCGTCCACAGAGGATCAATCTTTAATGCTGCTTGGAAGGCATTTTCCATACGCCCAAAGACATCATTGGGATCGGTATTGTAAAAAACATGCTGCTTGAGTTGTTCACGGAAAGGATTATTTTCCATGATCGCACGTCCTAATTGCGTTTTTAGCTGATCACTTGGTTGCTGGGCAACACGACCAAAAGGGAAACAG
>NZ_JAWIIP010000054.1:0-270 GCF_034683865.1 Pseudomonas sp. C11
AGAAACACAGGCACTGCACATAGCAAGAACATATGGAATACGACTTTGAGAAAAATCTCTGCAATCAGATTTGCGGGGATTGACCCAAGCTGTGCTTGAGAAATTAGGATTAATGCCTGGTCTGAGAGGTAATTAACCCCGACAGCGAATGCAACACTAATGCACAGTATAGGTAGAATCTTTTTCAACGTGGCAGTCATAGTGGTAAGGCTAATTCCTATAACCGTTTGATTAGAGACCGAATTTTATACCGTCCCAGTGAGCAAGCGA
>NZ_JAWIIP010000055.1:0-268 GCF_034683865.1 Pseudomonas sp. C11
AGACCCAACTGGCGCAGCAGGTACTCGGGCAACTGACCTTGCCCATGCTTGGCGAGAACATCCTGCGCTTCTTTGCCTCTTATCTGGTCAGCGTGGTGTGCGCCGTGTACGTTCGCGACGAGCATGGCCGGCTGGTGCGTGTGGCCTGTTATGGCCTGAGTACCGAAGAGCAGGCCCGCGAGCAGATCGAGTCGGACCACCATGGCCTGTTGGCCCAGGCGGTCCGCGAAGGCCGCTTGCTGCGCCTGGAGGAACTGCCCGAGGATTT
>NZ_JAWIIP010000056.1:0-267 GCF_034683865.1 Pseudomonas sp. C11
TCAGCACCTCCGGCAGCCACGCCGGCATGGTCATCGTCTTCGCCGTTACCGATCCGCAAGCGGGCAAGACGGGCATCAGCGCCTTTATCGGGCCCACCGATACCCCCGGTTTCTCGGTGGTGCGGGTGGAGGACAAACTCGGCCAGCATGCGTCCGACACCTGACAGATCCAGCTCGACGGCGTGCGTATCCCGGCCGATCTGCGCCGGGGCGAGGAGGGCGAGGGCTATCGCATCGCCCTGGCGAACCTCGAAGGAGGGCGCATCG
>NZ_JAWIIP010000057.1:0-266 GCF_034683865.1 Pseudomonas sp. C11
CATTTATGCGTATCGATCGTTTGACCAGCAAGCTGCAACTTGCACTCTCCGACGCCCAATCCCTGGCGGTGGGCAAGGATCATGCCGCCATCGAGCCGCTGCACCTGCTGCAGGCGCTGCTCGAGCAACAGGGCGGCTCGATCAAGCCGCTGCTGATGCAGGTGGGCTTCGACATCATCAGCCTGCGCCAGGGCCTGACCCGCGAGCTGGATCAGCTCGGCAAACTGCAGAACCCAACCGGCGACATCAACCTGTCGCAGGATCTG